>JAISMF010000002.1 GCA_031276865.1 Deltaproteobacteria bacterium | reverse complement strand
ATCCTGAAGAGAGGTTTTACGCCAAATATTCAAAGAAGAGCCCAGTGCGTTAGTTGCGCTCGCTGGGATCCGTGGGAGGGGGCATCCGTGAGGGTGTCCCCTATCCCGACCAAAAAGTCTAAGCTGTTTTAAGATTTTGAAACAATATACTTTATTATATGTTGTAGAACATTACCTTTTATCACTAGCGTCCTAAATAAATTTTCGTAGTCCGCTCTATAGCAATATATAGATAACAAGTTCACTACTTGTCAATAAATAGCAGGTGGCAAGATAAATCACGTAGAATTTTTAAAAAGGGTGTTTTAGAGCGTTTTTGGCTTAGGATGTCTGAAAGCCCGATTATATGAGGTATTTAGTTGAGGCCCTGACAAGTTATTCCCGTATTTAGGACGCTAGTGACCTTTTATCCTATATTTTGTATGTTGTCTCTAATCAATTTTTATAGCCAGACTTTTTGCAGTCGCATCAAGCTTGTCCGCGAGAATAAATTCGACAAACGGGATCTTTGGTAAACAAATAGCGAATTTTCGAGGTTGTTTACCATATTTTTGAAATACGGTAAAACGGAAATTAACGCCCGTCGGATGGACGCCCTTCGAGGCGGGCTCTTCCGCGCCCGCCTATATCGGGGCTTTTAGTAAAAGGTGGCGGGCGGCGCGGGCGGGAGGTCGGCGCCGGAGACCGCCTCCCCCGCGAGGTAACCCATCCCCACCCGGCCCGACGAGGGGCGTTTTCGGCGAAAAAGGCGTTCGTCCGTTTCGCCTCGGAGACGCCCGTAAGCCTCCGGCCCCCGTCCGCCTGGGGGGGAGGCGCCAAACGTTCGCGGCCGCCCGAAAAACCGCTTGACAGGAAAACCCTCTCCGCCTTATAACGGCCCTATGGGAAAATTCGGGTCTTCCCGGCCCTCGAACCCTTCGCGGGAGGGAGGCCCTTCCTTAAAGTCCGGTTCTCTTCCCAAGGCGGGGAAAAGCGGCCGGACGCGTCCCGCGGGCGGCCGAAAGCCTCTAAGCGCCCGCGGCCCCGTTTCCGGCGGCGCGGCGGGGAAAAACAGCCTTTTTTCATCTTTCGCGGACGGCTCACGGGGGCCGTTTAATTTTACCGCTTCAAGTTCGGCTCGGGGCTTCGGCCGCGGGCCTCTTTCCTTTTCCGCCCCGTTCTCCTCCCGCCAGGAAAAAACGCCAAAGATAGAGTCCTTCTTTCCCGAACTGCTTCACGCGCGGCTATAAGCCAGTTTTTTTCGTCCGGAAGGGGAAGGCGGCTTTATTTCGGATGTAATGTCGTCAAAGACGGTTTGTTTTAGAATAAGAATTATAATTCAGCCTAATTTAATGTAATTTATTCTTTCTGTCGCTCTTGCCTCTCGCCCGGAACGTGCTATAATCGTAAGTTGCCTCTCTTTCACGATCCGGCCCCCGGAGGGGAGCCCCAGACGCCGACGCTTTAACAAAGGTGCCCCATGCCCCGCGAAATAATCCATCTCCAGTGCACGGAATGCAAGAACAAGAACTACTCCACCACCAAAAACAAAAGGCGGACTCCGGGCCGCCTGGAGCTGAAGAAATACTGCCCCTTCGACAAGAAGCACACGGTGCACCGGGAGACCAAGTAGCCCCCGGCCTTCCTTACGGGCGCCGGGGCCCCGCGGCCTTCCGCCCGCCGCCTTTTTCGAGGTTTTTAGGTCAGTAGCTCAATCGGTAGAGCATCGGTCTCCAAAACCGAGGGCTGGGGGTTCGAGTCCCTCCTGGCCTGCCACAAGCCCCCCCCTTTTATATTTCCGGCCGCGGGCGTCCGGCCCCCCTTCCGGACCCGGCCGCCCGCGGCCGGGTCCGGTTTGGGTCCGGCCGCGGTTTTGGGGCGCCGGGAGTCTTCCGGAGCGGCTTTTCCGCTCTTCGGGCTCTTGTCGGCGCCCGGCTTCGGGCCCGCCGGCCGTTCGAGGCGGATAAGCCCGGGGGGACCCCGGAGGGATCGCGAGGTACAAATGACCAGACACAAGAAAAGCAGCTCCGAGAAGAAAGAGGCCAGGAAGCTGGAGGCCCAGGGCGTCCCGGCGGCGCCCCCCAAACCGAAGCTCAAGAAGATCGAGGCCCAGACGGAGTCCCGGGCCCCCGGGCGGATTTCCCGGCTTTTGGCCTTTTTCAAGGACTGCCGCCGGGAGCTCCACTGGGTCACCTGGCCCACCCGCCAGGAGACGGTCAAGTCCACCGGGGTGCTTTTGGTCCTCGTGGGCGTGTCGGCTCTGTATTTGGGAATCGTGGACGCGATCTTCACCCTCCTTCTGGGTCTGGTGACCGGCCAGGGCAGGTAGGAGGAGGGGATTTTGGGCCCCGGGGGCCTTTTGGGAGGATAAATGGCCTTACAATGGTACGTGGTGCACACCTTCACCGCCTTCGAGAACAAGGTCAAGCTGGCCTTGGAGGAGAGGGTGCAGAAGATGGGTCTGCAGGAGCAGATAACCGACGTGGTGCTCCCCATGGAGAACGTCATGGAGATGGGTAAAAGCGGGACCAGGCGCACGGCCTCCCGCAAGCTCTTCCCCGGCTACATCCTGGTGCGCATGGAATTGAACGACGTCACCTGGCACGCCGTGAAGGAGACCCCCAAGGTGTCGGGTTTCCTGGGCGACAAGAACAACCCCATGCCCATATCCGACGAGGAGGCCTCCCGGGTCCTGGTCCAGATGGAGGAGGGGGCCAAGAAACCCAAGCCCAAGTTCAACTTCGAGGAGGGCGACGAGATAAAGGTCGTGGAGGGCCCCTTCAACAGCTTCACCGGGGTGGTGGAGGAGGTGCACGAGGACAAGGGCAAGCTCAAGGTCCTGATAAGCATCTTCGGGCGGCCCACGCCGGTGGAGCTGGATTTCGTGCAGGTGGACAAGCTGAGCTGAGGCCCGCCCCCCCCGAAAGCTTCGGTCCCGGACGCTTTTTCAGGCGCCTTTTTTTTCCTTTCCGCGCCTCCCCCGGCCCCTCTCGGGCCCCCCGCGGCGCCCCTCCCTAAACGCCCCCGAAATCCCGCCGGAAGCGCTTTCAACCCCTTTCGCCCGCCTCCCTTCCTTCCGTCGCCGGATTTTCGCCCGCGCCTCCGGAAGGCTCCGGCTCGGGATCCTTCCGGGCGGGGTGGAAGCGCTAAAAACCCTAAATTTTCTTGAAGCCCCGAAAAAAAATCGGGACCGGCGGAAAACAGCGGACCCCCGGGGGGGCGCCCGCGGGCCTCCGGCGAAGCTCCGGAGAGCTTTTTTAGCGGCGGAGGAGGCGAAAAACGCCTCAAAATAACTCCGCCCGGCCTTTCTGAAAAAACCGTTGACAAAAAATTAAAAAGATGTTTTAATTCGTAGATCACGCTTTACAGGCGGGATATCGTTTTTTCCGCTCCAGGAGAATTGAGAAGATGGCGAAAAAAGTCGTGGCCCAGGTGAAACTGCAGCTGCCGGCCGGCGGAGCCGTGCCGGGGCCTCCCGTGGGTCCGGCCCTGGGCCAGCACGGCCTCAGCCCCATAGAGTTCACCAAGGCCTACAACGCCCGCACCCAGAAGCAGGAGGGCCTCATCATACCCGTGGTCATCACGGTCTACTCGGACAAGACCTTCACCTTCATCACCAAGACCCCTCCCGCCTCCTTTCTTTTAAAGCAGGCCGTGAAGGCGGCCAAGGGCTCCAACGCCCCGGGGCGCAAGTCCATCGGGCAGGTGACCGAGGCCCAGTTGGAGGAGATAGCCAAGCTGAAGTTCGACGACCTTTCGGCCAACAGCTTGGAGGAGGCGAAAAGAATCATCGCCGGAACCGCCAGGAGCATGGGGCTCCAGGTGGCCAAGGAGTAGGGGGGGCCCTTCCCTTTTTCGGCGGGAGGACGCCGCTCGCGGGATTTACGGGGCCGCCCGTCTAAAAATAAAGTTCATTCATCGCAGCCGGACCGAAACATCCCTTGGAAAAGGGCTTTTTGCGTCCGCGTCCCGTTTAAAAAGGCGTTACGGGGAGCCTGAACACCCTACCCGGGGAGGATTATGCCGGTAAGCAAGAAACACAAAGCGGCCCTGGCCAAGGTGGACCGCCAAAAGCGCTACTCCTTCGAGGAGGCGGTCCAGCTCTTAAAGGAGGCGGCCTACGCCTCCTTCGACGAGACGGTGGAGATAGCCGTGCGCCTCGGGGTGGACCCCAGGCACGCGGACCAGATGGTGCGGGGCACCGTGGGGCTTCCCAGCGGCACGGGCAAGACCGTGCGCGTGGCGGTCTTCGCCAAGGGCGAAAAGGAGAGGGAGGCCCGGGAGGCCGGAGCCGACGTGGCCGGAGCCGAGGATTTGGTGGAGAAGGTCCAGGGGGGCTTTTTGGACTTCGACAAGGCCATCGCCACCCCGGACATCATGGGCCTGGTGGGGAAGCTGGGAAAGATCCTGGGCCCCCGGGGCCTCATGCCCAACGCCAAGCTGGGCACCGTCACCTTCGACGTGGCCACGGCGGTCAAAGAGCTGAAAGCCGGAAAGATCGAGTTTCGGGTGGAGAAGAACGGCATCGTGCACTGCCCCATGGGCAAGGTCTCCTTCGCGAAGGAGAAGATCCTCTTGAACATCGCCGCCTTCATGGACTCCATCCAGCGGGCCAAGCCCGCCACCTCCAAGGGGGCCTACGTCAAGGGCCTGGTCCTCTCCAGCACCATGGGCCCGGGGATCAAGGTGGACCCCCTCCTTTTAAAGGATCTAAAGAGCTACCTGGTCTAGCCGGGAAAGCCCCGGGCCACGGGCCCGGGGGCGCGCCCAACCCCCCGGGGCCTTTCCCCGGCGGACCCTTCATCCAAGTTCGTTTCAAAGAGAGAGTAGATTTCCACGATTTTCGGGCCTGAGAAAACCGGTGGCGCGGGCCTAAGCGGGGCGGGAAGCCGCCCGAGGCCGGTCGAGGCCGCGGAGCTTTCCGCTGGCTTGAAGTCCGAAAAGGGGGGGACCCTCGTCCTCCCCGCATTTTAAGAAAGGAGAAAACCAAAAAACGGATGGACAAGAACACCAAAAAAACCGTCCTGGCCGAGCTGAGCGCGTCTTTCGCCAAAGCCGCGGCGGTTTTCATCACCGATTTCAAGGGCCTTTCCATGCCGACTTTAACCCAGATCCGGCGGAGGATTAAAAACGCCGGGGGAAGTTTCCGGGTGGCGAAGAACACCCTTTCCCGCCTCGCCTGCGATTCCACGGGGCGGGAGGGGGTCAAGCCCTATCTCACCGGCAACAACGCGGTCGCCCACACTGAAAACGATCCCGTCTCCCTGGCCAAGGCCCTCACGGACTCCGCCAAGGAGCAGGAGAAGTTCGTGATCAAGTGCGGCATCCTGGGAGAGCGCTTCTTAACGGCCGAGGACGTGAAGACCCTGGCCCAGCTTCCCTCCCGGGAGGCGCTTCTGGCCTCCCTTCTGGGAACCTTGAACGCCGTCCCCGCCGCCTTCGTGAGGCAGCTCGCGGCCGTACCCCAGTCCCTGCTTTTCGCCCTGAACGCCGTCGCGTCCCAAAAGGGCGGGGAGCGGACCGAATAAACACGCCCCAGGGGCTTGACATGAGGGATTCTTCGTCCCTTTGGAGGATTTATGAGCGTAACTAAGGAAGATGTCATCGAGTATTTGAAAAACCTCTCCGTCATCGAGCTCTCCGGGCTCGTCAAGGAGTTGGAGGAGGTCTTCGGAGTCTCGGCCGCGGCGCCCGTGGCCGTGGCCGCCCAGCCGGCGGCGGCCGGAGGCGAGGCGCCCAAGGACGCCGCCTCCGAGCAGACGGAGTTCACCCTGGTCTTAAGCGAGGTGGGTCCCCAGAAGATCAACATCATCAAAGAGATCCGGGCCATAGTCCCGGGCCTGGGCCTCAAGGAGGCCAAGGACCTGGTGGAGGGGGCGCCCCAGACCGTCAAAGAGGGCCTCTCCAAAGAGGACGTCGAGAAGTACAAAAAGCAATTGGAGTCCTTCGGCGCCAAGGTCGAGGTGAAGTAGTCCGCCCCGGACTTTTCCCAACCGGATCCCCCCCCATGTTTTCACGGCCGGAAACCCCCTTCGGGAGGGTCTTCCCGCCGTGAAGTTCCCTTCACGGTGAAATAAGCTTCCGCCGTGAAACGGCGTTTCCGGAGAGCCCCCCCTTTGGACTCTCCGCCTTTTTCCCGGCGGAAAGCCCCCCTTGGCTTTTCCGCCTCTTCCGGCGACTTTCCCGGGCCCCCCGGGAGCGGTTCCGGAAACATTCCCCCAACCTGTTTGTCGCGGCCCCCTCCGGCGCCTCGGGCTCCGGAGGGGGCCGGAAAACAGCCTCCCCGTTTCTTCTGGTTTTTGTCTCTGGCAATCCAGCATGTCAGCCCCCGCCGGACGGGTGGTCTACCGGCCGGGGCGTCTCCCCAGTAACCGCCTTCTTTGGAATGGACTCCCCGTCCGCCAAGAAAACCGCGCAATGCCTCTGAAAAATTATCCTTCCCGCCTACGGCCGCTCTCCGGCCCTCCCCTTGGGGAGATCCGGAGGCCCGGGGGGGATCCGTCCCGGGTCCGGGCCTTTTTTTTTCGGCCGGACTCTGGCGGCGCCGGATTCTCCTCCGGCCGCCGGAAACGGATTTTCCCCCCCGCGAGCGGCGCCGGGGCGTTTTTCGGAGGCTTCGGGCCTCCCTCTTCTCCCGGAGGATGCTAAATGACAGCCAACACCCTCAGCTATTTAAGGCTCCGCAAGAGCTTCGGCAAGACCGAGAAGGTCACCGAGATGCCGAACCTCATAGACATTCAGCGCAACTCCTACGAGCGCTTCCTGCAAAAGGACACCCCGCCGGAACAGAGGGGCCCCTACGGGCTGCAGGCCGTCTTCAACAGCGTCTTCCCCATCACCGACTACCAGGAGAACGTGAAGCTGGTCTTCAAGCAGTACACCTTCGACGAGGTGAAGTACGACATAGACGAGTGCATAGCCAAGGGCTTCACCTACGAGGCCCCCTTGAAGATTTTGGTGGGCCTCGAGATCTACTCCGCGAGCCTCAAGGATCTGGGGGGCCAGGGCGGAGCCGGAAGATCCCGCCAGAAGCCCAAGGAGGCCAAGGAGAGCTGGATCTATTTCGGCAACATCCCCCTCATGACCGAAAAAGGGACCTTCATCGTGAACGGCTCCGAGCGGGTGATAGTCTCCCAGCTGCACCGCTCGCCCGGGATCTTCTTCGACCACGACAAGGGGAAGACCCACTCCAGCGGCAAGGTCCTCTACTCCGCCCGCATCATCCCCGCCCGGGGCTCCTGGCTGGATCTGGAGTTCGACCCCAAGGATCTGATCATCGCGCGGATCGACAGGCACCGGAAGTTTCCGGTGACCCTGCTTTTAAAGGCCCTGGGCTACAACGCGAAGGAGCTTTTGGACTACTTCTACCCCAAGGACGTCTTGAGCTGGGACGAGGAGGGCCGCGCCTTCCGCACGCTCCCCACCCCGGACCACTTCCTGGGGGCGGAGTTTTTGGAGGACGTGAAAAACCCCGCCTGGAAGGGCGCCGCCGGCGCCCCCCGGGAGAAGGGCGCCCCCGCCGAGATCCTGGTCCGGAAGGACCCCCGCTACACCCACTTCATCCCGGTGCACGTCCGCCGGCTGCGCCAGGCGGGGATAACCACCCTGCCGGTGAAAGAGGAGGAGTACTTCGAGCGCTACGCGGCCGACGACGTCTACGACCCCGACACGGGCGAGGTGATTTTGGAGCTCAATCAGAAGCTCACCCCCGAGATCCTGGACAAAATCAAGGTCCGGGGGATAAGGCGCGTGCCCTTCCTCTTCATCGGCACCCACAACGTGACGAAGGAGTTGCGGATCTCGTCGGCCCTGCGGGACACCTTGGAGCTGGACACCGCGGTGAGCCAGGACGAGGCCATCTCGGAAATTTTCCGGAAAAACAAGCCCAGCTCGCCGCCTAACCCCGAGCAGATGCGCCTCTACTTCAACAACCTCTTCTTCAACCAGGAGCACTACGACCTCTCCGCCGTGGGGCGCATCAAGCTAAACGAGAGGCTCTTCAAGGACGGGAAGTTTTTGGACGGCCCCATCCCCGAGACTTTGAACGTCCTCACCCGCCAGGATATCCTGGCCTCGGTCAAGGAGCTTCTGCGGGTGAAGGACTCCGAGGCCCCGGTGGACGACATCGACCACTTGGGAAACCGCCGGGTGCGGGCCGTGGGCGAGCTTTTGGAAAACCAGTACCGCATCGGCCTCGTGCGCATGGACAAGGCCATCCGGGAGCGCATGACGGTCTCCAACGACGTGACCGAGCTCGATCCCCACGACCTCATCAACTCCAAACCCGTCTCGGCGGTGGTGAAGGAGTTTTTCGGCACCAGTCAGCTGAGCCAGTTCATGGACCAGAACAACCCCCTCTCCGAAATCACCCACAAGCGGAGGCTCTCGGCTCTGGGCCCCGGGGGGCTCACCCGGGAGCGGGCGGGCTACGAGGTGCGGGACGTGCACCCCACCCACTACGGCCGCATCTGCCCCATCGAGACCCCGGAGGGTCCCAACATCGGGCTCATCGTCTCTCTGGCCACCTACGCCCGGGTAAACGAGCACGGCTTCATCGAGACCCCCTACCGCCTGGTGGAGGACGGGACGCCCCTCTCCGAGGTCAGGTACCTCACCGCCATCGAGGAGGCCCGCCAGGCCGTGGCCCAGGCCAACGTCCCCTTGACGCCGGACGGGAAGTTCCAAGACGAGATGGTGACCTGCCACGAGGACGGGAACTACGTCATCAAAAAGAGCACCGACATCCGCTACATGGACGTCTCCCCCAACCAGCTGGTTTCCGTGGCCTCCGCCCTCATCCCCTTTTTGGAGCACGACGACGCGAACCGCGCTCTGATGGGCTCCAACATGCAAAGGCAGGCCGTGCCGCTGCTGCGCGCCGACGCCCCTTTGGTGGGGACCGGCATCGAGAAGGCCGTGGCCTGCGACTCCGGCGTGACGGTTCTGGCCAGCTACGACGGGGTGGTGGAGGACGCCGACGCCTCCCGCATAGTCATGCGCTACACCGCGCCGGAGGCCGAGGGCAAGTGGGTGCAGATCCACAAGCTCAATAAGTTCCGGCGCTCCAACCACTCCACCTGCTTCAACCAGCGGCCCATCGTGCGGACCGGCGACGTGGTCAAGAAGGGGCAGGTCCTGGCCGACGGCCCGTCCACGGATTTGGGCGAGCTCGCTTTGGGGAGGAACGTCATGGTCGCCTTCATGACCTGGGGCGGCTACAATTTCGAGGACTCCATTTTGGTCTCCGAACGGCTGGTCAGAGAGGACGTCTTCACCTCGGTGCACATAGACGTCCACGAGGTCATGGCCCGCGACACCAAGCTGGGCGCCGAGGAGATCACCCGGGACATCCCCAACCTGGGAGACGAGTCCCTCGCCCAGCTGGACGCCTCCGGGATTGTGCGCATCGGGGCCTTCGTGAAGCACGACGACATTTTAGTGGGCCGGGTGACCCCCAAGGGCGAGACCATGCTCTCCCCCGAGGAGAAGCTTTTGCGGGCCATCTTCGGGGACAAGGCCAACGAATCGAAGGACACGAGCTATAGGCTCCCCCCCGGCTCCGAAGGCATAGTCATCGACGCCCAGGTCTTCTATCGCAAGGGGACCGAGAAGTGCTCCCGCTCCATCGAGATCGAAAACTCCGAGCTCACGCGCCTGGACAAGGACAAAAAAGACGAGATCCACGTCATCACCAAGAACATCCAGGGGCGCCTCGCCGATTTGATCGTCGGAAAGACCCTGGTCAACCCCCTCAACGACGACAAAAGCGGCCTCTCCTACAAGAAGAAAGACGAGGTCACCTTGGAGATGGTGCGGGGTCTCCACCCCCGGGTCTGGTTCAACGTCGCCTTCAACGAGGATAAGAGCTCGGCGGTGCAAAACGAGGTGCGGAACATTTTGAACCGCTACACCGAGCAGATAGAGATCCTAAACGAGATCTTCGAAAACAAGAAGCAGAAGCTGCAAAAGGGCGACGAGCTCCCCCCCGGGGTCATCAAAACGGTCAAAGTCTACGTCGCGACCAAGCGCAAGCTCTCGGTGGGGGACAAGATGTGCGGCCGCCACGGAAACAAGGGCGTGGTCTCCCGGGTCCTCCCCGAGGAGGATATGCCCTTCTTCGCGGACGGCACCCCGGTGGATCTGGTGGTGAACCCCCTGGGGGTGCCCTCCAGGATGAACGTGGGGCAGATCTTGGAAACCCACCTGGGCTGGGCCAGCAAGGTTTTAGGCGAGGAGATAGGCAAGCTCGCGGACGCCTTGAACGTCCAGGGCCTCAAGGCCAAGCTGAAAGCGGTCCTGGGGGATAGGGACTACGGCCGCTTCTGCCAGGATCTTTCCGACGAGGACGTCTTGAAGATCGCCTCCCGGTCCCGGGCGGGCCTCCACGTCGCGACCCCGGTCTTCGACGGGGCGGACGAAAAGGAGATCCGCGCCTATCTGGCCGAGGCGGGGATCCCCGTCACCGGGCAGACCAGGCTCAGGGACGGCCGCACCGGCGAGCCCTTCGAAAACGAGGTGACGGTGGGGGTCATGTACATGCTGAAGCTCCACCACCTGGTGGACGACAAGATCCACGCCCGCTCCATCGGCCCCTACTCGCTGGTGACCCAGCAGCCCCTGGGCGGCAAGGCCCAGTTCGGCGGCCAGAGGCTGGGGGAGATGGAGGTCTGGGCCATGGAGGCCTACGGCGCCGCCTACTCCCTCCAGGAGTTCCTGACGGTGAAGTCCGACGACGTCACCGGGCGCACCAGGATGTACGAGAAGATCGTGAAGGGCGACAACTCGCTCGAGGCCGGACTTCCCGAGTCCTTCAACGTCTTGGTGAAGGAGCTCCAGTCCTTGGGATTGGACGTGGAGCTGATCGAGGACGGCTACGCGGGGGATCCCTCGCCGGAGGCCCTTCCGGCCCCTTCGGCCCCTTCGGCTCCGGCGCCCCCCGCCCCGGCCGCCCCGGCCCCGGAGGAGGGGGCGGCCGAGTCCCTCGGCTGAGTCCATGGGGCCTTTGGGGCCCCAGGGCGTTTCCCCCCCGGCCTTTTTCGCGGGGCGCCCCCTTCGGGGGCGCCCCGCGGGGAGCCTTTCCGCCCCGGTTTTTTCGGACGCTTTTTTAAAAAAAGGCGCCGCTTTCCGCTTCATCAAGATCGGAGATCATCATGGAAGACGTGAACAGCTATTTTCAGAAGCCCAAGGACCCCATCTCGTTTACCCGGGTGCGCATCTCCCTGGCCTCCCCCGACAAGATCAGGGAATGGAGCCGGGGCGAGGTCAAAAAGCCCGAGACCATCAACTACCGGACCTTCAAGCCGGAGAAGGACGGCCTCTTCTGCGCCAAGATCTTCGGGCCCACCAAGGACTACGAGTGCAACTGCGGCAAATACAAGCGCATGAAGCACCGGGGGGTGGTCTGCGAGAAGTGCGGCGTCGAGGTGATCCAGTCCAAGGTGCGCCGGGAGCGCATGGGCCACATCGAGCTGGCCTCGCCCGTCGCCCACATCTGGTTTCTGAAATCGCTGCCCTCCAAGATCGGAAACCTTTTGGACATTTCCCTAAAAGACATGGAGAAGGTCCTCTACTTCGACTCCAACATAGTCATGTCCTCCGAGATCCCCGAGATCAAGGCGGGTCAGCTTATGACCGACGAGCAGTTGAGGCAGAATAGGGAGAAGCACGGCTACTCCTTCGAGGTGGGGATCGGCGCCGAGGCGGTGCAGAAGATGATAAAGAGCATCGACATCGAAGAGCTCTTCGTCTCCCTGCGCGACGAGCTGCGCTCGACCAGCTCGGACGCCAAGAAAAAGAAGATCACGAAAAGGCTGCGCATCGTCCAGGCCTTCCGGGACAGCGGCAACGACCCCTCCTGGATGATCATGGACGTCATTCCGGTCCTGCCGCCGGATTTGAGGCCCCTGGTCCCCCTGGACGGCGGCCGCTTCGCGACCTCGGACTTGAACGACCTCTACCGCCGGGTGATCAACCGCAACAACCGCCTTAAAAGGCTCTTGGATCTGGGCGCCCCGGACATCATCGTGAAAAACGAGAAGCGCATGCTCCAGGAGGCCGTGGACGTGCTCTTCGACAACGGCCGGAGAGGCAAGACCATCACCGGAGCCAACAAGAGGGCCTTGAAATCCCTCTCCGACATGCTCAAAGGGAAGGCCGGACGCTTCCGGCAGAACCTTTTGGGAAAAAGGGTGGACTACTCGGGCCGCTCGGTCATCGTGGTGGGACCCGATCTGCGGCTCCACCAGTGCGGGCTGCCCAAGAAGATGGCCCTGGAGCTCTTCAAGCCCTTCATCTACCACGAGCTCGAGCGGAAGAAGATCACCCCCACCATCAAGGCCTCCAAGAAGCTGGTGGAAAAGGAGACGGCCGAGGTCTGGGACACCCTGGCGCAGGTGGTGGAGGAGTACCCGGTGCTCCTGAACCGCGCCCCCACCCTGCACCGCCTGGGCATCCAGGCCTTCGAGCCCATCTTGATCGAGGGCAAGGCCATCCAGCTGCACCCCCTGGTCTGCACGGCCTTCAACGCCGACTTCGACGGCGACCAGATGGCCGTGCACGTGCCGCTCTCCAACGAGAGCCAGACCGAGGCCCGCTGCCTCATGATGAGCACCAACAACATCCTCTCCCCGGCCAACGGGGAGCCGGTCATCGTGCCCACCCAGGATATCGTTTTGGGGCTCTACTACATGACCATGGAAAAGCCCGGGGCCTTCGGCGAGGGCATGACCTTTTCGGGCTTAGACGAGGTGCGCATGGCCTACGACGCCGGGGCGGTGGAGCTCCAGGCCAAGATCCGCTGCCGGATAAACGGGACGATCCACCAAACCACCGTGGGCCGGGTCCTCCTCTACGAGATCATCCCCCGGGCCATTCCCTTCGAGGAGGTGAACATGCTCATGAAGAAGTCGGCTTTGAAGCGCATCGTGGCCGTCACCTTCAGCCGCTGCGGGACCAAGGAGACGGTTCTGCTCTCCGATCGGATCAAGGATCTGGGCTACCGCTACGCCACCCAGGCCGGGATCTCCATCTGCATCGCGAACATGATCATCCCCGACACCAAGCCCCACATCCTGGCCGCGGCCGAGGAGTCGGTGGCCAAGGCGGAAAACGAGCTCAAGAGCGGGGCCATCACCCTCTCCGAGCGCAACAACAAGATAATCGACATCTGGGAGAAGGCCAAGGAGACCTTGACCAACGCCATGATGGAGCAGATGCGGGCCAAAAAGCTGGACGCGGTGGACGCTCCAGGCGATCCGGCGGGCGCCCAGGCGGGCTTCAACCCCATCTACATGATGGCGGACAGCGGTTCGAGGGGGTCCAGAGACCAGATGCGGCAGCTCTCCGGCATGCGGGGCCTTATGAGCAAGCCCACCGGGGAGATCATCGACCAGCCCATCACTTCGAGCTTTCGGGAGGGGCTTTCGGTTCTGCAGTACTTCGTCTCCACCCACGGAGCCAGGAAGGGCTTGATCGACACCGCCCTTAAGACCTCGAATTCGGGCTACCTCACCCGGCGCCTGGTGGACGTGGCCCAGGACAGCATCATTTTGGAAGAGGACTGCGGCACCGCGGACGGCTACATCGAGGTGGAGGCCCTCCACGACGGGCCCCTCCTCTTGCAGAGCCTCTCCGAGCGGGTCCTGGGCCGGGTGGCCTTCGAGGACATCCGCGACGGCTCCGCGGACGAGCCCCTGGTGAAAAAGGGCGAAGAGATAGACGAGGAGGCGGTGAAAAGGATCGAGAACTCCGGCGTCAAGAGGATCAAGATCCGATCGGTTCTGACCTGCGAGTCCAAGAAGGGCATCTGCGCCAAATGCTACGGCCGGGATTTGGCCCACGGGAAGATAATCGAGATAGGCGAGGCCGTGGGCATCATCGCCGCCCAGTCCATCGGCGAACCCGGCACCCAGCTCACCATGCGGACCTTCCACATCGGCGGCACGGCCTCCCAGAAGCAGACCACCAGCTCCATCGCCGCCTCCAAGGAGGGGAGGGTGCTCTTCTCCGACGACGTGCGCCTCATCCGCTCCATCAACAACGAGCTCGTGGTCATGAGCCGCAAGGGCGAGATGAGCGTGGTGGACGACTCCGGTAAACCCAGGGACAACTACGTCCTCACCCACGCGGCCCGGCTGAAATTCCGGTACCTGGGGGCCGCCCCCTCCCGAAGCTCCGGGGAGCTCACGCTTTCGAGCTTGAGCGATCTCGCCATGAAGCTCAAGGAGACCCTCGCCAAATTCGGAAAACCGGGCCAGACCGCCAAGGCCGAAAGGGAGCTCTTGACCCAGGACTTGAACGCCCTCTTTTTGGAGACCGCGGCGGCGCTCTCGGCCCACGACCTCTTGGAGGCCAGCGGGGCGGTGTCCACCGCCGCCTTGGAGATGCCGGAGATCGCCCCGGTGCGGGAGGTCTGGAACGAGGTCCTGGAGCGAATCGACCGCTCGAAGATCCGCCTAGACGAGTACAACTTGTCCCTTCCCGAGGACCGCGAGCGCCTTTCCAAAGACTACGACCTCTTCGTCAAGGCCGGAGCCGTCTGCGTGGTCTGGGACCAGTTCGCGAAGCACATCCTCTCCGATTTCACCGGCTTCGCGAAGTACCAGGATCTCCGGGACGGCCAGACCATGATCACCAAAGAGGACGCCCAGACCTCCAAATCCGAGAAGGTGGTGATCGAGTACAAGGGCTCCGACAACATCCGCCCGCGGATCCTCGTAACCGACCACCAAGGCGTCCCCTTCAAGTCCTCCAAGGTCTCCGAGGAGGGCTACCAGCTCCCGCTCAACGCCAACCTCCTGGTGGAGGACAACGCCCCGGTCTTCGCCGGTCAGTCTTTGGCCAAGATCTCCAAGGAGACCATCAAGACCAAGGACATAACCGGCGGTCTGCCCCGGGTCTCCGAGCTCTTCGAGGTGCGCACCCCCAAGGAGGTGGCGGTGATCTCCGAAATAGACGGCTACGTCTACATCAGCCCCACCCTCTCCAAGGGTAAGAGGCGCATTTCGGTGCGCCCCGAAAGCGGCGAGGAGAAGGACTACGACATCCCCAAGAGCAAGCACATAATAGTGGACGAGAACGACTACGTGCACTCGGGCGACAAGCTCATCGACGGCACCGCCAACCCCCAGGACATTTTGTCCATCCGCGGTCCCATCGAACTCGCCAAGTACATCGTGGACGAGGTCCAGAAGATCTACCGGGGCGAGGGCGTGCACATAAACGACAAGCACATAGAGGTGATCGTCAGGCAGATGCTTCGGAAGGTGAAGGTCACCCACGCCGGAGGCACGGGCCTTCTGGTGGGGGAGTCCGTGGACAAGCAGAAGTTCAACCGCATCAACCTCGAGGCCGTGGAGGCGGGGCTCGAGCCCGCGACGGGCACCCCCCAGCTCCAGGGCATCACCAAGGCCTCGCTTTCCACCGAGAGCTTCATCTCGGCCGCGTCCTTCCAGGAGACCACCAAGGTCCTCACCGAGGCCGCGGTGGCCGGAAAGGTGGACTACCTAAACGACCTCAAGGCCAACGTCATCATGGGGCGGCTGATTCCCGCCGGCACGGGCCTCCACAAGTACATGATGCGCATACCCAAGAGCCGGGCCCAGGAGAGCCGCTCGTAGGGCCGCCACCCTTTCCAAACCCTCAGACGACCCCCGCGGGGCCCGGGCTTTAAGCCCGGGCCCCGCGGGCTTTTAGGGAAGGGCGCCCGCCTGAAAACGATATGGAAGATCCCTAGAACCAGGCGCGCCTCCGGACGCTGGACGCGCCTTTTTCATTTCGCTCCGGCGCCGCTCCCTTTAAGCGTTCGCTGGACCGGCCGTTTCGAATGTTTCGAATGAAAAACCCTAAAAAAAGACAGGCCTAAAAAAAAGAAAGGACGGATTGCTCCTTAACCCAAGGCCCCGCGTTTTCGAAAAATCAATCCCCGTTTCCACGCCGTCAAGCCATTTAAAAGCGGCTCGAACCTCTTCGAGGGAGCGGCCGAAAATCATTCCAATTTTGATTTCACAAAGACATCCATCCAAGCCTCAATCCATCGGATCTCTTATGGGAATCGATCTCGCGACTTAAACCAGCGTCCACGCGCGGATCCGCGAAAACGTCGGAGGATTTTTTCGCTTTAGCGGTTGAAAAACTAAATCGTTTTTAGGCGGCTTTAAACGAATTGACAAACAAACTTGACAAATTAAAAAACGAAATAAAAACGATCCCGCGTGGGTGAACGCTAATATCTCAATCAAAGATAGCTTGACTAAAAATTGAAGCGGTCCCCGAACCTTGGATGCGAGTTAACTAGAATTGCGTCAAATATGAAATCACAATATATTACCCCGGCGGATAAAAGTCATAACAATGTTCGTCAGCGGCCCTGTCCTTATACTTGGCTGTTTCTTCTTATATTTAACCGCAGGAGTAATGGATATTGTCTTTATCTATAATCATCGATATTTTTATTATCTCTTTATTAAATATTATAATATACGTATAGTATTGGAGGATATTTCATTCTTGAAAATAGAGCTGTTGGTAGATGGGATTACTGATCAATACCATGCGCCATCTTTAAATATCGCTCAAAGTTAAAAATACTTAGGGATGTAAAAGTCATCGTGAGGGAAAGCCAGGCTATTTCCATAACGCCATTATCACAAAGCCAGTAGTGAATATGGTGATCAAAATCAATTTTTCATCTCCATGCTTTCGCTCTTTCTTTTTTACGAATATTTTGTTTTGGTCCTCCTCCCTTGTCTAATCTAATAGTATGAGTGTTGCGAAATTGAGGACTATTTTTACCCGCATTGGATTCTAGGATGCTTTGTGCCGCGATATATAATAATCGTTCGAGAATCGATTGTGAATAATCATGCTTATGCAAGGATTTAAAAAAGCGATTATTTATGTAAAATGTTGGTAAACTTTCAAACATGTCTTTTATACTTGTCATTGAACTCCACGTTGATTTTTTATTCGATAAGTTAGTGAAATTATAAAAATTATTGTCTTCCATATTTTTATTTTTGATTTACAGAGTTCTAACTGAAAAGCTAATTTGATAGTTTCATAATCTACCGCGTTTTAAAATAGAGGCTGAATTTATACACTTTAATAATCCTATAAGATCATGACATGTGAGGTCTCAAGTCTCAAGGTAGTTGGAGAGTAACTGGTGCTAGATTGCCTAAACGCGATTAAAGATGAAAATTAACCGAGAGTAACTAGGCTATAGTGATCATTGAGAGTTACTGGTACACGAGTTCCTCAACCTTCAAAATGCTCTTAATGTTGCAAATACTAAGATTCATAATGCTAGGATTATGATTCATTAAAACTGTAATTCATAATCAAATTTCAAATTTAAAAGTATTTAAGCCTCAAATTCCTTTAATTAATCAATTCATTCAAAAAGACCCTGAATTAAATTTTGTCTTAAAGCCTGATTGAACATGTGTATTATAGGGACAAAAACAATAAATAATTTATGATAATTGACTAGTCAGTATAGATACTCGCATTTTCAAGGTGAGTGATTGATAATGATACTCAGAAATTAATGTGAATAATTATCTCGTTAAAATTTCATGAATTGAGCTGGTGTTAGAATAACAGGAAACGTTATTGAGCTTTCTAAAAATCCTTATCACCTGTCACAAATATGTCAACTCCAGTTTTTCCTAGCGGCTCGATAAATAGGCCGATCATGCATATCACGAATCATACTTTCTTCAGGTGAAATTGGCATTTCATCATTCAAAGAAACTAATTCAAAACGGGAAATACTGAGTAATTTTTTAAGAATAGGAATAAGTTCAGGAAATTAGCGATTATAAACTATATTTACCTCGTCAATAATAATGTCAGACAAAATTAGTGTGTAGGGAGGTTTCGTTGATTTATCAAAAGCAATGCCAGGAACTCCATTTATGTTACGAACCGCGGAAATTATAACATTTGAATCAATCATAACCTTAATGAGTTGTGTTTTTGTCAATGTATGCCGTTCTCTCTCCGTATTTCTTTACATAATTTGACAATCTCCTCTTCAGTACCAAGGTCTGACTCATCAATCTTTTTATT
The DNA here is from genome assembly GCA_031276865.1 of Deltaproteobacteria bacterium. Taxonomy (GTDB): domain Bacteria; phylum Desulfobacterota; class Desulfarculia; order Adiutricales; family Adiutricaceae; genus JAISMF01. Next base: position 35,939 of record JAISMF010000002.1, on the reverse strand, counting down.
AACAGCTTCTTGAAGAGTACGCAACGCGACGGTGAATGGACTAGCCATAATTACAAATCCGCCGTCGTAAATTAAAGAAACTTGACCGCCACCTGAGACGTTTAGTATGTCTCTAGCTTCTTTGGGTGGAGTAATCTGGCCTTCTTCTGTAACTGTCGCTTTAATATCTTTTGTTAAGTCCATGTTAAATTCCTCCTTGGTAATACGATCCTAAAATTATAATAAGTTAAATCCAAAGCTTATTATTAACTATATTATATTTTTATATTAATAATAAATATAATTAATTAGACTTACTTATAATCCAAATGTTATTCCAAAAATTGTTCCTGATAATTTCCAACATCACCCAAAGCATACCAGTCCAAATCAGTCCAGATACGAACTAATACATTGATTTTAAAGAGTTTTAAAGCCCGCTCCCAAATATCAAGCCTTCCTAGCTGATTATCAATTTAGCCCATTTTTAAGCCTGAATCAACCCGATTTCACCCCGGGCTGGAAGAACCTTGCCCTTGATTTATCATACCCATCAAGTCACAAATTTGACCGTCGCAACGGCCAATACGGCGACTCTAGGGATGCCTTGAATCATGCCTCATGATGGTCAGTCCCACACCCACAATCTCAGGATCGCGTCGCACCAAACGAAAGTATATTTGAATCAATAATTATATTTGATTTGAATCATTAGGTTTATCCGTGAAAGGCGGCGGGCGATCATGCTCCTTTAAACCAGAGGCGGGATGAAAAATTTACATCATCACCCTGTCGGATAAATATAACCAACGGCCAAGTATAGGAACATGGACGCCGACAGACATTATTCCGACTTTTATCCGCCGGGGTGACAACTATCGTCTATTTTAGGTTATGGCGATTCCGGATTTTTCAGCGTGTAAATAAGTGGTTAAAACAAAGCTAGGATTGAACCCGACGCATGTGGAAAACAAATGGCCTGAAAAACCGGGTGAATATTAGTAAACGTTAAAATTATTGAAATTATAAGAAAATTTAGCTAACGTGATTCATAAACCCGCCTATTCGTTCAAATGGCGTTTTCAATGAAAAACCGAATCTTATTACTGATGATATTCCTCAACACGTGGAGAAAATCATCGTTTAGATATAAACCACATTTTTTGTTGACAAACAATCTATTCTATGAGACGCGCATGGGTATGACTTAGACGGCGTTTCGCGTGAGACTGGGGAAAGATTTTATACGCCTAAATTTTTGTTTAAAACTCGATATTTTCCTTGGGGGGGATTTTTTTCGGAACCCTCTATTAACAGTCCGGCGGGATTAAAAACGATAGGGCGGCGCGGGTTTTCGCCGAGGCCCGTTTTCCGGAGCGATTAAGAGAGGGGGTTTTTTAAAGCGGAGGCGTTTTTTAACGCTTCGGACCGCTCAGGGGAGGGGATTTCGGGAGTTTTTCTGCTATAATTTCACCGGGTCCGGGTTTTTTCCGGGCTCCGGAACCGGATACGGAAGTTTTTTATCAAGCCCGGCTTTACAGCCACCGCCTGTTTTTTCCATGAAAAGATTATTTCTAGTTTTAATCCCGCTCCTTTTTATTTTTTTCGGGGGATCCTTGGTCTTCGCCGCCTCGTTTGTGGCGCAGGTGAGCTCGGTCGCCTCCGAGGAGGCCGCCCGGGCCGAGTCCGCGAGGCTTTTGGCCCTGGGGGTTCCCTCCTTCCAGCGCGCGGAGGAGGTGCCGGGCCGGGGCGTCATGCACCGGATTTACCTGGGCCCCTTCGATAGCCGGGGCGAGGCCGTGGCCGCCGCCCAGGCCCTCCAGAGCTCGGGGAACGTCAAGGACTATATCGTGCGGGAGGAGTCTTCCGCCGCCGCCCCCCCTCCCCAGGCGCAGAGCCCTCCGGCGGCTTATCCGCCCCCGGTTTCGGGCTCCCGGGCCTATCCTCCGGAGGCTTATCCCCCCGAGGCCTATCCCTCCCAGCCTCCCGCCGTCCAGCCGGCGAACCCTTTGGGTGGCGACGTTCCCGTTTTAAACGCCCCGCCGCGGGGAAACGCCCCGCCCACCCTGGAAACCCCGGCCGGCACCTACGCTCCGCCGCCTCCGGTGGGGCCGGGCGGCGAGCGCTGGAATCCCCAGACCGGGGGAACGCCTCAGGCGCCGGACGCGGCGCAAAGCCAGCCGCCCGCGTCCGCCGACACCCAATGGCCGCCTCCGGGCTACCGCCCACCCCCGGGGACGGCCCAGCCCGGAGCGCCGGCGGCCTCCGCCCCCGGACCGGTGAGGCCCGGGGAGACGGTGTATTTCGACGAGAACGGAGTCTTTATCGGGACCGAGCCTCCGGCCGGGAGCGCTCCCCCGAGCGTGGTTCCTCCTCCCGAGAGCTACCCCCGGGGAGCGGCGCCTCCGCCGCGAAGCTACGGCGCCCCCAGCGTGGTCCCGCCTCCGGAGAGCTACCCCCAGGGGGCCGCGGGCGTCCCGCCCGCGGCGGCCGCTTCGGCGGCTAGGCCGGGCGGCGCCGCGAACGGCCCCCTTCCCGGGATGAAGATAAACGGCTTCGACATCCTGGTGGATCTGTCCTCCTCCATGGTCTGGCTCTCCCCCTGCCGGGGGAGCCTCACCAAGGACGAATCCGTGAGCACCCTCTTGCGCAAGATCAACCAAAGGATTCCCCAAAACCCCTACCTGGCGGCTTTAAGGGTCTTCGGCTACCAGTCCAACGCCTGGAGGGAGGACGAGTACACCACCCTCTATTACGGTCCGGAGACCTACGACTCCGACAAATTCGATTTGGCCGTGGGAAGGCTGGCCGCCGCCAACACCATCTCCCCCTACGACGTGGCCATCCGGGCCAGCGCCCAGGAGCTGGGGCGGATGAGCGGACCGAGGGCGGCCCTCCTCTTCTCCGACTTCGAACTGAGCTCCTCCACGGACGATCCGGCCAAGGAGGCCGGAAAGATAGCGGCCGAGTTCGCTCCGAACGCCAAGTTCTACACCTTTTACGCGAGTAAAAGAAGCAACGCGAGAGGCCTCGCCCGGAAGGTGGCCGGGGCCGGAAACGGCAAAAGCTACGACATCTGCGAGATGCTCGCGGACGACTCGGCCTTCGAGGCCATGATGGACGAGATCTTCGGCCCGAAAATCGAGCCTCCCTGTCCGGACGCCGACCAGGATGGGGTCTGCGACGACCGGGACGTCTGCCCCTCCACCCCCCTGGGGGCTCCGGTGGACGGCCGGGGCTGCTGGATAGCCGCCTACTCCCAGTTCTTCGACTTCGACAAGGCGGTGGTGAAAAGGGAGTTCCATCCCAGGCTGGAATACGCGGCCAAGCTCATAATCGACAATCCCGCCATTCCCGAGATCACCATCGCCGGCCACACCGACTCGGTGGGGAGCGATCAGTACAATCTGGATTTGGGCCGGAGGCGGGCCGAGGCCGTGCGGGATTTGCTCGTGAAGTTCGGCGCTCCGGCCGCGAAACTCACGGTGGAGTCCTTCGGTAAAAGCATGCCCATAGCCGACAACGCCACGGAGGAGGGCCGGGCCAAAAACCGCCGGGTGGAGTTCCACGTGGGGGACGTGCCGGCCTCGCCTTTGAAAACCCCCCTCGCGGCGACCCCCTGAGAGGGGATCCTCCGCCGGAGCCGCTTTCAAAGCGGCGCCGGCGGAGCTTTTCCGGCTCCGGGGCCGCTCCGGCGGAGCTTTTCCGGACCCGGCCGTTTGGTTTATAATGGGAGGCGGAAAACCCCTCTTTCGGAGAGCGGGTTTTCCGCGTCAAAGCCCCGCGGGCCCTCCGGCGGCCGGCGCCGTCCGCGGCGCTCTCCGGCTCTCCGGATTCTCCGGAATCATCCGACGTTTTACAAAATTTTCCCGCTAACCAAGGAGGCGACCCATGATAGGACCCGTGAACAGGGGAAACATCGCCTCCATCTTCGCCACCTCCACCTACCGCTCCGCCCTCCACAACGAGAGGACCAACGTCTCCCAGTATCTCACCCGCTCCGAGGCCCAGGCCATGGCCCACAACTCCTCGGGACCCATGCAGCGGGCGACCTATCTGGCCCACCAAATCCAGCCGGTGTCTCTGGGAAGGCACCAGAACGCCCACATCCCCGATCTCACCAAGCAGAACTACAGCTGCCTGGCCGACGCCCAGAGCGCCTATCACGCCTCCGACTATTTGCCGAAGAACTACAACGCCCTGGGCCAGGTGGCCCAGATAGCCGACCAGGCCTCGGCCGGGGTGGTGATAAACCGGGTGATCTAGCCCGCCGCCTTTTTTCCGGTGTTTCTTTCATGTCCTTCAACATTCAGGAATTCGCCAAGACGAACAGGGTGGTCTTCATCTGGACCGCCTTCGCCGGGCTCATATACATCCTTCGGGACATGTTCGGGCTGATCTTCATCACCTTCATAATGTGCTTCATAGCCCACGGCGTCTCCCGCTTCGTCTCCCACGTGACCCGCATGCGGAGGCGCTTCGTGGTCATAGTCATCTACCTGGTCTTCGTCATAGCCATCGCCTCGCTCTTTTTTTTCGGGCTTCCCCGGATTTTCACCGAGGCGGGGAACTTCACCGAGCAGCTGCCCCAGACGGTGAAGAAGCTGAACAACTACATAAGCCAGGTGAGCTACAACTACCCCACCCTGGCTCCGGCCATAGAGAAGGCCCGGGAGGCCTTCACCTTGGAGATCATCCTCTCCAAGGGCTGGTCTCTGGCCCTTTCCACCATGAGCCGGGCCTGGCACTTTTTAAGCTGGTTCTTCATCGCCATCATTTTCAGCTTCCTGATCGTGATGGATCTGCCCAGCCTCATCTACAAGGTGAGGGCTCTGAGGCACACCAAGCTTAACATCATCTACAACGAGACGGCCTCCTCGGTCATACTCTTCGCCCAGGTGGTGGGCGAGAACTTCCGGGCGCAGATCTACATCTCCTTTATCAACACCGTCCTCACCTTCATCGGCCTCACCCTCATCGGCACCGGCACCACGGCCCTTCTCTCCGTCGTGGTCTTCGCCTGCGGACTCATTCCGGTATTGGGCTTCATCATATCCTCGGTTCCCATCTGCCTCGTCTCCCTAAACGTGGGGGGCTTCCACATGGTGGGGCTGGCTTTGCTCCTCATCTGCTTCATCCACACCATGGAGGCCTACGTCTTAAACCCCAGGATCGTCTCGGCGGTTATGCACCTCAATCCGGTCATGACCCTCATCATCCTTTATCTCGCCCACTCGATCATGGGCATGTGGGGCATGTTTCTGGGGGTGCCCATATCGGTCTACCTCTACCGCCAGCTGGTGACGCCCCGGGAGGCGGAGAGGGACGCCCCCCGACTCATGCTGGGGGAGAACTCCGTCGAAGCGGCCGCGGCCGGCGTCCGGGCCGAAAAGGAGGCCCGAGGGGAGGCTTCTTTGGAAATGGAGCTTCCCGCCGCCTTCGCCGGGGAATCCGCCGGAGCGTCCCGGGGCGGGGAGGAGCCGGAGCTGAAAAAAAACTAGCGTCGGGGGGGAAAGCGCCTTTTCGGCCGCGAAAGCGGGGTTTTTGGGGGCTTCGGGCGGAGCCGTTTTTTAAACGAGCCCCCGGAGCCTCTCCCAACGCGCCGGAGGCCGGCTTATGGCTTTCGGAGGCGCGATAATCTTCGCCGCCCGCCGGAAAAGCGGAATTGAAAATTTTTTACTAAATCACACAAAATATGTAAAAAACAATATACGCGGACAACACATAAAGTAGGTTGTTTCATGGGATTTGTCCGCGGCACGATGTTGCAGGAAAAAATGCTATATTAAAATTCAAGTTTCAACCTATGTCACATACGAGATTAAATGTTTAATCAATACGATTTAAAAGATGAAATTAAGATATAAATGGAATCACACGATATTGAAAAAGTTTATTCGCCTTTTAAACAACACGACTTTGCGTAAATTATCCTACGTCATATCCCGGACGAACCCCTAGACGGTTTCATGAACATGAAAGCGGGGGGAGTTTCCGCGTAAGCGTCGATTTTGAAAACGCGAAAAATCGCCAGCCTGGAAACCCGAAAAAAAATGAAAAACCAGCGCCCGCGTTAAAACACGAAAAACGTCAAAGGTCTGAAAAAGACGAGAAACCTCAAACGCTTGAAGATCAAATAATTTTTCATGGTTTAAAGCTCTTGACATCTCTATGAGTTTTAGGCTATTGACATTCGAAAGCGTTGGAATTTTTTCGTCCGCGGAAGCTTTGTCGTTCATCTGTTATCTATTTTAAATTTTTTCATCTATTGTATATGAACTATCATTAAATAGTGTTAATTGAGACTGATACCGCCATGAAAACCGTCATCGCCCTTTTGGGAGACAGCCTCACCGAGTGGGGGACGTTTCCCCGCTCGGCCTCCCTGCCCGCGGTGGAGCTCCACAACCTGGGGGTGGCGGGGGACGGCACCTGGGGCGTGCTCGCCAGGCTTCACCGCCTATGGGACGTGTCCCCCGATTTCGTCTTCCTCATGGTGGGCGTGAACGATCTGGGCCAGGGGGAGAGATGCGGGGACATCGTGGCCAGGCACAACAAGATCTGGCGCTCGGTTTTAGACTACGAGGATCCTCCCACGCTGGTGCTGCATCCCATTCTGCCGGTGAATCCCGATTTTTTCCCTCCGGGATACTCCGCGCTTAAAAACGGCGACATCTTCGATTTGAACTTCCATCTGGAGTGCCAAGCCGGAAACCTGGGCGTCCCCATACTGGATTTTAGGGATCCCCTCATGGATGAGCGCGGAAAGCTTAAAGCCGCCTTCACTTCCGACGGACTGCATTTGAACGCCGAGGCCTATAAGATCTGGGACGAGGCCCTTTGCAACTACCTTAAAGAAAAGCTCGCTTAAAAAAAAGCTCGCTTAAAGAAAAGATCGCTTAAAGAAAAGCTTGGTTGATATGAAATAAAACGCCTTCGGGCGCGATTTTGGAAAAAATAAAAAATTGAAGCTTACGGGAAAAACCCCGGCTTTTTAAGAATTTGAAACGAACTTCTTTACTTGCCATATACTTTTTGTATTTGTTTTGTATGAGTTGGCTACATAATCTTCGATCCCGCGCTTTTCGGGCGCCCGTCAAAATTGACGCGCGCGAAAAGTCCGGTATTGAAAAATGATTGGAACTTTTCGCGAAATATGGGATAAATCACAATAGTCTATCGTAGATTATGTAGTTTGTTTCCAACTCATAAAACAGCGGAGACTTAATGTTCGCAGGCGCGTCAACGTTCGTTTTATTTATCATCATACGGGGAACGTTCGTTTAATTTTTTTTCTTGAAATCCCGTTTAGGCCCCTTTTTTCCGACCCCTGAGCGGGTTGTCGTTTTTTTTCCGCCCGTCTTTTTTTGGCGCCTTGATTTCCACACGGAGTCCTTTTGAGCGGCATCCCAGATAAGAAACCGGAGATAACCGGCGAAAGGCGCCTTCGGGATTTTCTCGGCTTGGCGAGGATGGAGCTTCCCAGGCTGCTGGTGGTCTGGGGGGCCTTTTTCTGCCTCTTCCTCTTCTCGTGTTTCTACGTCTCCGGCCTCGTGAAGAAGCAGGCGGATCTTCACGGCCGTTCCGAGATACTCCTGCGCCGGAGCGCGGCCGAAAGCGTCATGGACGCCCACGAGTCCGCCCTCTCCATCGCGGCCTCGCTTTTAAGCGACTCCCTGAACGGAGCGGACTCCCCGGAGGAAATCCAGGCTTTGGTGGAGGATATGGCGGCGGCGCTTTCCCGGCGGGACAACCTGTCGGGAGTCTTCAACTCCCTCTACGGCTATCTGGAGGGGGTTTACGTGGATTCCACCTCCCACTGGCTGCCGGGGGAGTATGTCAACGTCAAGGCCGCCAACTGGGTGAGCGGCGCCTACCGGGTGACCGGCGTCTATTTAGGCCCGCCCCGGGTGGACCCAGAAACTGGCCGGATCCTGGCCTCCATGTCCACCCTGGTCTACGACCGGAACGGCGCGGCGTTGGGGGTTCTGGCCTTGGACTACCACCTGGAGCCCGTCCTCGGGAAGGTGGGGAGCTTTCGGACGGAGGGATCCGCCTTCGGGTTTCTTCTGGACGGCTCCTATTCCCTGTTAAGCTACCCCGACAAGGCCTATCTGGGAAAGGACCTTGGCGAGGTTCCGGGGCTTATGGAGGCGCGAATGGAACTGGAGGCGGCCGGAACGGCCGCCTCCGGAGAGGTTCGGGTTGGAAACGTCGTTTTGAACGGGGAGCGCCGGGCGCTCTTTTTCAGCGCCCTGGAGAACGGCTGGAGCGTGGGTCTCGCCCTCCCTTACCGCTTCTACCATGACGAGATCCTTCGGGTGACGTTGGTTTTAGGCCTCGTCGCCGCGCTCTGCGCCCTTTTGGTCACGCTCATATTGACGCGCGTGGCCCGGGAGAAGCGGATTAGCGAGGATCAGAACCGCTCCAAGGGCGCGTTTCTGGCTCGGATGTCCCACGAGATCCGCACCCCCTTGAACGCCGTTTTAGGCATGTGCGAGCTCGCCAGACGCTCCGCCGACTTTCCGGAATGCCTGGAGCGCGTAGGCGAGATCAGGAGGGCCGGAAAAAACCTATTAGGCATCATAAACGACATTTTAGACTTCTCGAAGATAAACTCGGGGCGCTTGCGGCTTTTAAACGCCCCCTACGACACGGCCCTTCTTTTTAACGACGTGATCTCCATCATCAGGGCGAGAGATTTGGAGAAGTCTATCTCCTTTTCCTTCGATTTGGACATGGATCTGCCCTCGCGGCTTAGGGGAGACGAGGCCCACGTGCGGCAGATTCTTTTAAACATCCTCTCCAACGCGGTCAAATACACCCCCGAGGGCTTCGTGAGGTTCTCCGTCACCTTTAAGCAGATCAGGGAGGACGCCGTCATGCTTTACTGCAAGGTGAAGGACTCCGGGATCGGCATAAAGGAGGAGGATCAAGAAAGGCTTTTCACCGACTTCACCAGGATAAACAGCGCCAAGATCCGAAACATCGAAGGATCGGGATTGGGCCTCGTCATCTGCCGGAGTTTGTGTCGGGCCATGGGCGGCGACGTGACGGTGGCCTCCCTTTACGGCAAGGGATCCACCTTCACGGCGAACTTCGTTCAGGAGGTCGAGGATTTCACCCCGGTGGGCCCGCTCCCCCGCTTCCGCGAGGAGGAGATGGAGGAGTACCTAGACGAGGTGGACTTCACCGCCCCCGGCTGCCGGGTTTTGGTGGTGGACGACGTGAAAACCAACCTCGAGGTGGCCGCGGGGCTCATGGAGCCCTACGGATTCTCGGTCTCCTTGGAGCAGAGCCCGCTCAAAGCCCTGGAGCTGGCTAAAAAAAACCGCTACGATCTGGTCTTCATCGACAACATGATGCCGGACATGGACGGCATCGCCCTTTTAAAGAAACTAAGGGAGATAAAGGGCTACGCCGATGTGCCCGCGATCGTCCTCACCGCGACCGTCATCGCCGGCTCCCGGGAGTTCTTTTTGCACTTAGGTTTCGACGGCTACCTGGCCAAACCCGTGGAGCTGGACGCCTTGGCCGGGATCTTGGAGACCTTCGTTCCGGAGGATTTGAAAATCCCCCTTGAAAGAGGGGGGAAGCCTCCGGGGGAGCCTCCGGGGGAGCCTCCGGGGGAGACGGCGAAGGGATCGAAGCCCTGGAAGAGGGACGGCCGAACGTCGGAGCCCTCTTCCGGGATCTCCTTTACCAGGCGCCTTTGAGCGCGTAGGCGGAAGGGGGGGGGCGCTTTTTCCCGGCGGCCTTCCCCGCGGGGCGCGCCTCCCCGTTGGAGGGCGAGGACGCGTCTTGGGGAGCGGGACGCTTGGGAGGGAAGACGGATCGCCTCCGTGAGACCCTGGGCCGCCTCGGGGCCTCTCAGGACGCCGACCTCCCCCCGTCTGGACGCCTCCGCCTCCAAGAGGCCCTGGAATACGGCCCTCCCCCGCGAGCGTCCGACGTCGACGATGACGGCCGCGGCGGGCGGAGGTTTCGATCCCGCTTACGGAGTTCTTCCAGGGCGCGGGGCGAAAATTTTTAGGAGAGCGAAGGAGCCTCCCCGTCTCAGTTTCAACGCCCGCTTGATTTTATAAAAAACCGTTCCGGAAGAAAACGCCGGAGAGCCCTAAAGAGGCCTTTTAAAAGATCCCCCGCGAAAAACAGCGGCGGGATCTTTTTTTTATCCTCGGCTGTTTTATCCTCGGCTTTTTCGGTCCGCCTCTTCGAAAAATCCCGAAAAGGCCTAAAGAACCAGGGATCAACGGGAAAGCGCCGGGAAAACGGGGCTCTTCGGGCCTTATCCGGAAAAGATCCGGAAAACGGACGAAACATTCGCAGCCGAAGCCCTCAGCCACGCCGGGGCGAGGGTCGGGGGAAACCCTCGGGAAGACCTTCGCGGGCCCCCCCGGGGCCCGGCCCTCAAGCCCCCGGGCCCGCGCTTTTTCACGCCGGAGTCCGGGTTCGCCGGACGTTCGGGGCCTTCCACCCGAAACGGCCTTAAGCCAAAAGGTATCGGATCTTAAATTTATTGACACGGCTCAAGCGAGCGGTTAGAATTCGACGTTGAAGGGGAAGCCCCGTTTTTCGCGCTCCGCTTGATTTTTTTTTTACATTATCTCGATAGGGCCGCGAAAAGTATGGCTTTGTAAATTGATAAGAGATAACATTGTCTTAAAACAACGAAGACTTTTCGCGCGCGCGTCGAACTTAGGCGGCGACTTTCAGGCGGGGCGGCTTTTTTTACCGGGGAGGTTCCCGCCGGAGTCTTGATTTACGGAGGCGATCCCCTCTTGGGCCCCCTCCTCGTTTCTAATTTCCCCGCCTCCCCGCCGCTCTTTTCCGACCAAACTTATGCAGGGCAACGTAATCTACACCATAACCGCCAACTGCCAGGACTGCTACCGCTGCATCCGCAACTGTCCGGTGGCCGCCATCCGCATCACCGGCGGCCAGGCCATAATCGTCCAGGAGCTCTGCGTCAAGTGCGGAAACTGCGTGAGGGAGTGCCCCCAGAGGGCTAAAACCATCCGCTCGGATCTGGACAAGGCCAAGGCCCTTTTCAACGGCGGGGCCAAGGTCGTCGCCTCGGTCGCCCCCTCCTTTCCCGCCATGTATCCGGGGCCTCTCGCCTTGAAACTCCCCACGGCCTTGAGGATCCTGGGCTTCAGCCACGTGACCGAGACCGCCGAGGGGGCCAAGTACGTGACCGAGAAGTCCCTAGGCGAGGACTACAACGGGGCGGTCTGCACGGCCTGCCCCGTGGTTGTGAACTACGTGGAGAAGTACCGCCCGGAGTTCATCCACACCTTGATACCCGTGGCCGGACCCATCATAGCCCACGGAAGGCTCTTAAAAAGCCTTTTTCCGGAGGCCAAGGTGATTTTCATCGGCCCCTGCGCCGCCAAAAAGGACGAGATCGAGCGGCCGGAAAACCGGGGGGCGGTGGACGCCGCCCTCACCTTCGGGGAGCTTTCCGAGTGGCTGCGCTCCCAAAGGGTGGACTTGGACGAATGCGAGGAGGGCTCCTTCGACAGCTTCTTCGAAGTGGGGGAGGCCAGGCTTTTCCCCATCCAGGGCGGCATGCTGAAGACGGCCGGCATCTTAAACGACGGACTCGAGCCCGAGGTCTTCCACTTAAGCGGCGCCTCGGAGGTCATGGAGCTCTTTTCCGGCTCGTCTAACTTCATGGGCAAAAGGATAGAGCCGCTTTTCTGCCGGGACGGCTGCATCGCCGGACCCAGCTTCGAGTCCGGATCCACCATCTTCGAGCGCCGGGCGAACCTGATAAACTACGCGCGCCTCTCCCATGAGCCGGAGGAGCTTAGGAACAGGGAAGCGGTGGACGTGGAGCATGATTTTCTAAACGAGAAGCAGGAGGCGCAGCTCTACACCGAGGAGCAGATAACGAGGGTTTTCGAGCGGACGGGGAAAACGGATCCGGTTTACCAGCTGAACTGCGGCGCCTGCGGCTACGACAGCTGCCGGGAAAACGCCCTGGCCGTTTTACGGGGCATGGCCGAGCCCGAGATGTGCATCCCCTACATGAGGAGGCTGGCCCAGCAGCGCACCGACAGGATCATGGAGACCATCCCCAACGGAATAGTGGTGGTGGACTCCGACTTGAACATGGTCAAGATGAACCCCGCTTTTATGAAGATGTTCATGTGCAACAACGGCCTTCTGGGCCGCCGGGTGTCGTACCTGTTAAACGCCGAGGGCTTCGAAAGGCTCCAGACGGGAGACGAGGAGCAATACGAGTCGATCAAATCCAAATACGGCATCCGCTACCACGAGATCCTCTACGCGCTCCGGGACGAGGGCCAGTACGTGGGCATCTATTCCGACATCTCCAAACTGAAGTACGACACCAACCAGCTGGACGTCATACAGACGCAGACCCTGCAGCACGCGAGGGAGTTTCTGGAGCACCAGGTGACCTTCGCCCAGGAGATGGCCCATTTCCTAGGCAAAAGCACCGCCAAATCGGAGGAGATCGCGAAGCGCATCATCTCGCTTTATTCCGTCGAGGAGGAGGAGAAGGCTTGAATTTTTTAGAGGACGCCTTCGTCCAGAAGTACAAGGAGGGAAACACCGTCTGCGGCGACTTCTACGTGGCCGAGAGGCACTCCCGGGGTTCCATCTTCGTGGTCTGCGACGGCATAGGATCGGGCGTCTACGCGAACATCGCGGCCATCACCTGCGCGGAGAGGATAATGGAGCTATTCCGCCTGGGGATGTCGGTGAGGGATATTAGCGAGACCGTGGCCGCCTCCATGCACCGGGCCAGAACGGAGGACATCCCCTTTTCGGCCTTCGTCGCGGCCATCGTCTTTCCGGACGGGCGCTTTCTGGCCTACAACTACGAGAACCCCGCCCCCATTTTAATCCGCGCGGGCCGGGCCGCCGCTCTGGAGCCCATGGTCTACGGGGCCGGCTTGGAGCTCATAGGCGAGATGAGCGGCTCTTTGGAGGAGGGGGACGTTCTTTTGCTCTTCTCCGACGGGGTGAGCCAGGCGGGTCTGGGCTACGGCTACGACATGGGCGTGGGAACCGCGTTCGTGGCGGATTTCATCACCGCCGAACTTTCCAAAGGGGTTTTGGCGAGGGACGTCCCGGAAAGGATCCTCGAAATGTGCGAAAGCGTCTCCGGCGGCGCCTTCCGGGACGACACCTCCCTGGTCTCCTTAAGCTCCAGGCGGGCCAGGGAGCTCACCCTTTTAACCGGACCACCGTCTAGGAGGGCCTTGGACAAGGCCTACGCCGAGGAGTTCATGGAGATGCCGGGAAAAAAGATCCTCTGCGGATCCACCACCATCGAGATCGTGGCCCGGGAGCTCCACAAGGAGGTGGAGTCCCTCATCGGAAACAGCATGGGCGAACCCCCCGAGTACCTGGTGGACGACGTGGATTTGGCGACCGAGGGCGCCGTCACCCTCAACCAGGCCTACAACATCCTAGACGAGCCCGTGGAGAACCTCTCCAAGCAGTCCATGGTGGAGAGATTCTGCCTGCTCCTCCACGAGGCGGACGTGATCCACCTCATGATCGGGAAGGCCAACAACCTGGCGCACACGGATCTGATCTTCAAGCAGGTGGGGGTGCGCATCCGCATGACCGCCATCAGGCTCATCGCGGACAAATTGAGGGCCATGGGGAAGCTGGTCATAGCCAGGTACTACTGAAGACGGGATCCGTTCCGGTTTGAAGAAACCCTTCTTTGACTCGCGCTCTCCCAGCGGGAAAAAAGGGGAGGGGAGTGAAAAGGGTTGGATGAGAGGGGAAAAGCGAAGGCCCGGGCCGAAAGCCCGGGCCTTCGCTTTGAAAGGGCGAACGACTTAAGCCTGTTTCGTCAAGGTGGGCTGCCCCGTGCGCTCGAGGACGCTGTTCCAGAGTTCCCCCATGGGATCCACCTTTTTGCGCCTGGCTATGGCCAGGGGGATGGGTATGTGCACGAAGTGGTCGTTCCACTGCCCGATCAGGCAGTCGGTCTTTCCGGCCATGGCGGCGTGGGCGGCCTTTTGCCCTAGGAAGCTGCAGAAGACCTGATCGGTGGAGTTGGCCGGGGCGCTGCGGATGATGTAGCTCGGGTCGATGTACTTGAGGTTCAGCTCCTGGTTTTTAGCCTTGAAGTAGCTCTTCACGCGGTCGGCCAGGAATTGGCCGATGTCCTTGTGCAGCACGTTTCCCGAGGCGTCCTTGATCTCCTCTTGGGTGGAGAAGAACTTCTGCCCCGCGCCCTCGGCCACCACGATGACGGCGTGGCCCCGGGTGCGCAAACGGTCGTAGAGGCGCTCCAAGAGGGCTCCCTGGCCCTCCACGTCGAAGTCGATTTCCGGAATCAAAACGAAATTGGCGTCCCCCCGGGCCAGGGCGGCGGTGGCCGCGATGAAGCCCGAGTCGCGGCCCATGAGTTTGACCAGGCCCACGCCCCAGGGGGCGCCCAGGGCCTCGGTGTGGGCGCTGCGGATGACGTCCGTGGCTATGGCCACGGCCGTCTCGAACCCGAAGGAGCGTGACACCAGGCTAATGTCGTTGTCTATGGTCTTGGGGATGCCTATTATGGAGATCTTGAGTCCCCTCTTTTTTATCTCCTCCACCAGGAGGTGGGCCCCCTTGAGGGTGCCGTCCCCGCCTATGCAGAAGAGGATGTTCATGTTCAACCGCTCCATGGAGTCCACCAGCTCCTCGATGGATTGGTTCCCCCTGGAGGAGCCCAGCACCGTTCCCCCGAACTGGTGGATCTCGGCCACCGTCCCGGGGGTGAGCTGCAGGAGGCTGTGCCCGAAGGAGGGGACGAGCCCCTGGTAGCCGTACTTGATCCCTAGGATGGTGTGAACCCGGTAGCGGTAGTGCAGGGTCATGACCAGGGAGCGGATGACGTCGTTTAGGCCCGGACAGAGGCCTCCGGCGGTGAGTATGCCGGCCCTGACTTTGGAGGGGTCGAAGTAGATCTTGCGCCTGGCGCCGGCGGGCTCGAAGCTGTCGGGGATCTGTTTGTCCTCGGACATTTTGGTGATGGAGGCCGTGGTGGCGTCCATTAAGATGCGCTGGCCCTCATCGGTGAAGGCCTCCCAGGCGATCTCCTCGGCCGCGTCGCTCCGCCCCTGGGGCCGCGCCAGAAGGGGGCTGTCTATCTTGGCCGGACCAAGAGATTCGATGGAAAAGAGGTTCGTTTCCGGGGCCTGGGCGCTCTGCTTAGTCATCTAAAGACCTCCCGCCGCTGACGGCTTCCGGAAAAAAGCTTTCCGGGGCTGGCTTCGGCTGCTCTGAATGTCCAGTTTAGTGCTTTTTAGAGAAAGTAGCAAGAAACGGGGATTTTTTGCTTCCGCCATCCCTGGTTGACGCTCCGGAAATTCAGCCGCGGCTGGCGAGACGGGCGCCGCTCTTTTTTTGGGGAAAGACGCCGCCTTTTTTTGGGGTGTCGCAACCGGTCATCTTATATTATATTTTTTTTTAAATAAATATGAAGAAAATAATAAATTTGCATGATCAAAATTTTTATAATAAAAAAATTAAAAAGTATTATTATTAATTATCTATTAATACATTATAGATTGAAGTTTATAAATATTATATTTTATAAGTCATATACTTTCATGATTCATCACACATTCAGCGCGAGGTCATAAAATGAGGCGCCCCCATTGTTCGGGAAAAAAATTATATGAAATCGCGCGAGATGATAACACATCGAAAAACGGAGTCTTCAAATTGATGGCCAATAATTCGTCCAAAACGACCAGGGGAGGGAAATCGCTAAAATATTCGCCTATCCTTTTATCCACAGTTGGCCTTCTTTGAGAGGAATTTTATGTTTTCTATTTTTCCATTTAATATTTCTATCCCTTGTTTTGATAAATTCATATGAAGCGAATCCGGCTGAAATCGCTAATTTCCCTATCCATTCATAAACTGGCACATATACTCCGTATGGAGCGGAGTCGCCTATGACAAAACAAACATCCGAGTTTTCTTTACGCGGTTTTTCTTAAATTCACCCAAATTTTCGCCTTTAAATTATTTTCATCATAACATCTGTTGACTAACTCAGGATATTCGTCTAAAGGTTTTGATAATTTTTTCGCTTCTTCTAAAATATTAAATGCGAAATTTGTAAATTGAATCAAATCAGTATCCCATAATATTTTTATTGAAGCTATCCTTACGACAAACGGGTGATATTCAAATCCTATTCCTTTAACGCCTGCTTGTTCAGCCGCCAATACGGTAGTGCCAGATCCGACAAAGGGATCCAATATAACAAAGTCTTTTTCGCGTTTAATTAGGTATGGTTTCGCCGAGTAATTTATCGCTAATTATTTTTCAACCGGATTAGCGGAAAAACCCGCTGAATATCTAAACCATCGGTGTATAGGGAGTTTCATGTTATCTACAAATGTAGATGTCGTGTCATTATGGTTGATTATTTCACTATCGATAATTTGCGCATCGCTAAATAACGGTTTTCTTGTTAATGAAAATTTTTTCATATACGTTTTTCCTAAATGTTACATGCTGATGCGACCGCAAAACTTCAGGTAGTGAAAATGGTTTAGCGGCGTCATACGACATATGAGATGAATATATATAGCATAGAAATCATGAAGCATATTATTTTATAAATCCAAATACCGAACGGGTTTTTCAAAGGCGTCAAATACTGGTTTTCATATTTTTTTCAGCGCTTTGGAAAATTATTGCGTTTGGGGGGGGAGGTGGTCGTTTGAAAACCGCCTTAGAATAAGTCGGCGCGGCCTATTATGTTGAAAAAGCTTAGAGTTTGTCGTGTTGTCTATAATTAAAGTAAATTAAATATAAATTAGTTTTAAAATTATCTAGATTATGAATTTAGTTGCATCAAACAACTATATTATAGAAGAGTCCTCTTTGGGATCCCAAACACCGGCCGACTTAGGAGGGCGATCCGCCGTACCCCGGGTGAATTAGCGCCCTTAGGGGAGCTTCCACCGGAACCTTAAACACCATGCTTTATATAAAATAAATTTAAAAAAGTAACACCCGTATATAGCGTGAAATTTTCTTTGAGATCACGGGGGAGGGCGGGTATCGAGGCCGACTCCGCCAAAAAAAAAGCGGGGCGGGCTCGTTGGAGCCCGCCCCGCCGCGTTCAGCTTGAATAATAAATGACGGGAAATTTCCGCGAACGGGTCCCCTGAACTCTAAGCTTCGATTCCTTCCCGAAACGGCTTAAAGCGAGTCCTTCGTCCCTTTTCCCGTTCGCCTTAGTAATCCGCCTTGATGGGCCAGGCCAGTTTCTTGTGGGCCCAGATCTGGTAGGCGATAACCGTGGGCACCATGATCACCGCCACGATGAGCATGATGGTTAAAGTCGGGTTGGATGATGATCCGTTCGCGATGGTGATGGCGGCGGCTCCGGTGGGATCCATGTCCAGCCTGGAGGGGATGAGGTTCGGGAACATGCCCATGACGCCCGTGAGCGTGAGGGTGAGGATGCCCCCGCAGGAGGCTAGGAAGGCCCTTCCGGGGCTGCCCTTGAAGTAGATGTAGTAGCCCGAGAGGATGAAGAGCACCGCGCAGAGGGCGGGCAGGGCGAAGAGGAAGGGCGACTTCAAGAAGTTGTCCCCGATGCGGGGCCAGAAGGCCCAGAAGAAGGTGAAGGCCACGTAGACCAAAAAGACGATGAGGAAGACGGGCCAGGTGAGCTTGGCCATGTAGAAGGCCTTGGTCTTCAGATCCCCCTCGACCCGGTAGGTGAGGTAGAGGGCCCCGTGCACCAGGAAGAGCAAAACGAACAGCACCCCGCCCAGGAGGCAGTAGGGGTGGAGCAGGTTTAAGATGTTTCCCTGGATCATGGAGAAATTCTTGGACTCGTCGAAGATCAAAGGAAGGCCCCTGAAGAGGTTGGAGAAGGCGCAGCCCAGGAGTACGGCCGAGAGAAGGCTGGTGAGGCTTCCCAGGCCGTCGCAGGCGAGGCGGTAGTAGCGGTGCTGCACCTGGAAACGCAGCTCGAAGACGACGCCCCTGATGATGAGGCAGAAGAGAAGGATTAAAAGAGGCGTGTACAAACTGGAGAAGAGCACCGCGTAGGCCAGGGGGAAGGCCGCGAAGGTGACTCCGCCGGCGGTTATCAGCCAGACCTCGTTACCGTCCCAGAAGGGGCCGGTGGCCTGGTACATGGCCGTCCTTTCCTTCTCGCTGGAGGCGCCCAGGACCGGAAGCCACATGGAGACGCCGAAATCATAGCCGTCCAGCATGAAATAGACGCCCCAGAGCACTCCCCACAGAATAAACCATACTATTCCTAACCATTCCATGATTTGTTCCTCCCTACGCGCCTTAGGCGTAGTGTTCGGCCAGATTGTCCGGCCCCTTGACGGCCGTCCGGATCATCATGACGAATCCCGTGATGGAAATGAGGGCGTATATCGCGGCCATGGCGATGAAGGTGGACAGGACCTGATACCATTCCACCGCGGGGCTGGCGGCGTCGGCGGTTTTCAGGACCCCGTACACTATCCATGGCTGCCTCCCCAGCTCCGTCACTATCCAGCCCAGCTGGAGGGTGATGTAGGGGAGCGGTATGAGGAGGATGTACACCCACAGCCCCCACCCCAGGGAGGGCACGATCTTGCGGAAGAGGGCCGTGAGCACCGCCACCCCCAGCATCAGGCAGCCGAAGGTGACCATCAGCCTGAAGGAGACGAATACCGGCCAGACCAAAGGCCGCTCGTCTTTGGGGATCTCCTCCATGCCTTTGATCGTCTGGGAAAAGGAGTTGGTGGCCAGAAAGCTCAGAAAGCCGGGGATGGGGAGGGCTTGGACCAGGTTCCCCTCCTCGTTTGTGAATTTCGGGAGCACCAGGAGGTACATGGGGGTGTTGGGCTCGGTTTTCCAGACCGCCTCCAGGGCCGCGAACTTGGAGGGCTGCTTTTCGTGGGTCACCTGGCCCAGCTGGTGGCCGGCCAGGGCGGTCAGGATGGAGAAGGTCACCGCGAAGCAGGAGCCCAGTTTAAAGGAGGTGTGGAAAAACTCCTTGTTCTGGCCGAAGTAGAGATGCCAGGCCGAGACCCCCATCACCAGGAAGCCCACCACGAGGAAGGCCCCGCAGACCGTGTGGAAGTACATGTGCCAGCCGTAGGTGTTGCCGAGGACGGCGGCGAAGCTGTCGAGCCTGGCCACTCCGTCCGTCTCCACGTAGCCCACCGGATTCTGCATGAAGCCGTTGGCTAAGAGGATCCACAAAGCGGAAATGAGGCTGGCGAAGCTCACGAGCCAGATGGAGACGCAGTGCAGTTTTTTAGGAATCTTGTCCCAGCCGAAGGCCCAGATGGCGATGAAGGTCGACTCCAGGAAGAAGGCCAGGGTGGCCTCTATGGCCAGAAGGGATCCGAAGATGTCGCCCACGTATTTGGAGTATATGGCCCAGTTGGTGCCGAACTGGAACTCCAGGGCGATGCCGGTGACCACTCCCAAAACGAAGTTGATAAGGAAGATCTTTCCCCAGAACTTGGCCTGGAGCTTGAATTTTTCGTCTCCGGTCTTTAAGTACCGGGTTTCCATGACGGCAATGAAAAAACCCAGGCCTATAGTCAGGGGGACAAAAAAGAAATGGACGATTGTGGCCAGGGCGAATTGAAGCCTGGAGAGGATTACCGGATCCATTTTGCTCCTCCGTTGAAACTTTAATTAATCGGCAAACCGCCGTAACCGCTATATTTTCATCCGCGCTGATTCAGGGCGGGGTTTAGTCATTTCGCTGGAAACTGGAGGCCTTCGCTTCGTCTCGGTTCGGAAGAGGCGTGAGAATCATCCGGCCGGACGTTCGACATTCATAAAACCTTGCCGGTACATTATAAAGCCCTTTTTTAGGCGGGTCAATAAATTAAACGCCGAGGGCCGGGGCGGAAGGGGAAAGCGGCCCTGGACGCTTTCAAAAGCGCCGGGGAAAGGCGGATTCAGCCGGAGCGTCCATAATTTTCAAGCTTCTGAAACCCGCCGAAGGGCGCGCGGGCGCGCTCCGCGGCCGCGAAAACCGTCTTAAAACCCCTCTGAAAAGCGTTAAAACAGTCAAGACGGGCCGCGGAGCGGATTTCCGTTAAAACGGTGAGATAGGGTTTAAAGCGTCGCGGGAAGCGTTTTAAAAGCTCTCCGCGGGTAAATAAATATGATAATTTTTGAAGCAATCACCAAAACGAGGCGGGAGATCTAAAGGCGGGCGGCTTAAGTCCGGTCGCCGATTGCGGCGGCGTCCGCCCGAGGGCGGGGAAGAAGGGTTCGTCCGCCGTTTCCTTCCGGAACTCCGGATTCCGGCTGGGGAGCGGGGTTTCAAGGCTGGGGTTTGCGGCGCTTTGGATTGGGGAAAAAAAGCGGAAAAATTATCGCCTATATTGATTAAATTTACGAAATTTAACAATTAGTAGGCGTATTAAGAGAAACGAGAATACGCGAAAAATTTTAAGACCCGCGTCCGCTTGGTGTTCGAAACGCCCGCCGCGGAAAAAGGCCCGCGTTTTACCGGAAGCTTCGGCGCCGGCCCCGCTTTTAGTCCGGGGGGCGGAGCATCGGGCGCCGCGGGAGGATTTCCTCTTACGGGGAAAAGCTCAATTTAAATTGTTACCACATGGAGGGCCGCGGAGCGGAAACGATCCGTAAAAGTCCCTTCACGGCGGAAAACAGAGACCCGACCTCCCCTCGGGCCTCGGGGTGGAAAAATTTCCGGCCGGGATTTTGAACGCGGACGCGAACCGAGCCGTCTTCCGAATCCGCATGTTAAGGAATTGTTAAACGGTTCCGTCCGGTTTTTCCGGATGACTTTCAGTCCCTTTGAAAAGGGCCCTGTTTCGTTTTTTGGGCGTCCATAAACGCCCCGCTTTGAAAAAAAGGGGACGAATCGAAACGAAACGCGATTTAAAAATGTGTTCATGAATAATTGAATTTTTCGAAAAAGACTCAGCGGCGCTGGATAGGGGCGGCAAAAGAACGAAAAAAATTGAAAACCGCGAAAAGCGCTTCGGAAGGCGATCCGCCTTTTATACCGCGATATTTAACCATTTATTAACCGCGGCCGGAGGATGAAGAACGTGGAGTTACCGCGCCATGGAGGCCCTTCAAAGGCGGTTTCGCCACATGACGAATCAACCCGCGGGCGGAAAAAATTTTTCCGCCCGTAATGCGTAAAGAGGCGTGAGCGCCGCGTTTTCATTTTCAACTCGTCTTTTCAACTTTTCAACTCATTTTTTGAACTTCTCTTTTCAACTTATCCTTCAACGCCTCCTTCCACGCCCCCTTCCACGCGCCTCTTCATCCGCCTCCGCGCTTCGTCCCTCCGAATCACCTTACGCGACCCGTCCCCCGACGACCGGTTAAGGACCCCGGGGGCCGTTTTCAGTATTCCGGCCGTCTGGAAACCCTAAAACGCCGCCGGCGAATTTTCCCGAACGCTCCGTCCGGCGCCCTGGGGGCTTAAACGACGAAACCCCCTCCGAAACGATGTTTCGGAGGGGGTTCCGATTTTTGGGAGGATGCCCGAGGGGATGAGTTTTCAGTTTCCGCCCACCACCGCTTTGGCGGCGTTCAGCGCCAGGGAGTAGACCGGACCCGGAATCACTCCCAGAAGCAAAACGAGGATGCCCATCACCAAGGCTCCGGCGTAGCTTAAGGCGCCGGTGTCGGTCGCGTTTATGAGGGGCGTTCCGTCCAGGGACGCCTGGGCCGGGACATCCTCGGTGTAGGCGTGGCGCACCAGGGAGAGGTAGTAGAAGATGGCGATGGCGCTGTTCACGCAGACCACGATCACCAGCCAGTCGTAGCCGTGGCCCCAGAGGCTGGTTATGAGCCAGAGTTTGCCGATGAAGCCCACCGTGGGGGGGAGGCTCACAAGCGAGAAGGCCGAGGCGGCGAGGCACATGGCCAGAACCGGCGAGCGGTCGGAGAGGCCGTTTAAATCGTCGTAGGCGAGGTTGCGGCCGTCGTGGGAGATCCTGGATATCACCCAGAAGCAGAGGAGGTTCATTAACAGGTAGGCCATGGCGTAGAAGGCCGCGGCCGCCAGGCCCTCGGCCGTTCCGGCGCAGAGGCCCACGAGGATGTAGCCGGCGTGGGCCACCGAGGAGAAGCCCAGCATCCGTTTCAAATCCTTCTGGACCAGGGCGCAGAGGTTTCCGTAGGTGACCGAGACCGCGGCCAGGAAGGCCAGGATGTGGGTGAGCTCCAGTTCGGGCTTCAACAGGGTCGCGAGCCGGATGAGGACGATTATCGCCCCCAGCTTGGGGAGGGTGGCGGTGAAGGCCGCGGTCTCGTTGGAGGCCCCCTGGTAGACGTCCGGGCACCAGAAATGGAAGGGGAAGAGGGCCAGCTTGAAAAAGAGCCCCCCTAAAAAGAGGGCGAGGCCCATGACCGCGAGGGGGCTGGTCGCGAAATCCCAGGGGAGCTCGGCCAGTTTGGCTATGTAGGTGGTCTCCTGGGAGGCGATTATCCACGAGAGCCCGTAAAGGGCCAGCGCCGTGGCCGCGGCCCCGAAGAGGATGTACTTGAGGCCGGCCTCGGCCGCCTCTTTGGACTTCGCCCGCGCGGGGACGAGGATGTAGAGGGAGTAGGAGGAGAGCTCCAGGGCCAGGTAGATGGTGACGAGCTCGACCCCCGAGGAGAGGACGACGAGTCCGAAGGAGGAGAGGGTTAAAAAGAGGTGGTACTCCACCCGCTTCTCGGCTTCCAAGGTGGGCTGCTTTAAAGCGTTCAAGGAGGCCACGACGAAGCCTAAGGAGATGAGGAGCTTGAAAAACTGCGAGAGGGCGTCCACCCGATACGAGCCGAAGAACATGGTCTGGGAGAGATCCAGGGTGAGGGCCGAGGAAAGCGCGGCCAGAAGGCCCAAAACCGGAACCGGCAGGAGCCCCAACGGCCCGGCGAAGGCGGGACGCTTCTTCTCCAGGAGGGCGGCCAGGAAGAGATAGAGAATGAGGATGAAAAAAATGGTTTCCGGCCAGATGAATGAGAAATTGAAATTAAGCTCGCCCATTTTTTTCTACTCCGTTATCGGCCGGGTGAGGCGGTCGGCGAAGGCGGCCGCGCTTTCAGAGGGAAAAGAGTCGAAGGCCGGGGTTTCCCCCCGCGGGAGGGGGGAGCGCTCCCTCAAGGCGCCGGAAAGCCCCGTTTCCATCCCTCCGGCCGCGGAAAGGGGCGGGGCGGCGGGGGCGGCGGGGGCGGCCGCCACGCCGGGGGCGGCCGCTTTTCCGGCGCCCCCCTTCCGGCTGTCGAAGTCGGCTATGGCGCTCTCCAGGGTGGGGGTCACGTAGCTAAGGAAGCCCGAAGGCGAGAGCCCCAGATAGATGACCAAAGCCGCGGGCAGGGCCAAATAGACCCACTCTTTTTTCTTTAGATCCTTCCAGCCCTTGCCGTCCGCGGACGAGGGCTCGGCCCAGGCCATGCGCAAAGTGAGTTTCAAGATGTACGCGGCGGCTAAAAGGGCGCCGGGGACGCAGAGGATTCCCACGACGGTTTTAAACTTGAAGGCCGCGGCCAAGACCAAGAACTCGCCCACGAAGCCGTTGGTGCCGGGAAAGCCGAAGGAGGCGAAGCCGAAGAGCCCGAAGAAGAACATGAAGCAGGGCAGGAACTTTCCCAGCCCCTGGTTTTTGGCGATCTCGCGGCTGTGGCTGCGCTCGTAGACGGCTCCAATCATGCAGAAAAGCGCCCCGGTGATGATCCCGTGGTTGAGCATCTGGAAGAGGGCCCCCTGGGCCCCCTGGACGGAGAAGACGAAGATGCCCAAGGTCACGAAGCCCATGTGGGCGACGGAGGAGTAGGCGATGAGCTTCTTGATGTCGCTCTGGCCCAGGGCCACCAGGCCGCCGTAGAGGATGGAGGCGATGGAGATCGCGATCATCAACGGGGCGAAGTGGGCCGAGGCGGCGGGGGTCATGGGCAAAGAGAAGCGCAGGAAGCCGTAGGTCCCCATCTTCAAAAGGACGGCCGCGAGGATGACCGAGCCGGCCGACGGCGCCTGCACGTGGGCCGCCGGCAGCCAGGTGTGGAAGGGGAACATGGGGACCTTGATGGCGAAGGCGATGAAGAAGGCCAAAAAGACCCAGTACTGGAAGGTGAAGCCGAAGTCGGTCTTCATGAGTTCCGGTATGGAGAAGGTCCCCCCCTGGATCCGCAGGGCCACGATGGCCACCAAAAGCAGGGTGCTTCCGGCCAGGGTGTAGATGAAGAACTTGATGGAGGCGTAACGCTTCTCGTCGCCGCCCCAGACGGCGATGAGGAGGTACATGGGGATGAGGAGGGCCTCCCAGAAGAAGTAGAAGAGGACCAGATCCAAGGCCGAGAAGACCCCCACGCAGGCCATGGTCATTAAGAGGAGGCAGACGTGGAACTCCTTCACCCTTTGGCCGATGTAGGTCCAGGAGCAGAGCACGCAGACCGGAAGGGTGAAGACGGAGAGCCAGACCATGAAGATGCTGATGCCGTCCACCCCCATGGTGTAGCTGAGGCCCCAGGCCGGCACCCAGTCGATCTTCTCCAGGAACTGGAAACCGCTCTCCCCCCCCTGGAAGCGGAGCAAGGGGATGGCGAGCGCGCACTCGATTAGCGAGGCGACGAGGCTCACCGCCCGCACGTGGACGTCTTTGGGGCACAGGGCCAGGAGCAGCGCCGCCAAAAGGGGCCAGAAGGTGAGGACGGTGAGCGCCGGGTACGAGCTAGACATATGACATCCGAAAAATGTTGGATTAGCGTCTCCGGAGCCGGAGGGGTCCGGCGCCGGGACGAAGCGGCCTGAAGGCGGGAGAGGCCGCCGGGGAAAGATCTCCGGGGGGATCTAAAGGACGGATTCTAAGAGACGGATTCTCGGAGACGGATTCTCGGAGACGGATTTATTGGGCGGATTCTTTCAGTACCAGAAATAGGCGAAGACGCCCAGGGCCAGAATGGTCATGAGCCCCAGATAGGATTGGAGTTTGCCGTTTTGCAGAAGGGCGCCTAAAAAGCCCGCGCCCTTCACGCCGTAGGCCGAGCCGTCCACGATGCCGTCGATTATCCGGCGATCGAAAAAGACGGTGCCCCGGGCGGTTCCCATCAGCGAACCCAGACCCGCCCAGTTCCAGACGTTGGTCCAGATGTTGTCCACGAAGGCGGCGGGCCGCGAGATTAGATGGTAGAGGATTTTGCCGATGAGGCGGTAGAACCAGTCGAAATCCAGATTGAGGGCCTTGTGCGGGGTGAGGATGCCCCGGGTCAGGTAGAAGGCCAAACCCGAGAATCCCAAGAGCATCAGGGCCTGGAGCACGTTCCAGCTCTGCCAGGGAACGAAGGCGCCCACCGCCTCCTGGTGGGGGAGGAAACGGTAGAGGATTCCGGGAAACACGCCTTGGAGCACGCATAGGACGGATAAAAGCCCCATGCCGCAGTACATGTTGACCGGAACGGGCTTGAGATCCCTTTTCCAGTCGGTGGCCTTGCCCCCCCAGAAGGCGAAGTAGGGGAGCTTCAAGCCGACGGAGATGAAGGTCCCCACCGCGGCTATCTCGAGGCCCAGGGCCACGAAGGTCTGGTGCGCGGCCGCTGCCCCCTGGATGGTCATGTTTTTGGAGATGAAGCCGTTGAAAAGAGGCATGCCGGAAATGGAGAGGGCCGCCACCATGTAGCAGACCATGACCCAGGGCAGCCGGGCGGCGAGACCACCCAGCTCGTCCAGGCGCTGGGTTCCGGCGCTGTAGAGCACGGCGCCCGCCCCCATGAAGAGGAGCCCCTTGTAGAGGATGTGGGCGTAGGCGTGGGCGGTGGCGCCGTTGATGGTCATGGCGGTGCCCACCCCTATTCCCGCCACCATGTATCCCACCTGGGACACTATGTGGTAGCTTAAAATGCGCCGCGCGTTGTTCTCCATGGAGGCGTAGAGCACCCCGTAGACCGCCATCACCGTGCCGGCGATGGCCAGGATCTCCCAGGCGGGAAAGACCCGCGCCAGGACGTAGACCGCGGTCTTGGTGGTGTAGGCGCACATGAAGACGGAGCCCGTGACCGTCCCCCGGGGATAGGCGTCCGGAAGCCAGGCGTGGAGCGGCACCACGGCCGCGTTGACGCAGAAGCCGATCAATATCAGCCAGTCGTAGGGATTGGCGGAAGCGTGGAGGATGGGCCCCACGGCGAAGGAGCCCGTGTGCTTGTAGCGCAGGAGTATCCCCGCCAGGAGGAAGAGGCCTCCCACGGTGTGGTACATGAAATACCGGAAAGAGGCGAGGACCGACTCCCGGGTGCGGTTGAGCATGACGAGAAAGGTGGACCCCAGGCTCATGAGCTCCCAGAAGGCGAAAAGGGTCAGGAAGTCTCCGGCCAGGACGCAGCCGAAACCGCCGGCCACGTACAAAAGGGCCGCTATGTGCTGGCCCTTGTCGTTCACGTGCAGAGAGTAGAGGATCCCCGCGAGGCTCATGACGGCGAAGACTTGACAGAAGATGGACGAAAGCGCGTCCACCTTCGCGAGTTCCAGGCTTTGGCCCAGCCAGTTCAAAGTCAGATGGGCCCCCGCCTGGTTGAAGAAGGCGGCGTAGATCGCGGCCAGCGGCGGAATCAAGAGCAAAAACTTCCAGCGCCGGTTTCCGGGAAGGAACGGAAGCACCGCGGCCAGCATGAGGAAGGCCAGGGAGGGGTGGTAGAAGTTAGAGGTCACCGTAGAAGTCCTCCGGCTTTTTTATGACGGGCTGGATGATCTTTTTCACCAAAACGACCATGACCCCGCCTATGACCAGTCCGAAGACCGGCCAGAAGAAGGGATAGCGGTCCACGCCGAAGTGGGGGTGGTGGCTTTTGATGAGAAGGTTCAAAAGGGCCACGGCCAGGAGGATCAGAAAAAAGAGGGTTCTCCAGAATTTGATCCTCCCGGCGTCCAGCTGCCTGTCTAAAAAGGCCCCCAGTCCCGAGGGGGATCCCTCCGGGACCTTCAAGCCGCTTTGGTTCTCGTTTTGTTCCGGCATGCTTTCCACCTGAAAATTACCGAAGGCTGCGTATCGCCGAAGGCTTAGAAACGCTAAACGAAGACATGTGAACAAACGCCGAAGGCGCGCCAATAATCATCCAAGGCTTTTAAACGTTTAAGGCTCGGGGACCCGAAGCCACGGCCGTGGAACCGCGACTTGACATTTTAGAGCCACGACCTAAATGTCTCGGATCCGCGTTCCCGGGCCCTCCGAAAATCGCCCTAAGGTCGAAACGACGGTTCGCATTGGCCGCGAAAGGGCGGTTGAAGGCGTTTAAACGATCAAACGAGCTTTACGTCAATATTGAAAGGCTTTTCCGCTACCCGGCGTTTTTTCCCGAATCGGCCGCCTAAAAATTACCGAAGGCCTTGATGAAGTTCAGGAAGAGCCAGGGAAAGAGGCCCAAGAGCACGGAGACGACGCTGGTGAAGACCAGGGGCACCACCATGGAGAGGGGGGCCTCTTTAAAGTTCTCGATCCCCGCGTCCGGCTCGGGTTTGAGGAAGAAGGCCCGATAGAAGATGGGAACGAAGTAGCCGGCGTTCAAGGCCGTGGAAAGAAGCAGGGCCGCGAAGAGGATGAACTGCGGGTGCGACATGTCCAAAACGCCGTTCACCAGATACCACTTGGAGACGAAGCCGCAGACCGGAGGCATGCCGATCATGGAGAGCGAGGCCACGCCGAAGGCCCCGAAGGTCCAGGGCATGCGGCGGCCCAGGCCGTTCATTTTGGCGATGCTTTTGAGGTGGCTCGCGACGTAGATGGCTCCGGCCCCGAAAAAGAGGGTTATCTTGGAGAAGGCGTGGTGCCCTATGTGCATGAGCCCCCCCTGCACGGCCATGGGGGTGACCAGGGCCACGCCTATGACCACGTAGGAGAGCTGGGAGACGGTGGAGTAGGCCAGCCTGGCCTTGATGTCGTCCTTGGTGAGGGCGATGAAGGAGGCGGCCACGATGGTGAAGGCCGCGACGTAGGCCGTGGGAACGGAAAGACCCAGAGTCTCCATGGTGTTTTGGCCGAAGCCGGAAAGGATGACGCGGGAAACCGAGAAGACTCCGGCCTTAACGACGGCCACGGCGTGCAGCAGCGCCGAGACCGGAGTGGGCGCGACCATGGCCGAGGGCAGCCAGTTGTGGAAGGGCATGAGGGCCGCCTTGGCCAGGCCGCAGATGAAGAGCACGTAGGTGAGGCGCACCAAGTTGGGGTGCGCCGCCGTCACCTCGGGGGTGAAGATGCCGCTGGTCCAGGAGCCCAAGGGAAATTCCAGGGTGCCGGCCAGGCAGTAGGTCAGAACCATCGCGGGGAGGAGGAAGAGTTTCGAGGTCCCCATGAGGTAGACCAGGTACTTCCGGCCTCCCAGGTAGCCCTCCTCGTCTTGGTGATGGAAAACCAGGGGGTAGGTGAAAACCGAGATGATCTCGTAGAAGAGGTAGAGGGTGAAGACGTTGGCGGCCATGGCCACGCCCACGGCCCCGAAGATGGCCACCGCGAAGCAGGTGTAGTAGCGGGTCTGGGCGTGCTCCTTTAAAGAGCGCATGTAGCCCACGTTGTAGCTGGTGGCGAAGACCCACAGGAAGGGGGCTATGAAGGCGAAGAGGAAGCCCAGTCCGTCCACCGCGAAGGAGATGGTGACCCCCGGCGGGGCGTCCGGCGTGGCGCCCGGAACCAAAGTGAAGAGGCGGTAGTGGAGGATCTGCCCGCTTAGGACCGCCGGAGCGAAGCTCAGGACCACGAGCGAGGTGAGTCCGGCCGCGATAAAGGAGACGGCCTCCCGGGCGTTCTGGTTCCTGCCCAAGATCATGATGAGGAAGGGCGCCGCCAGGGTGATCAAGAGGGGGAGGAGGATTTTGGATGTTTCGGTCACGGCCCTCTTACCTCAGGGTGGAGATGTCGCTGGAAAGCACTTTGCCGAAGCGGCGCTGAACCACCAGGATCATGGCGAGAACCAAGGTGGCCTCGGCCGCGGCCAGGCCCATGACGAAGAGGGTGGCGAGCTGCCCCAGGGCGTCCGAGGCCTCCGTGGATTTGGCCGCGGCCACGATGGAGAGGCCGGCGCCGTTCAGCATCAGCTCCACGGAGATGAGCATGCCGACCAGGGTCCGGCGGGTGATGAGGCCCGCGAGGCCGATGGCGAGGAGTAGAAGCGAGGCGGCGAGGAAAAAGGTAAGGGGGCTCATTCGCTCCCTCCTTTCAGAGGCTTGTAGCCGCGGTAGGCCAGAAAGACGGCCCCGGCCATGGCTACCAAGAGGATGATGGATATGAGCTCGAAGGGGAGGACGTACTCCCGTAAAAGACCCTCGCCCAGGACCCCGGTTCCGGGATCCTCCGGAACCTTGGTCTTCAAATCCCTCCCCCGGCTGATAAGAAGGGGAAGGAAGACGGCCAGGGGGGCGACGAGGGAAAGCAGCCCGTAGCCCAGGGCGGAAAAGCCGGGCAGCCGCGCCTCCTCGCCCTCGCTCGTGTTCCGGGTGAGCATGATGGCGAAGAAGATCAAGACGCAGACCGCTCCCACGTAGATTAAAAGCTGCATGAAGGCCAGAAAGGGGCTGGCCAGAAGGAGGTACATGCCGGCCACGCCCAGGAAGGTTAAAACCAGTCCCATCATGGCCCGCACCAGGTTCCGCGAGAGCACGGCCCCGAAGGCCCCGGCCAGGATTATGAGGGTGTATACGGCGAAGGCCACATAGGCCGCGAGCGAGGCCTCGGGGAGGTAGGGGCTTAAAAACTCCTGGAGGGAGTTTATCGCGTCCCCGAGGTAGTTTAGGACGCTGTCGACCAGGGGGGTTACGAATTCTTCCATTGTGTTGTCCCGGGTGTCGAAGACGGGAGGCCGTAGGCCTTCCGGAAAAAAGCTTTTCCGGCTTAACGCCTCATGATTTATTCTTCAGCCCTTTGTTAGGCTCCTCTTTTTTTTCCGTACGCTCTTTGAGGTCTTTTAAAAGATCTAAAACCAGCTCTTCCCGGGTTTTGGTCACCATGTAGACCCGGTGCGAGAAGGCCAGGGCCCCGGTGGGGCAGGTCTCCACGCAGGCCCCGCAGAGGCAGCAGTAGCTGAAATCGTAGAGCCAGGTCTGGGGGTTTTTACCCTCCTTGGATTTCACCACGGTGAGGCAGTTGCCTGGGCAGGCTTTGACGCAGAGCTGGCAGGAGACGCAGGGGGTCTTCCCCGCGTCCTCCTTTCCCCGGGTGAGTTCCAGAGGCCCCCGGTAGTTTTCCAGGTTCTCCCTCTCCACCACCTTCCGGGGGTAGTGGACGGTCTTCCTGGGGCTGAAGAGGAAGAGGATGGTTATTTTCATGCCCACCAGGAGGCTGTAGAGGCCTTTCAGGTTGTCCCAGATAGCGCGCATAAGAGTCTCGCAGTCAGGAGGCCCGGAGATGATTAGTCCGGGGGTTTCGTAATTCGGCGGGGGAAGGCGTTTCCCCCGGGTCTTTTTCCTTTTAGGAGGGGATGCCCGTTTTCCGAGGGAGGTAAGCGCTTTTTCAGCCGAGATAAGCTCGTTTTACCGGAGATGGTTTCTTTTTCAGCCGATCCGCGTCGTGATTTATGGGAGACGGATCCGTTTTCAGCGGGAAACGGGTCTTTTCCGGCGGTCTTTCTTTCCCTTCCGCGGGCCGGCGGACGGTTTCTCCCCCGCCTTCCGATCATTAATTATAAGGGGCGTTATTTATAAGGGGCGTTTACGGCCGGCGTCTCAGCCCACCACCTTTATGACGATGGCCGTGATCCATAGATTTAGGAGCCCCAGGGGAAGGAGCCATTTCCAGTTGATGTTCAAAAGCTGGTCGAAACGCACCCGGGGGAAGGTCCAGCGGATCCAGACGATGAAGAACATGATGAGGTAGGCCTTGATGAAGGTCCACCAGAAGCCGTCCAGGATGGGTCCCTTGTAGCCGCCCAGGAAAAAGACGGCGCAGACGAAGGAGACGAGAAGCATGTTGGCGTACTCGGACAGGAAGAAGAGGGCGAAGCCCATGCCCGAGTATTCGGTGTGGAAACCCGCCGTGAGCTCGGATTCGGCCTCGGGGAGGTCGAAGGGGGCGCGGTTGGTCTCGGCCACCAGGCAGACCAGGTAGATGAAGAAGGCCAGGGGCTGGCAGACGATGTTCCAGCCCCAGGGCCAGGAGCCCTGCTTCTCCACGATGACGGAGAGATCCAGGGTGCCGGCCTGGTAGACCACCGCCAGGAGGGCGAGTATCAGCGGTATCTCGTAGGCTATGCTCTGGGAGACGGCCCTAGCCGCTCCCAGGACGCCGTACTTGTTGTTGGAGGCCCAGCCGGCCAGAAGGTTGGAGAGCACGCCGAAGCCGGCGAAGGCCAGGATGAGGATTATCCCGTCCGGGGTCTCCCAGCTTGTGAGGTAGGGGCCGAAGGGTATGGGGAGGAATAAAAGGAGGACCGGAAAGAAGGCCAAAACCGGCGCCAGGAAAAAGAGGACGTAGTCGACGTTGGCCGGAACGAAGATCTGTTTTCCCAAAAGCTTCATGGCGTCCACGATGGCCTGAAGCGTCCCCCAGGGACCCACCTCGTAGGGGCCGGGGCGTCTCTGAATGAACCCGGCGGCCTTTCTTTCCACGTAGACCATGACCACGGCGTTGGCGACCATGAGGGCGATGATGGCCAGGACCGCCACGAGTATTTTCACGAAAAAGAGTAGGGAGAGATCCATGGAGCCCCTCTTTGGAGGAATTGGGAAGAAACAAGCCCGGAAGGGAGCGTCAAGGCCCCATCCAGGCGTCCGGCTAGCGGTCCACCTCGGGAATGACCAGATCGAGGCTGCCCAGGATGGCGATGGCGTCCGCCAGGATGACTCCTTTGGCGGCCTCGGCGAAAAGGGAGAGGTTGGAAAAGCCCGGGGCCCTTAATTTCACCCGGTAGGGGGTCTTGCCCCCGTCGCTGATAATGTGGCAGGCCACCTGGCCTCTGGCCCCCTCCACCGCGAAATAGGTCTCCCCGGCGGGAAGCTTGTAGGTCGGTTTGGGCGCCTTGGCGACTATCACCGGACCCTCGGGGACGCTTTTCACGGCCTGCTCCAGTATTCTGAGGCTCTCCCTTATCTCCTCCAGGCGCACGAGGTAGCGGCCGAAGCAGTCGTTGGAGGGGCCCACGGGAATATCGTAGTCGAAGCGGTCGTAGATTCCGTAGGGAGAAAGGCGCCGGGCGTCGCACATGACGCCCGCGGCCCTGAGAATGGGGCCGGTCGCGCCGTAGCGGCGGCAGAGGTCCTCGTCCATGGGGCCGATCCCCTCCAGGCGGCGGCGGAAGATGACGTTGTCGGTCACCAAGCCGGTGTACATTTTCAGCCGCTCCCGCATGTAGGGGATGAACTCCTCCACGAGCTGGAAGAAGCGGGAGTCGGCGTCCGCCCCCACCCCGCCGAAGCGGAAATAGTTGTAGGTGAGGCGGGACCCCGTCACTATCTGCAGGATGTCGTTTATCTTCTCCCTCTCCTCGAAGGCGTACAGGATGGGGGTGACTCCGCCCAGGTCCATGACGAAGGCCCCCCACCAAAGGAGATGCGAGGAAATGCGGTTCAACTCGGAGGAGATCACCCGCAGGTATTCGGCCCTTTCCGGAGGCTCGAGGCCGGCGAGGCGCTCCACGGCTCCGGCGAAGGCCCAGTTCCAGGATATGGGGTTGAGGTAGTCCACCCGGCCCATGTTGGGGAGGAACTGGTAGGGGGTCTTGACCTCCCCCATCTTCTCCTGCATGCGGTGGAGGTAGCCCAGAACCGGCTCGCTGCGGAGGACGTACTCCCCGTAGAGCTCGACTAGGACCCTTAAAACGCCGTGGGTGGAGGGATGCTGGGGACCCAGGTTTAAAATGACGTTTCCCGGCGTGGCGTTTTTTTCGAAGTTAAGGGTGTAGAAGTCGCCGGCGTAGGTGCCGGGCGAGTCCGCCATGTTCAGGAAGTCCACCGGATTCACGAAATTGAAGCTAGGCATCCTTCCCGTCCCCCTTTCCCCGATCCTCGTCTCCGGCCTTTTCCGGAGGGGCGGAATACAGCTCGTCGCCAAGGAAGTTCAAAGCGCTTAAAGAGGCCAGGGCTTCCGGTTTTTTAAGCAAGGGGGGGGGCAAAGGCAGATCGTGGGGAAGCAGAAGCGGAACCGGATTGGGGTTCCCCGAGAACTTCAAGCCGAAAAAATCGGCGGACTCCCGCTCGTGCCATTCCGCCCCCTGGTAGACGGAGGCCACGCTGGGGATCTCCGCCTTCTCCCGGTCGATTAAAACCCGCAAAGCCAGCCGGAAGGGATCTTGGAAGTTGTCCAGATGATAGGTCGCTAAGAAGCCCTCCTGGAACTCGGCCGCGGAGAGGTCTAGAAGGGTGTAGCCCTCCTTTAAGAGCAGGGAGCAGACTTCCTGGATCTTTTCCGGCGCTATTTCGGCGGAGAGCCTCAGACCGTTCTTCTTCCAGTCGGGGCGGGTGATTCGTAGCGCCCCGGCCTTTTTGAGGACCTCCGTTATCCGGGCTTCCGTCATGAGGGGATCTCCTCGGGTTTCGGCCACCAGCGGAAGCCGGTGATCTTCTCCTGGATGGCGAAGACGCCCTCCAGGATGGCCTCCGGACGGGGGGGGCAGCCGGGGACGTAGACGTCCACGGGAATGAGCTTGTCCACCCCCTCCACGATGCCGTATTGACCCTCGAACTGGAAGGGACCCCCCGAGATGGCGCAGTTGCCGCAGGCCAAGACGAACTTGGGGGCGGGCATCTGCTCGTAGAGGCGCACCACGGCCGGGGCCATTTTCTTGCTCACCGTGCCGGTGACCATCATGAGATCGGCCTGCCTAACCGATGGGCGGAAGACCTCGGCCCCGAAGCGGGCGATGTCGAAGCGGGCCATGGAGACCGCCATCATCTCAATGGCGCAGCAGGCCAGTCCGAAGGTCACCGGCCACAGGGACATGGCGCGGTTCACGTCGAAAAACCAGTTTACGGGTTTGAGGTTTATAAGCGGCGGGAGCACCCGGGCCTCGCTGGGCCTGACGGTGCTTCCTGGAATTAACGCTCTTGGATCTGGCGCGGCCACGTGAAAACCCCTTTGGCGAGGAAGTAGATAACAGCCAACAGGACGAAGAAGAGGAAAAAGGAAAGCTCGGCCACCGGAAGGACGCCCTCGAGGCCGCGGTAGACGACCCCTATGGGGAAGAGGTAAAGAACGTCCACGTCGAAGGCTATGAATATGAGGGCGTAGATGTGATAGTTGAAGCCGTAGTGATCCCAGGCCCGACCGAAGGGGGCGACGCCGCACTCGAAGGGCATGCGGTAATCCCCCCCCCCGGCGCGGGGGGCGATGAGCGCCGCGATGAGCAAGGGGGAGGCCGCGAAAATGGTGGCCGCCACCAGGAACACTATAATCGCCAGGTGCAGGGAGTCGAAGACCATCTGGATCACCTTGTCGCCTTCGGGAAAAGGTCCGCGCGGACCGGAATCCGGCGGATCTTTCACGTCTTCCGGCGGAAAATCGCCTCGAACTTATTCAAAACAAGGGTAAAGGCCCTTTTTTACTGAATTATTTTAAGCTTCCGCAATCGACTGAGAGTTTTTTGAATTTATCCCAAGATCCGCTTTTCTGTCAAGCATTTTTCTATTCAGACGCTTTTCCGCGGGAAACGGCCTGCGCAGGCCGCGTAAACTTCGTGGGAGCTGAAGGCGGAGACAATTTATGAAAAAACGTCAAAAGAAAGCTTTCTCCCGTGTGGAAGTTAATTTATTGACGGAAAAACGGATTTGACGGTGTGGATGGCGTGTTTCACGTTCTTTCCCGCTATTTTCACCTAAGAAACTGATTATGACAGGCCCGCCCGCATGCAAAGGATCTTCATTTTATCTCAAATTATCGCAATTGAAAAATAAAACGATGATAATAAATGGAGTCTGAATATTATGAAGATGTTATTTATGCAAGGGCGAAGAAGGGGCGAGGCGTTTGTAGACGATAAAAAAAGAAGCGTCTTGAGCGATATTTTGGAACCGGAAAGGGCGGATTGAAGGGAGAGGCGGAGATGAGGAAAGGACGAAAGGAGTCGAGCGAACCCCTTCGGCGGCCTCCGGCCGCGGAAGGGGCGACTTTAAATAGAGTCCGAACACTAACATAATTAGGGAAGTTTAAGCTAACTCCCGAGGAAAGGAGGGTCCTCAGGCGAATCGTTAATAAATAGGCGGACCTTCTCCTTGTCCCGGAGCATAAGGGCGGCGGCCCGGCCCCGGTGGCTTATCAGGTTCTTCTCGGCGGGGCTCATTTGAGCCAGGGTGCGGGATAATTCCGGGACGTAGAAGACGGGGTCGTAGCCGAAACCGTCGTCCCCCGCGGGTTTTTCCGCGATGAGCCCCTCGAGCCTCCCCTCCCAGGATAAGATCTCGGAATCCCCGGGTCGGGCTAAAACGAGGACGGCTTGGAAAAAAGCCTCCCGGTCCCGGACTCCCTTAAGTTCGGTCAAGAGCAGCTCGAAGCGCCGGGAAAAGGAGGCCTTCTCCCCGCCGTAGCGGGCGGAGCGCACGCCGGGGGCGCCACCCAGGGCCTTCACGCAGAGTCCGGAATCGTCCGCGAGGGCGGGGACCTTCAAGGCGTCCGCGTAGTAGCGGGCCTTGACGGAGGCGTTTTCCAGAAAAGTCTCCCCGTTCTCCTCAGGTTCCGGAAGGGATAGCCCCCTTTCCGCGAGAAAATTTTCGAGTCCCGCGATTTTGAGGCCCAGGGGTCGAAGCAGCGTGGAGAACTCCCCGACCTTGCCCTTGTTTCCGGAGGCGATAATTAGGCGGGTCTCCCGATCTTGGTTCGTATTGTCCGTCATTTTTCTCCTTATAGGAAAGCCGGAATGGTTTTTTTCCGGCCTGGCGCTTAAATATTACCCAGTCGTCTAAATATTGTTGCCGATGCTAAAAGTCTGGTAGTGAACGTTGATGCGACTGGATGCGACTGGATAAACCCAGGTATCGTAGGAAGGGAGGAACTTCCATGACTAAGACCTAGCTAGTCGGTCAGCCCCGAGTCTTGCGTGGCCACCCGTGAGGATGG
>JAISMF010000101.1 GCA_031276865.1 Deltaproteobacteria bacterium | reverse complement strand
TGACTGAATTAAATAATAGATTAATAAATTCTATATATATATTAACTATTTCTTCTTCATACGGATCTAATAGTTGATCAATGTTTTTATTTGTTGATGACGTCATATTGAAACCTCATTGGTGAGTTTTTACAGCTTAACATGATATCATAACAAATCAAAGATGTACATTCTTTTTTTGAGTATACCCCAATGGACCTCTTCATTTGACAAACCCATTCATTTAGCAGTATCATTTCCTAATCCTGTAGGCTGTTATTTGATGCATGTGCAAAAAGTCTGTCACTGAAAAACTGAGAGAAACGTTATACAAAATATGGGATATATATTAACGAACATACAGTACATAAAGTAGCAGTTTTTACTTATCCAAAAATATCAGGAGTTTTTGTAGTCGCGTCTTATTGGACTTTTCAAACTTTTAGCATTATTTTAATTACATTTTAAATTAACAAAAGAGACGTTAAGTTGCCTGGTAAAATCCAGTCGAATGATTGTCAAAAAGATGTCTTTAGCACCTTTATTCAAAACATTAACGAAATTCTTCAATCTTTTTGGAACCACTCCTAGGAACCTATGACTAATCCAACTATTAAGCGATTTAATACAACAGGTCCATGCGTTCCTTCAAAGCATTACATGATACCAGTATTGCCGCGTATACAAGATATCGATGAAATGATTGAGGGAGAATTCTATTTCATCATCCATGCTCCTAGGCAATCAGGGAAGACGACATATTTAAAGCTTTTAACCGAAAGAATTAATTTAGATGGCAATTTTTATGCTATAAACTGTTCCCTTGCAACATTGCGAGGAACAGAAAATGAAGATATTGCTATGAGAAAAATTACAGCGCAGATCAATCAGTCTATGCGTTATTCAACAGTTGAAACCATTAAGGATAAAGCTTTTTTGTATGATAATTTACCTGGTATGAATGAACCAACTATTAAAGTGAGAACTATTCTTTCTAAATTATGCATGGAGTTAGATAAAGACTTAATTATCTTTTTTGATGAGGCAGATTGCCTCTCAGGTTCTGGACTTATCACATTTTTAGCTCAAATTCGCGATGGGTACCTGTATCGAGACATACCTGGTAATAAATTCCCACGTTCCATGGCTCTCGTAGGCATGAGAGACATCAGGGATTACTTGGCTCAAGCGCGTTCTGGAGAACCAACTACTGGGGTTGCCAGTCCTTTCAACGTCAAGAAGGAAGCGTTAACTCTGGCCAATTTCACTAGAGAAGAAATAGGAATGCTCTATCAGCAGCATACTGTGGCTAGTGGTCAAGTTTTTGAGTCGGAAGCGGTGGATCGCGCTTGGTACTGGTCACAAGGTCAACCATGGCTCGTTAACGCTTTAGCATATGAAATTGTAGTTAAGATTCTCAAAAAAGAATATACTAAGCCTGTAACAGAGGATAGCATGGAGCAGGCTGCTGAAGCTCTTATTATGGACAAACATACACATATAGACTCTCTTTTAGAGCGTCTCAAGGAACCGAGAGTTATAAGAGTCATGGATTCCGTATTTTCTGGTTCTAAGAGTAAAGTTGCGATCAACAGCGATGAACGTCAATATTGTATTGATTTAGGATTGGTAGTTGTCGGTGAAGGTCAAAATTTACAACCTGCTAACAGAATTTATCAAGAAGTTATGTCGCGAGTATTAACAGATCCTGTTCATTATGCTCTTGACAACTCTATTGCAAATAATAAATATTTTGATGGACCCATTATTCGGATATCCGAGCTTTTAAAAAATTTTCAAAAATATTGGCGAGAAAATGCGGACTCATTTCCTAAACATAATAAACTATTAGATGTTTTTAGATACGATGAAGCGGTTCACGTTATGATGCTTTTTCCATACGTACAAAAGGCTTTAAATGGCGCGGCTAAAGTCTACCGTGAGTATGCGGAAGGAAGAGGGTATGTGGATATACTTGCTACATTTAAAGAAAAGCAATATTTAATTGAAGTCAAAATTAAAGATAACTTCAAGAAAACTCAAGCCTTAAAACAAATTGCTAAGTATTTAGATACTAGTGGAGAAAATGAAGCTTGGCTCGTCGTTTTTGATAGGAATAGAAACAAAACATGGGATGATAAGATTACTTGGGAGACAGTTCAAATTAATAAATTTAATATTCATATAGTTGGTTGTTAAAATTAATGGGCTTATATGGTCACAATTTACAAGCAAAGTTAAAATAATTTATTTATAATACGTTTGTCTACAATACGATACGACACTAGCGTCCTAAATAAAATTTTGGCGTTATCATAACCCCATGATATAGACAATATTTTTTATAAATTTCAATAAATAGTAGATATTTAGGCAATCTCATCGCAAAATTCTCAGATGGGGCGTTTCTAGTTTCTACCTAGTTTTTGGTGAACACTCTCTGAAAGCTTGAACATATGCGGTCTTCAGCAAATACGCCGAAGAGTAATCTCCGAGTTTAGGACGCTAGTGATGATATGACGTATATACAAAATTTAGTAGTTTAAAATGTAAAAAAAATTTTTTATTGGATGATTTTATTTATTTCCGCATTTTAGTCTTTAAATCGTATTAATTCATTCTCAACCTAAAAAATATGTCATTCCATTATTATTCCACAGTATGCGTAATATCATAAAAAAAGCGCCTGATACAGATACTTAGCGCCCATCCTTTTGATAACCGTGTAACTCGGGCTAACGCCGAAAAACTAAAAGCTTCCGTGACCGCTATATCCTGAAAACTTATTGGTTTTCGCTCTTTTTATTACTCCGGCGGTTGAATATTAGAAACCGCCAAGTATAAGGCCAGCGATCCTGACCGACAACATTCTAACTTTTATCCGCCGGGATAATATTTTCACCAAGCGTTTTATACGGCGGACGCGTTCAAAATTCATCCTTTTTCATGTCTTTCGCGCGCGTTCCATACCGATAAAACTCCGGGAAAAACTCAGGCCGCCAGGGACCCCTCCCCCCGGTCGCGGCGCCGCCGCTGGAAAAGCGCCACCAGAGCCAAGAAGAAAAGTCCGGGGAGTCCGAAAATCCATTTGGCGGGTTGCCCGCGGGCCACTTCCAGGCCCAGTACCCAGGTGGGGTCGTCCATGTTCACGCCCAGGATCTCCAGGCGGCTGTTGAGGGCGACGTCGTCCACCATGAGGGCGTCCCCCTCCCAGGCCAGGGTGACGCCCGCGCTTAAAAGCCTCTCCTCCGCCTCCGTCCCCTTGAAGGGCAAAACCACCACCTGGTCCTTGATCCTCCCGTCGTAGAACTCCGTCTTCAAATGGAGGCGGATGGGATCGTCCGGAGCCAGCGACGCCACGCCGCTTAGGACCCTTTCCGGAGGAAGCTCCTGGTAGGGGGGGAAGAGCAGATCCCGGGGTATGTCCGGCCGGAAAAGAAAAATCATGGAAAGGAGCAAAAGGAGGGTCTCGCGGCGGAGGTTTTTCACCACGAACCAGCCCTGGGTGGCGCTGGCGAAGGCCAGGCAGGCCAGCATGGAGCTTATAAGCACCCAAAAAAAGTGCGGCCAGCTTTGGATGTTGAAGAGCAGGATCTCCTGGTTGTAGAGGAAGACGAAGGGGAGCACCGCCGTGCGCAGCTCGTAGACGAAGCCCTGCACCCCGGTTTTAAAAGGGTTCCCGCCCGAGATGCCCGAGGCCGCGAAGGCCGCGAGGGCCACCGGCGGGGTGGCGTCGGCCATGACCCCGAAGTAGAGGCAGAAGAGGTGCACGGCCAAAAGCGGTATGTCCAAGCCGTGCGCGGCCGAGATGTTGTAGATGACCGGCGCGAGCAGGGTGGAGACGATTATGTAGTTGGCGGTGGTGGGAAGCCCCATCCCCAATATGATGGCCAGAAGCGCCGTCAAGGCCAGGACCGCGGGGAGGAAGCCGCCGGAGATGAGCTCCACCAGCGAGGCCAAAACCTGCCCCACCCCGGTGAGGCTCACCGTGCCCACCACTATCCCCGCCGTGGCCGTGGCCAGGGCGATGCCCACCATGTTCTTGGAGCCGTTCACGAGGCTTAAAAGCAGCCGGGAGGCCGAATTCTGCAAAGCCGGGCCGATCCGGTAGCGGTTTTTCCAGGCGATGAAGGGCCTTTTGGTTAAGATGATTAAAACCATGAGCAGGCAGGCGTAGTAGGCCGCGAGCCCGGGCGACATCTCCATGATCATGAGGCCCCAGACCAAGGTGGCCGTGGGAAGGAGGTAGTAGAGTCCGGAGAAGAGAACAGGAGTGACCTTGTGGAGGCGCGTGAGCGCGTCCGCGTCGTCCTCCGGCAGCTCGGGAAATTTAAAGGAGAGGAAGAGGAGGACGGCGTAGCTAGAAACCAGGAAGGCTCCGAAGACCAGCCAGGAGTAGGATCCGAAGACCAAGGGGATCCAGGCCAGGAAATAGTAGAGGAGGCAGATTATGACCGCGGCCGAGGAAAAGATCAGCCCACCCCGAATTATTTTTCCCCACAGCGAGCCCTCCGGCCGCTCGATCCCCTCCATCCCGAGCTTCACCGCCTCGATGTGCACGATGTAGAGTAGCGAGAAATAGGCCAAAAGGGCCGGCACGAAGGCGTGCTTCACGATTTCGGAGTAGGGCACGGCCGTGTACTCGGCCATGAGGAAGGCCGCGGCCCCCATCACCGGAGGCATGATCTGCCCGTTGGATCCCGCCGCCACCTCCACCGCCCCGGCCTTCTCGGCCGAGAAGCCCGCCTTCTTCATGAGGAATATGGTCACCGGCCCGCAGGTGAGGACGTTCGCGATGGAGCTGCCGGAGATGAGGCCGTGGAGGCCGGAGGCCACCACGGCGGCCTTGGCCGGCCCGCCTCTAAGGCGCCCCAGGATGGAAAAGGAGAGGGCGGTTAAGTAGTTTCCGGCTCCGGCGTTCTCCAGCATGGCCCCGAAAAGGACGTAGAGGAAGACGAAGCTGGTGGAAACCCCCAGGGGCACGCCGAAGACCCCCTCCTGGGTGAGCCAGAACTGGGAGGCCGCCCGGGAAAGAGAGGCCCCCCGATGGGAGACGAGTCCGGGGAAGTGGGGGCCCAGAAAGACGTAGACGAGGAAAAGCGCGGCCACCACGACCATGGGAAGCCCCATGACCCGCCTGGTGGCCTCGAGGAGGAAAACGACGCCGCACACGGAGACGGCCACGTCGAAAGCGTTGGGTATCCCGGGCCGGCGGGAGAGGCCGTCTTGAAAGATGAAGAGATAGCAGGCGCAAAAGGCCGCCGTCAGGGCGGAGAGCCAGTCGTGAAGCGGAATCCTTTCGACCGGGGAGCCCCGGAACATGGGGAAGCTCAAGTAGGCCAGGAAAACGGCGAAGCTTAGATGCAGGGCCCGGGTGGCGGTGTCGTTGAAGACGCCGAAACCCAAAGTGGTGGGCCAAGGCGAGATGATCCAGAGCTGGAAGAGCGCCCAGGTTATGGCCGTGGCGATGACGAGGCCGTGGGGGAAACCCGTGGGTTTCCTCCTGCCGGTCTCCTTTTCCAGCATCTGGTCGATTACGGGATGGGCGTGTCGTCTTCTGGTTGAGGGCATGGTTCAGGCGCCGGGAAACGCTAGGCGGAAAAATGTTTTACGGGCGAGGTTTTTCAGGGCGGGGGGCGGAGCCCCCCGCCCTTTTTCAGTTTTCCGGACGCTTGGCGTTCGAAAGGAGGCGCTTTCCGGCTTTCAAGGAAGGCGCCCCCCGTTTTTAAAGGATCCGCGCCCGAAGATCGCCCGGGCGCGGCTTGCCGGAAAGGGAGGGCGGAAAAGCCGTCGCCTTCCCGGACGGATGAGGATGTTTTCGGGCTACTTTCCGGCCGGGGCGGCCCTTTGGGCTCCGTCCTCCTTCCAGAGTCCGACCTCCTTGAAATAGCGCACGGCTCCGGGATGGAAGGGCACGGAGTTGCCTTCGAGGAGATCCTCTTTGGTAAGCGAGGCCAGGGCCGGATGCAGTCCCTTGAACTCGTCGAAGTTGGAGACCACGGCTTTGGTCACCAGGTAGGCCACATCCTCGGGAAGAGAGGCCGTGGTCATCAAAGTCGCCTTGGGACCGAAGGTGGTCACGTCCGCGTCCGTCCCTTTATAGAGCCCCCCCGGAATGGTCACGATGGGGTAGTAGGGAAACTTGGTCACGAAGGCGTCCACCTTGGGACCCGTCACGGGCACCAGATGCGATGAGCAGGTGTTGGCGGCCTCCTGGATGGAGCCGTTGGGGTGCCCCACCACGTAGACGAAGGCGTCTATCTTGTTGTCGCAGAGGGCTCCGGCCATCTCGGCGGGTTTCAGATCGGTCGCGAGGGAGTAGGTGGAGTCGGTCCAGCCGTACTCCTTCATTAAAAGCTCCAAGGTGTTGCGGTTGCCGGAGCCGGGATCTCCTATGTTCATGCGCTTTCCCGGCAGATCGTCGAAGACCTTGATATTGGAGTCGTCGCGGGCCACCAGGGTGAAGGCCTCGGACTGGAGGGAGAAGAGGACCCGCAGATCCTTGTTGGGCCCGGCCTCGGCGAACTGCTCGGTTCCCTCGTAGGCGAAGGACTGCACGTCGGACTGCACTATCCCCAGGGAGAGATCCCCCGAGCGGAGGGCGTTCACGTTGAACACCGAGGCCCCGGTGGACTCCACGGTGCAGCGCACGTTGTGCTCCTTGAGCCTGCGGCTCTTCTCCACCTGACGGCAGATGGCCCCGCCCACGGGATAGTAGACGCCGGTGACGCCTCCGGTTCCCAGGGTTATGAAACTGGTCTCCTCTTGGGCCGAAGCCGCCCCGGAGGGGACAATCGTTAGAAGCAGGGCCGCGAAAAACGTCAACACGGTCGTACAAAGCGTCGTTTTTTTCATTTATCAAACTCCTGTGTCTCTTTTAGAGATTTAACGGAAACAGCGCGTGAAGCTTAATAAAACCCTCGTTTCCGAAAGAAGGGGATCGCCTCCAGGCGGAGGGGAAGGATTTGATCCCCTAAAATCCGCCGCGCATAGGGAAAGAACAAGCCTTTTCAGCTCCTTGATTCGACGGGGAAGCGGGGGTCGTCCCGGTCCCAGAGGAGGTAGAACCCCTTATCGTCGGGACGGGCGCCCTCCTCCACCCCCAGGAAGCTTAATACGGATTCGCCGGCCTGGACGGCCAGTTCCGCTTGATCCTCGCTCACGGCGTCCGGGTCCTCCGAAACCAGGGACGCGCCCACGAAGTTCTCGAACCTGTCCGGCTCCCCCGCGGCCGGCGGCCGGGCGGCCTCCGGAGCGGAGGGAGGCGGAGAGGGCGGCCGCGACTCGGGTGCGAGGATCAGAGCGTACTCCACCACTCCGGAAGCGTCCGGAGCCGGAGAAGGGGCGTTCGGCTCCGGAGCCGCCGGGGTGGAACCGGCCACCGGAGCCGCCGGGAGGGCTGCGCCCCCCGAAGCGGCGGCCGTTCGACCCGAAGACGAAGACCCCTCCCCGCTCCCAAAGACGAAGCCCGCGTCATCCGGAACGGTCCCGGCTTCCCCCCCCTTCGCCTGGCGGGCCCGGTTTTCGGACTCCCCGGAAGCGGCTTTCCCGCTTCCCTTCGCCGTCAAGGATTCCGCGCCCGTTGGCCTGGCGGGAACGGGCTCTCCGGCGTAGAGCACCCGGATGGAGCAGACCTTTTTCACGCATTGTCTGGAAGTGTATATCGGGGCGGCGGACACCCTTTTAAGGGAGACCGCCCCGAAGGAGTCGATTTCGAAATCCGCCTTCAAAATGACGCTCCGCTCCCGAGGCCTGGCGCGCTGGTTGGAGACGAAATTCCCCAGGGAATAGGCCACGAGGGAGCGCCCCCTTTCAGTCTCCAGAACGCTCACCGGCTGCAGCACGTGGGGATGGGTGCCCACGACCAGATCCGCCCCGTTGTCGGCCGCGAGCCGGGCCATATTCCTCTGCGAGCGGGTGGGTGTCTGCTGATACTCGTTTCCCCAGTGGAGGAGGAGGATGGTGACGTCGGGGTTCAGGGCCCGGGCCATTTCCAGCCCCTCCAGGATGGAGTCCTCGTTTATGACGTTCAACCTCAGGTTTTCAGGCCTGTCCGCCCGGGGAAGGGAGGTGTTGCTGCCGTAGCTGAAGTTTAGAAAGGCCCATTTCAATCCGTCGTACTCCACCAAAAGAGGCTGGTTGGTGAGTATATCCTCGGTTCCCAGACCCGTCCAGATGATTCCGCGGGACTCCAGGACCTCTATCGTCCTGCGGGCTCCGGCGTTTCCCTTGTCGAAGATGTGGTTGTTGGCCAAAGTCGCCACGTGCACGCCCAGATCGGAAACGGCCTCGGCCAGCTCGTCGGGGGAGTTGAAGCTCGGGTAGCCCGAGTATCTGAAGGACTCCCCGGCGAAGGTCGTCTCGACGTTTCCGACCACCATGGCGCCCGCGAGATAAGGCTTTATCAGCCTGAACTGCCCGCGGAAGTCGAAACCGTCCTCCGTTCTCGCGAACTTCAGCTGCTCGCCGTGGCACATGATGTCGCCGATGAAGACAACGGAGGTGGTCCTCACGGCGGGCGGACGTTTACCGGAAGCCCCGGGAGGGACGTTTTTTTCCGCGGAAGAACCGGAGGAATCCTTTCCCGCGGAGCCGGAAACGCCGGCGGGCGCTTTCAGGGGCGGGATCTCGAAGACCACGACCTCGTCGTCCACCACCAGCCTCGAGGGATCCTCCATGGGAACCCTGTAACCGGTCTGGGCCGCGAGGGGGGCTCCCGTCATCAAGAAGAAGATGATGGAGGAGAACAACGCTAATAAATCTCTGGTCTTGCTCATAAGAAAAAACGGACGGATGAAATATTTTAAAGCTTAGCGGCCGCGGCTTTCAAACTTCACGGCGCGGGAAACGCCGGGATTTCATTTTCGTGAAAAAAAAACGAAACTAAAAAATACGGCCGCGGAAGGCGGACGGGAATAAAAATCGCAATGAATTTTCGTCCGGACCGTAAAGATCGAAAGGGGAGGACGATCAGATGGCCTTC
Organism: Deltaproteobacteria bacterium; assembly: GCA_031276865.1. Lineage (GTDB taxonomy): Bacteria > Desulfobacterota > Desulfarculia > Adiutricales > Adiutricaceae > JAISMF01. The sequence goes on along the minus strand of JAISMF010000101.1, from coordinate 66,038 downwards.
ACGAAAAAGCGGCGGCTCCTCGGTCCGTCGAACTCGCAAAAAAATATCCCCTGCCAGACTCCCAAGACGAGCTCCCCCTTCTCCACCAGGACGGTGACGCTGGAGCCCACGGCCGAGGCCCGCAGATGGGCGGAGCTGTTACCCTCCCCGTGCCTGAACTCGGGGCGGTCCGGAAAGGCCCGGTCGAGCCCTAAGAGCAGATCCCTTCCCACGTCGGGATCGGCGTTCTCGTTGATGGTGACCCCGGCCGTGGTGTGCGGAACGTGCACCACCAGAAGACCGTCTTGGACGCGGCTTTTTTGGAGTGCGTCCCTAACCTCGCCGGTGATGTCCACCAGGGCTTCTTTGGGAGTGTTTAAGGTATATTCGAACATGGGCGACCGAGACCTGATTTCAAGGTTGAATTGCGCCTGACCTCTTTGAAATTAACGCCCCATTGTACAAAAGGTCCGCCGCTCCGTCAAATAAAGTTGAGGCGCCAAAACGCTTCCCCGTACCGGAAACGCCTAGGCGGAAGAGGCTTCCGAAAGCGTTCCGGGGACCGTCGAAACGCCAGGCTTAAACCCCCGGCGCTCCCCAGACGGCGCCACGGTCCCGCGGGCGGCCGGAAGCTGAGCGTAAAAGAGCGGGGAAATCAAAGGCGCGGACACCGGGGAACAATTTTTAGACTTAAATAAATAAAATAACATACAAAAATATATAAAGACATACTAAAAATAAAAAAAATAATAATATTATAAAAATTTATATGTAAAAGTAAGGTACGTGAAAAAGATCAACCCGGACCGCCGGCGCCGGGTACGTCGAAGCTAACCGGAAGGGAGTTCGAAGGCGGGAACAAAGCGGCGTAAAGGACGAAGATAAAAAATCGAGCCGAATAAAATAAAGTCACCGGAATCCGGATAAAACATCCTTCCCGGAGCCGAGAGGGGCGAAGAGAGGATTATCTAAGACGGCGGCCGCATGATATTCAACGCGCGGCTAAAAAAAATGTTATAAATAACGCGCGAACATATTGAACGCGGTTTCATTAAAACCAAAAAAACCGCGCGCCCAGGCCGCGGAGGCTCTTTCGTTCCGGCCGGAAAGACGCCTAATGAACGGCCAGCGATTCCGGCTTTTAAAAAAGGCGGCGGGCGGGGATCATCCGGAGGTAAGCATGCCCTTAACCATAATCAGCGCCGACGCGGTCAAGCTGTCCGCGGACGCTCTCGTGAACAAGGCCTTGCCCGATCTCTCCCGGGGAGACGGGGTCAACGGACAGATATTCAAAGCGGCCGGCGCGGTAAAGCTGAGCGCGGAGTGCGAACAGCTCTCTCCCTTAAACACGGGAGACGCGGCGGTCACTTCGGGATTCAATCTTAAAGCCGGAAACGTCATTCACACGGTCTGGCCCGTTTACAACGCCGGGGACGCCGAAGAAAGCCTGAGGCTCCTTCGCCTGGCTTACGGAAACTCGCTTAAAAAAGCGGCCGAATACGGGTTCGGAAGCGTGGTTGTTCCGCTCGGCTCCGGCCCCCCTCCGGAATTTCCCGCGGAAGACGATCTGCGCCTGGCCACGGACGCCGTCAGGGAATTCCTGCGTGAAAACTATCTGGACGTCACCTTCGCGGCGCGGGGCGGGCGGAGGCTTTCCGTGAATCCCGAGATGCGCGATGACATCGATGATTTCATTTCCGAAAATTTCATCGACTTAGACTCTCCCAGGCCAGCGCCTAGGCGTAAAACAGGCGCAACGTTTAAACTGTCGCGGAGCGCGAAACCCGATTATTCAATAAACCCGGCTTTCGAAAACGTCATATACGAACGCGTCGTCGGCGGCGTCGAAGGCGCGGTCAAAAGACTTGAAGAATCGTTTTCCGACGCGCTCCTCCGGCTGATAAAGGAGAAAGGCTTCAAAAAAGACTCCGAGGTTTACACCCGCGCCAACATCGACCGCCGTCTTTTTAGCAAAATCAGAAGCGACAGGAATTACGCGCCGAGCAAGTCCACCGCTTTGGCCTTAACCGTGGCGCTACGGCTTTCGCTTGATGAAACGCGCGAACTACTTAAAAAGGCGGGCTTCGCCCTTTCGCGCAGCCGGAAATTCGACATCATCGTGGAATATTTCATATCCAATCAAAAGTACGATATTTTCGAAATTAACGAAGCCCTCTTCTTCTACGACCAGCCGCTTCTGGGAAGCGATCTCGGCTGAAGCGTAAAAAAAAGGCGCTGACTTTCGCCCCTTAACGCCCTTCCCCGGAAAACCTCGGCTTTCCGGGGCGGGGCGTTAAGGGTCGCCAGCGCCTTAACCGTTTGAAGGCTTTAGAAACGGAGCCTTAAAAAATCTTCCGCCCCAACTTTCCGCCGCGGCGGAACCCGTCAGAGCGTATATCCTTTAAGAAGGACGAATTGAGCTTCCCTACCTTCCGGAAAACGCGGACGGCCTTATTCATCACTGTGAAATTCAACCTGGTTCCCCGGCTGTCGGCGCGGTAATCGGCCGCCCGGCTTGAGTCGATCCCGTAAAGGGCGGCTGTTTTCACGGCGTCGATGTTAGCTCCGAGAAAGACGAACTCCCACCCGTTCTCCTCCTTTTGCCGCTCGATCATCGATTTAATCTGGGCGGAAGAGAATTTGCGGCTCGCGTTCTCCATGCCGTCGGTGACGATTACGAACATCGCTTTTTCGGGGCGCTTTTCCAAGTCGGCGCTGGTCTGAAAACGCGCCACCTTGTTGATCGTCCGTCCGATGGCGTCCATGAGCGCCGTGTTCCCATCGGCGCGGTAGTCTCTTCCGGTCAGTTTGCCCACGTCGTGAATGTCGACCCTGTTGTGGAGCAGCTTGTACTTGTCATTGAAGAGAACCGTCGTGACGCGGCACCGGCCGTCGTCTTCCTTCTGCTTTTCGAGCAGGGAATTGTAGCCTCCGATGGTGGCCCTTTCCATACCGCTCATCGAGTTGCTTTTGTCGAGGATGAAAACTAAATCCGTAATTTCGTTAGACATTTTGACTACCTCCGTCAAATAAATTTTAGAAGCCCAATTTATCTTGACGGTCGAGCCAAAAGGTCGCCTGGCGGGCGACAAATTATTTTTTATTCTTTTTATTCGGCTTCGACGCTTACACCTGTTTTTCATACCGCTTTCCATTTTCGACAAAACTTAAATCAGGTGAAAATAGGTACGATCTAAAATCACAATTTTTTATTCCTAAGATTTATCTCCAGTTTGAACCGTCCGCTCCAAAATTGTAATAAGCGGCGCGTAATGTTGCCGAAACGCGCGAATGTCGGCGGCGAGCAACCAGCCTTTGTCGGCGTTGCCCCAGTCAAGGTCGTACCCCGCGTTTAGCGATAGCTCGCGAAAAAACTCACGGCTCGTCCGTCCGTTACCCTCGCGGAAAGGATGCGACGCGTTGACTTCGCCCATAAAGTAAGAAAGACGTTCTATGAACTGTGTTTTGTCGAGTTCGCGCGAAAACTTTTCAAATTTAAGTTTACTGAATAACTCCATCGCTTGCGAGTCGATATACTCGCCGCGGCGGAATACCGTTTTCGACTTTGACAAAAATCCCGCTTGGCGAGGTTTCCCGGCCCAATCGAACAAGTCTTGAAAAATATAAGCGTGAATCTTCTTCAGGTGGGCGAAGTCAAATAGCCCGCGAATAGGGGTAATGCTCAACTCGATCAATCGCCCAGCCGTAAACCGTCGCTCAACGTCTAGCAAAGTATCGCTGTCGCGTATGCCGAACTTGTTAATCAGAATGCATGCGCCATCGTATAGGTAGTTGTCAGGCGATTCAGAATGGTATTCGAATTCTCTCACTTCAGATTGAAATCCTCGCGTATCCGCGCCCTGTACTCATCGCCGCTGATCTCAGCGCGCGAGAGGCGTCGCAGCTCCGTGATTTCACGTTCGGAAAGCGGCATTCCCTCCATAGCCATAGTTAAGCATACATAGTTTACCGCGCTCTCACGCGTGTTGGCAGACTTGTTTATCGTTCGATTTTTCTTGCGCGCGGAACTCATTTCGTTCTTCCTCCGTCCGTCACTCCAATCTGTTCTCGCTCAATTTCCATAATGTCCGCAATATCACAGTTAGGGATATTACAAATTTTTAAAAGAGCGTCGGTTGTGATATCATCGTCTTTGCCACGTTTGGCAATGAACACAGCGCTTACATCCGCCGCCAGCAGCGACTCTTTCCAGCTCGTTCGATTGTCGCTCAACTACTTCCATAATTTGTTGAAACCGATAGCGAACAAATCGCGCCTCGTCCCGCGCCATATCGCATGATGGTTTTATTCTCGTTTAATTATAACTTATGAGATGTCAAAAGTCAAGCGTGAATGAATAAACTTGAACTGGGGCTGATTGTTCTCGCTAGAATCGGCGGGTGCCCATTATTTTTCGCTATTTTCCCAGCGTAGTTGAACAATTTTTGAGATACCCCAATATATGGTATAATATTTTCAAAGGTGTAGATATTTCTTGACTATTTCAAATTATGAGACTAATCTTCAATATCTAGTCGGAAATAAATCATTCTCATTCGTCGCTAGATTCGGAGATTTTATGCTTCATAAATTCGACGCCGACTCAATTGGTTCGCATTTCATACGATATCAGTTCAAAGGCAAGGGAGAAACTAAACACGAGTACGGCTTAATTCAGAAATCCGTATGGGTCAAAGGAACATGCAAATCAGAGACAGTATTATGGTTGGGTAAGGTTTTAAACAAAGATGAATTGATATTTCATTCTCGAAAACATGGTGTTTATAAGTTTATCCCGCCGAGCACAATCAAACCTCTTTCATCGGATGAGATCGCGTACCGTGGGTTCGCTGCTAAACCGGCAAAAGCGCCGCTGGTTGGCGAAGAACTTGTTGAGATCTACGAGCCATTGAATTGCTTATCATTTGGCGGAGTGTATGTGGCTTCCGAGGTTATCAAAGAATCCGGCCTCGAAGACATCTTTATGAAACCTTTTGAAAATGAAGATAACCTAGGCGAGGCGGTTATGTCCCTCGTTCTATACAATTTAACTGATGGCGGCGCTACGATGCGCGCTTTATCATGGTGGAACGAGACATATGCAAAATTTTTATACCACGATGTGGATCTTATATCGTTTATTATATCGCGCTTGTACAAAGAAATAGGTAAAGACAAATACTGGAGGATTTTTTTTGAAAAATACTCGCAGTTTCTCAATAAAGAGTCGCCTCTTAGTTGCGCTCTTATTGACAGTACAGGTCTACCAAACGCGGTTCAAACAGGTGTCACTCAATTTCGCGATTATGTTGGTAAAGACGGTAAACAAATCAGATTGATTATTGTTCAAGATAAAAATAGCGGATATCCTCTTTTTTTAAATACGTACCTGGTAATATTGGCGATAAAATTACTCTAGAACGTATATTTAACGAAATGGACGCCTATGATTATAAAATAACTTCCACTATTTTAGATGCCGGTTATTATTCCGAAGAAAATCTTAAATTTTTGTATAATCGCAATGTCGCCTTTTTAACACGTTATATCCCAAATCAAAAAATTTATAAAAGAATTTTAAATATCAGTTTAAATGATATCGATGACATGAAGTATCATGTTATGAAAGATGAAAGGATTCTTAAAATTAAACGCGTTAATATAAATGAGATCGCGGGTATGAAAATATACGCTTACATATGTAAAGATTTAACGGAAGCCAATAAACTTAAGTTTAATACTCTTAGCGAATTTGAATGTGAAAATAAAGATTACAAGGAAATTGATGAAATTACTAAACAACTTCGAAAAAGAGGAATATTCGCGCTTCTTTCATCTCTTAAAATGCCGACAAATGAAATTTTATCTGTTTACTATGAAAGAACGCGATTAGAACAAATATTCGATTTCGCCATAAATGAATTAGACGCGCTTCCTTTGAGAAAGCATTCTGAAATTGCAATTAGAGGACACTTGATGATTGTTTTCATGTCCACAATAGCGCATGTTTATATGGAAAAATTAATGGACAAGAAAAAATTTAATTAAGTCGTTCCGCCGCGTTTAATATTTTGAATAGACATGTCACTTCGATATTTTATAAAAAAAATTTTCACCTTCCCTCAATACTTACTCCCGAAACAAAAAAAGTATATGACGTGTTCGGTGTCAAATCACCCGGCAAAACGCTTATCAAACATGAAGAGCGACTTAAATAATGCTAAAACCATCTGTTTAATTATTATCATGCCGGATAAAAGTTAGAATATCGTAGGTCGGTATCGCTTATCTTACGCTTGGCAGTTTCTATTATTTAACCGCTAGATTAATCTTTATTAGGTGAGATGTTTATTATTTGTTAATTTTCTCGACTAGCAAAGCGGCGTGTTTTTTGAGCGAAAACACGTTGTTTTTTGGCATATTTTCGGGTGAGCGAAACTATACCAAAATGGTATAGTTTTTACCGAGCAATTCCATACTTAGTCATACTTAAAATTAGACATCATCGTGGAATATTTCACGGCCAATCAAAAGTTCGATATTTTCGAAAATAACGAAGCCATCTTCTTCTCGGACCAGCCGCTTCCGGGAATCGATCGCGGATGAAGCGCGATAAAAATGGCGCGGACTTTCGACCCATCCGCCCTTCCCTGGAAAGCCTCGGCTTTCCGGGACGGGGCGTTAAGCGTCGCCCGCGCCTTAACCGCTTGAAGGCTTTATAAACGGAGCCTTCAAAATCCTTCCGCCTCTACTTTCCGCCGCGCCGCTTCCCGTCCGAGCGTATTTCCTTTAAAACGGAAGAGTCGAGCCGTCCGACCTTCCTAAAAGAGCGGACGGCCTCATTCATCACCGTGAAATTCAGCCTGGTTCCTCGGCCGTCGGCGTGGTAATCGGCCGCCCGGCTGGCGTCGATCCCGTAACAGGCGGCCGTTTCCACGGCGTCTATGTTGGCTCCGAGAAAGACGAACTCCCACCCGTTCTCCGTCTTCCGCCGCTCGATCATCTTTTTAATCTTGTCGGAAGAGTATTCCCGGCTCGCGTTCTCCATGCCGTCGGTGATGATTACGAACATCACTTTTTCGGCCCGCTTTTCCGAGTCGGCGCCGGTCTGAAAACGCTCCACTTTATTAAGCGTCCGTCCGACGGCGTCTAAGAGCGCCGTGTTCCCGCCGGCGCAATAGTCCCTTTCGGTCAGTTTGGCCACGTCGTGAATGTCGACCATGTCGTGGAGCAGCTTGTACTCGTGATCGAAAAGAACCGTCGTGACGCGGCACCGGCCGTCGTCGTCCTTCTGCTTTTCGAGCAGGGAATTGTAGCCGCCGATGGTGTCGCTTTCCAGGCCGCTCATCGAGCCGCTTTTGTCGAGGATGAAAACTAAATCCGTAATTTCGTTAGACATTTTGACTACCTCCGTCAAATAAATTTTAGAAGCTCAATTTATCTTGACGGGCGAATCAAAAGGTCGCCTGACGGGCGACAAATTATTTTTTTCCGGGGGACCCTTCCCCGTGTATTTTCATCCCGCTTTCCCTTTCCGAAATTCTCCAAAGCCCTTCGACCGGACTTGTCGTGAAGTCGAAGGAATCTAAAATAATACATTATTTATATAATTAGGCATTATATATATTAATATAGCATCCATTATTTTACCTTAAAATTTTCAACCCCGTTTCGTTCCGTCCCTCCCTTCTATTTCGTCCCCCAGGGAAGCCGCCTCGCCGCGGCCAACCCCCTCATCAAGCTTTTCGCCAACCGAGTTCCGCCAGACGATATACAAAAGTATAAAATTTTATCCATATATGGCATACGTTGTCCGCGCCGGGGCCGTTTCGTTTTCCGGGCCGCGGATTCGTCTCCGGACGCCGTTTCCCCCGGCCTTCGGAGCCCCTAAAAACGCGCGCCCGGCGGAAGCGGCGATTTCCGCTCCCGCCGGGCTCGAGACGCTGAACGGCGTACGGAGGCTCAGACGGGCGTCGCCGCCTGGTCGGAGTTGTCCTTTTCCCTCTTTTCGCATTTTTGACTCTTGGAATCCATGGAGTTCGCCACCCGCTCCACATGGACGGTGATCTTCTTCTTGAGAGAGAATTTTTTGAGTTTATAGTTCATCAGCTGCGGAGATATTTTAAGGCTCCTCGCGGCCTTGGCCGCGTTTCCGCCCGCCGCTTCCAAGGCGGCGGCGATCCTTTCCACCTCCGCCGCCCGGTGGAGGACGATGCCCGAGCGGACCGGCTCGTATTTGGGAAGCCTGCCGCTCTCGCAGTCGTTTACGAACACGCTCGCCCCCTTAAGGACGTCGGAAAAGAGCGAGGAGTTGAAATGCGGGAGCTGCAGGGCCTTCTCCTGGGCGCTTATCTTGTTCATGGCCGACTCCAGGGTGTAGAAGAGCTCCTGGACGTTTCCGGGCCAAAGGTGCTCCTCCAGGGCGGCGGAGACTTCGGCGTCCAGGCCCGCCACCTTCCTTTTGAGGCGCTCGTTTAAAACGTTTATGAAATGCCTGGCGAGCAGGGGGACGTCCCCCTTGCGCTCCCGCAACGGCGGAAGGCTTGTCAAAACGACGCCCAGCTTCAGCGTAAGTTCCGGCCGGAAGTTGCTCCTGGTCACGGCCTCCCGGGGATGGATGGTGGTGGAGCTTATAAGTTTCACCGATACGTCGATTTCGGATCTCCCTCCCAGCCGCCTTATCTTGCTATCCTCCACCGCCCCCAGGAGCTTCCCCTGGAGGTTCAGGGAAAGGGAGTAGACGTCCTTCAGATAGAGCGTCCCGCCCCTGGCCAGCTCGAAAAGGCCGGGTTTGCTCCGCGCTCCGCTGAAAGCCCCCTCCTCGGTGCCGAAAAGAATCCCTTCCATGATGGTCTCGGGATAGGCGGCGCAGTTGACGCTGAAGAAAGGGGCGTTTTTCCTCGAGGATACGTTATGCGTCACCCTGGCGAAGAGTTCTTTTCCCGTTCCCGGCTCGCCGTGAAGCATGAGGGGGGAGCGGGACTCCAAAGAATTTAAAAGGAGCTCCACGCACGAATCCATCGCCCGATCCTCGCTTATTATGCTCCCAACCGTCAGTCCCGAGCACAGATTCACCGAGCTTTCCACGACCGGCTCCCCGTTTTCGCCTTTCTTTTCGAGGCTCTCAAAATTATCAAGGGAATTCCAGTGCTCGTTTACGAATATGACGCATCCAACCAAGTTCTCTTCCTTGATTATGGGGAAGATGTTTTGAATAGAGTTCACCAGCTTTCCCTGATGGGTGTAATAAAGGCAGGGATGGTTGAAAAGCGGTTTAGAGGAAAATATGGACGAAAGAGCGGGGTGACTAGAGTTGTCGCTTACTCTGTAAAGATCCAATAATGTTTTTCCCAAAACGTTCAAAGGCTCGAGATTATCTATCCTGCCCTGGGCTTTATTGTAATAAACAACCTCGGAGTTGACGTTCATGATGATTACTCCAGTATCGTAATCATCAAAAATTTGGGAAAGCAGATTCGCGTTTCCCAGACCCCAAATCAAATTTTCCAAACCGAACGTATGCATAAATAATTCTCTCTATGCGAGGGGCGGGGAATCAATCGGATAATAATTGAAACCGCTCAAATTGATCCGTGATTATACAATAAATTTCATTAATCAAAAATCGCGGATTTTTACCTTTACTAAGGCATGTATCATTTGATACATCGAACGCTTTTGAACGTTCATTTACGGAACCACTGATTCCATCATTTTATAAAAAGGTTGTAAGGCGTAAAAAAAACGCCGCCGCGTGAGGCGAAGCAAAGACTTAACAGGCGTTGAAGAATAATAATTACTTGAGAAATATTGATTGACGAGCAAAACTGTTTAAACCCTCCGCCTGAAATCAATATCGCCGCCCGCTCTCTTAAAACGGATTTTACCGTCATAAAAAGAGCTATTAAGAAAACAGTATACCAAAAAAATTATAAGGTAAATGATTTAAAAGTTTATTAAATTTATTTTTGTTTTATCCACTTTATTTAATTATCAAAAATAGAAATGTCATAACGGAGAGTTGAGAAAATAAAAAATATTTTTCCATATTATATTGACGTTTGTCAACAACCGGCCTGAACAATTTTTTTTCTTCGCGCTTTTGAAAATTTAAATTTAAATAAGTTTTCTTATTTTTTTTATTTTATAAAAATTGACGCTTGATACATTAAAAACACGTCGCCGGTCAATGCTAAACGCCGTTAAATGTATGGAAGAAAAAATATAATATCCGTCCCATATTCTATTTCGTTTTATAAAATGATTGTTTTACTTATCAATCATAAAAGAACACCCGGCTCAAAAAACGATTTTTTCCCACGCCACTCTTTTTCAGGGTGGCGCTCCGCCTGTTTCACGCGCTCCTTGAGGCCTCCGCCGGCATCCTCCAAACCACCCCTCGCCCCGAATTGTCCGAACTCAATGGAAGCTCGAGGGAGGGCTGACGGTTCCCCGGCCTTTTCACGTCGAATTCGCCAAACCCTTTCGCCCAGGCTTTTTATCAACGCTTCTGGATCCGGCGGATAAAAAAAGGCCGGAGGGAGTCGATTCATGATCCCCTCCGGCCTTTACTCCGTTCCAGGCGGCTTCGTAAAATTTCCCGAAGCCTTTCTTCGAGGCGTTCCCCGCCCTGGGCCGTTTACGAACGCTCTTTTAAAAAAAGCGCCGCTCCGTTTCGGAGTATGGCGCTTTCTTCTCTTAAAACATTCACGCTTCCGCGGCCGGCCGGCTTTCCGTCCCCAAGCTCCGGACGGATGTTGTTTCGGTACCCGCCTGTCGCCGGAACGCCCTCCTCTTAGCGATTATTCGCGGACATCCTAAACATCAAGCTCTAAAAAATTCAAATCTTCTTCATAACTATGAAGACGTTTTCTTGAATTTGAAAACGCATCGTGCGGTCGTCGGTAAAACGCACGACGTCGCAGTCGGTGCCGTCGGGAAGGCAGGTGTTCCACGTGGCGTTATCGATTTTTTTATAAATAATCTTTTTTTCCTCGACTTTTTCATCATCCATATAGAGAAAAAACGTGTTTTCATCGAATTTTATTTTCATATTCAACTCATTGGGAACCATGCCGCCCAGCCCGGACTCGAGCGATTCCCTGGAAGCGGCGAGATCGAGCTCCCATTCTCCCAGGAAAGGGTTGGGATCGCTTCCGCAGGATACAAAAAACAGAAAAAAGACGAATAAAAATATTTTCAAGCCCGATCTAAACATAATCTCGCTTCCTTTGAAAAATAATATAAATTTTATAAAAACAATGGCTCCGCTTGATAAAAATAGTTTCGAAAAAACGTTTAAAGGCGCCTGTTCCGGCCGCCGCCGGCGAGGTTCGTTTTAAAAGAAATCCGATTAAATATTTTCCCTTTTTTTTCCGCGCCTAATATTTAGATCCTCGTGCTAATTCGTTTAAAGCCGGGGTTTTTTTCATTTTGGCGCCAGGCCGCGGCCGTCCGTTTTCTCTTCGTCCGTTTGAGTTTATCCATCCGTATACATGATATTTGAAGAAAACACAAGCCGGATTATTCCCCTCTTCCCCTCCCCTTTGGCCCCCTCCCCCTTCGCCCCCCCGCCCCCTTGGCTTCCCCGCCCCCGAATCCTCCGGTAATCCCGGGGCGTTAAGGCGGCCCCGGGCCCTTCCGGCTTCGCTCCGAACGCCGAAAGACGCCAAATCCCCCCCGGACGGGCTTTACTTCGGGGCTTTCCCGGGCGAAAAAAAGGGGGAGGACCAGGTCCTCCCCCCGGGGGAAAGGCTTTTCGCGGCGCGCCTATTTTTTCAGCAGCCTAAGGCCGTTGGCCACAACTATGAGGCAGACGCCGATGTCGGCGAACACCGCCATGAACATGCGGGTGTGGCCCAGGAAGGTGAGGATGAGGAAGGCGAGCTTCACGACGAGGGAGAAGGAGATGTTCTCCCAGAGGTGCCAGAAGGTCTCCCGGGAGAGTTTCACGAAGGCCGGAATCTTTCCGAGATCGTCGTCCATTATGGCCACGGCCGCGGTCTCGATGGCGGCGTCGGTGCCGGCGGCCCCCATGGCGAAGCCTATGTCCGCCCGGGCCAGGGCCGGGGCGTCGTTGATGCCGTCGCCCACCATGCCCACCTTCCCCTCCCGGGCGAGCTCGCCCACGATCCGGACTTTGTCCGCGGGTAAAAGCGAGCTTTTAAAGGAGCCGATCCCCGCGTCCATCGCCGCCCTTCGGGCGGAAAGAGGGTTGTCGCCGGTGAGCATCATGGTCTTCACGCCCATCTCCTCCAGCTCTCTCACCGCCTGGGCGCATTCCGGGCGAACGGAGTCGGACGCGGCGAAGACGCCGTGGATCTTCTCCCGGGAAAAGAGGGCCACGACGCTTTTGCCGTCCTTTTCCAGATTCCGGAAGATCTCCTCCGTCCCCCGATGGGGACCGTGAATCCGGCTTAAGAGGCGGAGGTTTCCCAAGAAAAGCTCGCGACCGTCGATCGCGGCGGACACCCCCTCCCCGGGAAGGGCCCTGAAATCCTCCGTGGGCCTAAGATCCGTCTCCTTCAGGCCCTGGGCGGTAAAGATCGCCCGGGAGACCGGGTGGTCGGAGCGGAAGGCCAGGGAGGCCCCGAGAATCTCGAGCTCCTTCGCGCTTTCCGCCGCGACGACTATCCGGTCCGTCTGGACGGGGCGCCCGCGGGTGACGGTGCCGGTCTTGTCCAGGGCGAGCCACTTGAGCCTCCTCCCCTCCTCTAAAAAACTCCCGCCCTTGATGAGGAGCCCTTTGCGGGTGGCCGCGGCCAGGCCGCTCACGATGGTGACCGGCGTGGATATGACCAGGGCGCAGGGGCAGGCCACCACCAAGGTGACCAGGGCCCGGTAGATCCAGAGGCTCCACTCCCCGCCGAACGCGAGCGGCGGGAGGATGGCCACCAGCAAGGCCAGGCCGAACACCGCCGGGGTGTAGACGGCCGCGAATTTGTCCACGAAGCGCTGGATGGGCGCCCGCGAGCTCTGGGCCTCCTCCACCGCCTTTAAAATCCGGGAGAGGGTGGAGTTGGCGTAGGGCTCGGTCGCCGCGTAGACGAAGGAGCCGGATTCGTTCACGGTTCCGGCGAAGACCACGTCCCCGGGGCCCTTTTCGGCGGGTTTGCTCTCGCCGGTGATGGGGGCCTCGTTTAGGGTGGATCTTCCCTTGACGATCCTTCCGTCCAGGGAGAGCTTCTCCCCCGGACGCACCCGCACCAACGAGCCTATCGGGATCTCGGCCGCCGGCGTCTCCTCAAAAGTCCCGTCCGCCCGCTCCACCGTCGCCCGGTCGGGGGCGAGGCTCATCAAACCCGATATGGCGGCCCGGGCCCGGGAAAGGCTCCTCTCCTCTAGCTCCTCGGCCAGGGTGAAGAGGGCGAGCACCATGGCGGCCTCGGGAAAGTCCCCCAGAAGGACGGCGCCGGTGATGGCGACCGTCATGAGGGCGTTCATGTTGAGCTCGCGGCGCCAAAGGGCCGCCAACCCCTTGCGGTAGGTGGAGAATCCGGCGAGGAGCGCCGCCAGGACGGCCAAAGCCGCCGGCGCCGCCAGGGGGAAGCCTTGGAGGTGGAGGATCTCCGAGCCCAGAGCCAAGAGCGAGGCCAGAATTATCCTCCCCCAGTGATGCCGCCGCTCCTTTGGCGGGGCGGCGTCCTCTTTTAAAAGGACCGGCTCCATGTCGATGGAGCGGAGGATGGCCTCCGCCCGGGCCGGCAGATCCGGCCGGTCCGGCGGGCTGAAGACGGTTAAGACTCTTTGGAGGAGGTTGAATTCCAGACGCTCCGCCCCAAATAGGCCCTGAAGCTTTTCGCGGATGAGCCTCTCCTCCACGGGGCAGTCCATGTTCTCCACGAGGTAGCGGGTTTTAACGAGCCCGGCTTCGGCCGCTCCGGCCTCCTTTTCGGCCGCGGCGTCGTTTTCAGGAGGGGCGGACGCGCTTTTGACGAGAACGCCTTTAAAAGGGAAGGTCCCGGGATTTTCCAACCCGGAGGCTTCCCGGCGGGGGAGGGTCCGGAAGGCTTCTTCCGAACCCTCCGGCGACGGAGGGTCGTCGCCGTCCGGATCCGGTCCGTCCCTTTCGGCGCCGGGGCGGCCTTCGGCCCGAACGCTTCCGGAAGATTTCGGCTTCGGGGAAAAGGACGGGCCCCCCGGCTCCAGATGCGGATGCCCGTCGCCGTGAAATTCGCCGCAGATGTGGCAGAAACGCATAAGTTTCCTCTTAGGGCGGGGGCGCGTCGCCCCCGGTTTTTTTAGAGGGAGTCCCCCTCTATTGACAATGATAAACACTATAGTTAGTGTAAGGTCAAGGCATTTTTCCCCGGGGGTGAAAAAAAAATGAGCGCCTACAGCATAGGGCAAATGGCCGAGCGGAGCGGGGTCCGTCCCGTCACCATCCGCTATTACGAGAAGGCGGGGCTCATGGAGAGGCCCCCCAGGCTGAAAAACGGCTACCGCAGCTACCAAGAGAAGGATCTCGCTCGCTTAAACTTCATCCGGCACTGCCGCCGCCACAACCTCTCCCTCGACGCCATCCGAAAGCTCGCGCGCTTGAAAGAGGCCCCGGACTCCAGCTGCGTGGCCGTGAACGACATAATCGACCGGGAGATAGAAAAGCTCGAGGAGCTGAGCGCCTCCATCGGGGCGCTCAAAGACCATTTAACCGATCTCAGAAGGAAATGCCCGGGCGACGGACCCGTCGCCCGCTGCCCGATACTCAAAGACCTGTCGGACGAAAACTGTTCGGCCGAGTCCCCGGGGGCGCTCTTCAGCGACTCGTCTCCCCGCATCATCTGGCCGGAGACGGAAGCGGATAAGGGGAAAAGGCGCGGAAAAGAAAGCCCCGAAAAGACCCGAAAATAGAAGAGCCGGAAAAATAAACGCTGAAGGGGCCTGGAAAAGCGCCCCCCGTCCAACGCCGCCCTCCCGCTAAAAGGCGCGCTCCCAAGGAGCGCCAAAGAAAGATGGCGGGAAGCCCCCGTTGCGGGGGTAGGAAAAAGCTTTCCGCGGGACGCGGACATCCACTAGAGATCCGTTTAACAATCGGGACTAATAAAACCCGCCCCAGGGCCTCATCTAAAACAATCCGGAAATAAAACCTCGCTTGAAGCCTTAAAAAAAGCGCCGAACGGCTAAAAAAACGGTCCTTGAAGACGAAAGAAAACAAGAAAACCGCATGGAAAAACCATCCTCGAATTAAGATCCGCTATTCACGCGGCCGTATTTTCCCGCCCGCCCCGAGACGCGCCCCCGCGCGGGTCTTCGCGGGACCGTCGCGGCCCCTTGAATAAGACGACGGGGAAGATTAGGACTCGAAGCGAAATAAGACGCCGTTTTCCGCTTAAACCGGAAGCTTCGTCCCGCTCCTGAAGAGAGCGCGCGCCTGTGGTTTCGCAAGCTTCGAAAAAATACATCGGCCCCGCGCGTTTTTTTTCCGCTCCCCCGGGACTTTCCTCGGAGCGCTTAGTTTTTTTAAAAAGATTCACGCGGGGGAAGGCTTGAAAAAGCGAAAGGGGGAAAGCGGTCCATCTCCGAGAGGATGAAGGATCGCCTTTTCGAAATAAAACGAAGGGAAAAAAATTTTTAAAAAATTTTCATCTTTCCGCGCGTTTTCGAAACGAGCGAACGTTTTCGCCAAGTAAAAAAAAACCAAGTTAAAAAATCAAGTTAAAAAACCAAGTTAAAAAACCAAGTTAATAATAAACAAAGAGGCGAAGGGGGATGGGCGGCCCCGCGGGCGCTCCGGAGGGGAAGGAAAGGCCCTCCTCCAACAGTGATATCGATTTGTCATTAAATTATCATAATTCCATACTCACCTAACATATTCGTGAAAAATAACGGCGAAACGCGGGGCGCTCCGGCCCCGAAAGAAAAAGGCCCGCGGCGCCGGAAAACGCCCGGATCCCCCGCCGGAACCGAGCGGGTTGGCGAACGGAAAACAAACGCGTCCGAAGGCGCGGCTTGACAGGCTCCCGCCCCGCGGGCGAGGGGCGGAGGCGCCCCGTTCGGCGCCCGTATCATGGACCGGACGGGTAAAATCGCCGTCCGGTCGAAAGGCCGCGGGAGCCCCCGGGGGTGGCGCGCACAAGACACAGCGAATTTTAGAACCAAAATCCACCACCCGCGGCATAAGCGGAAATAAAATCAAGATTATCCCCCGCGGGCCGCTTCCGCCTTTAAAAGGAAAGGACCCTAGTCTTTTCAGGGCTTCAAGGGCGTGAAACTCAAATATCGTGAAACTAAAATATATTGATTGAGAAAATACAATTGTATAAGCATTTTTAGCATTTTATATGTTTTTAGATTTATTGGATGGAAATAAAAAATACAAAAAAAAATCACGGCCGTTAAAAAACATACCTGAAAATTACGGACCGGCACACTTTCCATAGTGGTGAGCGCGCTTTGCGGCAATAAGGAAAACGGTTTTGCCGATAGTCAATTCATCTTAATCGGCTTGCATTTCCGGACGCCATCTGCTAGATTTGTTCTTCGAGGCGGATTTGGGCGATAAATCATTCCGCGTCCGCCTATCCACGGATCGTTTTCCAAGCGTTCAAACTTAAAGATCATAAGAAAGGGAATTTTCGGATGCAGAACTTAGACGAGCCGCTCAGCCGCACACCCGAAAAATTCTTTAGCGAGTGGCTGAAAGTGTACATCCCCGGAAGCAACGCCGAAGCCACCTTTCCCATTCCACCCGAATTTCGGGAGTATTTCGAGGACTGCCTCTTTCCTCCGAGCATCCTGTTCTACGCCAAAGCCGTCCTGGAAACCACGGCCAGGCTCTTCAACAAATCCGGCGCTCCCGACTACTCCCCCGTCTTTCCCGACAAAATAAAGTTCCCCGCCCTAAACGCCCGTCTCAAAGAGTGGAAGAAGCTAATCGAGATCGTCCAGGTGGACCGCGTCCGCAAAAGAAGCCGCCTCTTAAAAGAGCCGGGCGCCACCAGGTGTTCCCTCGGGCTCTTTTGGGAGGAGCACCCCGACTGGCCCGACTGGCCCACGGCCTGGCCCAAGGACGGGGAGAGCCTGGTTTCCGGCGAAAAATGGCGGAGATGGGCCAAAAACCGCTCGGACGTCCTCTTCACCCTGGTGAAATGAGGGCCTAAAAAAGCCCACAGACGCGAAAAGGCCCCCCAAGGGGGGCCTTTTCGCGTTTTCGGGTCCGCTTAACGGGTCCGTTTTTTCACAGCCCCGGGCCGCTGGTGCGGGAAAGCAGGATATCCTCCAGCTGGAGCGGGTTTTCCAGGGGGTGGAAATGCCCCCCGGGAAGTTTCACCAAATCCAGCGGACGGCTGCTGAAATCCCGCCAGGCCCCCGCCAACTCCCCGTCCACCATGTCGTTTTCGGCGTAGAAAACCGTCAGGGGGGCGTCCAGGACGGGCGAGGGTTCAGGAGGGCGGTAGCCCTCCACCGCCAGTAAATCGGCCCGGTAGGCCGGAGAAAAGAGGCGCATCCGCTCTTCCGAGGGGACGGGCTCGCCGTTTAAAACCCCGAAACGGAGGGCGCTCTCCTCCCACATCTCCCGATCCGGCAGCTTGGCCATCCCGGGAGGGATGGGATGCCAGCCGGGAACGGAGTAGCTGGACAAAAAGAGCCTCTCCGGCGGGGGATGGCCATTTTCCGTCAGCTTCACGGCCAGGAGGAAGGCGTTTAAGGCCCCCATGGAGTGCCCGAAGATGTGGTAGGGAGGCGTCTTCGCGCCCTCCAGGCTGGCGGCGGCCTGACGGTGGAGGTCCTCCACGATCTCCTCCATGGAATAGAGGAGCCTCTCTTCCCGCCTGGCGCCGTGTCCGGAGAGATCGAGGGGCACCGTCCGGAAGGCCTTCCGGATCCGGGGGTAGAGATCCGGATAGTTCCGGGCGCTCCCGGCCGCGTGGGAAAGGAAAAAAAAGATCCGCCCCGCCGCCTCTCCGCCCCGCTCGAGGGCCGCTTCGTCCAAACCCGCCAAGTTAAAATCCTCCCCGGCTTCTTCTCGCCGCTTAAAAAACCCGAAAAAGCTTCGCCCGCCCGCCGGAAAGGCCCCCCCGGCCTTTTTCCCCTTCCGGCCCGCCGAAACCTTTCAGTCGGGGGGGCCCTCCGGACGGGGGAGGCGCCCCTCGTCTAGATTCCCGTCCGCGTCCAAGGGCCAATGGTCCGAGACCAGAAAGCGCGACGGCGCCAGGGCCGGGGGGAGCTCCTTTTCCATCCGCGCCTTTAAGGCCTGGATAATCCCCTCCGCCTTTTCCGCCTCCCCGCCCCCAAGGGCCTCCCGGGCGGGGGAGGACTCCGGCGGGCCCGCGTCCTCTATCTCCAAAGTCTCCAGGGGGACGGAGTCGTCCGCGGTTTCCGGCGGCGCCGGAAAAGAGGGATCGGGGGCCGCCCCGGCCCCTTCCCGGGCCTCCGCCGGGCGCTTTGGAGCGCCTAAAAGGTGGCTCCGCTCCAAAATCAGGTGGCAGACCAGGGCGCGGGCGCCGCCCACGGTTCCGGGGAGGATCGACAGATCCCGAATTCCGGGAAAGTCCCTGTATTTCGCCTCCAAAAGGGGCGTCGGCGGCTCGAAGCCGGAAAAGTTCCCGAGGCGTCCGGCCGCGCCCAATATCTCCACGCCCCCGTCGGGAAGCGCCCGGGCGCGCCAGCCGGTCTTAAACGGCCTCCGGCCCCCGGACGCGGGCTCGTCCGGGGCGACCCCCTCCCTTACGGCTTCGGACAAGGAGAGGCCCGGGTCCGCGCCGGAGAGCCACAGCTCTCCGGCGAGGCCCCGGGGCCTGGGTCTTCCCGCCCGGTCCAGGATCAAGGCCTCCGCCCCCTCCGCCGGAAAGAGGGACGGATAAAGCCCGCTTTCACCCGCGCGGCCCCGCAGCGAGGCGCCCGGGAAAGCGCCGAGGCGAAACTCGCTGAAAACGGCGTAGCCGGCCTTTTTCAAAAGCGTCGGGCTCCCCCCCGCGGCCGTGAGCGACCGGAGTCCGGAAGGGGGCGGACACGCCTGAAACTCCCCGGCCAGGGCCAGGGGGAGGAAAACGCGGGTCGCGCCGTCTTTTTCGGCGCAGAGCCGCAAATAGCTTCCCGTCGAAGCCCCGAAGTCCCCGGGAAGGCTCAGGGAGGCCCCGGCGAAAAAGACCGCGAGAATTTCCGCCGCCCCCCCGGGGAGGAGGGGCGAGCCGACGAGGACGCGGTCGTCCCCTTTTAAGTTCAAGGCCGAGCCAAGGCTCCCGGCGGCCTTGACAATCCCGCCCTCCCCGAAGACGAAGGCGTCGGCGGGGTTCCCCGAAAGGGGTCCGGGACGAACCAGCCGCGCGTCCGGCGGAAGCTTCGGCGCCCGCTCTTCCGTTCCGGGGAGCGTTTGCGTCGAACCGTCCCGATCCAAAAGGATTTTGGGCCCGAAATAGGCCGAAAGCGAGTTGAAAAGGGAATCGGGGGCGCAGGCGAGGGAGGGCCGGAGGCCCGAAAGGATCCTTCCCACGCCGGATTCCCCCGCCCGCGGGTCCACCAAAAGAACGGCGCTCCGGGCGAGCAGCAGGGCGAAAAACAAGGAAAACCATTCGCCCCCGGGAGGGCAGACGAGGGCGGCCATCCTCCCCGGACCCGCTCCGGCTTTAGCGAGAACCAGGGAAAGCTCCAGGGCCCTTTCGCCCAGGGCCCGCAGGGGCAGGCTTTCCGTCCTTTCGCCGTCGGGCCCCAGAACCGAGAGCCCCGGGCCGTCCGGGGCCTTCTCCAGCCTGCGCTTGATCAGATCCGCGAGGGCGGGGGATCCCAGGGAGGCCTTCGGGGAGGCCGCGCGCGGAGACTCTGCCCGAAGGTCCGCCGGGGCGGGGGCGAAATCCCCCAGCCTCTTGTCCGGATCCGCCGCGGCCGCCCGTAAAACCCCCCTGAAAAGCGAAAGAAGGGCCTCCGTCTCGCCCTTTCGGAAATAGGCCGGAACGTGTTCCAGAAAGGCCCGCCCCCCCCTTTCCAGGCGCAGGGACAAGGGGCCGCCGGAAAGGATCCGGCGGCGGCGCCCCGAAACGCCCAAGGGACCGCCGGGATGGTCCAGGGTTTTTTCCCAGTCGGTTTCGAGAAAAAGGGCGCCCCCGGGAAAGACTTCGCGGGGATCCGTCCGCTCGCGGGCGGAGGGGGCGAAAGCGGACGCGGAAACGCCCCGCCGGAGCTTCCGGAGGAAGGCCTCCGCCCGGAAAACCGCGGCGCGGAAGGACTCCCGCGGGAGCGTTCCCGAAAGGAAGATCCCGCTCCGTAAAACCGAGCCGGAAGCCCCGGGGGACGCCCCGGGAAAACCCGGGACGAAAAGCGGGAAAGCCGCCCCGGGGGCGTCTTTGAATATTTTCAACGCGAGAGCCCAGGAGACGGCGAAAAAGGCCCCCCGCGAGCCCTTAAAGGCCTCCGGGAGGGTGAAGCCGAAAACGTCCGGATCCCCCCCTTGCGGAAAAATCTCCGCCCGCGAAAAATCCCGCGCGCGGGATCCCCCTTCTTCCGGAAAGGCGGTGAAAAGGGGCGGAAGCTCCCAATCCTCCGGCGGGGGGGGCTCCGAGCCCCCGCCGCCGGAGTCCCGGCCCTCTCCGGCCTCTCCGCCTAGAGCGGCGCCGGAGGGCGGGGGAATTTCCGCCTCCGGATCCCTTAAGTCGCCGGCGAAAAGCTCCGCCAAATCCGCCAAAAAGCCTCCGGCGCCCTCGAACCCCGCCGGGGCGGCGCGCTCGGACAAGAGCGCCAAAAGCGAGCTTAGGAGCTCTCCGGAGTCCTCCGGCGGGGGAAGCGCCAGGGAGCGAACGATCGCCAGGCGGGAAGCGCCGCCTTTGAGCCGCAGGAGGACGAGTTTGACGAGGGGGCCGCTTCTCAAGGGATCGTCCCCGTTTTCCGGGGCGAGGGCGGCGGAAATCCTCCCCCACAAGGCCTCCTCCGCCAGATCGCCTTCCGGCGGGGCGGAAAGGTCCAGGAAAGAAAAGCCCGGCGGCTTTCCGTCGAAGGCGAGGCGGAGGGGCTCCGCCCCTCCGCCGGAAACCACCGCCCGCAGTTCCGGTCTATTTAAACAGAGGGATTTCCAAAGCTCCTCCACCTCCCCCGGGTCCGGAAGGCTTTTCAGATCGGCGCTCTCGATGAAAAGCTCGCCGGAGACGGACCCGTTTTCCATAATTCTTAAGGCGGCATCCTCCTGGAGGGGGCTGAAGGCGGAAAAAGCCCCCTCGTCCGGAGCGGCGCCCCGACGGGCCGCCACGGACCCCTCCCCCGCCGGAGGCCCCGCGGGGCCGAAGGGCTCGGCTCCGGAAGAAAGGCGCCCCGCCCCCTTTTCGTCGCGCGAGTCCGCGGGCGCGGTATCGAGGGAGCCCAGGTCGGAGAGGAGGAGATGGGAAAGATCGGGCGGGATGTCGGAATCCGACGGCCGCGGCGGCGCTGAAAAATCCGCGGCCTCCCCCGTCAAGGGAGGCGAAGCCTCCTCGTCCGAAGAAGATGAAGCCTCTTCGCCCAAGGGAGGCGAAGCCTCCCCCTCCAAGGAAGACAAAGCCTCCTCGTTCAAGGAAGATGAAACCTCCCCGTTCAAGGAAGAAAAAGCCTCCTCGTTCAAGGAAGAAAAAGCCTCCCCGTCCAAGGAAGAAAAAGCCTCCCCGTCCAAGGAAGACGAAGCCTCCCCAGGCGAAGAAAGGGAAGGCCCCCCTTCCCCGCGGGGGGGATCCTCCCCGAAGCGGGGAGCGGGGGGATGGTCCGGCAGGCCGAATTCCAGATGCCTCTCCATCGCGGCCGCCAGATCCAGGGGATTCGCGCGCGCGAAGATCTCGGCCGCCCCCGCGGGCACGCCCCGAGAGCGCAGGAAGCGCTCCAGAAGGAAGGCCGAGTCCTCGGTCAGGCCCCCCAGATAGAAGGGTTTGTCCCTTTCGCCCTTCCCCTCCAGAAATAGCTCCCAGCCTTCGAGGATTATCTCCAGGACGCGCTCCCGGACGGATCCCGCCTTTTCGGGGGAGGCGTTTCCGGCGGGATCGGAGTCCGAGGGCGCCGCGGCGCCCCCGGACTCCCCTCCGCCGGAGGGGGGGGGCCCGCCCAGAACCCGGGAGGGGAGAAGCCACAAAGGCAGAGTCTCCGCCATGTCCAAACGCAGCCGGGAAAGCTCCCGGGAAAAATCCCCCTCCCCGAAGCCGCCTCCGCCCTTGAAGAGCCGTAAAACCAGACTCTCCACAAAAGGCTCCTCGGCGAGGGAGTCGCCGGAAAAAGGCTCCCGCAGGGTCTCCAGGCGGAAGTTTTTCAAAAGCGAGCGGTTGAAGATCCGGCTCTCCAGGAGGGCGGGGGAGAAGATCCTCCCCCGCAGGGCCGGCAGAACGTCCCCCGAGATGATCCGGAAACAGCCCTCCCCGTCCAGATAGCCCATGTCCCCCCGGAAAAAGGAGCGGGAGGGCTCGCGGTTCAGATCGCCCACGCGGCTTAAAAGCTCGGGTCCCGCGGCCGGGGGGCCTTCGCCGGGGCCTCCCTCGTCCTCCATCCCGCTAAGCGTCCCCCCTTCCGGCGGGGAAGGCCCCGGCGCCCCGTCCCCCGGGGCCGGGGCGGCGGAAAAGTCCCCCGGGAAAGCCGGAAAGAGGCCGCCCTCCCCGCCAAAGGATCCCTCCTCCGGCGGCCCGGGGCCGGCGCCGGCGCCAAAGCCTCCGCCATGTCCGCCTCCGCCCGGGGAGGCGTCCTCCAAGCCTTCGGATTCGCGCCGAGGGCCGGGCTCCTCCGCCCCGGGGGGGAGCTCGTAGTAGTCCTCCGCCCTTTTGAGGCGGAGGGGGACGTGGAAGAGGCCCTCCTCCGAATCCACCAAGGGTCCGGAGAAGACCAGGCGCCCCATGCCGTAGCGGGGAAGGGGAAGTCCGTTTCCGCCCTCCACCGAAACCCTGACGGAGGAGGCCGGCCGCCCCCCGGGGGGGGCGGGTTCCGCCGCTCCGTCCAGGTCCGAATAAAGCGCCGGAAAACCCGGGGCGTCGTAGCAGTAGAGGGTTTTCAGCCCGGCCCGGCCCGGATAGAGGGTCCCCGGGGAGGAGCCGCTCAAGACGAGAAAGGAGAGGCTCGGCAGATCGGAGCGGTTCAAAAGCTTCCGGCCGTCCTCGGCCGGAAGCCAGGCGAAGGCGACGGATTCGTCGCGGATGAAGGAGCAGAGGCCCTCCAAGTCCGCCCCCCCTCCATCCTCCGGAAACTCGCGGAGCAGGGCCCCTTGGACCAGGGCCGGCAGGGCCTCGGTGAAGAGCCTTTCCCACCCGGACGAGGGGCGTAAAAGGACCCGCCCCCCCGGGGGGAGGGGGAAGAGGGCCTTCGCGGAGCCTATCCGCGTCAAGGCGTTCGCGTAGCTCAGATAGCGGGGACGGAGGGTCTTTCGGCCGGGCTCCGCGGCCGGGGAGCCCCCGGGGCCCTCCGGGCCCCGGGGGGCCTCTTGGAGGCGGTGGAGGATGGCGACGGTGCGGTTCTCCGGCTCCGGAGAGTCCAGAAACTGCAGGAGCACCAAACGGTCGAAGCGCTCGGAGTCGGGGAGCGTCCTTTTCGCGGGGGAGGCGAGAAAGTCGTCGAAGTCCACCCAGGCGCCCCGGTATCCCAGGCCCCGCAGCCTTTCCCGGGATCCCCCGGCGCCAATCACCGCGAGGGGCTCCTCGCGGTCCAGGATCTCTTTCAAGGCCCCGTCCCCCCAGCCGGGGTCCAGGGGCAGAAGGACGGCCTCGGAACGCAAAACCGCGAGGGCCGCGGACACCCCCCGGGCCCCGTAGGGGAGGAGGACCCCCGCCCGGGGGAGCCTTCTCGGATCGCGGGGGAAGCTTTCGCAGATCCGCTCCACCAGATCGTCTATGAACCCTTCCAAGGCGCCGTGGTCCAAAGAAAAACCCTCGGCCTCAAGGGCCGGAGAGGCGGAGTGGACGAAGGAGGACTTGACGGTCGCGGTCTCCAGGGGGGGGAGATCCCCCAGGGGCGAATAGTCCGGACCCCTTCCCGGGTCGTCCGGCGCCAAAAAGGCGGGGGAGGCGGGCGGAGGATCCGCCGCGGCCGCAGCGGGGCCCCGCGAGTCCGCGGCCGGAAAAACGCCCCCCCCGGGGGGGGGGTCGGCGGCCCCGAAAGCGAGGCCGGCGCCGGAAGTCTTTCCGGCGCCGGCGAGAAGGTCCGCCACCCGGCGGCGGGGGGAGTGGAGCAGGGCCCCGAGTAAATCCAGCGCCGATTGTAAAAAGTCGGATAAGGGCCCGGGGGCGAAGCGCCGGGGCGAGGCGCGGATCTCCAGCGCGGCCGACCTCTCCTTCAGGACGCCCCGAAACTCCATTTCGAAGGGCGTGAAGGGGTCGGGGTCCAGGGGGATCTCCTCGGCTTGACACTCCGGAAGGACGATCCGGGGCGGCTCCTCCGTCCGGAAGGAAAGATCCCCGAAGTCGAGGCCCAGGGAGTTTAAAACCCCGCGGGAACCCCGGGCGTAGGGCTCCGCGGCCCGGCGGTAGACGTCCAAGATCCCGGGGAGATCCCGTAAAAGGGCCTCCGGCGGAAACCTCGCGATCACCGGAACCGGATTTTCGAGCTGGGAAAGCGGGAGGACTCCTCGGGAAGGTCCGGGGCGGGGGTCCCACGAAGAGAGATAGGCGGCGTGGGAAAAACCGCTTAAGCGTATCAAGGCCAGAGCGAAGGCCGCCTCCAGGAAAAGCGAGGGGTGGAGGCGGGTGTTGCGGGCGGAGTTTTTGAGCTTCCGGAAAAGCGCCGGATCCAGTTCCCGGGCCAAAAAGAGCCCCGGGCCCGGGGCCTCGGGGGGCCCCAGCGCCGGGGGAAAGAGCGGGGAAAGGTGCCGAACGCCCTGGAAGTTCTCCCGGAAAAAGGCCCGGCCGTCCTTGGGGGGGGAGCGGAAATGGGAGGCGGGGTCGCCGGCGGGGCCTTTGGGGATCCGCCCGCTTAGGAGCTCCTCTAAAAGGATTTTGAGGGAGCGATCGTCCAGGACGCTTCGGGAGTGATGGACCAGCAGGTAGGAGAGCCCCCCGCCGGCCTCGAAGAGGTCGAGGCGGAAGAGGCTTTCCGCCCCGAAGGAGACCTGGCCGGACTCCCGCAAGCGCTCCCCGAATCTTTTCGCCTCCGCCAGGGCGGCCTCCGGGGGGAGGCCGGTCAAGGGCGTGTGGGTGAAGGTGACCCCCCCCTCCGCCGCCACCCGCGCCGTGAGCCTTCCGTCCGCGGAGCTGAAAAAGGTCCGCAGGGTCTCGTGGCGCCTTTCCAGGAGCCGCACCCTCTCCTCGAGGCGCACCGAGTCGAAGCTTACGGGCGCCTGGTAGAGCCTCCGGCGGAAAAAGGCCCCTTTCCGGCTTTCCGCCCGCAGGATGGATACCACGTGGGGGCTCGGAGGATGGCTTTTAACGGGCCTCCTCCGGCTCCCCGCCCCCAGGGGCGGGGAGCCGGAGAAAGGCCCCGCTCCGCCCCCGAAAGAGGGACCGCGGACCCTCCCTTCGGCCCCGGGCCGCTTTGCGCCGGCGGCCGCGGAAGGGCCGCCGGAATCCGGACCCCCCTCCGCCCCGCCGGGGCCGCCCGGTCCCCCGGGGCCGGCGAGTCCGCCCGTCCCCTCGAGTCCGCCGGGTCCCCCGGGTCCGCCGGGGCCCCCGGGTCCTTCGAGGGGGCGCATGGCGCGGGCCGCGGATTTCAAATCCGCCGCCCGCTGGAGTTTCATGGGCGCGAGGATCCAGCCCGCGCGACGGAGCCGCCGGGAGACCTGGAGGGCCGCGAGACAGTCTCCGCCCAGACGGCCAAAGGAGAGGCTTAGGGGGATCGCCTCCGCGCCCCCCAAGACCTCCCGGAGGGCGGCTAGGAGGGAGCGCTCGGCGGGGTTCTCCGCCTCGTCCCAGCCGGGGGGCGTCGGGGGCGGCGGCGGCAAGGCCTCCCAGTCGATCCCCCCCCGGGCGTCCAGGGGGAACTCCCGCGAAAAGATCAGCCGCGCGGGGACGTCCGCCGGGCGCAGCCCGGAGGATATCCTCTCCAGACAATCGTTTTCCAGCCTCCTTAGGGCCCGGGGGTCCTCCGGCGGGTCCAACAGTCCGGGAACGGTCAAAAGGACGCCCACGAGGGCCTTTCCGCCTGCGTCCGCCGGGGCGATCGGGGCCCCCCCCTCCGCCGGAGCCGCCCGGCCCGTCCGGTTCGAGTCGATTTCCACGATCCTGGCGGCCGCCACCCCGGGAATTCCGCTTAAGAGCGCCTCGGCCAGGGCCCCACCGCGGCCGGAGAGGCCCCGGCGTCCCCGAAAAGCCCCCCCGACCGGCCCCGGGGAATCGTAACGCCCGTCCGGACGCCGCCTCGCCTTGAGGCCGCTTAAAAAAAGCCTCTCCGAGCGCCAGGCGGAAGGGGAGAGGTCCTTCATGGGGTCCGGAATGAAGCTCCCCCCGTCCCCTTCGCGGCCGGCGGGAGGGACGGAAACGGATCCGCCCCCCAGGGCCAGCTCGCCCGGGACGCCGGAGCCCAGCACCCGGGGGCCCGCCGGGCCCCGCTCCAAGACCCAGACCGGGGAGTTCAAGACGGGCTCCCCCAGGGAGTCGGGCGGACGCCCCGCGCGCGGGGCGTCCGCCAGGCTGACGAACCCGGCCTCCGGCTCCCCGTAAAAAGAAACGATCCGCAGATCCTCCCGCCCCCGAAAAAGGGCCGCCCGGGTTTCCGGAGCGGGTTCGGCGAAGGGGGGGTCCCCTCCCAGGGTCCAGACGATCCGGGTTTCCCGGGGGAGCTCGCCCAGGAGAAGGGGGAAAAGCCCCGCCCGGGGGACGGAAATCAACGCCGGCCCGCGCTTCAAGGCGGCCTCCCGCAGGGCGGAGACGCTCTTCGCGGAAAGCTCCGGCAGATAAAGGTCGAGGCCGCTGAAGACGGAAAACAAGATCTCCAAGGCGAAGCCCGGGGCCCCCGGGAGGGCGGACGGGAGGAAGCCCTCCCCCCGGCGGGGGGAGAGAAAGCCCTCCAAAACGTCCACGGCCTTCCTGAGGGCCAGGTGGGAGACCCGCGTCCCCGGCGAGTCCGAAACTTCGTCCGGACCCCCCCCCTTTCCGGGGGCGCCGTCCGGAAAAATTATCAAGGCGTCGGCGGAAAGCTCCGGGAGGCGGGATAGGAGGGCGCCCGCGAAACCTTCGGAAGGCTTCCGGTTTTCGCCCGCGGCCGGCGCTCCCGGGCCCGCCGGCCTACCCAGGTAATCCAAAACCGGGATCCCCAGCGCCTCCGCCGCCGCCCCCAGCGGCGAGGACCCCGGGGCCCCGGAGGCCACCGCGAGGTCGGGCTTTAAACGCTCGAGCCGTCGGCGGAGGAGTTTCGGATCCAGGGAGGGGTCGATCAAGGCCGCCAGGGCGCCGGAGGCGAGCGCCCCCAGGAGGGCGGGCGCGAAGTCCAAAGAGGCGCGAAGCTCCAGGGCCAGGACCACGGCCGGGGAATCCGCCGCCGCGGCGGGCGGGCGGGCCTCGACGGCGGAAAGCCCCCCGGCCGGACCCCCTTCCGGCTCCGCCGGAAGGGGGTCCGCGGTTTCCGCTTCGGCCGCGGGCGGGAGATCCGCTCTCAGATCCCGGGAGAGATCCGGCGGTTCGTCCCCGGCGGGATCGGATTCGGGAGCGGGGCCCCCCGGAAAGGCGCGATCCTTGGAGAGATCCGCCCGGGGCGGATAGTCCGGATCCGGCGCGGTATCGGGGATTAGATCCGGCGCGAGCTCGGGGATTAGATCCGGGGAGAGCTCGGAGTCCAGATCCGGGGAGAGCTCGGGGATGAGATCCGGCGAGAGCTCGGGGTCGAAATCCGGGGGGGGCGATTCGGCCTCTCCGGCGGAATGGAAGGCGGAGAGGGCCGCCATGAGGGCGAGGGCCCGGCTTTTCAGCTCCTCGGCCGGCAAAGCCCCCTCCCCGTCCCGGAGGGTGAAGCCGGAGAGGTCCCTTTCGCCTAGGAAGAGGGCCCGCGGGAGGCTCTCCTTCGGCTCCGGCCCCCGGGGGGCGTTGTCGTTCAAGAGGACCTTGAGCTTGTCCGGCTCCATGAGGTCCCAGGAGCTTATCGGGGCCTCCGGATCCTGGGCGGCCAGATCGAGGATCCGTTCGTAACTCTGGGCGAAGAGCTCCGCCTGCCAGGGCTCGAAGAAGTTTCGATCGTAGACGATGTCCAGAGAGAGGCCCCCGGCGGCGCTCCAGTGGAGCTCGAGGGGGAAGAGGGCCTCCCGGGGGGGGGTTCTCCTTCCGGCCTTCAAGCGGCCCCGGCCGTCCCCCGCCAGGGGCGATTCCCCCGGCGCGGCGAAGAGGGTCTCCGGGGCCTCGATCCCCCGGGGGAGGAGCCCCAGGGCGGCCTGGCGGTCCAGGGCCCAGGCCCCTCCGGCCTTCAAGGCCTCCAGGGTCTCTTCCAGCTCCCGGGCGCCCTCCTTGAAGCTCCCCCCCTCCGGGATCCGCAGGGGGAGGGGAAGCGGGGCCGGAGCGGCGGGCCCCCCCTCCGGGGGAAGGTGGGCCATAAGGACGGAGTCCTCCGGGTGGTGGAGCCGTAAAACCGCGCCCCAGGCCGCGGCCAGAAAGGAGTCCAGGGAGACGCCGCAGAGCCGGGCGGCCTGGCGGAAACTCTCCGCCCGCTCCTCTTTAAAGCGCGCCGGCACCAGCCCGGAGGCGGCGCCCTCCCCGGGGTTGAGGCGGACGAGACGCCCGGGGAGCCTCAAGGGGCCTTCCGCGCCTTCAAGCCTTTCCTCGAAGAGGCCGTAAAGGCCGCCGCGCGCGGCCAGAGTGGGGGCCGCGTCCGGGCTCGAGGCGTCCCGGGCGGAACCCGGGGCGGGGAAGGGGTCCCCGAAGGCGAGGGTGAAAAGAAGGCGCTCCGCCCGGGCCGGAGACATCAAGGCCCGATGGCAGGTTAAAAGGAGGCTCCCCCCCCCCTCGCCCAGGTCCGCGAAGGCGAGCCCCACAAGGGGCCCGGGGGCCCCCCCGCGCCTTTCTTCGAGCCGGGGGAAGATCCCCTCCAGGGCCCTCTCCCGGGCCCTTTCCCGGGCGCTCGCCGGGGCCTCGCCCGCGAGGCCCCCGAGGTCGAACTCGCTTAGGAGCTCCGCTCTCTCCCGCGGATAAACCACCAAGGGGCGGCTGGTCTCGAGATGGACCAGGACGGGTTCCAGAAGGTCGGAGCCGCGGCGGAATTTTTCCAGGTTTTTCCGTATTTCGGCGGACGAGACTCCGGAAAGGTCCAGCCGGAGACGGGTGGAAAGGACTTGATCGTCCCCGCCCCGGACCCGCCAGGCGGCCATGGCCTCCCAGAGGCCCCGGGCCGGAGCGACCTTATCCGCGCCCGCGGGAAAGAGGAGGGCGAGGGCCGCCAGGTCCTCCGGACTCAAGGCCTCCCCGCCGGAAGGGATCGAGGGGGCCGCGGCCGAATCCCGGCCCACCTTCAGCTCCCGGCCTTCGGCGTCCCCTTTAGGCGCGGGCGGTCCCCCGGCGGCGGAGATGGAGGCCCCGACGCGGGGTCGTTCCCCGGACCCGAGGGACTGGGCGGACAAAAGCGCCTCCAGGCTCGCCTCGTCCAAGACCAAAGTGGCGTCCGGGCCGAGGGCGTCCGCGGCCGGGGCCTCCGCGGCCGGGGCCTCCGGCCCGAGGGCCTCCGGCTCCGGGTCCGCCAACGCGGATTCCCCGGGGGAATCCGGACCGCTCAAGGCGGCGGGGCCCTCCCGGGCTCCGGCGTAATCCGGGTCCGCGAAGGAGAGATCCGCCAGGCGGAGCTCGCCCGGGCCCTCCCCTTCCGCCAAAAGGCTTTCCAAAGTCGGGAGGGCGCCCTCGTCCGCCCCCGACCCTTCGCCCCCGGGGGCGCCGCCTCCTTCCCCGGAGGCTTCCCCGGGGGCCGCCGCGATGGGGGGGGCCGCGAAAAGGGCTTCGGGGAGGGGGGCGGCGGGGGCGTCGTCCCCGAAAGCCGGGATGGGCGCCTCCTTTTCGCCCGGGGAAAAGACTTCCGCCGGATTATCCGGCGGATAGACGCCGGAAAAGAGGGAGTCCCGGTACTCGGGCGCGGTCCGGTCGAGCTTTTGTAAAAAGTCCAAACGCCCGTCCGGACGCCGGGAGACCAGAAGCCCGGTGCGGAACAGCCGCCCCGAGGGGGAGTCCGCCTCGAAGGGGTCCACGACGAAGCGTTTGGCCGTGAGCTCGGGGTCGTTTAGATAGCCTAGGCCCACCTGCACCCCGCCCAGGTACAGCTCCCCGGGAAAGCCGGGGGGAAGGAGCTCCCCCCGGCGGGAAAGGACGTAGGAGCGGCAGTTGACGCCGGACAGGCCCACGGTCTCCGGGATCTTCCCGGCGATGGCGGTCTCGGCGGCCGAGGCCACGGCGCACTCGGGAAAGCCCAAAGTCGTGAGGAAGCGGGTGCCGGAAGGCTCCCGGGGGTTCAGATCCTGGGGGAGCCCCACCGCGGTGGTGTAGAGGGTCTTGAGGCCGCCCAAGGGGAAGTCGGCCGCGAAGCGCGTGAAAAGGCGGGAGGGAAGCCAGAGGGAGCTCAAGTCCGCCGCCGCCACCCGGGCCAGGGTTTCCGGACGGGCGACCTCCTCTTCGGAGAGGATCCGCGCCCTGGCCCCCTTGGCCAGGGGGCAGAGGATCTCCAAAAAGCTCGCGTCCAGGGTGAAGGGCGCCCCGGCCCCGCCCTGGTCGGTGTTGCGCAGCTCCAAGGCCTCGGAAAACCAGGAGACCAGGTTGTGGAGGGCCCGGTGGGGGACCACGGCCCCCGCGGGGTCCTCCCCCCCCTCCGGGGCCGCCACGAAGACCACGTAGGCCGGATGCTCCGGCCGGGGCGCCTCGAGGGGGGACCCCGCCGGCGCCGCGGGCGGCGCCGGACGGCCGCCGTTGAAGAGGATCCTCCCCGAGGGGTCCACCACGCGGACGAGCTTGAGGGCGGGGATCTCCGGAAAAAGGAGGGAGAGCTCGGCGTAGCGCTCCTGGTCCGTCACCACCGCGTCCGGCGGGGCCAAGGAGAGGATCCGCCTCAAAGCGGCCGGATTTCCGACGGGGAGCGGCAGGGCCGCGGCGCCGGACTTGAGGACCCCGAGAAGGCTCGAGGGGTAAAGGACGTTCCGGCCCAGGAGGATCCCCGCGAGGGAGCTTCCGGCCGCGAGCCCCAGGGCTTTCAAGGCCCGGGCGAGGCGCTCGCTTCCCTCCTCCAGGTCCCCGTAGCTGAGAGGCCCACCCGGGCCCTCCACGGCGACCACCCCCGGACCCAGGGCGGCCCATTTGGAGACCAGGGCCGGCACCGTCTCCTCGGGGAAGACCTCGTCCCTGTCCCGCTCGGAGGAGATTATCTTCCGCTCGGTCTCCGGCGAGGCCACGCGGATCCGCCCCAAAGGAAGGAAGGGATCCTCCGCCGCCCGGTGGAGGACCGTCGAAAGGGCTTCGGAGGCGGAGTTTATCTGCCAGGGGAGGTAGGACAGGGGATCGAAGACGAAGTCCGCCTCCAGGGACTCCCCGTCCCGAAAGGAGAGGGTGAAGGGGAAGAGGCTGTGGGGGGCCTCCCGCAGCCGGAAGACCGAAAGATCGGAGCGCTCCCTTAAAAAGAGGGGCGCCGGCCGGTAAGAGAAGGCGTGGGTCAAAACGCGGCCCTTCAAGGGCGAAAGGTTCCGAATCTCCCTTAGGGAGGGCGGGAAGTTGTTTTCCGCCCTCTCCCTTTTTTCTTCGACCCGCCGGACCAAAGCGGCGAAGGTCGTCTCCGGCCGGGCGGACAGGACCAGGGGGGCCGCCACGCCGGCGGGGCCCAGAAGGCCCCGCCACTCCCTCCCCCGGCCGTCCAACAGGAGGGCCAGGGAGAGATCGTCCCGGGCGGTAAGGCGGGTGAGCACCGTCGCCCAGGCGGCCAGAAGGAAGTCCCGCGTCTCGACCCCCAGCTCCCCGGCGCGCTCCCGCGCCTTGGCGGCGAGGGCGGAGTCGAAACGGAGCCGAAACTGCTCCCGGGGGCGCGCCCGCTCGCTTAAGCCCTCCCCGGCCCCGGGGAGGGGCCCGGGGATGAGGGTGGGGGAGGCGGGGCCCTGGAGCTCCCGGCGCCAGTACTCCAGGCGGCCCCGCGGGTCTTCCTTGGCCCGGGCCTCCAGGTAGGCCGCGTAGGAGGGGGGTTTTTCCGGAGAGCCGGTTAGGAGGGCGTCCAACAACAGGGCCCGGGAATGGAGGTCGAAGACCAGGGGGTGGAAGGCCGCGGCCAGTTCGAAGAGGGAGTCCTCCAGGCGCAGAAGGGTGATCCGGGCCAGGGGGGCCTGGGTCGCCCCCCGCAGGGCCGCGAGCTGCAGGGCCTCGGCCGCGGCGAGCCGGGCCTCCTTTTTGCGGGTGTCGAAGCCCCGCAGATCCTCCTCCCGGAAGAGTTCCGAAAGGGCGGGGATCCGCCGGGTTAAAAGCGCCGCGGG
This sequence comes from Deltaproteobacteria bacterium, assembly GCA_031276865.1. Classification (GTDB taxonomy): domain Bacteria; phylum Desulfobacterota; class Desulfarculia; order Adiutricales; family Adiutricaceae; genus JAISMF01. The sequence continues at coordinate 33,796 of JAISMF010000101.1, read as the reverse complement.
CGGCCCCTCGCCGTTTTCCAGGAAGGACAAACGAAAGGCGTCCGCCTCCTTGAGGAGCCTTTCCAAACGCCCGCGGAAAAGGGCCGGATCCAGGGAGCCGGAGAGGCTGAGGCGGACGAGGACCCGGGCTTGGGAGACGCGCCTTTCGCCCTCCAGGGCGGAAAGGTCGTAGAGGGCCTCCTGGTGGGGGGAAAGCGGGAGGACCTTTCCCAGCGTCTCGCCGGCGGCCTCCCGGATCCGCGCCCGGTCCGCTTCCGTCCAGGACCGCGGGGCCAGGGAGAAGGGATCCGGATCGGGGGGGAGGAGGGAGCCCGGGGGGGCGGCGGATCCGTCGGGGGCCCCCTCCCCCGGGCCCGACTCGGGCGGCAGGCTCTCGGGGGCGGGGAGCGCCTTCACGTCCACCCGGCCGAAGGGGTCCAGGGGGAACTCCGGCAAAATCACGATCTTCTCCGGCACGGCGTAGGCGGGGAGGATCCCCTCCAAAAGCCGCCGCGTTCCGGCGGATCCCCGGGCGGCCTCCCGGTCGCGCATGGTGAGGTAGGCCGCGAGATAGGGGGGGGAGGTCCCGGCGGGGTCCTCCCGGGGCAGAGCCAAGGCCTCCATGACCCCCGCAACGGACGAGAGCGCCCTCTCCACGGCCGCGACCGGAATGAGGACGCCGTTGATGAAGACCCGCTCCCCCGTCCGGCCCAGATAGTCGATCCGCCCGTCCGGGCGCCTCCTCGCGGTCACGCCGGTTTTAAAGAGCCGCCCCGCCCGGTACTCGGGGGGGGACAGGGGGGCGAAGGGGTCGGGAACGAAGGCCCGGGCGCTCTCCCGGGGGTTCCCCCTGTACGAGAGGGCCACCTGGGCGCCGCCCAGGTGCAGCTCCCCGGGGAAGCCCGCGGGCAGGAGCCTCCCCTCCCCGTCCAAAACGTAGGCCGGGCAGTTGGGCACCGGACGACCCATGGTCTCCGGAATGGAACCCGGGTTCGCGGCCTCGGCCAGGGCGGTCACCGCGCACTCGGGCTGGCCGTAGCAGTTGACTATCCGGGCCTCGAAGCCGTCCCGCGCCAAAAGATCGGAGACGTTGTCGCCGAAGAGGCCCCGGCCCCAGGTGAGGATGGTTTTCAGGCCGTAGAGGGAGTGGCGGGAGAGGTACTGCCGCAGTTTCCGCAAGGGAAGCGACAGGGAGCTCACCTGGTGGCTGTGGATGGTCTCCCAGAGGCGCTCCTCGTCCGAGTGGTCCGCGTTGGACAAAAGGAGCAGGGTCGCCCCCCGGCTCAAGGGGCAGAGGATCTCCATCAAGGAGACGTCCGAGGAGAGGGGGGCGTAGGCCGAGTGGGTGTCCCCGGGGGAGATGCCCAGGTATCCGCCGGCCCAGGAGATCTGGTTTAGAAGGGCCCGATGGCTCACCTCCACCCCCCGGGGGCCGCCGCCGCCGCTCCCCAGCATGCGCCCGGACTGGTAGATCACGTACGCGGGGGCGTCGGGGTCGATTTTCACCTCGTCGCGGGCCCTTTTCACGAAGGCGGAGGTGAACTTGGAAAAGCCCATGACCCCGGAGGAGCCGCCCATTAAAAAGCGCCCCCGGGGGTCCACCACGGGGATTTGGAGCTTGTCCAGCTCCAGGATGTTTTCCGGGATCCGCTCCCCGCAGACGATTAGCGAGGGATCGGAGTTTTCCAAAAGCGCGGCCAAGGTCGGGGCCGGCACCCCGGCGGAGAGCGGCACGGCCGCGGCCCCGCTCTTCAAGACGCCGATTAAAACGCTCGGGTACTCGGGGGTGTTGTCGTCGAAGATCAAGGCCACCCTCTTTTCCGGCCCGAAGCCGCCGGCCTTGAGCTGGGCCGCGAACTTGTCCGACTCCTTGTCCAGGCTCCGGTAGTCCTCCTGAAAGTCCGCCTGGACCACGGCGATGGCGTCGGGGTTTTCGGCCGCGGCGGAGCGGATCAGATCGCACACCGAGTTTCCGGGGAAAGCCACCGCCCGGGCGTTGTTCTGGCGCACCAGGGAGAGATCCTGGAAGGGCTCGTTTAGGCGGTAGGACCCCGCCCGGGCGCCGGGGTCGGCGACGGCGTCCTTTAACAGATTCACGTAGCTGAGACTCATGACCTCGGCCTGCCAGCCGGCGTAGGCCCGCGGGCTGTAGACCAAAAAGAGCTCCACCCGCTCCCCGCCCCGGGCCGCGAGGCCCAGGGGCTGGGAGCCCAGGGAGACGTTCTCCTTGAGTTTTTTAATCTCGCGGACAAGCCCCCCCTCCAGGGGCTCCTCGTAGAGGAAGAAGTGCCGGAAGCTCTCGCCTCCCAAAGGCGAGAGCCGGAAAAGCTCCGTTAAAGGAAGAAAGGGCCGCTTCAGGATCTCCGCCTCCCCGGCGGCGAAATTTTTCAACAGCAGGGCGAAGGACTCGTCCGGATCCGCCTCCACCGTCAAGGGCAGGAGCCGCAGGTAGGGCCCGAAGCCTCCGGCCGCGGCCTCCGGCCGCCCGCCGCCGTAAAGGCCCAGGGTCACCTGGTTTTCCAGGGTCAGATGCCGTAAAAGGAGGGCGAAAAGGGAGCCCAGAAAGGTCTTCAAGGAGACTCCGGATTCCTCGGCGGCCAGGGCCGCCCGGGCGCTTAACTCGCTTCCGAGGCGCGCGGGGACGAAGCGGATCTCCCCGGGGGCGCCCGGCGCCCCCGGGCTCCCTAAAATCCCGGGCGCCGCCGTGGAGGAGGAGAGGGATCCGAGCCTCCCCCGCCAGAAGGCCCGGGCCTCCTCCTCCGTCCCCCGGGCTTCCCGGGCGATCAAGTCCAGTCCGGCGGAGAAGCCGGCGATCCCCGCGGGGAAGTCCTCCGGGATCTCCCGGTTTCCCAAAAGCAGCCCGGCGATCCAGGCGACGCTCTCGGCGTCGGCCGCGAGGGGGCTCGACCCGACGAGGATCTCGTGGGAGTTTTCCGGCAGCTTGAAGAGGGCGAAGAGAAGCCCGGGAGGGCCCTCGGGTCCCGGGGGGGGGAGGGAGGGCGGCCCCCCCCCGTCCGGGGCCGGGGCGGCCGCGGCGCCGCCCCCGCCCCCGAGGGGGAGCCCCTCTTCCAAAAGGCGCCGAAACTCGGCTTCGACCTTGGAGACCCGCTTCTCCCTTTCCAAAAGGGAGAGCTTTTCCAAGCTCTCGTGGAGGGCGAGCCGGGAAAGCCCGGGCGACTCCCGCAGAAAGACGTTGAAGGGGCCGCCCTCCCCCCGGAAAACCCGCAGGCGGAAAAGGTCCAGGGAGTTTTTCAACAGGGCCAGGCGGTGGAAAAAGCGGGAGGCGAAATCCTCGTCCGGGTCCTTGATTTGAAAGCGCCGGGTGGAGGCCAGGGAGAAGGGCGGAACCGGCGTCCCGCAAAGGAGATCCGCCTGGGCCGGGGAAAGGGGCGCCGCCGTCTCGATCCCCCCGGGGAACCTCTCCTCCAGGGTCTTCCGATCGGAAGACGAAACGAGCCCCGCCACCCGCGGGAAGGGATCCGCCTCCGCCGGAAAAGAGGACGCCCCGTCCTCCGGAAGGGGGAGGGGGATCGGGCGCGAGCCTCCCGCCCCGGCCGCGCTTTCGGGCTTCGGGGGGGGGGCCGACACGGAGGGCCGGGGAGGGGTGGGGGCGCCCGGGTCCTTGGGAAGGGGCGGATTTTCCGGCGGCGGCCAGGGGGCGGAGGCGAGGGAGTCGAAGGAGGCCGCCAGGGCCTCCCCCAGGGCCTTCAAGGCCTTGGGGGAGACGGCCTCGGAAACCGAAAGGTTTAAATGGAGGCGCGCCCCCTCGGCGGTGAAGACGACCGAGACGAGCCTGGGTCCGCCCGCCGGGTGGAAGGGAATCCAGGAGACCCTCCCCGGGGGGAGGTCCGGGAAGCTCTCCGGGGCGGTGAAATAGGAGAGGAAGACCTCGAAGGGCGGCCTTCCCAAGGCCTCCTCCAAGGCCACGGGGTCCAGGTAGCGGCGCCTGAGGGCCAGGGACTCGTTAATTAAGAGATCCTCCAGAAAGCCCGGGGTCCCGCTCCGACGGGTGTCCACCTCCACCGGGTGGAAGTAGGCGAACTTTCCGACCTGGTTCAAGGTCCCCGGGGTGAAGCGCCCGGAGACGCGGCGGCCGATCACGAAATCCCCCCCTCCCGTGAACTTTTCCAAGGCGAGGCCCAAGGCGCCGGCGAGAAAGGCCTCGGGGCCGATCTTCCAGCGGGAAAGCCTCTCCAGGTAGCGCGCGAAGGAGGGGCCGCCCAACTCCAGATAGCAGGATCGGCCCCGCGAGCTCCCCCGGGAGAGGGGGTTGTCCACGGGAAAGGGCTTCCGGCCGCGGCCGGAAAGCCTCTCCCGCCAGTAGGCGAGCGAGGCCTCCCGGCGGGAGGGCCCCCTCCCGCCGGAGGCGGGGGGGGCGGAGGCGTTTTCCGCGGCGGGGGGATCCTCCGGGGAGTTGAAAAAGTCCTCGAGCTCCTCTTCCGCGTCCTTGAGGCCCGGGGGGATCTCGTCCACGGGGAGCCTCGCGGGGCGCGAGGACAAGTCGGCTAGGAGCGAAAGCAGGCTCTCGCGGTCCAGGGCCGCCGCGAGCGAGCTTAAAACGAAGAGGCTGTGGTCGCCCCGGTCGACCAGGGAGGCCCGCGCCAAAGGCGCGGAGGAAGGATCGTAGTCCCTCAGCTGGAAGGCCAGGGCCTCCTCCAAGGTTTCGGAGGCGTAGTCCCGGCGCCTTTCCAAAAGAAAGGAGGCCTCGTCCTCCGTCCGCCGGCGCGAAGACTCCCCGGCGCCCCAGACGCTCCGGTTCAAGGCCTCGTGGCGGGAGGGAAGCTGGCTCACGGCGGAGTCGAGGCCGGGAAGGGGGAGGTTTCCCTCCAGCCGGAACAGGAGGACCTCGTGCTCCCCGATCTGGCCGCCCGGCCGGCGGAGGAGGGCGAAGCTTTTCCTCTCGGATCCCGAGAGGGGCTGGAAAACCCGGGGGGCCCCCTTGAAGAGGGCGTAGGGGAAGCCGCCCTCCCGGATGGCCGAGACCGCCCGCACGGCGGACTCGGCCAAAAGGGCGGTCTCCTCCGGGCCGTGGGCGGCGGAAACCAGCATGGGCCGCGGGACCGGCCCCGCCCGCCGGGCGGGGTCGGGCGCCCCCGGATAGATCCCGGACTCCAAAAGGAGGGCGTAGAAAAGCTCGTTTTCCAAGGCTCCGGAGGCCAGGGCGTAGGGGCCGTAGGGGGTGAAAACGAAGACCGGGCCGAAGTTTTTCAGCCGCAGGGGGACGCCCTCGTCTTGAAAGAAGAGGTTGAGCTTCAAGGAAAGGGCCCCCGCCAGCTTGAGGCTTTCCGCCCGGCGCTCCTCCAGGCGCCCCTCCAGGGAGCCTCCCAGGGCGGCCAGGGCCGCGAGGGCCAGGGGGTGGGCCCTCCCCCCCCGAAAGGCCCCCCCCTCCCCGCCCTGGTCCAGGAGGCGCAAAAGCTCCGGGTTTCCGGCCAAAACGCCCACCGGGATCCCTCCGGCCAAAGCCGGACCGTGGACGAGGAGATCCGCGGAGGCCCCCAGGGCGGCCGCGGCGCCGCCCGGAAGGAAGCTCAAACCGAAGGCGCTCTCGTCGAAGACCAAAACCGCCCCCCCGTCCTCGCTTATCCGCCGGATCCGCCCCAGATACGAGGGCGACTGAAAGGAGAGCTCCCGGGAATCCCCGGGCTCGCAGAGGACCATGGCCGCGAAGCGGACCTTTTTTTCCAACCGGGTTAAAGAGGAGACCCGTCCCTCCTCCAGAAACAGGACCCGGGAGTCCCCGCCCCGAAAGACGCCCTCGGGCCGGAAGACCCGGGCCGCCGGACCCGCGGCGCCGGAGGGGTGGACGAAGATCACGACCCCCTCCCGGCCGGTTTTACGCCGGCTTAGGTGATAGGCCGCCAAAAGGGCCGTTTCGGGGCTCTCCCAAAAGGAGAGGGCGCCCCCGGGCGAAAGGATTTTCCGCGTCTCCTCGGCCGCCTTGAAGATCCGGCCGGAAAGGGGCGTTTCGGCGAAGCCCTCCTGGACGGCGTCCTGGAGGGCTTCGGAGAGGGCCCGGGGGTTGTGCCCCAGAAAGCCCGCCGCCAAAGAGAAGTCCACGTAGTCGTTTTCGTCCGCGTCCAGGAGGCGGCAGCCCAGAGACTGCCGGGAGACCAGATAGGGCGGGTCCCCGGCCGCGAGGACGTCCCCTAATAAAACCGGGCTTTTCAGCCCGTAGGCGCCGCCCGCGGAGACCAGCTCTCCGGACGCGGCCAGGCGCTTCCGGAGACGCTGCAAAAGGTCCCGCGCGAAGCTCTCCCGGCGGCCGGACGCCGCCGGGGCGGCGCCCCGGGGGGTGGCCTTCACGGGCGGGGGGGACGGATCGAAGCCCACCGCGGCCTCCCCGGACCCGAAAGCGTTCGCGGATTCGCCGATCCCCGCGGATTCGGCGGGCCCCGACGCGCCCCGGGACTGGGCGGGCGGGGCCGCCTCCCCGGAAGGGGAATCCACCGCGGCCGGGGCCGGGGCCAGGCTCTCCCGGGGGGGCGCTCCGGCGAGCCTCCCCCCCAGGGCGCCCCACTGCCGGGAGAAGAGGTCGTACATGGTCTTCATCTGGAGGGTGAAGAGTTCCATGGCGCCATTGGAGGCGCCGGAGGCGCCGGAGGCGCCCGTTCCGGCCTCCAGGGAGGCGGAATCCCCGAAGACGCCTTCCGAGCCCCCCCGGCCGCCCGCCTCCCCGGAAAAGGCCCCCTCCCCTTTCGGGGGCGCCCCCGGGGAAAGGTCACGGGAAGCTTCCCCGGCTCCCTCCCGGTCGGAGTCCGCGTCCGGACCCCCCTCTTCCGGAAGGCCGGCCACGAGCTCGGCCAGGGCGTTGAAGCTTAAAGCGCCGTTCAGGATGGCCTCCACCGGAACGCTTTTCCCCAAAAGCCTCCGGATCTCGGAAACGAATTTTCCGGCGTCCTCTTCGTTCGGACCCAGTTCGGAAAGGAAAAGCGATCCGGATAGTTGATGGGGGCGCGCGCGCAAAGCGTCCCGGGCGGCGAGGAAGAGGGTTTCCAGAGTGTTTCGAGAAGGCATAAGCTTATTTCCAGGCTGTTGAATTTCGAGGCGAAAAGTCCGGCTTTAAAAATTAGAGACTTCGCCCTTGGCGAATGAAAGTTAGAACGGTGAAACGAAGCCGTTTCCTTAGAATACGCGGCGTTTTTCCCATATTTAAGCGCCGGGGCGGTAACATACATTATATGGAATAAATCAAAATACACCACGCCTCATAAAGCATGTTATTTCAAAGTCTTATAAACAGCGGCCGCTTTTCGCGCGCGCGCCGATTTTAGACGTTCCGGTAAAAAAGGCCTTGAAATGCTTTCATTATACTTTAGCGGGACGAAAAAAATCAAAAAAGACGGGGAAGACCGGGGCCCCGGGGAGGCCCCGGCGAAAGGGCGGAACGCCGCCCGGCGACAGGGGGGGATGGAGGGAGATTGGGAGGGGGAAGCCTTGGAGGATGAAGTACCGGCCGGACGGGCCTTCGGCGGGGAAGCGTATGGGCGGGGGGGTTCCGCGAAGCGCCCGCAACCCCGGCCCGGCCCCGCTGGGCGGGGCCGGGGAGCCTATCGAGCCATCCGGGGAAAGTCCCGGCTGGATAAGGGAGGCCTCCGGCTCTTCCGGAAAGGGGGGAAGCCCGCCCCGCCGGGAAAAACGCGCGCGTCCCGCCCCGAAAGGCGCCTTTGGCCGCGGGTCTTCACATTTCCGGCGACCCAAAGCGGAGCGGGCCCCCCTCTTTTAGAACGAAAAGGGCGGAAAGTTTAAAAAACTCCACTGGAAAACGAGCCGAAAAAAAAGAGTCGAAAAAAAAAGCCCCCCTTCGGCGGCCCAAGGGCGTGAAAAAAGGGGGCCGAAGCCCCCTTTAAAAAAACGCCCGGGCTGAAAGCTTCGGGCTACTTGGCGGCCGGCGGAGTCAAAAGGACGATGAGCTGGTCCTTGTACTTGTCGAACAAAACCTTTTCGTCGTCGTTCAAAACGACGCTTTCGCCGAACTGCGGCTTCAGGGTTTCGATAACCTCGGGGCTGCTCAAAGCGCCCAGGTTGGCGGTCAGCTTGGTGGCCACGCCCTGGTAACGCAGGGGATCGACTCCCTTGGTGTTGAGGGTCTGAATCAGGGAAGCGGGATCCTTGACCGCGACGGGGAAAATCTCGATGAAGTTCGTGATGTCGGCCTCGGTCAGGGTCGGAAGGGTCACGGGGGGGGGAGTCTGGGCCGTGGCGGCGGCGGTCAAAACAAGGGCGAACAAAGCCGCGGGGATGAAGAGAAGGCGGGAGGCGGTTGAAAATGATTTGGTCATCGTCTGAGTCCTTTAATGATTTTAAGATGCCGGATAAGGGGGTCGAAAACCCCCGTGAAAAAAGATCCTAAAAAAAGGGCGGGAAAAAGAGCGTTTCACCGTTCCCCGCGGGAAGAAAAGCGAGCGGAGGCGGCCGGCCGGAAAAGCGTTCGGCCCTTTGCGAAAGGGCCGGGAAAACGGGAGGGGGAAAGGGCCGGAAACGTCAAATCGGGAGTCTAGCACCAGGGGGGGCGATATACAAGAAATTTTGTTAAACAATAAAGTTTTGTCGCCCGGCCGCGGAGTTTCAAACGGCCCGAGGGCGCTCCGCGTGACGTGGCGACGAGTTGTGTAAGATAAATTAGCATAAAATGATAAAATTATCCTGACATGGCAAAAGAAGGAAAAAGCGGGGGGCGGGATCCGAAAGGCCTAAATCCGGATCGGGCGGCGGAGCGTAGGGTCGCCGCGCGGCCCCGAAGAGGGGTTCGTGAGCCGGAATTTCGAAAAAAAAGGGGGGGCCCCCCGCCCTGAAACCCGCGGCCTAAGAGGCGGATCCGGTGAAAAGCGTCCGGCCGGGAAAAATATCCGGCGGAAGCCGGAGCCGGAATCGTTCGGGGGGGAGTTTTCATAAGAGCGCCGGAAAAAGAGAATTCCCCGCCCCCCCGGGAAGAAAAGCGCGGGGGCTTGTCGCGCCGTAAAACGAGCCCCCCAGGCGCCTTTAAGGGAGGAGCCAACGGGTGTTCTCCTCCGAATCGCCCGAGAGAGAAGGAGCGCCGGGTCGAAACGCGGAAAATCCCCGAAAAAGAAGCGTCCGGCCCTTTTGGAGGAAAGGGCCGGAGGAAGCGGCGCCTGGAGGAAACAAGGAAGCGGCGCCGGCGCGGAAGGAAAAAAGGGGGTTCGCGAACGGAGGCGACCCTTGAAAAAAAACATCGGTTCGCCGCGTTTGAAAGGACAGACAAGGGATGCCGGCCGTGGCGAAAGGCGTTCACGCCGAATAAACGTTTTATCGGCGTAAAAGATCAAAACCCGACCGCTTCGTTTCGAGCCGGTCGGAGAAATCATCAGTGACGAAAGTGACGAAAGTGACGAAAGAAGAAAAAAACTTAACGCTCCGGCCTACAATCTAGGCGTGATTTAAAACGGCGAAAACTTTTTCCAAGGGACGGATGAGAAGGCACCGGATCCGTTGGAGAGGGGGAGGAAAGACAAAGCGAAATTTTTTTGAAATCATCCGTCCCGAAAAAAGCTGTCCGACGTTGTTTTAAGCGCCGGAAACCGTTCGGAAATCGAAAGGACGATCGGGAAGTTTTGAACCTAAAACTCCTCGTGGCTAACGAAAATCGCCCGGGCGCGCCGGGCTTTGTTCCGCGGATCGCCTGCGGAAAAACGCCAACCCGCGAAAGCGCCGCCATCCGAAACGGAAACGGCCACGCTTCCAAGCGGGGCGCGGCGCCGTAATTTCCTCTTATTTGGGTGAATCGGCCGCGAACCTACGTAAAATAATCCATCTCCTGAAAGGCCGCGTCCCGATTTTCGACCGTCACCCCGGCGGATGAAAATTAGAATAACGCCGGACGGCGTCGCCGGCCTTATACTTGGCGGTTTCCAACGTTTAACCGCCGGAGCGTTTAGGAAACGAAGAGGCGGCTCCGGATCTTGAAACCAGACGTTCGTCTTAAGAATTATCCTTCAAAGGCTCCACAACCAATTCCTCTTCCTCGACGATCCTTGTCTTCTTGTCCACATGAAAAGACTTAAGCACCGGAGTGGTGGTTTTCAAGGAAAGGATGAGATAGCTGGCCGTGGGATCGAGAGAGTGATCGACCTCCTCTTCCGTCGGTTTGGCCGGACTGTCGGGGTGGGAATGAAAAATGCCCAAGGGGCTCATGTTCAAGGCGCGGATCTCTTTGACGGCGTTATTATGCTCCTTGGGAGCGAAACCGAAATGCACGCGGCTCTGCTCCGCGTTATGGAGGGGGAACACCTTTTGAATAATCTTATTATCGCCTTCCACGGTGCCGGCTATAAGTCCGCAGGCCTCCAAGGGGTAGCACACCCTGGAGTGGTGAATTATGATGTTGACCAATTCTTGAGTGATATGGACTTGCATAATGTTTTAAGGTTACGAGCCGGGGCCTTTTAGTCGCCGGGACTGTCGCGGCGCGTCGCCCGTCGCGGACTCATAACCTTAGACCTACGTCATCTCCTTGTCGGCGCGGGTAAAATTAAAACGCGGAAAACCTGCAATTGACCGGGCCGCCGCGCCCTGGTCTGGAAAACCGGGGAAAAATCGTCATCGCGTCTTCCCCTCCGCCGCGGCTGGATAACGCGCGGCGCGGGGGCGAAAAGTCGGGTTGTGAAAATCGATTGGAGACAACACACACAATCTAGAAAAATTCAAAATGTATCACACCTTATAAAGTATGTTGTTATTAAGTCTTAAAACAGCTGGGACTTTTCGCGCGCTCGTCGATAAATGAGGGAAAACAGCAAACAACTGGACGAAAGAAGAGCGGAATTTACCGCCGCTCCTTTCCCGGCGGACCGCCTCTTGAAGGAAAAAAAGTAAAACAAAATTAGAAAATTACATTTAAGTATGCGTACTAAAAATAATAAGCGTCCGCCATCTTCCGCCCGGGCCGGATGAGGATGCGGGAGACCCCGGCGGAAAGCGGCGGAGGCCCCGCGGGAGGGTCAAGAACCGCCCGCGGGCGGCGGCGAAACTCGTTGGCGCCCGGAAACCCTCCGCCGCGCCCGACGGGATTGAAGGGCGGACTCCACCCGCCGTCCCCGCGCGGCCTCGAGGCGGGCCGGCGATGAATTTCCCTAAGAGTCGGGTAAATGAGACCGACTCTCTCGCCCCCGGCTTGAAACAAGCTCCGGAAGCGCCTAAGCGCCGGACGCGGCTCCGGGAGAGCCGGTCTTTCCGGAGGAAACGCGCGGTAACTTAGCTCAAAACTAAATTATTATCCGTTTTTTCCTCTTCGTTGTAAAGTTTTTTAAGGCCGCATTGGGGCGCCACCAGGCTGGAAATCTTCATAGGGCGGTTAGCTGAGGCTCTGAATAAAAAGAATGAAGGATGGGATATGACGAATTGAACAAAAATATTAATTTTAGCAAAAATAAAATAAAAGAGTTTTAAAAGAAATATTATATAATAAAAAGTAATAAAATATTTATACAAGAGTAATAAAATTTATATTAAAATCTTTTAAGGTTTTAATATCTTATATAGCATATATTTTTATAATTTAGAACTCATAGAGTTTATAATTTCTATAATTGACAAACCGAAGAGATTTGCACATAGACGACAAAAGACTGGAAACTTGTGAAAACGCTTAGCGAGGCTCCGCAAGGGGCGGCCAGGATGATTCCCCGCCTGTGAAACAAGACGCGCGGACATCGGAACGCGAACCGAACAAGGCGAGGAACAAACGGTCGCGGCCGGAAAACGAGCGGGGTGAAACCAAAAAACGCGGCGGTAAAGAAAAGATAATCTAAGACAATTGACAAGCTTACGGCAAAATGTATAAATGAAACGAAGAGGTAATGTAAAAAAAGCATAAATTCTTATATCTTTATTCAGTATAAAGCGCGCGTCGGAGACCTAAACCAGATCTATTTTGGAATATAACCAAAATATTCAAACGAAAAAATAATTAACAGGGCGGTAGATTTAAAGTTACATCCCGCCTCGAGGGCGTGGAAAAGAGAAGGGGAATCATTATAGATGTTCAAGCGGACAAACAAATTCGACGGCGCTGTGATAATAAAGCATCCGCGGATGAATAAATATCGCATACGTAAATTTAATAATAGATAATCCAGAAAAATTGGCGACTATGTGTCTAACTTTTTATAAAAGGTAATTATTTATAGACAGCCTATTAACGCCAATTTAAACGACTTTAACAGCGTATAGAGCGTGAATAATGATCTCGCTAAAGAAACTATCTCCCCTTGCCGCCGGAAGTTTGATCCCGAGCCGTCCCGACCCCGGGTTGCCAGCCGCCGGAATATTGAACAACACTTTTATAGGAATCGATTTCGGAACATCGACCACCGTTGTCAGTTACTTCGTTGGGCGGCCAAACGGAGAGGCGCTATTCGATACTTTCAAACTGGAACAGCCGACGGAATACGGAGGGACGTACGCGAGCGAGCTTATAAACAGCGTTATCGCTTGGCACGACAATAAACTTATTTTCGGGAGGGACGCTTACGCTTTAAAACGGAGGCTATTCGAGGGATCGAACTTGTTTTCCTCTTTTAAAATGATGATCGGGGTCGATATCGGACCTACATATCCCGAAACTAAACTATCAAAAAAAGCGGGGCTGCCGTATGTCATAGAATACGCGTCCGACGCCGCGGCAATATTTTTCGAACGCCTACTAGATTCGATAAAAAAAGCCGTCAAAGATAATCACTTTCCGGAAAATCTCGTTTTCTCCGTTTCCGTGCCGGCGTCTTTCGAAGCTAATCAAAGAGAGGAACTGGTTAAAACAATTAATAAAGCCGGATTTCCCGTCTCCGAATCATGCCTGATCGATGAGCCGAATTCCGCGTTTCTAAGTTACATTCATCAGGAACACGATGATGCTAGCGAGAAACATCTTATTCAACTGCTGAAAACTAAAGAAACCGCAAATGTCCTCGTGTACGATTTCGGAGCTGGTACTTGCGATATTTCAATTCTTGAAATAATAAAGGACAAAAATAATTTTAAGTCGAGAAACCGCTCCATTTCCCGCTTCACGGCGTTAGGCGGGGATGATCTCGACAGAGAAATAGCCCGCGACGCGTTATTGGAGCAACTGCTAAAATCGGCGCCAGGATATGATCCAGACTTAAGACATATAAACGAGAAAATAATTCCCATTCTTATGCCGGCCGCCGAGCAGCTGAAAATAAGCGCGGTGGAAATGATAAGCGAGATGAACATTTCGACAATCGACGGGATCAGGAAAATCGGCGACAAGGTAATCACAACTCATGAAATTCAGAAATTTAAAATTAAAAAAATTCACGAACTTCACTTAAAAACACCATCTCTCACTTTAAAAAAATTCGCTGACGTTCTTGAACGTTTCGCTGGTAAATACAATCCCGATAAGCATTTCAACTCTAATCACGTTTACTCTCCGGTGGACGGAGCTTTGAAAAAGATAGCCATGTCGCCTGAAGACCTGGACGCGGTGCTGTTTATAGGAGGCAGTTCGAATAACCCGGTGGTGAGACGCGCGGTGATGGAAAACATGCCGCCAGGAGTCGTTGAAATAGTTCCTAAAAATCTGCAAACACACGTGTCCATGGGAGCGTGCCTGCATTCCGTCTTTTATAACGGCTACGGAAGAGATTTGATAAAACCGATTACTCCAGAGGCAATCACGCTGAGGATAGTGGATGGGAAAAAAGAGATTATCCCAGCTTCCACCGAAGTGCCAACGAAGGGAAAGTTTAAAGCGAGGCTCAAGGTCGCTAAAGAAAACCAATCCGTAATAGAGCTTCCTTTTTACGCGGGCGACAATAAAATCCTAGGCGTCGTTGAAATTAAATCAAAATCGCCTCAAGGATTTAAATACGACACCATCGTGTTGGTTTCGGCATCGATAACGCATGACAAGCTTCTCAGGATTGAAGCCGAAGTTCAGGTTAACGAAACAACAACGGTCAAAGCGGAGACTGTTTTGTTATCGCCCTTGGCGAACAGGGAACTTACGGAAGAAGAGACCAAATTACTGAAAGCTAAGCAGAAATTCAACATTGATCTCCTCGTTTATGGCGGAAAAAACATGCCCGTAAAAACCGTCTTGGAATACGCCGATGCCGCGGCGGACGCTTACGCTTATGAAACGGCCGCGGACATGTTGGCTACCGCCCAGTCGATGGACAGCAGTCTTGATAATTCAACAAGTATCGGACATTACTACTCTTTGGCTGAAAGATCCGCTAAAGCGGAACGATGGTTTAAAACCGCTTATCAGAAAAAAAAGAATTATATCACGGCGTATAATTTATCAATATATGAAACAGATAAAAGTCGTAAAATTTCGCTTTTACGGGAATCGCTTGATGATAATCCTAATTTCTCAAGCGCTCTTTATTATCTAGGAATCATTCTCCATGATGACGGATCTCCCGAGGGAAGAGCGTTACTAAAGCGGTACGCTAACATTGAAGGTAAAAATATCAAGTCTCCCTTGATAAAACGATACCAGCTTCAAAATTTAATTTCATGCGCCGATATTTTGTCTTTAAGCGATTTAAAACAAAAAGCGTCCGAACGGTTAAAAAATTTTAAACAAGGCGTTAAAGAGCCCGCTACGGGTCCGTTTGACAAGGAGAATCTTCTAGGCGTATTAATGGTCAATCAACCTATAATATATAAAGGATAGATAAAATGAGCTGGTGGATTAAATCAAACGCGTTATCGCAAAGACAACTACAGGTGATAAACACGGCGGTGAATTCAAAGTTTAAATGCGTCTGGATTAAAGGCTTCGCCGGAACAGGCAAAACCCTTCTTCTTCTCCATATACTTGAAAGACTGCTGTCCTTAGCTCCGCGGGCCACTTTCTGTTTTATCACCTTCACGAACAGCCTGATCGATCTGGCGCGCACTTCGCCCATATTCAGCCAGAAAAAATCGAACATCGAAATAATCACGCACACCCAATTTCTTCGTAACAAAAAAAAATACACCTATGTCTTCCTTGATGAGATTCAGGATATTGAATACAGCGACTTAAAACAAATCTCAAATTTATCCGACCGTCTTTTCGCCGCCGGCGATTACGATCAGCAGATTTACTCTAACAAACACACATCGGAGGACGACATTTACAAATGCTACGGCGTTAAAGAGGTCACAGAGCACACTTTAAGCGAAGTGTTCCGTCTGACGAAAAATATCTGCATTCTAGCGAAAAGAGTCTATCCGGATGCGAACATCGTTGAAGGTCTTATAGCCGCGAAAAAGAACTCCAGCATAAATTTAATCAAAGCTCATGACCAAACCGATGAGAACAACTGGGTTATCCGCAACGCCGTCAACCGCTCTCTTCCAGGGAGACCGTCCGCCGTGCTGCTCAGGTCGCATTCCAAAATTCACGAATTTCTCAACAGCCTTTCCAAACATTACGGTCAAATATTGTTCTTTCCGCCGACCGGTTTCAATTACATGAAAAGAAAGGAAAGCTACGGTAATTTCAACGAAATGGCCCTAAGCCAGGGAATCCCGTTCCGCTATATCGGCAGCTCCGTCGGCTCCATCGATGAAAGCAACTTGAAACCGATAGTTTTTATCACCACCGTTCACAGCGCCAAAGGACTTGATTTTAACAACGTGTTCATTCCCGGACTGGATAAATCAAATTCGGATAGCAATGGTAAATTTAAAAACTACAATGAGCTGGTTTCTCAACGGGTGCTTCTAGTCGCGGTCACAAGATCCAGAGAAAACTTATATCTTTCTTATAATTCAAACAACCCAAAGGATTTCATCAACAGAATTCCCAACCAGATAGCCAACCGTATTTTTCTCAAACACGGAGATGTTTCAACAGTTCCCGCTAATAATTACTCACAAGGCGTTAAGAGCGACGAATTCGAGGACATCGATGAAGGAGACTTCTTTTAACGGTGTTTTCCGATATACTTATAAATTTTTTCTCCTAAGGTTATATTATGCGCCCGCCTTCTCAATCATCATTAACGGCCTTAAGTTATCTGGAATGGATCAATATTATTTCCGAAGGAGAAATCAGGATTAATTCCTCAAGAATAATAGATATCAATGCTCTAAATAATGCCAAATACAATGACTTTTCAAAAATATTCGATGAAATGCCTGATATTTCCATCACGGACGATGCGGGTTACGTGCTGACGCTTCTTAAAAGCGACTACAAAGAACTATTCGTCCCCGTAAAATCAAATCCTGATACTCGCGTTCGTCGGCTCGAATTATCGCAGGTGGATAAATTTTACCCTCTTTCCGATAGAGGCGAAAGAATTCTTCAAACAGACGCGGTTAAATACAACATTATTTTGGAAAAGCCGCTCTACGAAGATTACTGGGATCGTTGGCGCGGCGAAGAGGCGTTGACGAGAGACAAGCTGAGGTCGCTCCGCTTCGTCAACACGTTTTTCGAACCCGGTGAATTTTCCTCCGCTCAGCATTTTGAAAGCGTTATACCTCTTGATTACTACGAAAATATAATATATTATCTAAAATCCATATTTGAGCGTAAGAACATTTTTACCGTCCACCGTATAGAACCATTCAAAGCAGCCACAAAATTTATAAAGGACGTTTATTCCAAAACCGATTCGGATCCGAATAATACTTTCGATTTTTCAAAAATCAAAGAATACTTAAAAATGCAGGATACTTTCAACGAGTATTTCAAGCTAACCGATGAGTCTCTTCCTGTTTTTCACGACCAGATATTTTTAAATAAATTACGCTATTTAAATCATCAAATTTATCACGGATGCGTGCATTCATTCGATCTACTATTCCTCCTTCCTGTTTTTCACTACTCGTTCATTCTTAACTCCGAAATGGAAATGAATTATCCATCTTTTTTAAAAGACGTGTCTGTTATTAACAAATTAAACGGGTCGAAGGCCGCGGCTTCGGCCCTATTTATCATCGGAAGGATGATTCCCGCCGACCAGGTGAACGCCATCCACCGCGCCGCGAGAGCGGGTTCTTTTCCGGTATTAAAAAATCCTCCCGCACCGGATTTCCCCCTCCGCCTCGAAAATTACCTTGAAGACATTGATCTTCCCAAAATTTCCGCGATCATTGAAATGGAGGAGAACGGAAAAGGGACGCCCGACGCGACGGACGTGGAAACGGGCGTTAAAGGAGAGTCCGGAGAAATAATCCCCGCGGAAACTCCGGCGGGAAAAAACGGGACCGCGAACGATCCGGATGAAACCAATGAAAAAACGGCGTCCGGCTCCCGGGACGGTGAATCGCCGGCGAATTTCGGGGACGCCTATTCAAATCAAGAAAGAAAAAAGAAAACCGGCTCGAACGATCCGGCGAACGATGAAGGCGAATCCCCGCCGGACGCGTCCCCGAAAACCGCCCGGGAAATTGAAATGGAGGAGAACGGAAAAGGGACGCCCGACGCGACGGACGTGGAAACGGGCGCGAAAGGAGAGTCCGGAGAAATAATCCCCGCGGAAACTCCGGCGGGAGGAATGGCCGCCGCGAACGATCCGGCCGAAACCAATGAAAAAAATCCGTCCGGATCCCGGGGCGGGGAATCCACGGCGAATTTAGGGGACGCCCCCTCAAAAAACGATAAAAAGAGGAAAAAGAAAACCGGCTCGAACGAGCCGGTTGGCGGCGAGGGAAAATCCCCGCCGGACGGGACTTCGGGATCCGCCCGGGAAAAGGAAGAGCCGAAGAAAACGCCTCCGCCTCCGCCTGAAAAAGACCTCCTAAAAAAAGACGCTTCGAAGAGGGGGCGGGGAACGGCGAAAAGAGGCTCCATCCCCGTGAGTTCAAATCCCCTGTTCAAGGATGCGGGCGGAGCCGAAAAAGCTCCGCGGAGGAAATAACGGCCGGAGGGGGGGTGTTTTTTCCTTCCCCCCCCCAGCCTTCCAAACCGCTTCGAATCGCCCTTGCCGCGGCGTCAGCCGGCCTTCGCCTTTTTTTCGGCCGTCGCCTTTTTCGCCCGGTTCAGGCGCTCCGCCAGGGGCTCCCAGCCGGTCCTGTCCACCGTCGTCCTGAACCTCTCTCCCGGAATCCCGTGCTCGGAAAAGAAGTCCAGGGCGCGGTCCACGACTTTCAGGAGATCCTCCTTCCGGCTCAATACGGGAAGGAGCTTTTTCCCGATGGCGATCCTGTTTCCGAAGGTTCCGGCGAAGTAGACGATGTAGCCGGGTTTTCCCCGCCAGGCCCCTTCGGGGCAGATCTTCACGCAGCGGCCGCAGTTGTTGCATTTCCCGGGGTCGAGGGCGATCTTCTTGTTTTTGAAGCTCAAGGCCTTCTCCCGGCAGACCTTCACGCAGAGAGCGCATTTGGAGCAGGCATCCTCGTTGAAGCTCAAGATAAGCCCCCCCTTCACGCCCACGTCGTTCTCCTCGGCCTTGAGACAGTTGTTCACGCAGCCGGTCAGACCAATTTTAAACTTGTGGGGGAGCCTCCGCCCGTAATACCTGTCCGATATCTTCTCGGCCAGGGCGTAGGTGTCGATGCAGCCCGAGGGACAGACCTTGTCCCCCTGGCAGGCGGTGACGGTGCGCACCGCGGGGCCGCAGACTCCGGCGCTGATCGCCCCCTGGAGGATCCCCTCCTTTAAAGAGTCTATATCCTCTAGTTTGATGAACGGCACCTCCAGGCCCTGCCTGGAAGTGAGATGCACGATCCCGGAGCCGTAATCGTCCGCCATTTCGCTTATGGCCCGTAGCTGCTCGGTCGTGAGACGCCCCCCCACGACCTTGAGTCGGAGGGAGAAGCGGTTCTTCTGTCTCTGGCGCATGAAACCGGTGTTTTTAAGGGCCTTGTAGTCTGGCTCCATTTTTATCAGCCTCCCATGAAAAACATCAAGATGGTCGATCCCCCGCGAAAACGGCGGCGAAATCGATCCCCAAAGACCGCGGGGAGCCGCGGCTCCCGCGGGAAAAGGATTAGCCAGGGGCCCCTCGCCGCCGGCGGCGCCCCGCGGGCGTTAAAATCCCGGCTCAGACGACGAAGTCCGCCTGGGGGAACGCTATCCGGCGGTAGGCGTTGAAATCCAGGTAACGCTGGGCCAGCTCCGCCTCGTTCCTCCTCCCCTTGGCGAGGAAGGCGTCCCTGGCGTGGATCCACTCCTTTTGGCTCCGGCAGCTCACGGCGTAGCCGCTGCCGTTCACCACCGGTAGACCCGAGTATTCGTAGTCCCCGAGGGGGAGTATCTCGTAGACCCTCCCCTCCCGGATTAAAACCGCCACCCCGTCCCGGAAGACGACCACGTCGAAGTTTTCCGGATAGGAATACGAGTCGCCCGTAAGGGGCACCCGATCCCCCACCCGGTAGAGGAGCCCTCCGGCGGACTTCCGGCTCACGTCCCGGGTGCCGAAGGAGAGGTAGTACTCCTCGAAGACGTCCGAGCGGGCGGACAGCTCCCCCTTCACGAAACCCCGCTTCACCAGCGCCATGGACTCGGCCCGGGTGACGATGCCGCCCCCCGAGACGTCGTATCCGTCCACGAGCACGAACCTACCCGTGGCGCGATGGGTGGAGAAGAGGTCGAGGGCCACGGGGCGGCGCAGGCGCACCAGGGCGTCCGCCACCTCGTTTACCTTGACCTCGTTCGCGCCGGAGACGGTTTCGAGGGTGTCGGAGTCCACGAGGCGGAGGATCTCCTCCACCGCCGCCTCCTCGGAGACGGTCGCGATCTTCAGTTTGTACTTGCGGCCGGGCGCGAGGGGTCTTTTCCCCATCCAGAAAAGCGAGCACTGGAAACGGTCGGTGATGATGGGCGGATCCGCGGGGGACGATATTATCTCGCCCCTCTCGTTGTAGAACTCGTCCGCCACCGTGATTCCGATGGACTCCGGAGCCGAGGCGGACTTCTTCTTGTCCTTGGGGAGGAAGCTTTCCAGGGAATGGACGAAGGTGATCTTCCCCCCGGGGGAAAGGAGGATCTCGTCGCCCTCGCTTATGGTCCCGCTTTCCAGCCGGCCGGCGATGATCCGCCGCTCGTCGAACTTGTAGACGTCCTGGACGGGGAAACGCAGGCTCCCGCCCGCCTCGATCTTCTCGATGGAGTCCAAAGCGTCCACGAGGGTGTGGCCCGTGAACCAGGGCATTTTAGCGGAGGGCGTCAAGATGTTCTCGCCCATCAGGGCCGAGAGCGGCACGAAGGGACCGGCTTTGATTTCAAGGCTCTCCAGGTACGCTTTGGATTCCTCCCTTATCCGGAGGAAGACTTCCTCCCGGTAGTCCGCCAAATCCATCTTGTTCACCAGCACGCCGGCCCGGGGGATGCCTAAAAGCGCCAGCATGTGGGCGTGCCTTCTCGACTGCTCCTCCACGCCGCGTCCGGCGTCCACCACCAGGAAGGCGCACTCGGCGTCCGAGGCGCCGGAGATCATGTTTTTGAGGAACTCCTTGTGGCCCGGGGCGTCTATTATCAGGTAGTCCCGTTTCTCCGTTTTAAATTGCAGCCTGGTGGTGTCGATGGTTATGCCCTGCTTGCGCTCCTCTTCGAAGGCGTCCAGGAGGTAGGCGAACTCGAAGCGCTGGCCCTTTTCCCGGGCGATCTCCCTCACCCTCTCCACGGCCCCCTCGGTTAGGGAGCCGGTGTCGAAAAGAAGCCTTCCAATGACCGTGGACTTCCCGTGATCCACGTGTCCGGTCACCACTATCTTTAAAGTCTCCCTTTCTCCGGTCATCACATGTACCCGTCCCGCCTGAGCTTCTGCATGGCGTAGGCGTCTTCCCGATCCTGGGCGCGGCCGGACCTCTCGGCCGTCTTGGTGGTTAAAAGCTCGGTAACGATGTCGGAAACGTTTTTAGCCTCCGATTTTATCCTCCCCGTGCAGGGGGCGCAGCCCAGCGAGCGGTAGCGCTCGCCGTTTTTGGCGAAGTAGAGATCGATCACCGGGATCTCCTCGTATTCGATGTAGCGCCAGACGTCCAGCTCGTTCCACTCCAAAAGGGGATGCACCCTTATGTGGTGGCCCCGGGGAAAGTCGGTTTTGAACTGCCCCCACAATTCGGGCTGCTGATGGGTGTGATCCCACTCGTCGTCCTGGTTGCGCTCGGAAAAGACCCGCTCCTTGGAGCGGGACCCCTCCTCGTCCCGGCGCACCCCCACGATTAAGCCGTCGAAGCCGTACTCCTTGGTCATGGCGTTTAAAGCGTCCGTCTTCAAAGCCTTGCAGCAGACCAGACGCCCCTTGTCCGGTCCCATGCCGGCGGCCAGGGCCTCCTTATTCTGGTGCACGATCATGTCGAGGCCCAGATCGGAGGCCACCTGGTCCCGGTAGCTTATCATCTCCGGAATCTTGTAGCCCGTGTCCACGTGGATGAAGGGAATGGGGCAGTGGCCGAAAAAGGCCTTCCGGGCCAGCCACAGGAGAACCGTGGAGTCCTTGCCGATGGACCAGAGGAGGCCTAGTTTTCCCAGGTTGCGGTAGGCCTCCCGTAAAATGTAAACGCTCTGGGCTTCAAGGGTTTGGAGATGGTTGAGCAAAAGAGATCCTTCCGAAGCGGCGCCTTTGGCGCCGGCTCTCTGAAAAAACTAAACGCCGAACAAAAGCTAAAACGAGACGCGCGCGCGAAAAGTCCGGTATTGAAAATTGATTAAAGACGTTATACAAATTGTGGGATAAATCGCAATATTATATATCACATTAAGCGTTTTATTTTTAACTTATAAAACAGCGGGGACTTTTCGGGCGCGCGTCAAACAAAAGTTAAAACGAAAAGCTGAAAAAACAACTAAAACAAAAGCCGTAACAAAAAACCAAAACAAAAGCTAAAATAAAAACTAAAACTATGAACTATAACAAAAAAACTAAAACAAAAATAAAATTGAAACGAACTCAAAAAAACATCCCCGGACGCGCGGGGGAGGCTAGTAACCGTCCTCCCTCCCCTCTCCGTCGACGACCAGCGGCTCGCCGTCCCCCGGTCCCTGGAAATAGAGCCAGAGGAGCCGGCCCGCCTCCCGGCGGCATTTGAGAAAGCCGCCCCGTCCCCCCAGGGCCGGAGGGAGCCGCAGGGACACTAGGGAGTCCGGACACTCCTTAAGGCAGGCGGCGCAGCCCCAGCAGTCCTCCGGCCGGAGGATCGCCGCTTTTCCGTCGACAAGGGAGATGAGCCCCCCGGGGCAGATCTCGGCGCAGTTTCCGCAGCCGGAGCAGTTGAGGGAGTCTATTTCGATGGTCAAGGCGCGGGCTCCTTTAAGAAAACATCCTCCGCCGGCTCCGGAAGGGGGATCTCCTCTCCGGACGAAAGATCCCTGGCCAGGACCGCGGGGCTTTCCAGGGCCTCGGGGTAGCGGCCGCCGTAGGCGCTGGAAACGCTGTTGACGAAAAGATCGTAGCGGGGATCCCTTTCCGGATGGTCGGCGTACTCCCCGAACCCCGGCCAGCGGGTCTCCTTCCGGTTTAAAAGATGGGCGATCAGGCTTAGGGAGACTACCAGCCTCTCCTTTAATTCGAATATCCGGGAAAGCTCCCCCGGGTTTCCGGCCTTTAAATCCCGGGAGAGGGCGTACAACTCCCTTATCTTCCCGCCGGCCATCCGGAGGCCGGCCCGGGAGTAGCGGTAATCCGTACTCCGCCCCCCGGCGAAGGAGTCCATGCTCTTCTGCATGGCCTCCTCGAGCTCGTCGGTCGTGTAGCCCGGCGGCGAGCCGGACAGGTGGGGGGCGTAGTGTTCCGAAATTCGATCCGTAAAGACATGGTCGCCGAAATTTGTCAAATAGTCGTCATCTTTGAGATATTTTTCCGCGCCGGCGGCCGCCAGGGCGCCCTCGGCCATGGAGCCGGAGACGTATTTCTGGGGGGCGCCCCCCGCGACGTCCCCCGCCGCGAAGAGCCCCGAAAGAGAGGTCTCCCTCAGGGTGGATATTTTGTAGCCGGAGGCCGTGTGGCCGCCGATCACATAGGGCTCCGTCCCCTCGACGAGGACCCTTATCCCGTCTTCCCCCGCCCGGTCGCCGGAGAGGGGGGCGCCTTTCCGAAAGGCGCCCCCCTCTTCCAGGAAGCGCAGGGCCTGGAGTGGCGCCATGTGGAAGTAGGCCCGGGCGCACTCCAGCCTCTCCCTCTCTTTGGCCTCGGGGGCGAAGAGATGGCAGGGGCCGCGTCCCTGGGCGTTTTCCCGGCGGCAGGCCAGGACCCTCTGGGAGGTGCTGTTTCCGTAGGCCTCCTCGTAGGATTCCCCCAAGGCGTTCACCTGGGCCGCCCCCGCCCCCAGGGCCAGGGTGCCCGTGGGGGCGGCGGTGTCCCGGCAGCGCAGGGCCACGAAGCGCATCTCCAGGGTGGTCATTTCGGCTCCGGCCAGGACGCCGAAGGCCAGGCCCCCCCCGGTGTTGAAGGGCGGGTACCACATCTTGTGGCGGGATTGACCGGGGTTGTTGGGGAGGTAGATCCCTGCGGCCCCTCCCGTCGCGACTATGACGGCTCCGGCCTCTATGGCCGCGGCCCCACCCCCGCCGTCGGTGAAAAAGCCGAAGGCTCCGACCGCCCGCGGCCGGGAACCGGCGGAATCCCGGGCGAGGGCGAGGTTGGTCACGTGGAGGCGCTCCAAAAGGAGGACGTTGGAAAGTTTTTTCAGGGGGGCCGCCAAGAGGGGTTTGATGTTCTCGCCGTTCACCTTGAGGTTGCGCCAGGAGCGGGTTTTAAAGGAGCCGTCCGGATTCCGGTGGAACTTCGCTCCCAGGGAGGCGAGCCTCTCCGCCGCCCAGTTCAAGCGCTCGGACATCGATAAAAGGAGATCCGGCGAGGCGACGCCGTGGGCGTCCCGAATGGCGTAGTCGCGGTAATCGGCGGGGCTCCTCCCCTCCCCCACGTGGGCGTTCACGGCGTTCACTCCGGCGGCCAGGCAGCCGCTCCGGTCCGCCGCGGCCTTCTCGGCCACCACCACCTTGAGATTCCCGCCGCCCAAAAGGGCCCCGGCGACGCAGCCCGCCGCTCCGGCGCCGACGACGAGGACGTCGCATTTGATCCGCCTCGTCTCCAATTTGAAAGCCGCCACGAAAAACCCCCGAAAAATTTCCAACCGATCGTTTCAAGCCCGACCCAGAATATAGACAATTCAAGGGCGAATTACAAAAAAAAGAGGCCCGGAAAAAGGAATCCGGCCGCCACGGCCCTTTTTTCGGGTTTTTTCCGGAAACCCCCGAAAAGCTTTCGGGGGTTTTTCCGGAAACTTCGGAGATGATTCGAACGCCTGAATTATTTCCCGAAGACGGCGAAGGGCCTGAACGCCGGAAAATTTCCCCGGGCGGACAAGTCGGCCGGCGGAAAATTATAAGGGGCGGTTCTAGGAAAATTTTCCGAAGGCGCTTAAAAAAGGGCGGACGCTAAAAAAGCCCGGAGCGAAAAAAGCGCCCGGGACGGAAAAAAGCCCGGGGCGAGCCCCGGGGCCCCTGGTTTTTAGATGGCGAAGCTGTAGCCGTTTCCGTGGGCCTCCAGGCGGGAATTGTTCACCAGCGTGGCCTTATCCCCCTCGAAGGCGTAGAGGCGGTAGATTAGAACCTTCACCTTCCCCCCCACCGAGATGGAGGGCTTCTCCAGGGAATAGCCGCTGGAGAGCTGGAAGCCGTGGAGGTCTATGACCGCCTCCACGCAGGCCCCCCGGAAGGCCAGGGAGACCACGGTGGCCTCCTCCACGCTGTTCTCGTATTGGATCTTCTCCCCGGGCCCGTAGATCTGGATGAACTCCGGGCGCAAAGCGCCCCGGGAGTTGGGGGGGGCGCCCTCGAAGCCTAAAAGCCGGCCGTAATCCTCCACGATCATGCTTTCCCCCAGAAAGCTCGCGACGAAGGGCGTGGCCGGCTCCCGGTAGAGTTCGATGGGGCTTCCCGTCTGCTCCACCCGGCCGTGGTTGGTGATTATGATCCGGTCCGCCACCTCGATGGCCTCGGCTTGGTCGTGGGTCACGAAGATGGAGGTGATTTTCAAGGCGCTTATCATGCTCCTAAGCCAGGAGCGCAGCTCCTTTCTGACCTTGGCGTCGATGGCGGCGAAGGGCTCGTCCAACAAAAGGAGCCTGGGGTTCCAGGCCAGGGCCCGGGCGAAGGCCACCCGCTGCTTTTGGCCGCCGGAGAGCTGGCTGGGGTAGCGCTTCTCGAAGCCGGAGAGGCCGATGAGGCTTAAAAGCTCCTCCACCCTCCTTTTCACCTCCGCTCTGGCGGTCTTCCTGGTCTTAAGCCCGAAGGCGATGTTGTCGAAGACCGTCATGTAGCGGAAGAGGGCGTAGTTTTGGAAGACGAAGCCTATGCCCCTTTTGGAGGGGTGCACGTTGTTCACCCGCGCTCCGTCCAGGCGGATGTCGCCGGAGTCGGGGATCTCGAGTCCGGCTATCATCTTCAAGATGGTGGTCTTGCCGCTGCCGCTGGGACCCAACAGCGCCCCCAGGGCGCCCTCCTTGAGCCCGAAGGAGACCTCGTCCGAGGCCTTGTAGGAGCCGAAGGATTTGCAGATGTTTTCCAGTTCTATGAACACGTGTTCCCCCTTTTCCTCAAAATTCCCGATCTTTTTCGGAGACGTGCTCCAAAATGTTCCTAAAGACTAAAATCAGGATGGCCGCCGCCACCAAAATGGCGGCGGCCGAAAAACTCTGGGCCGTGTGGTACTCCCGAAAGAGTATCTCGATGTGGAGGGGGAGGGTGTTGGTCTTGCCCCTCAGGTGCCCCGAGACCACGGACACCGCCCCGAACTCCCCCAAGGCCCTCGCGGTGCAGAGGATGATTCCGTAGAGGAGGGCCCACTTGAGGTGGGGGAAGGTCACCCGCCGAAACAGCTGGAAAAAGCCCGAGCCCAAAAGCATGGCGGCCTCCTCCTCGTCCGTGCCCCGAGACAGGAGCACGGGAATGATCTCCCTCGCCACGAAAGGAAAAGTCACGAATATCGTGGCCAGCACCAGACCCGGGGTGGCGAAGACTATCTTTATGTCGTGGGCCTCCAGGAAGGGGTAGGTCCAGCCCAGGCGTCCGAAGGTCATGATGAAGACGAGGCCGGCTATGACCGGGGAGACGGCGAAGGGGATGTCTATCAAAGTGATTAGGAGCCCCTTCCCCCAGAAGCGGAAGCGGGTGATGGCCCAGGCCGCGGCCAGGCCGAAGAGGGTGTTCAGGGTCACGGCCGAGATCATGGTCAAAATCGAGAGCTTCAAGGCCTTCAGGGTGTACTCGTCGGTAACCGCCTCCCAGAAGTTCTTGAAACCGAAGTCCCAGACCTGGGCCAGGACCTGAACGAGGGGGAGGATCAGCATGACGGTTATGAAGACGAAGCTCACCATGATGAGGAGCCTCCTTAGCCATTTGTTCTCCCGGGAAAAGCTTAGCTCCGCCATGTCAATGCTCCCCGGTGAAGCGGCTGATCTTGGCCTGCAGCCGGTTGACGAAGAACATGATCGTAAAGGAGAAGAAGAGCATGAGGACGGCCACCGCGGTGGCCTGGTCGTAGTTGAACTGCTCCAGCTTGCTCATGATGACCAAGGGCGCTATCTCCGTTTGAAAGGGGATGTTTCCGGCGATGAAGATGACCGAGCCGTACTCCCCCAGGCCCCGGGCGAAGGCCAGGGAGAAGCCGGTTAAAAGGGCCGGTTTTATCTCAGGGAGCACTATCTGGAAAAAGACCCGCGTCCGGCCGGCCCCCAAAAGGAGGCCGGCGTCCTCGTAGTCCCGGGAGAGCTGCTCCAAGACGGGCTGGATGGAGCGCACCACGAAGGGGATGGTTATGAAGGTTATGGCCAGGATTATCCCCAGCTGGGTGTAGGCGATCCTTATCCCGAAAAGATCGAAAACGGGTTTTCCCAACCAGCCGTTGTCCGTGGTTAAAACCGTCAGAGAGATGCCGGCCACCGCCGTGGGGAGCGCGAAGGGAAGCTCGATCAAGCCGTCGATGAGGCGCCTTAAGGGGAAGCGGTAGCGGGTGATCACCCAGGCCAGGATGAGTCCGAACACCGCGTTTACGAGGGCCCCGGCCAAAGAGCAGAGGAAGCTCACCCGGCAGGCGATGAGGGTGCGGGTGTCGGTCACGGTGTCCCAGAATCCCCTCACTCCCAGGCCGCTGGACTCCACCGCCAAAGAGATCATGGGAATGAGCACGATGATGCTCAGGTAGCTCATGGTTATCCCGAGAGACAGCCCGAATCCCGGAATAATCCTCTTTCCCGCCTTCCTCACGTCCAGTCCCTTCCTCCCGGTTTTCCGGCCGCCTTGGTCCCGAAAACCCCTGTTTACGGCCGCCCGGATCCGGAAACCTTGTTTCCGGCCGCCCGGTCCCGACCGCCCGTCGGCTCAATTTCAAGGGGGCTCCCTTTTTCAAGGGAGCCCCCCAAACCCGTCCGCTCCGCCGGAGCGGAGCTTTTTAACGGGTGTAGATCTGATCGAAGACCCCGCCGTCGTTGAAATGCTTCGCCTGGGCCTTCTCCCAGCCGCCGAAGAGGGGATCGTCTATGGTGACGAGCTCCATCTTGAGCTGGAACTGGTCCTTAAACTCCTCGGCGATGGCCGGATCCGAGGGACGGTAGAAATGCTTGCCGGCTATCCTCTGCCCCTCCGGGGTGTAGAGGTAGTTGAGGTATTCCGTGGCCACCTCCCGGGTGCCCTTCTTGTCCACGTAGGCGTCCACGATGGCGACGGGCGGCTCGGCCAGGATGCTTAAAGGCGGAGAGACGATCTCGAATTTGCCCGGGGCCTCTTCCAAGGCCAGGTAGGCCTCGTTTTCCCAGGCCAGAAGGACGTCGCCCTGCCCGTTGGCCACGAAGGTGTTGGTGGAGCCCCGGGCGCCGGTGTCCAGGACCAAGACGTGCTCGAAGATCTCTTTCAGAAACTGCTTGACCTTGGCCTCGTCGTGGTTGAACTTGCGGTCGGCGAAGGCCCAGGCCGCGAGATAGTTCCACCTGGCGCCGCCGGAGGTCTTGGGATTGGGGGTGATGACGCCCACGCCCTCCCGGATCAGATCGTCCCAGTCGTGGATGTTTTTGGGATTGCCCTTGCGCACCAAAAAGACGATGGTGGAGGTGTAGGGGGCGGAATTGTGGGGGAACTCCTTCTGCCAGCCCGGCTTGATGAGCCCGGCCTTCTCGATCTCGGTTATGTCGATGGCCAGCGCCAGGGTGACGACGTCGGCCTCGTTACCCTCGATTACCGTGCGCGCCTGCTTGGAGGAGCCTCCGTGGGACTGCACCACCTCCAGGGTCTTGCCGGTATCGGCCTTGTATTTGGCCTCGAAGACGCCGTTGAACTCGTCGTAGAGCTCCCGGGTGGGGTCGTAGGAGACGTTGTTGATCTCCACGTCCGCGGCCAGGAGGAAATTTCCGGAAACGGGAAGAAACGCGGAAAAAATAAAAATAAGCGCCGAAAGTAAAAGTTTTTTCATCTAACACCTCGAAAATATTTTGAAGACAAAATTCATAAAAAGGCGGTTTCCGCCGGAAGGGGCCGGCTTCAGCCGAAAAAAAATCGTCCGCGCCGGGTGAAGAACCGGCCGGGGCGGAGGAAATATGGCTAAGACGGAAAAAATCCGGTTGGGGCGGAAAAAGTCCGTTTATGTGGGAAAAAAGCTCCGTTAAGGTGAAAAAAAAGACCGAAAAAGACGCGGAAAGCGTCTTTTCGGTCTTCAGTTAACTGATCAACCTGAAAAATCTGGAGGTGAGAGACGGCCGGACGAGCCCATCCCTTTCCGGAGAAAGGGGCCGGACGTCTCTACAAAGGGGCGGAAGCCGTTTTAACGGACGAAGCCCGGGACCCTGGGAAGCGAACTGAGGTGAATCTCGATTATCCGCCGCCAGAATACGACATTTCAAAGGCTTTGGCAAATCCCCAGGCGGGGACGCGCGGCGGGGCTTGACAACGGGGGAGGCAAGGTTTTCGAAAAAACCCGTAAATCCACTGGCGTTGAGAAAACTCCGTTCATCCTAGGCAAAATAAAAAAGCGTGTCAAGAGAAATTTTTACTAAAAAAATCATCTATGTAAATAAAAAAATATTATTCTTAAATGAAAATAGAATAAATTATATACTTTAAGTATTAAAAATGTAAAATTTAATATACGAGATAAAAAAGTAATATATTTAAAAAAACTCTCTCGAGGGGTTCCGACATTAAGAAGAATCCCAAAAAGAAACCGCCCCCCCCACGAAGGGGACAAAAACCGAGGAAAGCAAAAAAAGCCTACGGGAAAAAAATTAAAACGGAGAGGGAAAAGTATGAACCTAGGGAAAAATCAACGCTGGGTCCAGCGAAAGGGAAAAAACACGAAAGCGCCGCCTCTTAAAAAATCAAAGATTGGTTGAAGTATCAAAAAAATAAGAGAATTTTTGAAACTGAGGGAAAAAGAAGAAATCGCGTGAAAATAAAATGTTAAAAAAAAACATAGGTGTTTTAAAGACGCGTTAATAGGGTAACAAAAAAAATTATATTTTTTAAAGCCTTGAATAGCAAGGATGTTTTTTGAAAACGGCATACGCTTGGGCTCAAAACGATTTTTTAGTCCGCGAAAAAATATTGCGCCGGCGTTTAAAGGGAATTATAACCAGTTTATTCGATTAAACGCTGAAACGGGACCGGGTTAGACGGTTTTTCCCGAGACGGTCCGGATCAGTTTGGACGCTCCAACGAAAACGGCGTCGTACAGCCGGAGCTGAGGGAAAATAAGGCCCGGCGACGCGTTTTTATCAACGTAACCTCGTCCATGATTACAGATAGCGTTATTTAAAAACTTTCTCTTCCGAAATGTTCCAGGACGAATAGTTTTAAAATTTGTAACGAACGTGAAAGGAACGCGGTTTTTTCAAACCATTTCCATGGTTTGATGACAACCCTACTCCCTTAGCGTTTTCAAAAGCTTGACCCGCCCATCCGATTCGACGGCCTAAGAGGCGGGCGCGGGAATTTTCCATCCTTTTTTCAAACCATCCGGAAGGTTTATTAAATAACCGGCGGGAAAAGCGCGCTTCCCGACGGCCTTGAAAGGGAAAATCATTTTCAGGAGTAATCCACATGAAAGAGTTAATCAACACCGGCGGTATTTGGACCACGTTATACCGATTCATAAAAGACTCCAGATTTTTGATGATTTTAGACATAATTATGTCTCTTGTCATTTTAGGAGTCGTTTTACTGTGTTTCGCCGCGCTGGCCATGGCGGAGGATTTAGTCTTCGATCCTGATACCGCCACGTATCACGAATTGACCGTAAGCGGTACCGATAAAAAAGCGTTTTACCCCGATAACGACTCCAGCTACAATAACGTGACCATCGGCTTCGACATAGAAGCCGCCGTTTTAGGCGGTTACGGGATAACCCACGCGGCCGAACTCGTGGAAACGAACTATAACACGATAAGAGTGGGAAACGTCGATCCCGCTAAAAGAATCGATGTTCTACTAAGCGTTCAGGGGGCGCAGGCCGTCATTTACACGGCCAAGGAGGCGGGAGCGGTCGCGAGGTCGAATTATAACAGGCTCTACGTGACGAACGTCTCGACCAAGGCGTTATACGGCGGTTCGGTGTTTATAATCGACAGTCCCGGATCCATTGGATATTCGGAGTATAACGTCTCCTACATCGTTAACTCCACTGTTCACTACAACGACATACAACTTCAATGGGCGGCGGGAGGGTCGGTGGAAATCACGGCCGATAGCGTCAATAAGGGACAAACTTCGAACGGGTCGGCCGTAGTCAATCATAACACGATTTATTTCATAAACAGCTGGGGAAAGAATCTCGCCGGAGCGTTCGTCAGATTCTTCCGCAGAGCGTCTCAAGATCTGCGACAGGACGTCGAAGCCTCCTATAACCACGTGATTGTGATAGACAGCGGCCCCCAAAGCATGAGTCACGCGTACCCTGGAAACGACGAGCCGGAAATAATAGCGGGAGCCTTCGTATTGAAAAATTCGCTGGGATATGTTCAGGCGCATCACAACTCGGTCACCCTCCAAGGCGACACCAAGGTCCGCTACGCGTTCGGAACCTACTTCGACCAGCAGTCCAGCGATCCGACTCCGGCCTCCGATATGGAGCTTTTTTTGGGAAACACCTTAAACATAGTTTTACCCAAAGAGGGAGGTATCGAAGTCACCCAGTCGGTGTCGAACTTCCAGTTCTATAATTTCACCTTCAGCAGCGCCGCGGAAAACGGGGCGGCCGGGCTTAAGGCGGGCGACAGAATCTTTCTCTCGGAAGGTTACACCTGCGCGTGTTTTTCCGAAATCGCCCCCATGGACGCCTCGTTTCCCGTTGAAAGCCGTAAAACCAGGATTGGCTACATCGATCTAAGCCCCGACGGCGACATACCCCCCGACGGACAGGTTTACGAACTTATGAGCGCCGAAAACGGCATCATCCCCGGCGATTTCGATCAGAGCGAAGCCGAGGGCCAGATGGGCCCCTTCATACTGCTAAAATTCGATCTGAAGCTGGCCCCCGACAAGCTCTTCTCGATTTTGCGAGGCGCTCTCGCGCACCCCCAGCTGAAGGATCCCGTTTCGGGCGGCAACGGCTCCCTGGCCCTGGTGGTCCAGGGCTCGGATCTCATCTTCGACGAATTTCTGGAACCGGTCACGAATTTCCTCGCCTTTGAGGACGGCGGCCCTGAAGACGGGCGGCCGGGAGGGGGGGGAAAGGCTTCCGCCAACGCCTTCCCGGAGCCTAAATGCCCCAGAGCCGCCTTCGCGGTCTCCTACGGCGAATCGTCTTACGAAAACGGCGGGGATCTGGATCTCGAAAGCCTGAACGCGGCCCTGGGAGTAGCCTGCGAGAGACGCGTCTCCTTTGGTCTGGCGACTTTCGGAGTATTCGCCGAGGGAGGCAGGGCGAGCTACGACAGCGCCCACAAGGTTTCCGGCTACGACGGGATCGAAGGGGACGGCGAAACGGGCTACTTCGGAGGAGGGCTGGGCGCGAGACTGGACTTCAACCCGGGCCGTTTCGGGCGCTTCTACCTCCAGGGCGCCGGCCGCTTCGGAAGGGTCGACTTGGACTACCGGACCGATAAATTCTCGCCGATGAGGGGAAACACCCTCAGCTACGACGCCGGCTACGCCTATCGGGGCGCCTATTTCGGCTCCGGTTTTCTTTTTCCCGCCGGAAAAAACGTCACCGTCGACTCCTATATGAGCTACATGTGGACGACCCTCGGGAAAAGCGGCGTCACGACCAACATAGGGGAGAGGCTGGAGTTCGAGCAAAGCTCCTCCAGGATCGCCAGGGCGGGGGCCCGCCTCACGGGAACGCTCGGGGGCTCGCTGTCCGCGAGGGTGGGCTTCAACGCCGTCTACGAGTTCGACGGCGAAACGAGGGCCTCCACGCGCAAAAGGAACATCGCTCCGGCCTCCCTTAAAGGGACCACGGGCGCTTTGGAACTGGGGCTGGATTACAGGAAGAACGGCTCCGGCCCCTTCACCCTGGGCGTCTCCTTTCAGACCTTCGCCGGAAAAAGAAAAGGCGCGAGGGGTTCGGTTAACCTGAGCTACAGTTTTTAGCGGCGAGGCGCCGATTCGAAAAAAACCGGGGGGCGGTTAAAAAGATTCCCCCGGACGAATCGGCGATAGAGAAAGGGTCCCGGGCGAAAGCGCCCGTCCGGGACCCTTTTTTCGTTTCCGCAAACAAAGGCGCTCCTTCCGCCGCTAGTAAAAAAAACTCCTAGGCGGAAAGGGAAGCGATAAAACTCCTTTCCGGCGGTTAAAACGCGGCGAAGCCCAACCGCCCGGCCCCGTCGGGACGCGCGGAAGCACCCCCTGGAATAGCGCGGGGGGGGGGCCATGTCCGCGCGCGAATTCCGGAAGTCGGCCGGGTCGAGGGAGAAGGCGGCGGCTATACTCCCCCGTAGCGGCCCTTAAGCGTCGAAACGAGCCCGGCTTTGAAGAAAGTCTGAAAACCCGTCTCCTCCCCCGCGAGATTGTCCGTGGCGCGTCAACGCCTCCCTGAAACCGGAGGAAAACCGCGGCCGGCCGTACGCCAGAGATGTCGCGGCCTATGAGAAGGGGAGCGCCAGGAACGTATCCAACATCCTGGGGGTCGCGTTTCTTGACCGAGAAGGCGGGCGAGACCGGACGGCCGGATCGGCGTCTCCAAAAGGCGGAAGAGTGAGGTAGAGAGCGTTGGCGTTCCCGGCGAGGCGATGATGGGAGATTCCATCCGAAAATATGATTTTAGGCCGCCGGCCAGGCGAGCGAGGTTTTCCGCGTCCGGATCGGCCTCGGGTCGCGGCCCCAGCCTCGGCGGGCGCCCGCCTAATCCGGGACCGGGTAAATCCGAGGCTAACCCTGGCCTGGAGAAAGACGGCGAAATCCATCTCGGCCGACTTGTCGGGCCAGCCCCCCGTCAAATTGACGGATCGGAACTTGTCCGCGTCCACGGCTTCATAGGCGGGCCGGATATCGAATTCGGCCCGCCGGAAGGCGGAAGCGATAAGCGACCACGTGGGGGGCCTGGCTCTTGGCGAGGAAGTCCGAATCCTCCGGCATGACCTCCTCCAAGGATTCTATGGTCGGCACCTTGAGGTTGGAAAACGAGGCGCGGATGACTCCCGCAGGCTATTAAAAAAATTTGATGAATGGGTAAAATTAGATTTTAAGTTTTTATTTAGCGGACTATCTCGCCTTTCCGCACCCAGTCGGGGTCGTTTTCGAGCCCCTCAATGTCCGGTGTTAAGATCTTGACTTCGTAAGGATTCTCCCGCGGATGGGTTTTCACCTGGGTGGTCGATCCGTCCGCCAAAGGGCTTTTTCTTCCTTTAAACGGGCTTGGGGGCGGGTTTAATCTCTTTCGAGGAGGGCGTGTCGCTGTTAGTCGAGTCCTTCATTGGCTTCATTCCCTTGAAAAGGGACGGAGTTTCGTCAACGCCGGCCGCG
>JAISMF010000085.1 GCA_031276865.1 Deltaproteobacteria bacterium | reverse complement strand
AGACAGCGAAGCGGTCGGCCGCGCCGCGCGGGATAATCCTGAAGCGGAGGGTTTGGCGGCGAAGGCCGTCGGGCGTCCTTAAGGCAAGCATAGCGTTTTCCTCTCCGGAGGTCAAGGGTCTGGATTTTCAAGACCGCGGTTCCGAAGAGTTCGGTGGAAACTTCCTTCCGCGCCGGACGGAGGAGCTCCCCCGGGGTCCGTGTGGGGGGCGGGGGAGGAACGCTTGGGCGTAATACGAGAGCCCCGCGGGCGCCGGCCGGGGTCGGATTCGCTCGGGCCTTTTGGCGGCCGTCCCAGAGGACCTGCGTCTAGAGAAGGGATGTGGATTCATTTTTAGTTTTTTATGATCTTTAGCTCTATAAAATATTTATAATATAAATTTATATAATAATTTATAGGAAATAATATTGCGTCATATGTCAAGGCTGACGCTTATGTAAACAGACACCGCTGTTCTATAAGTTAGAAATACGCTACTTAATGTTCTATAGACTATTATAATTTATCATATATTTTGTATAACGTCTCTAATTAATTTTCCTCGCCGGATTTTTCGCGCGCCCATCAAAGTTAATCCCGCCGCCGGCGACATCGTTCATTTTACACGACGCGCGGAGGATGATTTTTCAGCCCGGGCCCCCGCTGGTCCGCCGCGGGGCCTCAAGCGAAGCGACCCCGCCCCGGGGGGGCGGTGCGCGCGAATGCCACCCCTTGCTTGTTAAAGAGGCGGGGCGAAGGCCCCTCGGCGCCGTTCAGGGGCCTTTTTTTCGGGCGAAAGGGAAAAGCCCGCGTTTTTATCCCGTCCGGCGCGTTTTTTCAAGCGCGGCGCGTATTTTCACGCCCGGCTCTTCCGCCGAGGGGCCGGGGGGCCCCGGTCGTCGCCTGGGATCGTTCGCGCAAAGCGCGCGTTTCGCCGGATGGCGATCCCTACGGGGGATAAGCGCGGGGCCGGGATTTTTGGAAGTTTTCCGGATGAAACATGTTGACAAGCCCTCTCCGGTTTACATAATATAGACGCGGTTTAAAATACGCGCTTTTCCTTTCCGCCGATCCCTAAAAACGACAAGGCGTCTTAGAGCCGCGCCGGAGAAAGCTTTATGAAGCCCGCACGCGCCGGAATAAAAAAGACGCTCGTTTTCTTTTTAAGGCTCGCCCTCGTCTTAATCGCGCTCCTTTGCCTTTTTTTCGCCCTGAGCCTGATCGTGATCGAGCCGCCGGATCCCAGGCTCTACCCCGTTTCCCCCCGGCTCAATTCCAGAGACGGGGCGCTTTACCACGCGGAGCTTTCCGCGAGAGGCGAATGGCTTCTACCCGTCCCGCTTTCCCGAATGGGCCCTCATCTTCCGAGGCTGGCCGTGGCCGCGGAGGATAAGCGCTTCTTTTCGCACATCGGGGTGGATCCCCTGGCCCTTTTACGGGCCCTCAAACAGAACCTTTTCCATCTGGGCCGCGTCTCCGGCGCCTCCACCGTGACGGCCCAGGTGGTGAGGATTCTGGAGCCCGGGCCCAGGACCGTTTTTAACAAATACCTGGAGTTCGTTAAAGCCGTGAAGCTGGAGTCCAGGTTCACGAAAGACGAGATTCTGGAATTCTATTTGAACCTCGCCCCCTTCGGGGGGAACGTCCGGGGGGCGGAGGCCGCCTCCCGGATCTATTTCGGTAAAAACGCCGCCCAGCTCTCCTTGGGCGAGAGCGCCCTTTTGGTTTCCGTCTGGCGGGGGCCCTCGCTTTATCGGCCGGATCGGCATCCGGAAAGGGCGGAAAGGCGCCGGAACTTCCTTTTGGACAACCTCGCGCGAAGGGGGGAGCTGGGCTTGAAGGAGAGGGATCGGGCCCTTTTGGAGCCGGTTTCGGGCCTAAGGCGTCCCGTCCCCCGCGAGAACCCGCATCTGGCCCGAACGCTTTTGGCCGGATTGGATCCCCGGCTCTGGACCCTCGGCGGAGAGGGGGTGGAGGGGTTTTCCCTTTCCCTGGATCCCTTTCGGCAAAGGGATTTGGAGGAGAACCTTAAACTGGCCTTGGAGGGCTATCCTCCGGAAATCACGGCCGCCGGAATCATTCTGGACAACCGTACGGGAGAGGTTTTGGCCTACCTGGGAAACGCCCGCCGGAAGGGTCCCCACTCCCAGGTGGACTGCGCCCGGGCCCGGCGCTCCACCGGCTCGACCTTGAAGCCCTTCGTCTACCTCGCGGCCTTCGAGGACTCCCTTTTAAACCCGGCCTCGCTTTTGGCCGACACCAGGGACGGGCTTTCCGGTTTGGCCCCCCGCAACTTCAACGGCCGACACCGGGGGCCGGTGTCGGCCGGTACGGCCCTCGCCTTCAGTTTGAACGTCCCGGCCGTCCGGGTCGCGCGTCTCGTGGGCGAGAAGCGGGCCCTCTTCGTCCTTTCCGCCTTCGGCGTCTCCCTGGACGCCTCCCGCTCCTACGGCGACTCCCTGGTTTTGGGCGGAGCCGAGGCGACTCTTATGGAGCTGGCCCGGGCCTACGGCGTTTTGGCCCGGGGGGGGGGCGACTTCGTCCCGGTCTTTTTTGCCGGCGGATCGGCGGCCGGGACGCCTCGTGTCGAGGGGGAGGGGGATCCAAAGGGAACTTTCGGGGACGCCTTCGGGGAAGACGCGAAAGCCGCGGCCGGGAAAAGGCCCGCGGCCTCCCCGGCCGCGGTCTTTCTGATAAACGAGGCCCTCACGGACGACGGCCGCCTGCCCCCCGCTCTGCGGGGTTTGGGAAGGCCCTTTAAGACCGGCACCTCCCACGGCCTCAGGGACGCCTGGTTCGTCATCTACTCGCCCGGCCACACCGTGGCCTTGTGGATGGGGGATCCCGCCGGGCGGGGACATAGGGATCTAAGCGGCCTCAAGGCCCTTTCCCGGCCGGCCACGGAGATCATGAAAGCCTTGGGAGGCGACGAGCCCTTCCAGCGGCCTTCCTTCGGGATTAAAAGCTATCTCGCTTGCCCCGTTTCCGGAGAACCGGTCGGTCCCTGGTGCCCCCCCGGAATCGAGGCCCAAGCGGTGGAGTCCGGTTTTAGGACCGAGCCCTGCCGCCTGCACCGCCTGGCGGGAGGGGAAAGGGTTTCCCTCTGGCCCCCCGAGCTCGCCTCCTTCCTGGGAAGGGGGGGGAAGGGCGCGGTCAAGGATTCCCGCCGCCCGGAGATAGTCTCGCCCCTTTCCGGAGGGATCTTCATCCGCACGGCCACGAGCACCCACATCCCCTTAAGGGCGGAGGGGGCGCTCCCTCCGGTGTACTGGTACGTGGACGGGGAGTTTTTCGCGAAGGAGGACGCCCTGGCGCCTTTGTGGCCGCTCTCTTTGGGAAGCCACACCATAGGCTTCATCGACGCCGGCGATAAAAGCTCCTCCGGCGCCTTCGAGGTCCGCGGCGTGCGCCGCGGCGACGAGCGTCTAAGCGCCCTGGAGTTTCGCTGACGCCTTTTCAGGGATCGCGGAGCTGAATTTATTCGGCGCCTTTCCCGCTTAAAAATTACCCGCTTTTTCCCCGCTCCCTTTGATTTTCCCCGGCTCCCTCCGCTTTTACCCGGGTGCCCCGGGAACGTTTCCGGGTTCGCCTTGAATTTTTGTTTTTGAAAACTCCGCCGGAAAACGCCGCCCAGGCCCGAACCGGCCACCCTTGAAGCTGAGCGCCATGATTAACCTGTTCCGGAAAGACGAACCCGTGGATAAGAAACGCCGCCCCAAAGCCTTCTTCGCCCTCGTTTTGGTCGGCCTTTTAGCCGTCTTCTCTTTGGGCTATTTCTCGGGCCATTTCAAAAATTTGGAAATACCCCTCCCCCGGGCCCAGTCAAAGAGTCCGGCCCCGATTTTGGGGGCGGTCCCCCGCCCCGCCGCCGAGGCGGCCGAAAAGAGTTCCGGCGTCGGGGCCCCGGCGGAGAACAGCGCTCCGGAAA
This sequence comes from Deltaproteobacteria bacterium, assembly GCA_031276865.1. Lineage (GTDB taxonomy): Bacteria > Desulfobacterota > Desulfarculia > Adiutricales > Adiutricaceae > JAISMF01. The sequence goes on along the minus strand of JAISMF010000085.1, from coordinate 44,475 downwards.
AGGCCGCCCCGGCCGCGAACGGCGCGGCCGGAGAGGAAATTCCGCAAGAGGATCCCCCCTGGGCGAAGAAGGCCGCTCCCCTCGCGTCTTTCGGGGAAAACGGCTGGGTTTTGAAGTTCCGCTACGAAAAACCGGTCGCGGAGGGGGGCGACCTTTTTAGGCTCATCGATGTGGAAAACGCCCCCGCGGCCTTCGCGGGGCTCAAGCCTTCCAAAATCTATTTCAGCTCGCCAAAGGAGCTCGTGGTCGAAACCGGAGTCGATGGCGGAAGGGAGTTGGAGGCGCTTTTACTGAAAGCGCCCTTGAAGATTAGCTGGAGCGGAAAGCTCGCGGGCACCGTTTTGAAGGGCGAGGAAATTCCGGCGCCCGCCGCGGGGCGAAACCCCTACCCTCGGGCGACTTCCGGGGAGATGAGGATAATCCGGCGGGGAGGGGGCGTTCCAGGGTTCGGGGATCTCGTCTTGGACGACTTTCCCGCCGAAGGCGGGGGGCTTTCCGAGTTGTCCCTCCCCCCGCTCATGACCGGGGTCCGGGCCCATCGGGCCGGAGAGTCCCTCATCCTCGATTTGGAGTTCAGCCGGGAGATGACGGCGTACGAAGGGGCGAAGGAAAAGGATTTCCCTTTGACGGATCTAGGCGTGTCGATCGAGCCGGATTTAGCTTACCGGGCCCGTTGGCGGGGCCCAGGCAAGCTTTCCGTCACGGCGGATTTGGAGCGCGACCGGGACTACCAGGAAAAGGTCATGGACCGGGAGTTCAAGATCGCGTTGGCCGGCTTGAAATCCTTAAACGGGGAGGACTTCGGCGGCTCCTCGTTTTATCACGCCCCGGAAACGCGGGTTTTGGCGGACGGGGCCTTCGTTCCGGATTACTTCAGGCTTCTGGAATTCCGGCAGACGGGTTTTAGAGACGACGGTAAGCTGGAGTTCGGGGTCTTTTTCAACCGCGACGTGGACCCCGCGGCGCTTCGAAGCTTCTTGAAGCTCGCGATCGTTTCCAAGGAGGAGGGCGGCGCTTCCGTCCCGATCCAGGCGGGCGTGCTTTCGGGGGACAAGGGTTCGGAGCCGGGAAAGGTCTTCCTTTTCCCCGCGGAGGTCCGAAACGGCGATATCCTCCAGGCGGAGCTGGATAAGCTCCCCCCGGCCAGGGGCGCGGGGCTTTTAAGCGCCGCGGCCGAAGTCGCCGCGGCCAATTATTTCGAGGCCCTTTCCGCCGGGGGGATTCAGGCCGATCCCTTTTTTCCCTACGGGCTCTATTTCGAGATCCGTTTTTCCGATCCTTTGGAGACGACGGATCCGGAGAATTACATATCCCTTTCCCCCGCCATCCCCTTCGCCGTGGAGGAGGTGGACCGAAGCGTGTTTCGGGTGCGGGCGGATTTCCCCTACGGCGGGGAGACGGTTCTGACCTTGAAAAAGGGCCTCAGGGCCCAAAACGGCGTTTTGGCGGAGGATCTGTCCTTCAAAGGGCTTCCGGATCCGGATCTCTTCACCCGTCTGGAGTTCGACTCCCCCGGCGGCTACGTGACCGGATCCCTGCCTGACGCGCCGGCGACGGCGCGGATCCGGGGTATGAACGCCCAAAAGGCCTTGGTGGAGGTCTGGCGGGTCTACGAGAACAACCTCCCCTTCATTTTGAACACGGAGTCCTTCGGTCCGGATCTGCGCGCCGGGCTCGTCTCCCGCTTCTCCAAGGCCGCCGCCGCCAAGGTGGCGGAGGTGGACGCCCCCCCGGGGGAGCCTTTCGAGAGGCTCTTGCGCCTGGACGACTTTTTGGGCGACGACTTGAAGGGGGTTTTCCTCTTCCGCATAAGCCCCTTGAAGGAAAACGGTAAGGGAGGGCTCGAGATTCCGGGATCCGGAATGGTTTACGACGGAACCCCGGCGCCTTTGAACGTCTACGACTATTTCGAAAACCCGGGCCGCTACCTTCCGGTGGTTAAAACCGACCTCGGACTAAGCGTCCGGGGGACCAAAACCGACACCAGCCTCTGGGCCGTGAGCCTTTCCACCGGGCTTCCCGTCCAGCGGGCGACGGTGCGGTTCTACGACCAGGCGAACCAGATAGTCGTGAGCGGAGAGACGGACGGAAACGGCCTCTTCCAGGCCAAGGCCGGGATAGACGCCCTCGAGTACGCGACCGTTTCCATCTACGACGACCTCTCCTATTTGGCCTTCCAGAAAAGGCCCGGGCGGACGAGCTCCGGCCCCGTCGAGGGCCGCCACCTCGTGGATCTCCTCCCCGGGCCGGGCGGCTACCGCCCCCTGGAGGATACGGGCGAGCCCTTCTCCGCCGATCCCTACCAGGTCGGGATCTTTTCGCCGCGGGACGTCTGGCGCCCCGGGGAGTCCCCCGCCTTCAAGGGGATTTTACGGGGCCGGGACTTCCTCCCGCCCCCGGAGCTTTTCCCTTTGGTCTACGAGATAAGGGATCCCGTGGGAAAGATCATCCGGGACGGGCGGTTGGATTTAAGTCCCGAGGGTTCCTTCGACTTCGCCTTCGATCTTTCCCCGTCCGCGGGCTCGGGCTACTACTCGGCCATGATAAAAATTCCGGGAAAAGAGGAGCCCGTCTCCTCCTTTTCCTTTTCGGTCATGGATTTCAAGCCTTTACGGCTGAAGGTTTTGGTGGAGGGGGAAAGGGAGCTGGTCTCCGGCGCCCTGGAGCCCCTTAAGCTTACGGCCCAAGCCGCCTACCTCTTCGGCGAAAGCGGCGCCGGACTCGATTACGAATACGATCTGATCGCGGCCGGAACGTCTCCCTCCTTTTCCGGTTACGAGGGCTACGATTTCCTAAACTCGCCCGCGCTTTCCGATTTCCGCCTCGAGTCAGCCGAAGGCTCCGGCGCCTTCGACGAAAAGGGCGAAGCCTTCTTCGAGTTCCCCCTGAACGCCGCGGCCGCCGTCGCGCCCCAGGCGGCGGAGCTCTTCTTCTCCTTAAGCGTCAGGGACCCGGGCGGAAGGCTCGCCGGAGGCGGGAAGAGGACGCCCTGGTACCCCTACGGGATCCTCGTCGGCGTGAAGGCGCCGGAAAGCTTGAGCCTGGGGGAGAAGTACGAGGCGCGGGCGGCGGCGCTCGACCCCTTGACCGGAAAAGCCGTGGAGCGCTCGCTGGAGTGCCGAATTTTCAAACTCTCCCGCAAAAGCTTTGAAACCGTGCGTTACGGAAGGATTTACCGCGACTTCGTCCAGGAAAGGACCCGGGTGAGCGAATCCGTCCTTAAGGTCCCCGCCGGAGGCGGGGGGGACCCGCCCGACTCTTCCCCCTCGGCCGCCCTCTCCTTCGTTTTCTCCTCCACCGGGGAGTACCTCCTCTCCTTAAGCGATCCCGAGACGGGGCTGGTCTACGAAAAGCCCGTCCGCGTCTTCGGGATGGACTTGGAGGCGCCGGAGAGCGTCCCCGAGGAGACGGTTTTGGTCACCCTGGACAAGGCCTCGTACAAGGAAGGGGAGGATTTCACCGCCAGATTGGTTCCGCCCTTTCCCGGACTGCTTCTTTTCACCCTGGAAAACGAGGGCCTCCTCCACCAAGAGGTCCTTTCAGCCGAGGACGGGCCGCTGGAGGTGACTCTGCCCGTTCCCAAGGGCCTATACGCCAACGTTTACGCCGCCGCGACCCTGGTCGGAAAGGTCGAGGCGGGATCGGGCTCCCTGTGGGCCCAGGGAGCGGCCTCCATCGAGGCCGACCGCCAGGTGAACGCCCTTTCCATCCTGGACGACCTTCCGGAACGGATCAAGCCGGCCGCGAAGATTCCGGTGGAGATAAGGGTTTCCGATTTCGAGGGGAGGCCCGTGGAGGCGGAGCTTTCGGTGTTTTTGGTGGACGAGGGGATTCTTTCCCTGACCGGCTTTAAAAACCTCGATCCTCTGGATTTCTTCTACCGGAGCCGGGCCCTCTCCACCCTCGTCTACGACGTCTACCACGACCTCATCCCCCTGGAGCGTCCGGTCTTCGAGTTTCTGCGCCCGGGGGGTTCCGACGAGCTCTCGGCCTACCTCTCCCCCCGCTTCGAGGACCAAGACCGCTTAAGCCTCTTTCTCGCCACCCTTAAAACCGATTCCCAAGGGACGGTCCGGGCGGAACTGGAGATTCCGGAGTACGCCGGCTCGGCTAGGTTCAGCGTCCTGGCCCACGCCGGAAGGAAATTCGCCTTAAAGGAGAAATCCGTCGCCGTCCGGCGCGATCTGGTTTTGGAGACCTCGCTTCCCCGGGTGGCGGCCCCGGGGGATCTTTTCGCGGCGGATTTGCGGCTCTTCGACTCCTCCGGCGGAAAGGCCTCCGCCGGAAGGCTCGTTTTGGAGGCTTTCGGGCCTTTGCGGATCGTTTCGGTGGAGCCCCTACGGGAAGGCTCCGGCGCCGGAGCCCCCGGATCCGCGCCCGCCGCGGCCGGATCCGCGCCCGCCGCGGCCGCGGAACCCATAGCGGTGGATTTCCGGACGGACGCGGACGGCCGGGCCCGCTTCACGGCGCGGCTCGCGGCCGGGGCCCCGGATTCCTCCCGGCCCCAAACGGGCGCGGCGGTGTTGCGGGCGACGGTTTCGGCCGGAACGGAGGAGTTCGGGGTGGAAAGCCGGATCCCTTCGCGGAGCCCGTACCCGACGGAAAGCCTTTTTTCCGGGGGGCGCCTCCCCGGGGGGGCCTCTGAAATCCCCTTCCGCCGCGGGGAGCTTTTGGATTTAAGGGAGGCGGTTTTAAGCGTCCACCCCTTTCCGGCGGAGGGCCTGGCCAGGGCCGCCGACTTTTTGCGGGATGGGGATCCGAGGGATCTGGAGGGGACGCTGTCCCGGGGTCTGCGCTTTTTCGCCTTCGACCCCGACGGCTCGGGATTCTCCGCCCGGGAAGGCGAGGATCCGGAGCGGGGCCTCAAGGCGGCGGTGGACGTCCTCATGACGCTCCAGATTCGGGGCGGGGGCTTCGTCCGCGGGCGTGGCGAGGGACGCCCGGATCCCTGGCAGTCGGTCTACGCCGCCCACTTTTTGACCCTGGCCGCCGGAAGGACGGAGCTCCCCAAGGGCTCCTTGGAAAACGCCCTCTCGTATTTGGAATCCCTTTTGGATTCCGAGTTCTACGGAGAGGATGCGGACGAGGCGATCTATTTGGAGTCGGCCAAGGCCTACGCCCTCTACGTTCTCGCCTTAAACGGCCGCTTCGAAGACGCCCGCGTGAACGCTTTATTGGAGCGGGAGCCCGCCCTCACCCCCTCCGGGCTTCTTTTCCTTTACGCCGCCAGAGCCGCGAGGCTGGGAAACCCGGAGCCCCTCTTGGAGCTCTTTCAAAAGAACGTCGACTGGAACCGGAACGATTTGGGTTCCCGGCCCACGACCTTCGAGAGCCCGGAAAGGACCCTGGCCCTGAAGCTCCTTTTACTTAGCGAGATGGATCCGGAAAACCCCCTAAACGCCCAAATGGCGGAGGATCTCTCCCGCGGGGGGGGCGAGGGGCGCTGGCGAAACGCCCAGGAGAACGCCTTCGCCCTCTTGGCGCTCTCCTCCTTTCTGGAGAAGACGGCCTCCTCCGCGAGCTACGTCTTTTCCGTGAAGGGCCCGGACGGAAGCCTTATAGGCCGGGGGGACGGCTCGAAGGTTTTCACCTGGGGAACGGAGGTCCTATCCGGGCTTCCCGCGGGGGATCTGGAATTTTTGGTGGAGGGCGAGGGGGCCCCCTGGTATTCCTTGATCCTCAAAGGGACGCCCTCAACCCCCCCCAAGCCCGGGGGCGCGGGGCTCAAGCTCTCTTCGGTTTGGCGGATTCCGGGCGGGGCGCGTAAGTTCGACTTCGACGGCGCCCCGGAGCTCGTGACCCTGAAAAAAGGGGAGAGGGCGCGGGTGGAGGTGACTTGCCAGGCCCAGCGGGATTTGGGCCCCTTGGTCTTCTCCGAACTCTTCCCCGGGGGATTGGAGTTCGAGAGCCTGGAGGATGAGGGCTCCTCTTTCGCCTACGAGGTCCGGGACGATCGGATCCTCTTTACGGAGCCCGGCCTTTCCCAGGGGGGCGAGTGCTTCCACGCCTACGTTTTACGGGCCGCCGTCCCCGGGGAGTACGCCCTTCCGCCCTTCAGGGCGGAGGGCGCGTACGATCCCGAGGTCTTCGCCGTTCTCCCCGGGGCCCGGCTGCTGGTCTCCGAGTGAGTAAAAAAGCCCCCGGGGGACGGGGGCTGAGTTTGGCGCGGGGACGGGATATTTTCGATGACGCGGCGGGGCGCGGTTGCGGATATTTACGCTCCGTTTCCGGCGGCGGGTCTCATTTCGGCTCTTTTTCCGGAAGCTCGTCTAGTCCGGTCGCGAATCGGGCCCGGGCCGTGAGCTCGCCTCCGGGCCTTTCCATGCGGACGACGGTTCCGGCGAGGCTTTCGATTTCCTCTTGGGAGTGGCTGATGTAGACGATGGGGATGTCCAGGGTTTTCAGGCTCCGTAAAAAGGGCAGGATCTCGCTTTTCCGTTCCCGATCCAGGGCGCTTAAGGGCTCGTCAAGCAGAAGGACGTCCGGCATGGAGCCCACGGCCCGGGCCAGGGCCACCCTCTGCCTCTCCCCTCCGGAGAGGGTCTCGGGCTTGCGCCGGAGGAGGCGCTTGATGTCCAAAACGTCCAGAAAGGCGTCCATGTCCACAAGCGGCCTATACGCGGCCCCTTTGCGGCGCTTGGTCCTTTTGAGGCCGTAGGCGATGTTCTTTTTCACCGTGAGGTGCGGGAAGAGGGCGCCCTCCTGGAAGACGTAGCCTAGGGATCTCTTGGCGGTGGGGAGGAAAAAACCCTCGTCTTGCCAGAGGACCCCGTTCACCGAGACCAGGCCCCGGGCCCGGGTGAGGCCCGCCAGGCAGCGGATGAAGGTGGTCTTGCCCGCCCCCGACGGTCCGGTTATCATCGTGACGCCCGTCCCCGGAAGGCTTAGATTGAAGCGGAAGTTCAAGACCTCCTTTCCGGGGCCGGGAAGCGAGAGCTTGAGATTGACGTCGATGCTCATTATTATAGAAGGGTGGAAAAAGCGTTCCGGATAAATTTTTCCGTCCCTTAAAGATAGTCCGCCCGCAAAAGTTTGTCAATTTTTTCTTCCTTCGCCGCTTCTTTTAAAATAGCGCCGTTTGGCGCGCTCCAAGAGGACGCGCCTCCCCCCGCCTTTTTCGGGCGCGTCCTTTTAAAAAATCGTTTTTCCGGAGCGCCTTTTTTCCGTAAGGCGCCGTCTTCCTGAAACATATTTTCACTTGTTTTTCGGGGAGGGGGATATTTTTTAAGCGTTTCCAAGCCAGTTCGCGCCGGCGGGCGTTTCGGAAGACGCCCTTTCCTCCGGAAAAAGGAGCGTTTCCGAAATTCCAAGCGAAGGGCGGGACGATGGTGAATTTTTTTTCGGCTATTTTACTCATCATGATCATGAAAGAGAGATAAGACATGTTCGGCGCCGTCGTGGGAGATATCGTGGGATCAAGATTCGAGTTCGACAACATAAAGACCAAGGATTTCGAACTGTTCCATAAGGACTGCTTCTTCACGGACGACAGCGTGCTCACCGTGGCCGTGGCCAAGGCCGTCTTGGCGTCCAAGGGGGACTGGGAGACTCTCTCCGACATGACCGTCCTTTCCATGCGGACCCTGGGCCGCAAGTACAAGGACATGGGCTGGGGGGGCATGTTTTCCGCGTGGCTCTTTTCCGACAACCCCGAACCCTACAACAGCTTCGGAAACGGGGCCGCCATGCGGGTCTCGCCTTGCGCCCACGCCGCGGGGACTTTAAAGGAGGCGCGCTATCTCTCCCGGGAGGTCACCCGGACGACCCACAACCACCCCGAGGGGATCAAGGGAGCCGAGGCCTTGACCGTCGCCGTTTACATGGCGAAAAGCGGGGACGATCTTAAAACCATCGAGAAGAAAATAGGCGAAAAATATTACGACATGAACTTCACCCTAGACGAGATCCGCCCCGGCTACCGCTTCGACGAGACCTGCCAGAAGACCGTGCCACAGGCCCTGAAAGCCTTCTTCGAGTCCGAAGGCTTCGAGGACGCCGTCCGCAACGCCGTCTCCCTGGGCGGGGACTCCGACACCCTGGCCGCCATAACCGGGGCCGTCGCCGGGGTCTATTACGGAGTCCCCGACGACATCGCCCGGAAGGCCCTCGGATATCTGCCTCCGCCTCTTAAGAAAGCGATAGGCGACTTTGAAAAGAATTTCCCCCTTCCGTCCCTTCGGTCTTAAAGCGGGGAAGGGGGCGGGGTTAAGACGCGGCCTTGGGCATTTTAGCGTTTCATCCGGCGTTCTTTTCCGGACGGATGTAAACCCGCCCGCCCGAACGGCTTTCCCGGCGGGGCGGAAACGTTGGGGGGGGCCGTCTCCGGGTCACCGGTCGCCGAACGGGGAAACCGGAGGAAAAAGTTCAGTTTATCTGATTCCACGGCAACCCTTTATTGTCTTTCAGCGCTTTTAGAAAAATCGGGTTGGTTTTGTAGGCGTCCCTGATGTTCCTACTCACGCCCATCTCTTTTATAACGGGGTTATAGCAGGTCGGGCCGTGCATGAAATCTTCCACGGAGCAGGTGAATGAAAAAAGAACTTCGTTATTTTCCGTATCGTATTCACCGTTGGGATTGATTATTTCGAAACCCTGTTCATATCCGTTGGAAACAAGCGCGATATAATTTTCCATAACGGGGTTGTAATCTATTAAATCTTTGTTATATATTTTCAACCCCATACCGTAGGTTTCGCTGTTAATAGCCGCCTTTAAAAGGTCTGAAATGGCGAGAGCTGTAAGATCGGCGTTTTCGCTTCCCGGATAAATACCCGAATTGAATATGTATCTCTCTATTTCGTATAGCTCTAGCGGTTGTCTCGAATAACTGAATAAGCGGTTCACTAGAGGAGGATTATCCCAAGGATTGGCGTGAACTATTTTCGTCAGATCTTTAACCTCTCCTCCGATTTTCCCTGTCGCGCGTTCGACGGTGAAAATTTCAGGAATGATGTTTAATTCGAGATATCCTCTGAAGCATGGGACGCAGGCTTCGCTCGCGAATGGTTTGCTTTCGAATTTAATCGCGCCGTAGTTTGTTTCAACGGTGAAATCCTCCACTTCATCGGAAAAGCGAGAGAAATCGGCGATGAATTCGTATTGCATGATTTTCATGCTCATTACGAAAGCGGTGCTCCGCCAGACTAGAATGTAGTCGTTTTCGGACTTGGCGGATAATGAAGCGTGGAAAATGAAGACGCTCGCCAAAACGACGCACGTTGGAATCGAAATTAAGATGTTTTTCATATTGTCTCCGTTAGGTGTTGAAGTAAAGATATTGTTGTTCATCTCTCGCCTGGGCGCGGGCGGGTTCGCTTATAATGGTTTCAGCTCTTACTCTCCCTGTTTTTTTGAAACGCTTTAAACCCGCTGGGAATTTAGAAACGTATTTGAGGCGTTTGAGATTTTTTTTCGGCGTCCGGGGGGGCGCCCCTTTTTCGCCCGACGGGCGTAATCAGCGCTCCCTAAGATCCTCATAAGCCGCCCGCGGACTCTTCCGGGCCGCTGGCGCGGGGGCGTGATCTGGGGGGGCGTGTTTTCCTAAGCGGCTCTTTTCCGAGAACCCCGAACCCGACGACAGCTTCGGAAACGGGGCCGGCGCGGGTTTCCCATCGCGCCCGCGCCGCCAAGACTTTAAAGGAGGCGCGTCATCCCTCCCGGGAGCTCGCCCGGACGAGACCCGCGACCACCCCCTTGGGGATAAAGGGAGCCGGGGCCTTGACCGTCGCCGTTCGCATGGCGAAAAGCGGGGACGATCTTAAAACCATCGAGAAGAAAATAAACGAGAAATATTACGACATGTTCTTCACCCTCGACTGGATCCGACCCGTCCGCCGCTTCCGACGTGACCCGCCGGAAAACCGCGCCCCAGGACCTGAAAGCCTTCTTCGAGCGGGACGGTTTTCGAGGACGCCGTCCGCAACGCCGTCTCCCAGGTTGGGGAATCCGCCGACGCCCCGGCCGCCATAACGGGGCCCGTCGCCGGGTTCCATTACGGAGCGCCCGACGACATCGACCGAAAGACCGAAAGGCCCTCGGATATCCGCCTCCGCCTCTTTCTGAAAGCGATAGGCGACTTTGAAAAGAATTACCCCCTTACGTCCCTTCGGTCTTAAAGGCGAGTCGTGTTTGAAAATAAGCCGGGTTTCGTTTTCTTAAAACGCTTGCGGGCGGGAGGTGGGAGAAAAACGCCCCGATAAGGGGAAGCGGAGGCCGAATTTAGAAGATCTTATTCACGTCGACCCTGAAGCGGAAAAGCGTATGGACGAATACGGCCCTTACGTGGGATGCGGCGGATAGGCCGCGACCGGTGAACTTTCAACCAATGAAATCAACGCGTTGAAAAAAAGGGAATAGGGGCCGGAGCCCGGCTTAAAGCGCCGGAATGGAAAACTGGGATCGGACGGGCGCTCGTTTTCCGGACGAGGATCGTGAAAACGCCGGGGAAAAACGCGGTCGGCAAGGTGGAAACGGAGGGGTTGAAATCCTTACCCTTCCGGGTTCACCGGCGCGCGGCCGGTATCCCGTCAGGGGAGTCAGTCAACCTGATTCCAAAATGTATGGTCGCCGTCTTTCAAGGCTCTTTGGAATATAGGGTTGGTTTTGTAGGCGTCTCTTATGTTTTTAATCACGCCCATCTCTTTTATGACGGGATTTTCGCACATCGGTCCGTGTATGAAATCGTCCGATACGGTGCAGATGAATGAAAAAATCACCTCGTTATTTTCTTCGTCGGATTCTATGTTGGGTTTGATTATTTCGAAACCTTGTTCATATCCGTTGGAAACAAGCGCGATATAATAATGCGGGACGGGATTGTACTCGATGATGTCTTTGTTGTACATTTTCAATTCCCCTCCGGTGAATCTGGCTTCAAGCGCCGCTTTTAACAGATCTGACATTGACAGCACTTGAAGATCGATGTTTTCGTACCCAGGATAAATCGCTGAGTCGAACATGTATTTTTTAATTTCGTAGAGCTCTATCGGTTGTCGCGAATAATAGAATCCGCGGTTCACCAAAGGAGGATGCTCCCAGGTCATGGCGAGGACTGTTTTCGTCAGATCTTTAAGCTCGCCGCCGATTTTACCGGTCGCGCGTTGGACGGTGAAAATTCCTGGAATGATGTTTAATTCGAGATATCCTCTGAAGCATGGGACGCAGGCTTCGCTCGCGAATGGTTTGCTTTCGAATTTAATCGCTCCGTAATTTGTTTCAACGGTGAAATCCTCCACTTCATCGGAAAAGTTAGAGAAATCGGCGATGAATTCGTATTGCATGATTTTCATACTCATTACGAAAGCGGTGCTCCGCCAGACTAGAATGCTGTCGTTTTCAGATTGCGCGGATAATGAAGCGTGTAAAATGAAAACGCTCGCCAAAACGGCGCATGTTGGAATCGAAATTAGGATGTTTTTCATATTTTCTCCGTTAGGGGTTGAAGTATAGATATTGTCGTTCATCACGCGCCTGGGCGCGGGCTGGTTCGCTTATACATGGTTTCACCTCTGACGCGCCCTGTTTTTTTAACGCTGGAAAACCGCTGGGAGTTTAGCGAACGTTTTTGAGGCGTTTGAGATTTTTTTTAGGCGTCCGGGGGGAAGCCCACCTTCCGCCCGAAGGGCGTAATCCGCGGCCCGAAATCCGGATGAATCGCCTGACGGGGTTTTACTCCGCGGTCTAGCGCCCGGTGTTTTTTTTCGGTTTCAGGCGCTTTTGAAAACGGCCGGGAGGGAGGGCTGGAGGACGGGGAATAAGCGGTTAAATAAGCGGCGTGTTTAAGTTTTCGGGAATACACGCCGCGGCTTTAAAAGCGTACGGAAAAAAAGGAAATTGAAGAAGAATCCCCGAAATAGATAAAGACGTTTCAACCCGTAATCGGTTTGAAACATGCTCGAAAAGACGGGAGGGCGCGGCCCCCGGCGGAGATTGAAAAGAGAGGGAGCGAGTCGGCGTCATAATCGTCCCAAAAAAAAAGCGGCGTATTTCCGTTGAAACGAAAATATACCGCGTTTTCTGGGAAAAAACAAGCGTTAGCGTGAATATTCGATAAAATTCATGAGAGCTTGTTAAGCCGGAAACGGATAAAACAAGGCTCAAATAATAAAAGATATTACGCTGACGCTTATGAAAAAAAAGTTGGAGCGGGAAACGGGATTTGAACCCGCGACTTCAACCTTGGCAAGGTTGCACTCTACCACTGAGTTATTCCCGCGGAATTTAAGACGCGTTTTGTCCGGATCCGGACAAAGATCCCGGAACTTAGTCGGGGAGCCTCGATTTAGGCTCCTTAAACGGTTTTCAACTTATAGCCGATGGTGATGAATCTGTCAAGACTCTGAAGATTTTTATTTTGATTTAATTTATAAACATTTATACAAAATTAAAATTAATAATCTTTATTTGTTAGACCCTCCCTCCGAAATAGGGTCTTTCCCCCCTTCCGAGGCGGAGCCGTCCGCTTCACTTTCCGGCGGCCCTCCGTTTTCCGCGGGATCTTTCGACCCCCCTCCCTTCGCTTCGTCCGCGAGGAGAAGATACTTCCCCAGGGTGTAGGCGCCGGAATTGTACAGGCACAGCGCCCAGGAGACCGGACCGCCAAGAATTCCCAGCTTTAAAAAAAACATCTTGAGGAAACTGAAAAAAGAGTGGCCGACGGCCTTGAAGACGTCCGCCTTTTTCCCCCGGGCCCGGGCCTCCTCGGCCCAGAGCCTCATGAAGCGCTCCTGCTTGGCTATGTAGGAGGCGAAGTCCTTATAGGTGTGGTGGAGGAGGGGCCCTTTGAAGTCCACGACCGGCAAATCGAAGAGCGCCCTTTCGTGGACCTTTCCGGTCCATTCCACCTCGCCCCGGGGAAACAGCCTCACCACGCGGTCGGGAAAAAGGGGCCCGAAGCGCGCCCGGGCGCCGAAGGCGAAGTTGTGGCGGCGCATGGCCCCGGCGGCCTTTCCCCGGCTTTCCCTTTCCTTTAAGAAATTTATCATCTCCCGGGCCAGCGCTGGCGTGATCCTTTCGTCGGCGTCCAGGAAAAAGACGTAATCTCCGGAGACGTTCTCCAGGGCGGCGTTGCGCACCGCGGAGATTCCGTCGAACTTCCCTTTCAAGACCCTGGCCCCGAGCTTTTCGGCCAGGCGGTCGGTTCCGTCGGTGGACTCGTCCACCACCAGCCGCTCCCCGGGCAGCTGCCGGGCGGATTCCAAGCAGGGGCCGATGTTTTCGATCTCGTTTAGGGTGGGTATGACCGTGCTTAAAAGCATTTCCGCTCCGGGCCGCTGGGACGGGTTTAAGGGGAATGACGCGGGGCCGGCCGCTATCTTAAGTTTTTCCCGGGTTCGGAGTAAAAAGGGGGGGGAAGCGTGAGGGGCGGCGGCCAGCCGGTCCGAAAAGATGATGGACGAGGGGATGGGGATGTTAAAAATTTCAAATTGAGTTATATGTATGCATATAAATTTGTAAAAATATATAATTACATAAATTTTTTTAACTCAAGTTTAAAACGCGAAAAGTATAGTTTTATGTGTTCAAATATAATGTAATTTGGTCTTTAAAGGAGCGGCCTCCTTGGGGGAAAAACGCTGGAAACCTACCTCGCAATTGCCTGGCGCTCCAAAAATATAGTTCCTTCCACTGGTTGGCCATAACATATTGTGGTTGGGTTGCTTTATAGCGTTACTCCGGCGGTTAAATATTAGGAACAGTCAAAAATAAGGACAGGGATGCTGACCGACGTTATTCCACCTTTTATCCGCCGGGGTAGGGTAGTTAGAACAACTCCTCCACCGCGCCGCTTATTTTTTGACGCGCCGGCGGGGAAGAATCGGGGAGCTACGGCGACGCCTCCTCCGTCAGGCGGAGGGGCGGCGGCGGACGGCCCCTTCATCCTCCGGACGCAAGTTTCGCTAAAAAAGACCCTTCGCCAGGGCGGCCGTAGGTCTTCCGCCTTTTTTCAGAGAGCGACCTACCGCTCCCCCGAACCATGCCCTCCCCCGCGTCTTTTTTACGGGTGAAAAAAAAGCTCCTCTTTTGGACTCGCTAATAGCGCGCCCGCCTCCGTTGATTGAGACGAGACTCGCCCGCGGGTTGTCATAAACCCGTCTTAAAGAGGGACGCGGGTGTCAACCGTCCAATTTTAGATTCTTCCCGTCCCAGGGCGCGGTTATTTCTTTCATGCTTAAACCGCTGACTATCGCGATTGCTTCCAGCTCGAAGTTGTTCTCAAGCTCGGCTAACTTTTTTTCAGCCTGAATCCTGTCCTCCATAAGCGCATCAATATCGTTGGCGGTCATATTTTTGAGAATATCCGCGGCTTTTTCAAGAGTAAGATATCCCTCGACTATTTTCAAACTTCCTCCATGCTGTTCGCTTTAAATAAAAACATCCATCTGAGCAGTCTGGGCGCGTGTTTTATATCATTGTATTCACGGATCAAATCCTCGTATCCTGGCGCTTTTGGCAGCTCCATAGCGATGATTGAATCGACGCGATCGCGGTATCTAAAATCGGTCAATGTGAAGAAAGAAGATTTAGGATCTGTTCCGTAAAGCTTAAAATTTGTGACGCCTACCAATAACGAAGATAGCGATTTCTTAGGGACGGGATTCCCTTTGACGGCCTGCTAAACGATTAACATCGCCAAATCAATGACATACCTGTTAGAAAAATTTTTAACTTTATCCTTAACCCGCATTTCCATGCCAACGATCAACTACGACGATTTGGCGTGACCGTCCAATATCGCCGTTTTTTCATAGCTGTTTCGTCCCCGTATTATAGGGCTTAAAACTGAAAGTCTAGGAGTTGAAGATCGACGATTCTCCAACGCGTTATTTATGTCCGTTCCACGGGTTGTTTCAGCGTATAATAATATTTCCCGAAAAAAATCTAACAAAAAATTAAGAGAAGCTTTGCTGTGAAATAAAAGATTAAACAAGCTGTCGCTTGTTAATGGCGATAATTTTTATCATCTTTCGCGCTCAGCGGGGGGCTTCTTCTTTCCGGCGTCCCGACCTAAAGAGCGGTCCGAGGCCGCGTCCATTATTAGTATGATGCTCCAAAACACGCTCTTAGTCAAGGGGTGAAAGCGGTTTTTTAGCCGCCACGGAAGGGCGGCCACGGGGAATATCTTGGCGGAGCGGAAAAGAGGCCTTATAATTCGAAGTTTTTCCGCTGGAGCGATCTACGAATAAATCAATACGGAAAAACATCCGGCCGTCTCTTGGCGGCCTTCCCCCATCCGGCGCTCCCAGCGACCGGGGCGGGGAGGGAGCTATCACGCTTCCCAAAAAACGCCCCGGGCCTCTCTCGCCCCATGAAAGAGTTCCGGAAAGGCGGAAAACCGCCTCCGCTCCGCGCCCTCCCTGGTTTCGCCCCAGGCCGATTCCCTCCGCTCGTCCGCGTCCGCCCCCCGGAACTGGCGGCCGGGAACGCCCCGGAACTGGCGCCCGGGCGCTTTAAGACGCCTCCGGATGCGGTTTTACGCCGCGAGCGTTCGAAAGACGCCCTCCCTACGGATCCGGCGGCATCCCAAACGCGGCGGGCGGCGGCCCGCGGACTTGGCTTCTGTTCGCGGAATAGATACTAAATGCATTTAAAAATATTATAATGATAGATTATATTGATTAATCTTTACTTAAACATCCTTGACGCGACCGCAAAAACACTAAGAAATTCGAATATCTGAAATTCACTACTTTATATATCATATATTCATTATATTTATCCAATATATTGTATAACGTTTCCATCAGTTTTTCAATGACGGACTTTTCGCGCACGCGTCATCCTTCACCCTGATCGGGAACGGGAGAATTCAACGAGACATACATTGTTATCATTGTCGATGCGAGCGCGAAAGTCCTGCTTTTTAAAAATTAGAAACAATATACGTTATGTGCTATATGATATTAAAATTAATCATATATATAGTATATGGTAGGCGAATAATTTTAAACCCATGACTTTTGCGGACGCGTTGTTGCTCACATTTAGCGCTTTTCGCATTTTAAAGGAACATTCAACTTCGCGGAAAAACGCGGGAAACTCATCCGGAAATCGCGGGGCGCTTTAAAAAATAGTTTCTTCCATTGGTTGGACGCGATATTTTGTGGTTAAGACGCTTCGGGAAACACTTACCCGGGGAGGCGTCCGCAGGGCGAAAGGGAAGCGCCCTGTTTTCGGGCTAAGGGGAACCGCCTCGTTTCCGGCCGGCTCTCCGGCGCCTTTTTCGCCCCGGGGAAGGTCCCGGGCCCGCCTCCCGGCGTCCGGCGGCTCGGGACTTTTAAGAGATCCCTCCAAGATACCGAAGAGATATGAGGGCGCCGGCGCCAAAAAAAAGCCGGGGCGGATCCGCCTCCGGCCGGCGGAGGGGATCCGCCCCGGGCTCCGGTTGACCGGGTCCGGGGCGGGTGTTAGAATTTTTCACGGCCGGATTAAGCTTCAATTCGTCCCCGTCGGCATTGTTTCATGATAATCCGTGGTCCCTTTGGGGAAAAAGGCCGCGGGAAAAATTCCGCCCCCACCCTTAGCCCGGGGAGCGATGGGGGGAGCGGATCGTCGGGGTTCTTTTCCCTTTCACCAAACGAGGGCCCGGGCGCGTGACGGAGGAGCGAAGTGACCAACCCGCAAAGGATGGACGACCTTTTTCCGGACGGAGCGGCCCCGGGGGCGGATTTGGGTTTTTTTTTGGAGCCGGGGCTCCACCCCCTCTACCTGGGGGATCCCTTTCGGCCGGAGAGGCTTTGGGGCCACGCCCTTTCCCGGCCGGACAGGCCCGCGTCCTTCCTCTCCTTTAGGCTCCCCGAGGCCGGCTCCAGGCCGCTTTTGTCTCTGGAGCTTCCCGGCTTCAGGCTCCTTCCGGACGGCTCCGTCGCCTCCGCTCCGGGGGGGAGGGCGCTTATCAGGCTCCTAGGCGAGGTGGCCCGCTCCCGAGCGCTTTTCGGAGGGGAGTTTTTCCTCCTGCGTTTCCGCTCGCTCGTCCGCGTCCTGGACTGAGGGGGCGGCGGACGGAGCGCCTTTTCCTTTTTTCGCGGCGGAATTTTTCCCGGTCGCCCTTCGCCCTGAAAAGGCCCCCCGCCTCCGGCGGGGGGCCATCCGGACAGGTTTATTTATGAACGACGGTCCCCCTGTGATTGGTTTCGAGCTGGGCGTGGGAGAATTCCGCATCGTCACGCCCGAGGCTGTCTACGAGATAAGAGTGCTCCCCGAGCTGGTGAAGGCCAACACCCAGCTGGGCGTCGTGAGCCAGGCGGCCCTTCCCGGAGCCGTTTCCGGCTGCCCCCCCCCTCCCATCCCCCAGGCCCTTCCCGCCGGCGCCGGCGCCGGCGGCGCCCAGGAGCCGCCCTTCTTCCAGGAGCTCTCCCAGGAGATCTTCGGACGCATCGGCCAGTTGGCGCGGCAGCTCTCCATTTCGGTTACCGAACTGCCGGAAACGTCTCCGGACGCCGGCGCCCTCTCCCGTTCGGGCCACGACCTGGAGGACGCCAAGGGACAGCTGGAGGAGGTGGTGGAGATAACCGAGAAGGCCTCCATCCAGATAATGGATCTGGCCGACAGCATCCAGGCGGACGTGGACAACCTCAACCAGCAGATGAAGGTTTTAACCAAGCTGGAGTTCCTCCTGGAGCCGCGGGACGAAGGGGAGGGGGACGGCGCCTCCGGCGGGGACGGGGTGGTTCCGGAGGCCCCCCAAGGCGGCGGGGCCTTCAAAGAGAAGCTGGAGGAGCTCCAAAACATGGCGGACCGTCTTCCGGCGGAGGTCCTCCTCCCCGCCGGCGCCTCGGCTCCGATTCCGGCTCCGGCTCCGGCTCCGGCTCCGGCTTCGGAGCCGGTTAAAACGGAGAGGGTGGTTTTCGATCTGGAAACCGTCTTCCAGACCCTATACGAATTCTGCACGAACGAGGCCGTCAAGGATCACATAAAGGAGATGCGCGCCGATTTCGAGGCCGGAGGCTTCGACAACGAGGCGGTCTCCCTCGAGCTCACGGCCCTGGCCGCGAGCGTGGGGGAGGACGAGGGGCTCTACAACTTCCCCCTGCCCGGCCTTTTGAAGCTCCTCTACAGCCACACGGCGTCCGAAAAGAACAAGGGCGTTTTAAAAAAGATGAACCAGACGGCGGGTTCCATCTTTTTAGACGGAGTACTGCCCCTCGAGGGGAAAATAATCGAGGAGGAATCCTTCCCCGAGGTCCCGGCGGAGGCGGCCCCGGCGGAGGCGGCTCCGGCGGAGGCCGTTCCGGCCTCCGCCGGCGGAACCTTGGATCTGGTTCCGCTGAAGACCCTGGCGCGGGAGCTCCTGACTTTGGCGCCGGAAGGGGGCGACGGGGCTTCCGCTTACGGAAAGAGCGGCTACACCTGCATCCAGAACCAGGATAAGGACGCCATCGTGGCCGCGGTGAGCGCCTCGGACAAGCTCATAAAAAACACCACCGCCCACCTCACCCACATCATGGAGGCCCTCTCCTTTCAGGATCTCTCCGGACAGCGCATTAAAAAGATCGTGAACCTGATAGGCGAAATCCAGGTGCAGCTCCTCACGCTTTTGGTCTCCGTGGACACCAAAATAAAGGCCCACAGCGAAACCGCCGGCGCGGCCCCGCCGCCCAAAGAGGAGACGGAGAAGGTGGCCCAGGCCGAGGTGGACAAGATGCTGGAGAAGCTCTCCGCCGGCGAGCCCTCGGAACTCCAGGGACCGGGGGCGGAGAACCGCCTGGACCAGGGCGCCGTAAACGATCTGCTCTCCCAGCTGGGTTTCTAACGGAGCGGGAGGCCGGTCGCGGGTTTTCGCGGGCGGTTCGGGGTTTTTCGGGGGCCCTCCCCCGCGGTTATCTCCACTTTAAAAGAGGGCGTTTTTCCGTTTTTCGGGACGGAAACGCCCTTTTAATTTTGACGCGGCCGCGAAAAGTCCGGTAATGAAAAATGTTTAATGATGTTATACAACATATGGGATAAATTTATATAGCATATAAATCATAAAGTATATTATTTTATAAATCCAAAAACCGAACGGGTTTTTGCCTCGGCATCGCATGTGGTTTTTCGGGTATAATCGCTAAAGACGCCCTCCGGAGCCTCCCGGCCTCGCCATTTTCGGGCCGGGTTTTCCCTTTAAGTTTCGGGATGATTCCCTCGACTCCCCGGGGCCGCGTCCCCCCCCCCGCGTTTAGAAAAAAAACTCCCGCCCCGGGGCCCGCCTTCCAGCGTTTCGGGGCGTTCCTGGGATCCTTTCCCGGAGCCGCCATGACCCGCCGCCTTCGTCCGACTTCCATCCTCTGCCTCCTGCTATTCTCCCTCCTCTTCTCCGCCTGCGTGGGCCTGGAAACCTTTCCGGGAAAAACCCCGCCAACCGGACGCCCGGCCCAGTCCCCGGCCGATCAGGCCCTGGCCAGGGCCGATCAGGCCGCGCGCTCCCAGAAGTACGCCGAGGCGGCCGGCCTCTTCGAGGCCTTCCTGGACGCCTATCCGGCCGATCCCAGGCGGGAGTACGCCCTTTCCGGGGCGGCCCGGGCAAACGAGCTCTCCGAGCGCTACGCTCCGGCCATCCGCGACTATGGGGCCCTCCTAAACGAGTTTCCCAAAGGCGGCTACGCCGCCGAGGCCCGGGCCAGGCTGCCCCAGCTCCACCTCTACTCCGGCGACTTCCAGGAGGCCGTGAACTCCAGCCTCGACCTCTCCAAAGGCGAGCGCAACCGGACCTTGCGGGCGAACCTAATCTTGGTGGAGGCCAAGGGCCGCTATCTTTTAGGCGAGAACCTCGCGGCGGCCAAGTTGTTTTTGGAGGCGGCCGGCGCCCTCGAGGGCGCCGCCCGGGAGGACGCCGTAAACGGCCTCTACGCCTCCTTTTCGAAGTTGAACCAGCTGGACTTAAACGAGTTCGCGAAAAAGGGCGGAAGCTCCTTTCCCGGACCAGAAGCCGTGTGGTTCATGGCCTACCTTTCCCACGCCCGGGGGGACCAGGAGGCCTTTTTGGCCCAGGCCCAGTATTTCAAGACCTATTTTCCGGATCACCCCTGGGGATCGTCTTTGGACGCCCTGGCCGCGGGCGGCCGGGGCGTGAGCGTCCCCGGGGCCGCCTTCGATCCCCGGGCGAAGGTTCAGGGGCCGGTCCTCCAGCCTCCGCCCCTTGCGGGGGGCCAGGGGATAGGACCGCTCGCCCGATCCTTCACGGTGGCGGCCCTCCTCCCCTTGAGCGGCGCCCGCAACAGCGCCTACGCCCTGGAAATCCTGGCGGGGCTGCGCCTCGCGGCCCAGAGGTCCCAAAACACCTTGAACGTGGTGGAGTACGACACCCGGGGGGTGCCGGCGGAAGCCGTCAGGCTCACCCACGACATCGCCATGGACCCCAACGTCGTCGCGATCGTGGGTCCTTTGAACAGCGACGAGTCCCTGGCCGCGGCCCAGACCGCCCACCAGCTCTCCATGCCGCTTATCGCCGTCTCCACGCGGATTGGGCTTCCCACCAGCCGCCCCACGGTCTTTCGGGTGTTTCTCACCTACGAGCTCCAGGCCGTGGCCGCGGCCCGCTGGGCGGTAAACGACCGGGGCCATAAGGAGATTGGGGCGCTTTATCCGGACGACCTCTACGGCAGCAACATGCTCAAATACTTCGAATCCGAGGCGACCCGACTGGGGGCGCGGATAACGGCCCGGGAGTCCTACAAGAGCCCGGGCGGCGACTACGCGGCCGCGGCGGCGCGGCTCGCCGGCGGGGCGGGGGCCGTCCGGAACGCGTCCGCCTCGTATCAGGCCGAGACCTCCTTTTCCACCCTCTACATTCCGGAATCCCCCTCCGCCGTCTCCCAGATTCTTCCCTTTTTGGCCTACAACGACATCACCCGCATGGAGCTTCTGGGCACCTCGCTATGGGCCTCGCCGGAGTTCGTCAAGTCCTCGGGGCGCTACCTCGCGGGTTCCGTGATTCCGGTGGCCTTCAGCCCCTTAAGCAAACGCCCCGAGGCCGAAGGCTTCCTGGAGGCCTACCGGGCTTTGGCCGGCCAGGATCCCAGCCAGTTCGCCGTATACGGCCACGACGCCGGCCTCGCCTTGATAGCCGCCCTCTCCACCGGGGCGGAGGGCCGCGGCGCCCTGGTGGAGGCCCTTAAAGCCCTCCCCCCCGTGCCCGGGGCCTCGGGACCCTTCACCTTCGATTCCGAGGGCGAATACCAGGTCTCGCCTGTGCTTTTAACCGTGGACGGAACGGAATTCAAACTCCTCAAAGACGCCCTGGCCTACTGAAAACCAGGCGATCCGCCTTTTTCACCGGGCGCGCGAATCTCTAAACCTTGCATTCCTCCGCTTCGCGATTACAATGGTTACGCTGGGATGGTTTTCACGCCCACCCTCCGGGGAACGGTCGCGGGCGTTTTTTCACGGCTCTCCTTTCACCGCTTCTATATCCGGAACTCTTTTTTATTCACATTTTGGAAAGGGCTTTTTCGCCAATTTAAAAAATTAGCGAACGTTTTTTTCTCATTGTTCCGCTCCGCCGCTTGTGTTAACGGATCCCTGGCTAAACTTCTTTTTTTTTGCCGCGTTTCACCTTTCGTTGTTTTTCAGATCCTCATAAACAAGCTCTTTATTTTTCAAATCGTTTTGACATTAAATTCACGGATTCTTTAAATAATTTAAAAAGCCGCCGCGACAACTTTTCCGACCGCGTTTTCGAAGGAGGCCGTCCCACGCCTTACTTTTCCGGCCGGACCGGTTTTCCGGACTGACGCGGCCTTCGAGCGGCCGCGAAAGGAGCATGTATGACGATTTCCGATGTTTACGCCAGGGAGATCTTGGATTCGCGGGGCAATCCCACAGTCGAGGTGGACGTCTGGCTCAAGGAGGGCTACCAGGGCCAGGCCGCGGTGCCTTCCGGAGCCTCCACCGGCACCCACGAGGCCCTGG
Source organism: Deltaproteobacteria bacterium (assembly GCA_031276865.1). Lineage (GTDB taxonomy): Bacteria > Desulfobacterota > Desulfarculia > Adiutricales > Adiutricaceae > JAISMF01. Next base: position 22,587 of record JAISMF010000085.1, on the reverse strand, counting down.
AGCTCAGGGACGGCGACCCCAAACGCTACGGCGGGAAGGGGGTCCAGAAGGCGGTGAAGAACGTGAACGACGTCATCGCCCCCGCCCTGTACGGCCTGGATCACTCCAACCAGGAGGCCATCGATAAGCTCATGATCGAGCTGGACGGCACCGAAACCAAGTCCAAACTGGGCGCCAACGCCATCCTGGGGGTCTCCATGGCCGTGGCCAAGGCGGCGGCCGAGGCCTCCGGCCAACCCCTCTTCCGTTACCTGGGCGGGGTGGGGGCCAGGGAGCTTCCCCGGCCCATGATGAACATCGTGAACGGCGGGGCCCACGCCAGCAACAACATGGACTTCCAGGAGTTCATGATCATGCCCCTTTTCGGCGACACTTTCGCCGAGGCCCTGCGCTGCGGGGCCGAGGTCTTCCACACCCTGGCCGCCAACCTCAAAAAGGAGGGCCAGAGCACGGCCGTGGGGGACGAGGGCGGATTCGCCCCGAATTTCAAGTCCAACGAGCACGCCTTAGACGAGGTGGTGAAGGCCATAGGCGACGCCGGCTACAAGCCCGGACAGGACGTGGTGATCTGCCTCGACTGCGCCGCCTCCGAGTTCTACGACCAGGGGAAAAAGAAGTACGTCTTTAAGAAATCCGACAAATCCGAGCACTCCGCGTCCGATCTCATCAAGCTCTACCAAAGCTGGGCCTCCAAATACCCCGTGAAGAGCATCGAGGACGGCTTAGCGGAGGACGACTGGGAGGGCTGGAGCAGGCTCACCTCCGAATTGGGGAAGAGTTTGCAGCTGGTGGGGGACGACCTCTTCGTCACCAACATCAAGAGGCTCGCCCGGGGGATCGAGAGCGGGGCCGGCAACTCCATCTTAATCAAGGTGAACCAGATAGGGACCGTGAGCGAGACCCTCGCGGCCATCGATCTGGCCCACAAGGCGGGCTACACGACGGTCATCTCCCATCGGTCCGGGGAAACCGAGGATACCTTCATAGCCGATCTGGCCGTGGCCACCAACGCCGGGCAGATCAAGACCGGATCCTTGAGCCGCAGCGAAAGGATCGCGAAATACAACCGCCTTTTGCGTATTTCCGAGGAGCTGGGCTCGGCCGCCGTCCTCGGGAAGCCTTTCGCCTGATAAATCGAAAGGGGCTTAAAAAAGCCCCCTCGGGGGAAGCTCCCCAAACGCCTTTTAAAGCCGGAATCGTTTCCGGCTTTTTTTTCCTCCGCTTCGTTTTTTTCCGGTTTATTTTCTTCGTTTGTTTTCGGTTTGTTTTAATTTTCTTCGTTTTTGTCCGGTTTATTTTTATTTTATTCGTATTTTTCCGGTTTGTTTTTATTCGGTTTGTTTTTCTCCGGTTTGTTTGTATTCGGTTTGTTTTTCTCCGGTTTGTTTTTCTTCGCTTCGTTTTTTTTCCGTTTTGTTTTTAATTCGGTTCGTTTTTTTTTCAATACGTCCATTTTTTCTAGGAGGAAGGGAAAATATATCCGCGGGGGATTTTTTAGCTTCGGTTTTGAAGCCTGATACGTTCGGGGAAGACATCCTCCGGTCGGATGAAAACGATAAGAAAAAAAATAAAAATAAAGCGCTAAATTTATATGATCTTGAATGATAATAAAATCAACTTGAAACAAAACATTTAAGCTTTGTTGTTTTTTAAAGCGTCTTTGGCAATCCACAAGTAAGAATAAGTAAACAATAATTATCCGGCTTTAAAAATAGCCAAAAAGATGTCAATAAAATAAACAATCCTAAAAAAAATGAAAACACGCTAAAAATTTTTAAAAAAATTTAGCGCGAGTCGTCCCTGTGTAAAATAGCGGTCATTTTTTTATCTTGACTTGAAGTTTCCGACGGTAATATAATTTTAAAAAATCAGAAATGAAACGCGTCCGGAAAAAATATTTCCGGTGTCTTTCATTAATTTAAATTCCGGTCGGCAATCCCGCCATGATTTTTTCTTCTTTTAAAACCGCCGGAGCGTATTTAAGGAGAACTGTTTTGAATTACATAGATTTTTTCGGATTGAAAACTTTTTTCTGGTTCGCCGTGGCTGGATCCGCCATCGGCTTCACGTTCGGATTGTCGCTTGTGATCTTTCTGGGAAGAAGGGGAGCCTTTAAACGTGAAAACAGGTTTTACGATTTCCTGATTAAAGGCTTCTACCTCTACGTTCCCGCGGTCATGACGGTCACGGCTCTTTTCCTCTCGTTTGTCATCGGATTGTGGTACGAGACGGGAAAGCTCTTTTCCGCGCACGAGGAGGATTTAATACGCGCCTCGCGTTCGGCCGCCGGCCGGGCCTTTTCCGACATTCACGCCGCGACGGGCGGAGGGAGCCTCCCCTCCGAGTTTTTTCCCAACGTCTCCGAGGTCCTGGCCGTCTACGTGGACGAGAGCGCGTTCCAGGCGCTCGACGGAAACTTCCTTCTTTTAGAGATCGCGGGTCCCGTGCGCTACGCTTTGAAGATGGGTTTGAAGAACGCCTTTGAAAACGCCCTTCTAGCCCGTTATCCCCGGGTGAGCGAAATAAGCGCGGACGAGTTCTACGTCGACTTTCAGTCCAGCGTGCTCGAAAGCCTCCGGGAGGGTTTCTACCCGGACTTCTTCTGGGACGAGCTATCCTCCCAGTTCACGCCCCTCTGCTGGCGGATCTTCTGGACGGCCTTTCTTTTTCTTTTTCCCGTCTGTTTCGAGCTTTTCCTTTTCCGGCTTTTTAAGCGGAGAAGGGTTGAAAGGAGACGCTCCAGGGGGGAGGGCTCGTCCGGAGAGGCGGAGGCGGAAGCCCAGAAAGACGAGGACTATCCCAAACGCTACCGGAAGGCCTCCTGAAGGCCCCTGTTTCGGCGGGCGGGGCGTTTTATATTTTTTGACAAAGTCTTCCGCGGGCGGATACAATCCGCCCGCGGAAGGCGGAGCCCCCGCATGGGGCCGCGGGAGCGAAGCCCCGGGCGGGACCAGGGTCTCCCGGGTGGGCTCTACAAGGCCGGCGGCACCTCGTATTGGGTCCCCTCCAGGAGGGTCTTGGGGTCTATCCGCTGGTCGGTTATGGCCTTCACGATGCGGGCGGCCTTGTCCGGGTTCACCATGGCCAGGATCTTGCCCGCGTTGCCGCCGGGCATGGCGGAAAGTATGGCCACGGCCACGCCGTCCTCCATGCTGTTGATGAGGGCGCCCGCCTGCTCGGCCTTCATGCCCTTGAAGGCGGCCACGAGGTGCTCCACCCTTTGGCTTTTCAGGGCGTCCTGGTTTTTCTTATACTCCTCTTGCAGCACCTTGGTCTCGTCCATGATGGCCTCGTTGCGGGCCAGGGTCTGGTTAACCTGCTCCTCCATTTTCGCCACCTCCCGCTCGCGGCGCTGAATATCCTCCTCCATCTTCCTTATGGCGTCCTCCCGCATGGCGAGGGCGTTCTCCCTCTGGGTGAGGTCGAATTCGCGGCGGGCCAGCGTTTCGGAGCCGGCGGCGGGTCCGGGGAGCGCCGGAGGCGGCGAGGCGGCGGCGGGAGCCTGGGCGGGGCGGTTTCGCTCGGCCGGCGCCTGGGCGGACGGCTGGGCGCCGGCGGGAGCGGCGCTCCTCTGGGGGGCGGCGGCCGGTTGAGCTCCGGCGGGCGCGGCGCTTCTCTGGGCGGCGGCCGGGGGAGCGGCGGCCGGGGGAGCGGAGCTCCTAGCGGGAGTCGAAGCCCCCGCCGGAGCGGGAGGCCGGGCGGCGGAGGGGGGCGGACTTTGGGACGGGGAGGCCCCGGCGGGAGCCAGGCTCCCCGGGGCCGGAGGGGCCGCCGTCAAGGGCGGGGCGGACCGCGCCGGAGGAGCCGGAGACGAAGGAATCCGGGCCGCCCCGGCCGGCGAGGGGGCGGGGGAGGGGGCGTCGGGACCCACCGGCACGACGGGATTTCTAAGATCCTCCTCGTTTGGCGGAAGGGGTATGGCGGAGCTCTGGGCGGCGGCGGGGACGCCCGCCGCGCCCCCGCCGGTGAAAAACACCGACGCGCCGGAAAACATGGCGCTGGCCGCCCCCGCCGCGGCGGGGGAGGCGGCCGCGGGGAGCAGGGCGGCCTGGGCCGGGCCGGCGGCCGCCGGAGCCGCGGCGTTGGCGCTGGAGGGGAGCATCTCGGGGAGGGCTGGCCCGCCTTCGCCGTTTAAGTAGAAGCCGGAAAAGGCCAAGCGCACGATGAGGGCCGCGAGGGCCAGAAGGATGAGGAGCCTGAGGCCGGTGAAGATCCGCGCGGGCTTTTGGGGGTCGTTCCGCTCGGCCGGAAAGAGGGCTCCCCCCCGGTCCGCGGACGAGGGGGCGGACGAATCCGCCGGCCCATGATTGGGGCGGACCGGATTGGCGGCGCCGGGGGCTTTACCCCGGACCGTTTCCGCCGTTTTAAAGTTACGTGCCATCTTTCTCCATCCTGATTTTGCGGGCCTTCACCAGGGCCGCCATTTCCTCTATCACGTTTTGCTCCAGCTTAAGCTCCCCGTCCTTCCATTCGTCGGCCTTCTTTTCTTTGAAGCGCTCCATGAGCTGGCGCTCCATGACGCGCTTGCGGAGGGCGGCCCTCTCTTTGACCTCTTCCAGGCGGCTTTTTTCCAGGAGCTTTTCGGCGTTCATCTTGTCCTGGAAAAGCTTGGCCTGGAACTCGCTGTACATGTTTAAAAGGGGCGGCGTGGCCGAGCCCTTTTCGATGTGCGCCTTTAGATCGTCTTGAAGGGTCTCCTTCACCCGCTCCATGTCGACCACGCGCGCTTCGAGCTCCCTTATGACCTTTAGCCTTTTCGCCAGGGTTCCGGCGGCCTGCTCCTCGAGGCGGCGCCTGAGGGTCAGGAGAAATTCCAAATTGAACTTGAAAGCGGCCATGTTTCACCGTTTCGTTCGAGCCGCGCCGGCCGGAGCCGGCGGGGGGCTGTCTTTTGGTTAAGAGCAAGTTTCGGGCCAGCTTTTCCCAAAAAGGAAGCCGGCTCCGAAGGTCGAATTTTGGGCGCCCCCCCGAGGCGGCTAAAGGCCGCCTCGGGGGGGCTTCCGCGGGCGGTATTTTTTTAGCCGTCGGGAGGTTTAAAATGGAAATTAGCGGTTACGAGAAAAACTACCGGAATCTGGCGCCCGGCCTTAAGGATTTCGATTTCGCCTCGAGCTGCGCCCGTCTGGGGCTGAGAGAGACGAAGGACGGGGCCGAAATCGAGTTTCTGGGCCGGCTTTACCGTTTGAGCAGGGAGGGGGTGGAGGCGGCGGACGGCGAGGCGTCGGATCCCAACTTCCGCAGCATCCTCGTCCACTACGCCCTCTCCCAAGGGGAGGGCGGGCCGGGGGAGGAGTTCCTCGCCCTTTTCCAGCTTCCCGGGGTCATGCGCGGCCGCAACCAGGGGGACAACCGCTCGCTTTTAAACGGCCCCATGTACGAGCGTTTCGGCCGGGAGGGCCACGACGGCTTCCGGGAGGCGGCCGGGAGGCTGGGGGGCGAATACCTGGGGCCGCACCCGGCCGGAGGCCATCTCTGGGAGTTTAGGGTGCTTCCCCGGATAAGCCTGCGGGTGATCTACGTCGAGCCGGACGAGGAGTTCCCCCTGGAGCTTAACGTCCTTTTCGACAGCCATTCCCCGGAGATCCTGGGCTTCGAGTGCCTGGCCTTCCTCCAGCACTGCCTCTCCCAGGCCCTGGCTTCGGCGTGAGGGGGGAGGGCTATTCCCCGTCCTTCGTCTCCCGGTAGACGTTTTCGATCTCCTCGTTTTTATCGTCCACCCCCTCCGCGGCTTCCCGGGCGCGGTTCAAAGGCGGCTGCGGCCTCATGTACACGGGCATGGAGGCCTTAGGCGGCTCCTGGAGGATGGATCCTCCCTGGGGCGGAGGCGAAGGAGCGGAGGCCGTTTTATCGGAGCCGGAGAGTGCGAAGACCAAGACGACGACGAGCAGGAGGGCCGCCAGGGCGCCCAGGAGCATGACCGTTTTCCGGCGCCCGTCGGAATCGGAAAAGGATGGATCCGGCGCCGGGGCGGGTTTTCGGCCTTCCCGGAAGCTGTAGCCGCACTCGGGGCAGACGTCGGCCGGGAGTCGAACCTGTCCGCCGCAGCCGGGGCAGCGCAGGGAGGGGGCGTTGGTGTCGGTGGCCATAAAAAACATCCTTTCAGGTTAAAGCGGCGGAAAACGGGAAAACGGGAAAACGGGAAAAAGCTGAAAAAGGAAAAAGTAAGAGCGCTGAAAAAGACGCGGGAGCGAAAAGCGCGGATTCACAATTTGATTGGAGATGACGCGCATTGTATGGAATAATTAAAATTATCCCACATCTATAAAGCGTGTTGGCGCGTTTTAAATTTTGAAACGGCGGCGACTTTCCGCGCGCGCGTCAAAAAAAGCGGAAAAGCGGGGAAACGCGGTCGCGAAAAAAAACGTGAAAACGAAAAAAAGAAAAAACGAAAAAAAACGAAAAAATCGGAGGGCGCGCGAAAAGTCCGTCGCGGAAAAATAGATAGTGACGTTATACGAAATATGGGATGAATCTAATGAAAATATCACGCGTAAAGTGGCTAATTTCACATATTCGAATATCTCGGGGGTTTTGGCGGTCAGGCGAAACTGAAAACCGAAGAATGAAAAGAGAAGGATGGACGGGAAAAAATAGGGCGTTTTCAAAATCGAGTAGGATAATAGTCGTCGAAAGAAGATCGTCTAGAGGCGACTACGAAATATGGGATGATTCATAATAGTCCGCGTCCTAAGGCGCGAATCGGCGCGAAATTTAAAAGCGGCGCCCTTACCGAGCGGCGGCTGGAAAACGGAGGCGAAAAAGATTTTTCCCCCCCCTTCGCCGGATCCCGCCATCGAAAAAATTACGAATGAAAAAGCCGCGGGCGTTAGCCTACATGCGGTACCTTTACCCGTCCCGCGCTGACATGTGGCGGCCTCGCTTGTCAAGCTCCCGCCGCGGCCTCAGGGCGGAAACAGGCGGCGGAAATTATTCATTCTCCTCCCTTTTTCGCGCCTCCCTTTTTTGAAAAGTTGAACGGCCGACCTAAAAGCGGCGCGCCCATGTTTTCCGGAAGAGGCTCGCGAAAGCGCGTTCCGGTTGAATTGTTTACGGGCGTTTTTTTTTCGTCCGAAGCGTCCGCCCCCCACTTTTGTTTTTCCAATTCCTTCGGATCTCCTTCAATCCGCCCGCGGCGGTCCAGGTCTTGTTGGTTGGGGCTTTTTTGACAAAGCTCGAGTAAATTTTAATTTTATTAAAGCGATGCTGGAGCTTTGAAAAAAATTTGAAACATTAATATCGCGGGCGAAAACCATTTTAAAATTTCGGGTGAAAACATCCTGTTCGGAAGGGAACACGGTTTTTTAAAAAAAATCTAACTTTCCTAAAATTACCTTGAGGTTTCGGGGTTTGGGAAAGCCCGCGGGGATTGGTCGAGACCTCCGGTTATTGAAGGTTTTTTCCGGAGAGGTTCTGGATCGCCTTTTCGAGGGACATCCATTCGCCTTTGGGCATCACGATGGCCAGATAGGCGCCTCCCGGATCGTCCGCTCCGGAGGGAGGCTTGTTTCCGGAAAGAATCGTCCCCTCCAAATCGATTTTTTTGAAGGCGCTGTAGATGTCTCCGGAAAGGGGTTTGGGCGAGGCGGCCGTCGCGGCCGCGAGGGCCCGCGCCAGGAGCTGCCCCTCCCCGAAACCCAGAAAGGACTGGTAGTCGGGGTTCAGACCCGGGAGGGAGTATTTCCGCAAGACGGTGCGGTATACGTCCCGGATCTCCTCGGAGGGGACGAGCACGCTCGGAAACACCACCCCCGTCCAGGCGCCGGCCGTCATCTGCATCATCTCGTGGTCGGGGCTGTTTAACGAGTTGGTGAGCCAGAGGGAGTTGGGGAGGAGGGGGGAGAGCAGTCGCTTGATCGCGGCCGAGGGACCGGGGTTGGTCCAGAGGATGATGAAGCTGTAGTCGCTGATTTTGTCCTTAAGGGAGCGCCAGGCGTTGAAATCCGGAGGCAGCGCCACGAGGTTCACCTCCAAGCCGAAGGAGCGGGCCTTGGCCCGGGCGAGAGACGATACCGCCTGCGAGTTTTCGAGGCCGTCGGAGTAGAAGAAGTGGACGCTTTGCCCCGGCCGCTGCGTCTTTTTTATGTAGTCGAAGAGCATGTCCATCTCCGCCGGAGCCGAGGGGATGAGCCCTATGGGGTCGTCGTCCCGATCCGCGTACAGCCGCGGGTCTATGGTCCAGGGGCCGAACCAGGGCAGGGCGATGCGGCGGAAATACTCCGCCGTCTGATGCGGACGGGTGTTCGCGGCCCCGCCCACCACCACGTCCGGCTGACCCCTTATCACCAAGGCGTCCAGCATGTCGATGAAATCCGGGGCGGAGTCGTCCATGTCCACGCTCTGGAACTCCAGCGTCTTTCCGGCGATGCCGCCGTTGGCGTTCACGAACGATATCCAACTCTTGAGTCCGTACAGGGTCTCGAAGGCCAGGGATTGGGAGCCCACGGGGGACGCCCAGCTGATCACGTTGAAGGAGTCGACCTCGGCCCGGATCCCCGGGGGGTCGGCCCGGATCCCCGGGGGGAGGGCCAGGAGCGCGGCGAAAGCGCAAAGGGCCGCCAGGCGCGAAGCGAGGGCCCTGGGCCTTTTCATCTTCTTTCCTCCCTGATGGGGGCCGGTTGGCATGGGGCTACCCTCCGCTGGACATAATGACGCTTTCCGAGTTGATTATAGTGTAATTTCATCTGGAAAAAAAGATATCCGATCGCGGCGAAAACGCGCCCAAAGGGAAGGAAAATTCAAGATAATTCCCGATTAGGCGTGAAAATTCCCACATTGAGTTAAAGTCTATGAGGTTTTAACCCCCTTAAGCGCGTTAAAGATGAATAAATGCCCGCGAATCGTCTGATGATTAAGTATCGTTAGAATAAGGAGCGATAGCCTAGGGAAAAAAAGCTTGACTTTAGGAATTTATTTCGAATTACGGGCATGTTATGAGTCATCGAAAATAAATTATAGGAAAGGGGGATAATTTGTGCTATGCTGGCGCGCGTTGGAAACCGTCCGTCATAGCGCCTTTTTTCAAACTTTTCGGGTTCGCCTCCCTTGGGGACTAAACCTCCCCGCGGCCCCGGCTCGCCGGGGCGCGGCCGCCGCTTTTCGCCGGCGGCCGCCGTAAAGCTCCGGCGCCGCTTGAGGTTAACCTCATGGAGCGGCGGAAAACGCCCTTTCCCCGCCCGCGCCGTTAGGCCCTTTCCGCCTCCGGAGGGCGGCTTTTTTAGAGCGCCCGTCCGCTCCCGGCGGGCGTTTCCCGTTATTTAGAGGATTTTATGAACCTAGACGAGCTCTTTGAAAAGATGGAGAGCAAGGCCCGGACAGCGGTTCCGCCCGCGGACGCGCCGGACTGCCGCGTTCTTCTGGACGTCCAGGGGGAGGACCCCAGGCGTTGGCTCGTGAGCTGCCAAAACGGCGCCGTCGCCGTCAGCGTCTACGCCGGCGGGGAAACGGACGCCTCGATCATCCTCGGCGCCGACACCCTCATAGGCGTGGCCACCCGCGCTCTGTCCCCCGCCATGGCCTTTTTCACCGGACGTTTGAAAATCAAGGGGAACAAGTCTCTTTTGAAACAACTGTCCCTTATATGGCCTGACTGAAAGGTGAAAGCGCCGAAACGCGTTTCTTTCGTTTGAATTGAACGAAATTAAATTAAATTTTAACGCGCGCGTGAAAAATCCAGCGAAAAAATCAGTCTGTTAATTTTAAATCCTTAAGTTTTTTCTTCTTATCGCGCGAAATAATTTTTTTGAAGATCATCTTCAAGTGTGCAAAATTATCGCCTTTCCTCTTAATTGCGCAAAAGTCGGAAACAATATTTCCAGCTCTTCAGCCTATTGAAAAAACTTTGCTATTCCCTTTCAAAATATTTTATTAGAGGCGCATAGGTCAGGCTCTGAAAATTTTTTTTCCGAATTGTTCCCAGATATTGAGCTGAATTGCTCTCTCTCCACTGAACAAGGTATACTTCAAAATAATTAATAATAAGTAACAAAAACTTCTTGACAACAACAGATTAAAACTTATAAATTATTCTTCGAACAACACTCAAAGCGGATCCGCTTTCCTTTCGAGAGCGCCGCCCACCATAGAAAAGAGGTAACCTTTATGACCGAGAATTCGTTGAAACTCCTCCGCGAGCAGCTTCTGCTCAGCAAAGCGGAACTCGCCCGCAAGGCGGGCGTTTCCCCGATGACCATCGACCGCATCGAAAACGGCGAGAAATGCCGTATGGAAACCAAGCGCAAGATCATTCTCGCCCTGGGCTACTCACTCGAGGACAAGGACAAGATCTTCACCGATCTCTAAGAGAGCTCCGGTTTCCCCGCCGGAAACCGCCGGAGTGCTCCCGGCCGTCTTCCGGATTCTCGTAAACCCCCTAAGCAAGATTCCGCCGACCTTTCGCCCCCTCCCATGCCGGGGAGGGGGCGCGAGGCGCCGGAAAAGACCACCCCGGAACCCGGACCCGTCCCCGCCCTCGCCGCCGAAGAGGGTCCGGGCGGGTTTCGGAAAATCCGCCCAAGGTTCCCCCAACCGCCTCCGCCCCCCATGCCGGGGGGGCGCCCCGGGTTTTTTAAGCAGCGCCTGATTCCGGGCCGAGCCGGATTTCGGGCCGCCACGCCCTCTCCCACGCCGGGGAGGGAACGCCCGGAAAGCCGTCCAGGGGGGGGCCGTTGGATCCTGCGCCCGTCCGTCCGCCGGAAAGAGGCCTTTCCGACCCGCGGGCCCGGGCGCCGCGGGGAAAGCCGCCCGCCTTCCCCGAGGCGCCCGCGCCCTTCCGGGAAAGCGCCCTTTTCCGTCGGAAAGCCCCGTCTTTTGGCCGGGTCGCTTCGGGTTCCGGACCCCTCTTCCGATTAACTGTACAACCGGAGCCGGATCGCGCTATAATTTGAATCCACCGCCGCCGCCCCGCCTGCTTCAGCCCCGCCGGGGCGGACCGCGCCCGGGGTGCGGGCTGCGGAGGGAAGGCTTATTTAGCGCCGACTCCTCCGCTCCGGGCCCGCCGGGGTCCGGCTTCAGGCCTCCGATTTTTCCCGTTCCGCCGCCCCGGGCGGCCTCCGCTCCGTTTCGGGGCGCCTACTTCCGTGTAAGGACTTCAGCCCGTAATGTCCGTCATCGGTTTCGACATAGGCACCTTCGCCGCCAAGGCCCTGCTTTTGAACCTGAAGGGGAAGGGGCGCTCCGCCACCGTCACCTTGGCCGGCCTGGGCATCGCCCAGCTTCCGGTCGGGGTGATGAACCAGTGGGAGGAGCAGCCCGTCCCCGCCCGCAACGCCATGGCCGCCGCCATGAAGGCCGTGGCCAAGAGCAGCAAGCTCGGCGCGGGAAAGTTCGCCGCCCTCTCCATGAGCGGTGACACCATGATTATCAAGAAGATAACCATGCCCGTCACCTCCCAAAAGGAGCTGAGGGCCTCTTTGGCCCTGGAGGCGGAGCAGTACATCCCCTACCCCATAAACGAGGTCATCATCGACGGCCACATCCTCGGCACCGACGACCAGACGGGGCAGATGTCCGTCCTTCTGGTGGCCGCCCGCAAGGACGTGGTCTACGGCTACATCCAGGCCCTGGCGTTCACCAAGATGCTCAAACCCGCGGTCATAGACGTGGACGCCCTGGCCTTCTTCAACGCCTACGACTTCCTCAACCCCGACAGCCGGGAAAACGTCATCCTCCTGGACATAGGCGCCAACCTCCTCCACATCACCATCCTCTACGAGGGCGTGCCCCACACCATCAAGGAGGAGAGCATCGGCGGCCAGCGCATAACGGACGATTTGGAGGAAGCCTTCGGCGTGAGTCCGGAGGAGGCGGAGGCCATCAAGCTCGGCGCCCTTCCCGTGTCCAACCCCTACGAGGTGGCCGAGGTGGTGGACCGGGTGGTGAGCAACTGGGAGGCGGCCATCGACCGCGCCCTGGAGGGCGTGCGGGCCGAGATTCCCGAGTACACGCCCTCCCGCATCTTGGTGGCCGGCGGCTCGGCCCTCTTCAAGGGCCTCGCCGAGGAGATAGGGCGCCGCTTCCAGGTGTCCACCGAGATCTTCAACCCCTTCGCCCACGTGAAGTTCAACCCCAAGAAGTTCGATCCGGCTTATCTCAACTACATAGGCCCGCAGATGGCCGTGAGCTTCGGTCTGGCCATCAGGAAGGTGGAAACCCTATGATGATCAAGATCAACCTCCTGCCGCTGGAGTCCTTCAAGCAGACCGCGACCGGACAACTCTCGGTCACCATCTTCGTCTTCGTCCTCCTGGCGGCGGGGCTGGGTCTCTACCTTTTCAAGTCCTTCGTCATGGACGCCGAGATAAACAAGCTCACGGACGAAAAGACCAAGCTCACCCAGGACCTCGCCCAGCTCAAAACCACCAGCACCAAGGCCTTGGAGCAGACCACCGAGTTCGTGAACCAGTTCAAGCAGGTGGCCGTCATCTCCGAATTGGAGGAGCGCCGGAGGGATCAGACCCGGCTCTTCGACTCCGTCGCCCATGAGATGATAAACCAGGCCTCCTGGCTCACCAGCCTCAACCACGCGAACAAGGTTTTGACCATCAAGGGCATGGCCATCGACCTCCAGGTGGTGGCGGACTTCCATATGCGCCTGGAGCAGAACCCCCACCTCTCCAACGTGAAGCTGGTGCGCTCGGAGGAGACCAGCATCAACGGCGTGACCCTCTTCACCTTCGATTTCATCGCCGACACCCACTTCGACAGCCCCACGCTCTTAAAAGACGGCCTCGCGAGCATCGAGCTTCCGCCGCGGGAGAAGCTCGTGCAGATGGTGACGGTCGCGGCCCCCAATTTGGCCGAGACCCTCCAAAACGAGGCGGAGCAGAAGACCCTCTAGCTTTCCGCCTTCGGGGCGCGCTTTTTTTCCCCTCGTTTCGGTTTTTATCTCCCCGTCCGGCCTTTAAAGCCGGACACCGGTCCGGAGGTTTTCCATGGCCAAGGCCCAGGCCAAAAAATCCGACAGCGGCAGCGATTTCTTCTCCAAGATCTCGAAGTTGAAATCCGGCCAGAAGACCGCCATCCTGATAGGCTCCGTGGCCGCGCTCCTGGCCGCCTTCTACCTGCTCTACTTTCAGCCCTACAACGACTCCAAGATGGCCCTGAAGGCCGAGATAGACGGCCTCAACGCCTCCATCAAGACCGAGCAGACCAACGTCAACAAGCACAAGCCCATCGCCGCCTACGTGGCGCCGGTGAAAGAGATCCACAACTATCTGGAGTCCTTCTTCGCCTCGGAAAACGAGGTCCCCCAGCTCATGCAGATAATCTCCGATCTGGGGGCCCAGGCCGGAATCAAGGTCATCCTCTTCGCCCCCGGCTCCAGGGGGGCGGTGCTCACCCCCGACTACGCCGAGATCCCCTTTTCCATGAACCTCCAGGGGCCCTTCCTAAACGTTCTGAAGTTCCTCTACACCTTAAGCCAGATGGAGAGGATCATCAACATCAAGACCATCAGCATGGACACCCCCGTCCTGGGCGACAATCTGCTCATAAACCTGAGCGTCAAGTGCGACGGCAGCACTTACCGCACCTTAACCGAGGATGAGGCCAAGACGGTGGAGACCGCGCCCAAGAAGAAGTAGCCCCCGTCCCTTTCCGCCTCCGTTCCCCAGCCTCCGGCCCCCGCCCCGAATCGAGGGGGATGATCCCAATCGAGCGAAAGCTTATGTCAAATCTGGCCAGAATGTTTAAAACCGGACCGCCGGCCTTTCTGGGAGCCGCCCTGCTCCTCTGGGCCGGGTCCCTTCTCCTCCCGGCCGGATTCCCCGCCTGGACGGGGGAGCTCCTGGCCCAGGCGGCGCCCGCCCCCCAGCCGGTCCAGGCCCAGCCCTATCCGTCCCAGCCGGTTCAGGCCCAGCCTTATCCGCCCCAGCCGGGTTCGCCCGCTCAGCCCTATCCGCCCCAGCCGGTCCAGGCCCAGCCTTACCCGCCCCAGCCGGCCCAGGCCCAGCCTTATCCGTCCCAGCCGGGTTCGCCCGTTCAGGCCCAGCCGCTTCAGCCCCCGCCAGGACAGGCGCCGCCGCCGTCGCAGGCCGTTCAGCCGCAGTATTCACAGCCCGGGCAGGCTTTGTATCCCGACCAGGCTCCGGCGGCCCCCGGGGCCAACCTCCCGCCGGCGCCGGCGGAACCCGCCCCCCAAAGTCCGGGATTCTCCTCTCCGCCGCTCCCGCCGACCCAGGTCGTTTCGGTTCCTCCGGCTCAGGCCCAGCCCTTCCCGCCGGGCGCCCCCCTGGCCCAGTCCGGCCAGCCTCCCTATGACCAGAGCCCCCAGGCCCCCCCGGCCGGGGCGGCCTATCCTCCGGTCCAGGCCCCTCCGGCCTCCGCCTACCCGCCTCCGGCCGCCGGCGCCGGGGCGCCCCAGGCTCAGGCGCCGTCTCCCTACGGCCAGCCGCCCGCGGCTCCGGCCGCGACCCAGGATGCCCAGTATCCCCCGCAGGTGCTGGTGGCCGATCCATCTCATTCCGCTCCCGCCCCCCCGGGAGCGCCCCAGGCGGCCCAGCCCGCCCAGGCCGGGGTTACGACGGGCTACGTTCCGGAAGTGGACACCATCCTGGAGCCGCCCAAGCCCCCCGAAGACCCCGAGGCGCTCCCCGTCTTCAACGAGATGGAGAGATGGCACGAACAGCTCATGGCCTCCTACCAGGTGAACGTGAACAACATCGCCGACCCCTTCATGCCCATCGAGACGGTCATGCGCCCCCGGGTGCAGGAGAAGAAGGATCCCGAGGCCGACAAGAGGCTTCCCATGATCCAGAGGCTGGCTTTGAACAGCTTCACCTTGACCGCCATAGTGGTGCATCCCAATCCCGAAAACAGCACGGCCCTGGTGGACAGCGGCGGCGTGGGCTACCTCATCCGCAAAGGCACCAAGATCGGGCCCAACAACGGGGTGGTGCGGGAGATAACCGACACCTCGGTGGTGATCGAGGAGCCGGAGGTCAACTACCGGGGCGACCATGCCATCCGCTACACGGAGCTTAAACTGAACCCCATAGACACGGGCCTGCCCGAGGAGGGCTTCATCGAGGACGGAACCACCTAAAAAAATCGGACACAACCGACCCGAAAGGGGGGTCCGTAGCGGAACGTTTTTATTTTTAAAATTTTTTTAAAAAATCGACGCGCCTCTTTGTTTTTATTTCGCCGAACCGTGTTTTTTTAGTCGGCGTCCCCTGATTTTGTAAGTTTTTTTCCGGACTTTTCTTAAGTTAAGCTCCAGCTTTTTGTAAGTTTTTTTCCGGATTGTTTTAATTAAGCTCCAGCGTTTTATAAGCTTTTTTCCGGGTTTTATAAATTCACATTTCCGGTTTTCTAATTTATTTCTCAGTTTTAAAAATATTTTCGGAGGCGGACCCGTCAAAGCGTCGCCGCTTTTACCGCTCCGTTTTTTGATCTGGCGTTTTATTTTTTCGCGATAAAATTAACTCGAGCTTTACCTGAAAAATCGCTTCAGCTTCGAAAAACGCCGCACGATTTTCCCCGGGAAAATAGTGAAACACCCAAGGCGTCGTGGCGCTTGGGCGAAATAATCGAACCGAATCGGATCTGGGCGTTTTTTCGGTCTTTACGTTCGTCTTTCGCCCGACGCGCGCGTTTTTTTGGTTGTTGGAAAATTAACTCACATTCCTGTTTCCGCGCTTCAGCTTAAGCTGAGGCGCCGTCTCAAGAAAAGCTGGAGTTCAAGGGAACGGCTGATAAATTTTCGCCCGAACCGTCAACATCCTTTCCACATTCAACATAGACGCGGCGAAGGCCTTACGCGCTCCCAAGGAGGCGCCGGGAAATGTCTAGACATGTTTTTTCCTTTTTAACCGCAGTTTTGTGCCTCTCTCTTTTTCACATGCTCCTCCCCTCCGTTTCCGGCGGCCAGGAAGCGGCGTCCGGCGCGCCGGTCGCTTCTTATTCCGACGACGCCCTGGATAACCAGGGCATGATAGATCCGGCCAATCTGGAAAAGTTCCCCCTGCAGGATATGAACCTCTCCGCCATAGTGGTTAAAAGCGATCCCGCGTACAACATAGCCCTTCTGGAAGTGGGAGGCGTCGGTTACAACGTGCAGAAAGGCTCGAAGGTCGGTTCCGGAAACGGCGTGGTGCGGGAAATCACCGAAACAAACGTGATAATTGACGAGCTGGGTCCGGACGGTAAACCATCGGGTAAGACGGTCACCTTGAGTTTCAAAAATTAAACCGTTTTTTCGCTGTTTTTTTTTCGGTTCCGACGCGCCGAAGCGTCCGGCGCGCTTGCGCCTTGTTAAAGGACCGTGTTAGACTGAAAACCATGAAGCTTCCCCGGCTTTCCTTTGCGGGATTTCGGGGGAAAAGCGCCCCGGGGCGGATTAATTCCCGTATTTATCGTTTCCGGCGGAAAGGCTTTTAAAAAAAATCACCCTAAATTTCAATCCGCTCTGACAGTCCCGAATCGTTTTGGCCGCCGTTCTCCTGTTGAAAACGGAAATTATCAATTTTTTTCGGCGGCCGGATTTAACGGTTTTCCGGATTTATTTTCGCGGACGCGCTCCGTGGAAATTTTACCGCCTTTTTTTCGCCGCCCTCCGGCCGAACCGGAATTGAAGGCCGGGGACTTGGACGATTGGGCGTTAAGCCCCCCGAGGGAAGCGGCCGCGGCCGGCTTCGGTGGTATTTAGGCTTTTTATTCCACAGTTATGGAAAATTAGCCTTATATAACTTTTTTCGGAAATTATAGGTGAATATCTGTTTAAACAAAGCTCGCACAGTATCTAAGACGCGCTAGGCTGATCTAATTTTCTTAAAGTAGCGGCTGGATTCTGCCGATTAATGTGTTGAGCGGTCTCAACGAAACGGATCCTTTCCGTATGAACGCGGAACCGGACCGTTTGTTGGAGAATTCAGTTAAAGCGTCTTAACTTCCGCGCAGCGACGTTTCCGGTTTTCTCGCGAAAATCGGTTCATGATACGCACCAGAGGAGACTGCCATGAGAATCAGCCCTTCCGTACTTCTCAGGCCTTTCGCGCCCGTTTTAATGTTAGCCGTGTCGGTTGTTTTCCTGACGGCCGGAATATGCGGGGCCCAGACCTTCGCCCCGCCCGCCGACCCGGGCGGAGGAGGGGCGGCCCAGCCGCCAAGGCAGCAGCCGCAGCCGGCTCCAGCGCAGGCCCGGTCCGGAAGCGCCCTGTCCGGCCTGGGGCTGGGCGACGAGAAGGTCTACACCGGCGAGCGCATCAGCCTGGATTTCCAGAACGCCGACATCCACAACATATTGAGGCTCATAGGCGAGGTTTCCGGCAAGAACGTGGTGGTCTCCGACGCGGTCAGCGGCAAGGTGACGTTGAAACTCAGAAACGTCCCCTGGGATCAGGCCCTGGACATCGTCTTGGCCTCTAAAAATCTGGATTTCGTGGAGAACGGGAACGTTTTGCGCATAGACACCAAGGACAACATCCGCCGCGCCACCCCCGATCTCTCGGATCCGAACGTCCGGGTCTCCCTGGAAAAGTGGACCTACACCCCCAAATACTCCTCCGTCACCACCCTGGCCTCCGAGCTGGAGAAGGCCAAGAGCCCCCGGGGCAACGTGAAGGTCATAGGAAACGACATCTACGTCGAGGACGACATTGAGTCGCTGCGGGCCATCAGGCTGCTTGCCGAGCGCAACGACCGGGTGACCAAGCAGATCCTCATCGAGGCCAGGATCGTGGAGGCCACGGCTTTGTTCCAGCAGTCCCTGGGGGTGCGCTGGGGCGGCGCCTACGACCGTTTCCGCGGCTGGTCCGAGCGCCACTCCGAAACCTCGGGGCTGATCGGCACCGAGCTCACCGAGGGCGACTACATGCCTGGCGAGGTCTTCGGGGCCATGAGCGTGGGCGGCGGCAACGGAATGGCCCTGGGCATGGGCTTCCTCAACAAGGCCGGAACGCTTCTATTAAACGCCGAGCTTAACGCCTCGGAAGTCGTGGGCCAGACCAAGATCATATCCTCGCCCCGCATCATGGCCTCCAACGACGAGGCTGTCTACATCGAGCAGGGCCAGCAGATACCCTACAAGTCCGGCGGCGGCCTGGGCACCAACACCTCCACCGAGTTCAAGGACGCCGTGATGCGCCTCGAGGTCATCCCCCACATCGAGGAGAACGGCGAGATCGTGACCTTGCAGATCACCTTGACCAAGGACTCCCCCGGAGCCAAGCTGGGAACGGCCGACGAGCCCTCCATCGACAAGAAGGAGGCCCATACCAAGCTCATGGTTAAAAACGGCGAAACCGTGGTCATCGGCGGCATCATCACCGACAACCAGAGCGTGGGCGGAACCAGGGTCCCCGGCCTCCACGCCATCCCGCTCTTGGGCTGGCTCTTCGAGGAGAAGAATATTCAAAATTCGAAAACCGAGCTCCTCATCTTCATCACGGCCAGCATCATTCCCATCAACATCTAGGATCGGGACCGAAATACCGGCCCCGGACCCCCCGGATCAAGCTTAAGGGGGGCCCGGGGCTTTATTTCGCCGGGACCCGGAGCCCCTAGGCTAGGCTTTTAAGCGGATGACGTCCGGGGGGGCTTAATAGGGCTTGACAAAGGAAGACCCGGGGGGTATAAGAAACGTATATGAGTGCGGTGGACGTCCTACCATTCACGCCGGCCTTCGGCCTGGGGGGGGCGGACGCTTCTCCCCCGACCCGGATTTGGTAACGGAGGCGTGTAGCTCAGTGGGAGAGCACTACCCTGACACGGTAGTGGTCAAGAGTTCAAATCTCTTCACGCCTACCAAATATATAATAGTGCACAATAAAGCAATATAGTTCATTAAAGAGCAAAAAGAGAAAAGCCGGAAATTATAAGGCTTTTCTCTTTTTTTTATTCAGAGCAAAAAGGATGATTAAAAGGAATTTCTCTTGATTTTTTTATCAAAAGGGGTAATATGTGGGGTAATGGAACTGTTGGAGGTGTCATATTACCCTTTCTGATCCGAAAATCGATAAGCTCATGGCTTCCGTAAAACCTTACAAGGTTTTCGACGGTCATGGCTTGTACCTTGAAGTTTTACCTTCCGGCACCAAGTCGTGGCGGTTGAAATATTATTCCAGCGGAAAAGCCTCCATAGAGACTTTCGGCCACTGGCCTATAATTAGTATCGCCAGTGCAAGAAAAATAGCCCTGGAATTCAGGACGAATTTGCAAAACAACAACGGCGTGAACTTACAATGGGCGCCAAAAACTTTTAAAGATTTAGCTGATGAATGGGGAGATAAATTTCTTACAACTTTATCACAAAAAGAGAAAAAAACTAAAAAAAGTTTTTTAAAAAGGTTTATTCTGCCTGAATTAGGTAATGTTAGCCTACAAGATATTACACCTAGACTTATTTTAGAAAAAGTGCTTAGACCAGTTGAAGAAAGAGGGGCGTTACAGACTGTTAAAAAGATAAACTGTAATTCCCAGAAAAGTTGTGACCACATGCTTGAGTCCCCGGTGACGGGGCGGCTCAGTCACGGGAGCAAACAATGAGCGGGCCCCTTGCAAAGCTTCTCGTTCGGTAGACGATTGACGAAATCGGACTGGCTGCTAGCTTCCACCTGGGCGGCTTTCTCATTTGTGTTTTGTTCAGTTCTTGGGCGGATGCCTAGACAGACACTTAGGTTTTAATCGGAATTTTAAGAGGTATTTCCATTTTTAGAATTTTTAGTATTTCTTTTTGTCTAGCCGTTGGTTCGAACACAAGTAAGTGATCGTCATAGACTGTGCAGATAACTCCTCGAAGCTCAGTTATGAAATCGATAGCATTATATTTTGTATTATGAAATATTTTTTGTAATTTAAGATATACAATAGTTGTAATAAATGATAGTAATATGTGTCCATTAAAAGTTGATAATTTTTGAACATTAAGAGGTACCATTTTAGCATAATTTTTACTAACATCAAATATTTGTTCAATAGTTTGACGTGAATAATAATAAGGGAGAACCTCTTTCTTGTCCATTTCTAGAGACGAGATCATGACAAACATTCCCGCTGTATTAAATTTCTTGTCATAGACATCGTCAGGCATGGGATTCGCTTGATCTTCACGCAAACTTAGTTGTTTTATTCCTATGCTCTTTTTATCAAAGTCTACCCCAATATAAGCATATGCTGTACGATTATTTGGAAGCTTCACTTTGTTCATTGTCATAAAGATCAGCCTGCCGTTATATACGATACGGTTACTCGCATTCATGACTGAATCACAATGCTCAGCCAGTAAATCTTTGTATAAACCCCTGTTCGATATAAGCCTTGTCATAAAGTTTATGTCAAGACTGTACAGCTCTTCAAGATTGCTTTCCGAGTTGTACCCGGCATCCAGCACGGAGTATTCGATATTCACATTCAAGCTTAAAAGTTCACTGATGGTAGCCTTTAGAGTTACCACATCTACCACATTACCAGGGATCGCCCTATAATATATGGGGCTCATTGTTTCTCTGTCTACTACATATATTAATCTAATCTCATTTACCGGGCCGCCGCCGTGATTGCTAATCGCTGTGATGGGTAAGTCAATGTCATTTGAGAGACCTGTGCTGTCAATAAGGACTCCAACTGATTTGTTGTTAGGGCACATCATATTGATGTATCGCCTGTGAAAATCCTTTCTTATTGATTCCTGGCCAAGTTTTTCCAGGTATCTGCTTATGCCTTGGGAGGTCAGGTCGGCTTTGGGATATAAAAGACACGTATAAGTCTGATTCATAAAAGCGTTGGCGTGGGAGTCAGCGTATTCGTCCAGCAATCTATGCATAAGCAAGGCTAACAGTGTATCCGGAGAGCTCTGTTCAGTCTCTCTGAACAAATTCAGCAATCCAGTCCTTTCTAGCAAAAGGTGAGTGCAATATACGTGGCCAAGATTCAAACCACATCTGGCTTTGGCGTTATTAATCGTGAGCTGAGGATCAACCGTCGGGTAAGAGTATCCTTTTTCAAGGGAGTAGAAGAACTCACCTCTTTCTTTGCTACGGAATCTCCCTTCTTCCAGGTTGAGGACCCGACCCAGATAGATTGGATTGTTGACTTTCTTTCCATCCACCCTTTTGGGGGTGCAGATGCTGGCGTATTCAATGCCTTTGCTGCGGTGTACTGCTATGAATGGTTTGGCCATCATCACCCTCTCACGATTTGTAACCTTGTGGTTAAAACTATTGATACCACAAGCTAACACAATCAAAAGGGGATGTCAACACATTTTTTAGCAATTTTTATGAGCTATACTTAATCTTAATTATTACGATTACCTGCCTAAATTATTATATTTTTTGGTAAATATTCACAAAGAACCGATAAATAGAGAAATTAAGAGAGTGGTAAAAAAGTATAATTTAACGCCATTTTTATGTGTGGTCACAACTTTTCTGGGAATTACAGATAAAAACCGTTGTAGCGCAAATATGTAGATACGGTGTCGCCAGCGGGGTAATGGAGAGGGATTACACCTTAGATTTAAAAGGGGCGTTAATGCCACCACAAGTGACCCATCGCGCGACTATTATTAACCCGGACAAGATAGGTAAATTATTAGCTCAAATAAATGAGTATGACGGGTTGCCGTCTGTAAAATTCGCATTACGGCTGTTGCCCTATCTTTTTGTCAGACCTGGTGAATTAAGATGGGCTGAATGGACGGAAATTAATTTAGAAACGGCTGTTTGGCGTATTCCAGCGGATAAAATGAAAATGAAAACTCCGCATATTGTACCCTTAGCTAGCCAGATAATTAAAATTATTGAAGAGTTAAAAAAATATACGGGTGATTCCAAGTATTTATTTCCAGGATCGAGGTCAATATCTAGGCCTATATCGGATGTGACTCTTACCGCCGCCTTAAGGTATCTTGGTTATTCAAGAGAGGAAATTTGCCCTCACGGTTTCAGGGCGATGGCGTCTACGCTATTAAACGAGCAGGGATATAACACCGACTGGATCGAACGTCAGCTGGCTCACAGCGAACGGAACAGCGTCAGGGCCAGTTATAACCACGCCCAGTACCTGCCGGAACGGAAAAAAATGATGCAGGACTGGGCGGATTATCTAGACAGTTTGATAATAAAATAAGGGTTATTTTCTATTTTTATGTGAAAAAGCTCGTTGTTTCGGCTTATTGGGATTAATTTTGATGCATGTGCAAAAAGTCTGAGTTTGAAATATATTTTCCGACCGCATACAAAATATAGGATAAATTATAATAGCCTATAGTTCATAAAGTATATTATTTCTATTTTTTAAAAATCAGGGACTTTTTGCAGTAGCATCAAATGTAAAAGAAACTAATTTGATTAAAAAATTGAACGAACGTCAAGTCCAGGCCATTTTAATTTCAGAATTTTCTTGTCGGTAGTTATAAGTATTGTATTTTTGTCTAAAGCAGTTGCAACTATAAATGAATCTGGAATTTTTAAACCAGAAAAAAATCTGATATCCATAGCAAGTTGTTCAATTGTTTCACTATAAGGAATAATCTATAATTCCCCCCCATTTTTGCCCCAACAGAATTTTACCCCATTTATGACGGCCACTTTATTATTTTAGGAATATTACATAAAAATTATTTACGCCGATTTTTTTTAATTACTCAAT
>JAISMF010000080.1 GCA_031276865.1 Deltaproteobacteria bacterium | reverse complement strand
ATCCTCAAACTAATCGAATTTCGGTGCTCAATGGCTGGCCTGCTACTCCCCCTGTCTACGCTTCGTCACCATCCTCACGGGTGGCCACGCAAGACTCGGGGCTGACCGACTAGCTAGGTTTTAGCTAAAATCGCTCTACCCCGCTTTTTACCGTGGGTACGGCTTGATTTTTTCCATTCTTAACAACAAAATAGCAACAAAAAGCCGCATTGTAATTTGTGTATAAATTATAATCAATTATGCTTAGTACAATTAGCGGCCAAAATTCAGATCCGAGCCTCTTTTTACACCCGTTAAAGAGCCGCCGGGGGAATCCGCCTCTTTTCGGAGCTCCGATCCCTCTTCCAGGCGCCTTGAAAGCCGCATTTTCTGGAAAAACCCTTACTAAGCCTCCCATTTTAGAAAAAAGCCCCGGAGAGGGCCCTTTTTGAGCGCCGGGCGCGGTTTTACTCCGTTTCCCCGGGACTATAGCTCCGGAGGCGTCCCGGGGGAGCCTGGAAAAAGCATCCGGCCGGAAAACCTGGCCCGTTCCGGTCTCCGCCTCCGTTATTCCCAAAATGCGGCGCGTGTCCGCTAGGCTGAAAAAAGACGTTTGTAACTTATGTAGCCTTTTTAAATGTAAGCAACAAATCTCTGTAGTATTCATATTGCTTGCGTCTTGCTTCAATTTCAGCGGGTAAGCCGGATGTTAGATCTGTTGTTAGCGTATCAAAACGATCAAGAATTGACACAATACGTTTTTGTTCATCAATAGAGGGTAATGAAATTTTCAGGTTCTTTACAAATGAAAGGTTAGCCATTGGTAATTTTGAATCGGATAAGGAAACAAATTTTTCATATAGCGTTCCGCACCCATAAAACAAGTATGATGGATTAAGAACATTAGAATTTTTTGGAAAAAGAGTTGCAATATTTTGATTTACAGTAGCTTCGAAAGGAAGAAAAGCTGTTTTACCGATAGTCGCACCAACAAGTGCGATAAGTGTGGTTTGAGATGGAACTATTTTTGCTGATGAATTTTTTAAGCCTTCATCGGTAATGTATGATGTTACTTCACTAACATTTTTTTTATTTTTGCATACAGTTGAACCAAGCCATTTAATTGTACCGCCATTCCAATATTCATTTTTATCTTTTTTAGGTGTTCCACCAGATTGCACGATTGCTATCTCTCCTAACGCTACCCACTTTACATCATCCCGCCCATCAAACGATAATAGTTTATTGCGGTAATATTCATATTGCGTTTTTCTTGCCTGCAACTCCGCCTGCAACTCCGCCTGCAACTCCGTAAAGGTGTCAAGTATGCGGACTATTTCTTCTTGGATGGGAAGGGGGGGAAGGGGGATTTCAAAATTAGAATAAACCTCTATCCATTGTCTTCTATGGGTTGTTGGCAAATATCTAATACATTTCATCGCATAATATAGGTATCTAAAATTTGAAATATCATGATTTTTGTTAGTTAATATTTTCAATGCGGATGACTTAACTTTAAAATCAAATTTAATCCAATGAAACGACGTAGTAAAATCATCAAATATTATAACAGGGTTAATGTCAGATGCGTTATAAATCCCATTAACTTCGTCTGTATACCCTAAAATAAATGACTGCCCAGCAGTTAAAACAGGCATTTTGTATTCATCGCTGTACTTTGTATTTTCAACTATATATTTTGAAGGCTGTTCGTAGTCAATCAACGAACCTAAAGGTACAAATTTAGCACCATCCGGACAAAGTTCATCTATCAATTTTTGAAGTTTACTCATGGCTGTTACTCTCAATCTAGCAAGAATTAAATAAACACGCTCTACCCCGCATATAACCGGAGGTGCGGCCTTATTTTACCCGTTTATAAGCACGAATTCATCAACAAATAATTATGATATTTATGTATATAAATTATTTTCATTTATAATCAGTATATTTGCGGCCAAAATTCAGCTACGGGCTTTCTTCCTGATGCCTTAAAAGCCGCATTTTCTGGAAAAACCCTTACTAAGCCTCCCATTTTGGAAAAAAGCCCCTAGGAAGGCCCTTTTTGGAAGCCCTAGGGGAATGCCATAGCCTTTAAGCGTCAAAGGGTGTGTATATATTACATATACCCTTTTATATAGTAGTATCGGTAAAGCCGACGCTATATATAGAGCGCATCCGCAGTGCGTACCCCTCTTGTTTCCCCGGGATTATAGCTCCGGAGGCCGTCAAAAGGGAGTAAGGGAGCGATTTTCCGGCAAAGCACCCGGAAACGTTCCGGCCTCCGCTCTCAAAGCGCCCGTTTCCGCCTCCAAGGCTCCTAAAAAAGCCGCCTTCCGCTCTTTAAAAGCCTCCCTGGAAATACACGCGGCGGAAAAGGGAAAGCTCCAGGCCGGAAAAGCCGCCGAATCCGCCTTACTTTTTCTGCGGAAAACCGTCCAGCCGCCCGGCGCCTCTTCCAGGTGGTTTTTTTGGGGCCCTAGCCTCCGGAGATTCAGGGCCTCCCCTTGTCCGCCTCCCAGGGCTTCCAAAAATGACCGCCGTCCGCCGTTCCGCTTCTCCCCCTCTCTTTCCCCCTGCCAATCCCTTTGCGGCTCCCTAGGGCGAAAATAAGAGCTTTCAAGGCGGGCGGCTGAAAGCGGCCTTGACTCCGTCGGCTCAGTTCCCAGGATATTAAACCAAGAGAGAGGGGCGCGCCCTTTTTATGCGCGCCCGTCTCTTCTCTTTAGAGAAGTGAAGCATGAGAAATGAGAGATAGGGCTTGTATAAGCCATTTCATTAAATTTTTATGTAAAAAGAAATGCGAGAAATGAGAGATAGGGCTTGTATAAGCCATTTCATCTTAAAAGAAAGGGCGCGTTTCTCAAAAATTCAAAATAGAAGAGAAATGAGAGATAGGGCCTGTATAAGCCATATTATATTAAATTATAGTGGCGCGTTTCTCAAAACAGGAAAAAGAAACGCGAGAAATGAGAGATAGGGCTTGTATAAGCCGTTTCAGTTTTCTTTGTCCGTAATTTTTAGGGAGCGAAAAAAGGAAAAAAGAAACAGGATAGAATTTAATATTTAAATAGTAATTCTATTTTTAATGAGAAAACTAGGGCTATTTCTGTAAAAATACAATAAGATATTTAAATAGATTTTCTATTTATAATAACCTCTTCTTTAAACTTTTCTTCATCTCTCTTCAAAATTAGAATCTCCCCTTGTTTTTTAGGATTATCAATCTTTACAAACAAACCCTTTTCTAATCCGAAAGCGACCGCCTTGGCATAGGTGCCCGGCGAGGTCATTTTCAAAAGAGGCTTTAATCTCTCAGTTAAAGTAAGAGTAACAGCTTTATTCATGTCACAGCCTTCTTCTTTCCACTGTTCTATAAGGGCGCCTATCTTTTTACTGTTTTCTTTATCCACTTTCAGCGCCTTATTTTCTTTTTCAAGCTTTTTCAATTCGGCTTCGCTAAGTGGCTTTGTTCCTTTAAGATTAGCTTCTTCCTTAGCTCTCAAAAGTCCTTTCGCCACGACCTCTACTAAAAACCCACCGGGGCATTTACGATCTTCAGGCTGAAAGTGTTTAAAATATTTGATTACTTTTGATTCATAAGGGGCGTTATTTATCTTCGATAATCTAGCGGCAATATACTGCCCGTTTTGGGCTTCCCTATCATCAAAATAATTGATAGCCACATCGGCATCAAAGGGCATCAGGGTAATCACGGCGCGTGCGCTGTAAACCCAGGCGGACGCTCCTCTTACGTGACTTTCTTTTAGGGCGTGGCTAACTCTCTTTTCGGTGGCTAATAAACTCTCTTTTTCTAGCCTTCCTTTGCTGATTTGATAGGCTATAGATCCTCCGCCCTCTTTAGTAAAGTGGTGAGTTATGATAATGGTGCAACCTGTTTTAGCCATTATCTCATTAAACATGTTACAGACCACAGAAGCTGATGCGTTATCGTTTTCAGTTACGGGGAAAATTCTTGACAAGGTATCAAGGATCAATACTTCTATTTTATTATCTATGATAGTTTTTATTAAAAGCTCAATTTGAGCCTCATCAAAAGCCCATCCGGGAGCACCAGATGTGACAATTAACATAGGGTTAATCTTAACGCATTTAGCGTAAAAATTTTCAAGAGTCAGCTTCCTTATTTCCGGGTCTTCAATTAGATCCGCTTCGTAATTTATCGTTTCCTGTAAATCGATTTCCGATTCTTCGGTAGTCAAATATAGCGTTCTAAAGGGCCTAGTAGGCATGAATCCGAAAAAGTCAATCCCGCCCGCTAATCTCATTCCCATTTGTCGGCAAAAAAACCCCTTGCCCGTTCCTCCCGGAGCGCAGACTAAAGCAATCTCATTTGACGGGAGAAAGCCTTTAAGAAGCCACTCTCTATTTAAAGGTGGGGCTTCATAATAATTTATTGCTGAATATTTCTCTTTCATTTCTTTCGGAGAAATATAAAAGTCGGATTCCATGTGAATCCCCTGACCTTCTAATTCTTCCTTCTTCTTATTTTGAGGGTGATCGGCCTGGTTAATTACAACCGTTTTTTCCTTTACAAACTCGACAATGTCCTTATACTTCATCATAAACTCCCTTGAGTAGCTATAGCGAGCTGAAAAACAGCTCATGTAGGTTTCTTGAGTCGCTTGTAATCATCAATCAAATCAGCCAAATCAGCATGTTCGCATTTAGGGTAAGCTATTTCATTTATCAACGGCTTCGCTCCGTTTAAATTATTATCGCAATAGTCATTAATAAACCGCCGTATTTTCGCCATCGCTATGTATCCGGCTTCATCGTAATCAGCGAACAATATAATATTTTCAAAGAAACATAACGGAGTGAAGTCTGTCTTTTCTGTGCTGTGGGCGCCGTTGCTCCAAGTGAAAGGGGAAGAGTCTTCACCGTTAAAAAAAGCTTCGCTCACAAATTCGCGGTTATGTTTAGCGGCTAAATAGCATTTTTCACCTTCTACGACCAATGCGTTTTTAGCCTCTTTTTCGGGGTTTTCTATCAAATCGATTAATCCTAAAAGCGGCCGTTCTTTTCCCGACTCCGGTCCTATGTTATGCCACCCGGTAACCCCTGTTAAAAGGTTTGTTCCATATGAAAAATTAGAGTTCTGTTTTCTCTTTTTTCCATTTTGTATAAAGTCCCTCCGCATGTACCAAAAGGCCGGTATTATATCGCCGTTGTTATTCACTTTAATATAAGGGATCGGTCCGTATGTCCAGTTAAGTTTGCGCAAGTCGTCCGGGTAAATTTTACACGGATCAAAAGGCATCGTTTCCGGAGTAACTTCTAAAAAAAGAAAATCTTCTTTTTTCTTTGACTGCGCCGGGCGGGGATTCGCCGTGCTCGTGTTCAACACGCACCCGCCTAAAAAGTCATTAGCCCATTTTAACGCCTCGTGTTGATGGGTGAAGCCTTTGTTGATTTTAATAAGGTTTACTAGATCTCCGCCCTCACCCGTTGCGAAGTCATCCCATCTTTGTTTATTAATCTGGATTACTAAGCTTTTTCCAGGGTCTCCGAAAACGTTCCCAGTTGTAATGTAACTTCCAGAAATTTTATATTTAAGACCAAGAGCCCCGGCGAGCCTTTCCGGGTCTTTGAAAAGCTCCGCATTCATTTTGACAAAATCCGGGTGCGTGTCGTATATTTTCACCCTTCCCAGCGCCGGATTAGCCCTCTGTTTGATATAGTCCATTCGCCCTGGTAATATCGCCCCCTCTTTGCTTTCTTCAATACTAGGGGATATTACAACGCCAGGAACGCGATCGGCGGCGGGGTTCTTTTCGGCCGGGTGAGATTCAGGGGAAAGACGCTCCGCCTTCTCTTCCGGCGAAGAGTCAAGCGAAGGCTCCGGCGAATCCTCTTCAGGCGCGCGCTCCCGCGCGGGGGCGGGAAAGGTGTCCGGATCCTGTCCGGCCGTGAAAACCCGATCGGGGGTATAGTCTAGGCCGTCTTTTTCGAGATCGTGGCTCTGAGGGCATTCTAGAGCGCCTGGCTCGGAAGGTGAGGCGTATTCAGGCGAAAGGGAGGCGGCGCCTCTCTCTTCTCCGCCGGAAGGGAGCGGAGGGGCGTCCTCCGACTCTTCCGGAAGAGCGGGGGCCTTTAAATAGTCATACCAGGGATCGGGCTCATGGTTAAGCTCTGGCTCGGGCGCGGGCGCGGGCGCACGCGGGGGCGGGGACAATTCCCCATCCTCCAGGCGTTCGCCTCTTCGCCGGTTTTCTAGGGAGTCTAGAGAACACGGCGGCGCGGATGCGGGCTCTTGTTCCGGCGGGAGCATCTCCCGTGGGACATCTGTATCAAAAAAGGCGCTTAAGGGGGGGAAAGAAGAAACGGGCGGAGAGGAGGGCGGATTCCCGGTGGGGTCGGCGGGCGCAAAGGCGGTGGGCGCAAAGGCGGCGGGAGTTAAGGCAAGGGCTGAATCTGGCTCGGCCGGTTCGCCGTCTGGCACATCTCCGGATTGGCACAGCTTGCGCCTGAATCCAAGGGAGTCGGAGGACAAAACGGGCGCTTCTTTTGAAACGTTTCCAGTGCTGACAACGGCTAATTTATCGCGTCTTCTGCGGAGTTCATTAATCACTTTGTCCAGTTTAAAAGAGACCTCTTTATGGTAGGAAGTTTCAGCGGTTTTAATGTCGTTAATTTCACCCGTGGTTAAAGGCAGCTCCGCGGGGATTCCACCGTAAATAACGAAGACTTCTTCCTCTTGCCGCTTCTTAGCTTCTTCAAGATAGACGTTTCCGCAGATGTTCCAAATATCCGCCTCTGTATAGTCTTTATTGTAAATTTTCCATATATCATCCTCTGTGAAGCCCGGGAAGCGTTCAGGGTGCAATTTGTAATCATCCCAAAATAATTGCAAGGCGTGCATCGTGTAAGTCGCCTCCCATAGCCCGTTTTTTTCATAGTATGCTTTATATTTATCCCATTGTTCCGCGGAAAGGTGCTTTTTACTGATAAAGGTAACCTGTCCGGGACGGTGTTCCGGCACACGCTCCCTAATGCTTAAAGCCTCTTCATAAGATGGAAAGGAATTGCCGATCGCGATCTTAAAAGGTTGTTCGTCCTTAAGGTCTGGCTCTCCCTCCGCCCGGACGTTCGCCGCTTTGAAGAGGGCGGAAAGAAGCTCCTCCGGTGAAAACGCCGGGACGTCTTTCGGTCTTACCTTTCGCGCCGGAAGCCCTTCCAGCGGCAAATTGTAAAGGTAATCATTCCTAAATTTTAATAACAGGTCGCCTTTGTAATTCTTAAACTCTTTGTCTTTGTATCCAAGCTCTTTAAGGTCGTCCTCAAAGGGGGAGCGATACAAATAACACAGACCGCCGTCCGGAAGCCGGGCGAAAAACGGGGAAGAAAGCTTCTCCCTCTCCGCCGCCTCAATCAATAGCGGCTCGTGAAGCTCTACCGAAAAAAGGTTATACCCGGCCGTTGTCAGAGGGGAAAGCTCTAAATTGCCGTTGGTGGGTATAAAACCCTTGACAGCGGGCGTATTACCTGTTAAATTATCCATATAAAAAGTATCACCTTTTAGGCGGTTTGGGGTCGTATCCCGGCCGCCTTTTTTACGTGTTAAGAGGGGAGCCCGCGGGCCCGGTCTAGAGGAGTCTACCTCTGCGGTTTTGGGTGCTCCCGGGGCTCCCTCTGTTTCCTTACTCCGTAGCCGCGGCCTCTTTGTTCAGAGTCCTGGATTCGGCGTATTCTTCAAGCTTCTTCCGGCTCCAGCGCTTGGTACGGGTTGGGCCCATAAACGTGGGAGCGGGAAAGCCATCACTTTTAAGATACCTGTAAAAACTGGCTATGCTTAACCCTAGGAATTTGCTTGCCTCTGTGGCGCTGTAATACTCCTGTTGTATTGAATTATTCACGATTAATCTCCTCTATCTAGATACGGGTATTTTTAAAACAGTAATACAAGCGCTACCTTGCTTATTACTTTTATATTAACCATTAATTTGAGCATTGTCAAGAGGTTTTGAAAAAAAAATTTTGCCCCCCCTGGCGCCTTCCGATGGGAGCCGCCGCGGCGCCGTTTGTACAAAAGGATTTAACATAATCTATTAATTTTCAGCGTTAAAGAAAGCGAGCGCTCTTTTTTCGCCCATTGTGAGGCGGGCTTTTCCGCTCCGCACAGCTCCAGGCGCGGCCTTTGTGCAGTCGGCCAACCCAAAATTAAAATTTACACTTGGCAAAGACCGGGCGCTTCCGCACCCATTGTTTAAATTTTAGCTGGAAAGAACCTATTTTTTTATATAATGATGCTTAGTAGGCTATAATAAACTTTTATTAGCTTAATTGATAACACGGCTTGTAAAAAAGAAAGGGCCCGAATCCGGCGGCTTGAAAAAGTCTCCGGATCCGAGCCTATAGGGGGGGGAGGTTATTTTTAGCGCTTTAAGGCTTCCTCCTTCAAGCTGTCAAGGTAATCGGCCCACCATTGCATCATCTCCCGGCGGCCGTCAAGGTAAAGGGCCTTGTTGTATAGCCCCCGAACCTTGCCCCCGTCAATATGCGCGAGCTGTCTTTCAATCCAATCGTAGTTATAGCCCCGTTCGTTTAAGAGCGTGGAGGCCGTTTTTCGGAAGCCGTGCGGGGTCTGTTGCGCGGAAGTGTACCCCGCATGCCTTAAGGCATCAGTTAAGCTGGTCTTGTGAATATGCTGGCCCGGCTTTTTTACGGCCGGAAAAACATATTCGCCGCATCCGCTTTTAGGGAGGAGCTCACTAAATATGTCCGCCGCCTGCCGGGATAACGGGACTAAGTGCGTCCGGCCCATTTTCATTTTATCGCCGGGTATCGTCCAGAGTCCGGCTTGCAAGTCCACATCCTCCCAGGCGGCGCTTGCGAGCTCTCCGGGCCTTACGAAAACAAGAGGGAGGAGCTTTAACGCCTTGCCTATAAACGGGGATCTTCCGCTGTAATCGTCAATCGCTAAAAGCAGCTTCCCTAGCTCTGCGGGGTCTGACAGAAAAGAGTAACCGGAGGGCGGCGGGGTCTTGACGTCAAGCCCCCTGGTGAAGTCATTTAGCCCCTTGTCCGCCAACCCCAGTGAAAAACCGTAGTTGACTATGCGCCGGGTGAGAGCGAGCGCCCGCCGCGCCGTGTTATAGAGCCCCTTTGCCTTCAAACCTTCTAAAATAGAAGAGATGTCAAAAGGGCGGATCCGTGCCGCGTCTTCCCCCTCCAGCGCCGGGAGGAGGTAAAGGTCAAGCGGCCGCCTTGTCTGCTCAATCGAGCTAGCTTTAACCCTGGAAGATAACTCTTTAAAAAACCCCTCCGCCAAAGCTCCGAAAGTGAGGGGCGGTTCCTCTTCCGCCGCCGTCTTTTTGGCTCCAGGATCAACGCCGCTATTAAGCGCCTCCCTGGCTTTCTGATGAATTTCCCTAGCCTCTTTTAGGCTTATCCCCGGGAAATTTCCGATCGTCAAGGTTTTCTGTATACCCTGGAATCGATAGGCGTAAACCCATGTTTTGGATCCGGCCTTGCTTAAAAGAAGGTTTAAGCCGCCTCCGTCTGAGACTTTATAGGGCTTATCTTTAGTTTTGAGGTTTTCAACCGCCTTCACTTTGAGTTTATAAAGCATGAAACGCGCCCCCTTGAAAAGTGTTGTTAATTTACCCGACCTTTGATGTCGGGGCTTAATTTGACAACTATTTTACCAACAATTAAGGTGCGCTGTCAATAAACAATTTAAGTCATCTAGATGCAAAATAGATGTCAAATGATAGCCAGGGGAGAGCGGAAAGCCGCTTAAAATGGGGAAATTAAGATAAAATAAAGGGAATATAGAAATTATAGAAACTCACAGAAAGAGCCATAGTTAAGACTAGCTAGGTCTTAGTCATGGAAGTTCCTCCCTTCCTACGATACCTGGGTTTATCCAGTCGCATCCAGTCGCATCAAACTTCAGTATTACTTTATTTCCCTACAAGTTGCACGCTCGCCGTTACTTAATTTTCGCCGTTTGGACATGGTTTCGAGCGGAAAATAGACAAGTTTCGCGGTCGATTTACGGACGAAAACCAGTCTAATTAACGGTATTCGGACATAAGTCTGAGGGGTCCGAAAATCCTGGCCATTGACGAAACACGCGTGGGTCGGGGCTTTCCCCGCGCGTCTTTATCGTTTCGGTATCCTTGGAGGCGATCCGGTGTTCGCGGGGGAAGGTAAAAGAGGCGAGGCGCCGCATCCTTTACGGAAGCCTCCGTCAAGACACGGGCCCCGTCTACGCGAAGGTCGCGCGCGGGAAAGCGTCATCCTTGAAAATCTCCTTCGACAAATTATTCGAAAACTCGGATAATATGTCTGAAACGAGGAAAATAATTATCCGGGGAATTACGCGCGATCCTCCGCGCGGCGCGGCGGTTCCCGCGGAAAACGCGTTCAAGAACCCGCTTTGAGCGGGTCCGCGGGAGATGGAAAATGTAAAGCGATTATATCCGTTTTTTTCGTCCCGGTAAATATTAATCGGGCCGCAATTCGCGTCGTCTTTGAATTTAACTTCATAATTTTTCGGCGATTGACAAGTTCCGGCTAAGAGCCGGAGTAGA
Organism: Deltaproteobacteria bacterium; assembly: GCA_031276865.1. Lineage (GTDB taxonomy): Bacteria > Desulfobacterota > Desulfarculia > Adiutricales > Adiutricaceae > JAISMF01. The sequence continues at coordinate 15,947 of JAISMF010000080.1, read as the reverse complement.
TTTTCGCCTCGCTTTGGCTTAAGAAGGAATCGACCGACTAAAAGGATCCACGCCGTTCCATGTCCGCAAGGACGCCCGGGACGCGTCCGCCTAAATTGAAGAGATTGTTTCACCGTCGTCGGAGCGCGGGTTGGCGCTGGCGGGAGATAAAACCAGGGCCGACGCGCGCGTTGCAAGGCCGCAGAATTTCAGGGCGAATCTTCAACTTCCCACGGCTTTGGGGAAGCGAAAGGCGGTTTCCCGCCTTGGTCGGCTTGACGATGAAAGTAAAAAACGGCGATTTAGCTAAAAACGTGAAAAGGACCCCGATAAATCCAGGGGAGCGTGTCTCGCGGGAAGCTTCCGGCTATTATCAACACCCGCTTTAGGCGAGTTTCCTTTTAAGGCGGCGACCCCGAAGGTTTCAAACGGCTGGGTTAAAACTCCCCCCGGCGCCCTTCGCCGCGGCCGGCGGATTTCCCGGGGCCGCCTAAGTCAGGCGGGATCGGATTAAACGAGGACAAAGCCGCGGGCGGCGCCGGAAAAACTTGGCCGGCTCTTTCAGGATCCCCCGCGGATCAACCGCCCCGAGGCGCGGGGTTCGAAATAATCAGCCTAAGTGGGCGAGCTCGTAGAGCTCGTTTAGACGATCCACCAAGATGTCCAGGTAGCCGTCCTTGGCCATGACGTTCAGGAGGGCGGGGTTCTTCTCCTTTTCGCCCGAGATGACAACCGCGAAGGTGGCCATCTCGTAGATGGAGTAGGAGGAGTACTTCTTGTCCCCCAGGATGATGGGGTACTTCCACTTATTCTGCTCGTAGTGGAAATCGATGAACTTGTCCAGGAGCATGCTCCTTATCTCCTCCGCCTCGACGGAGGTGCCGTCCAGCTTGTCTTTCGGGAGGTGTCCCACCTTTTTATTCACAGCGTCTATGTTTTGGCGCAGCTTGTCTATGTATTCCTTCTCAGGCGCGGGGCAGACTAAAAGGGAGACGGCCGTCCTCTCCGCGTTCTCGTAGAGTTTGGCCTGGTTCCGCTCCTTGGTTTTCCTGGAAATCTCGGCTTTGGCCTTGGCGGGGACGGCCGTTTTCCTTCCGCTCTTTTTGCGGGGGAGCCACCTTTCGGGGATGCCGGTTTTTCCGAAGGCGCCCCCCAGGACCGCGCCGCAGACGGCGGCGTTTCCCTGGATGTCGCCTCCCTGGGCGATGGTGTCCAAAAGGCCCTCCTCGAAGGAGTTCACCCGGGAGTACTGCCGGAAGGCGTTGGCCAAAGAGACGATGCTCTCGTCGCTCCTCACCTTCTGGAAAACGGGATCGTCTATGTAGTCTTCGAAATCCAAAGCGTGAAACATGTAGGGGTCGAGGCCGGGGCAGGACCAGACCAGCTGCTCGGCGAAGTAGCGCATCTTGAGATGCCTGTCAAGCTCGGAAACCTTGCGGCAGCTTATCGCGATGAGCTTGGCCAAAAGGAGGCCCGCCTGGCAGATGGTTATGCTCTTGGTGCGGAACTGCATGTCCTTGTTCACCCAGCTTATGAGCTTCTCCCGGTAGAAGATGGAGGAGAAGTTCTCGCCGGCGGCGAAGACGGCGACCGGGATGATGGAGCCCAAAATCCGGGTGAGCCGGCTCCAGGACTGGACGGAGGGTTCCTGGAGGGTTTTGGGGAAGGGATCCTCCCGGTAGGGGTGATCGATCTTGGCCACGAAATACTTGGCCCTTTTCAGCATGGCCTCGTCCGGGTGGATGTCCTTTATCTTCGCGGCCGCGAAGTGGGCCTCGGAGACGGCCACCTGCACGTCCACCAGGTATTTCTGAAACTCCTCCGCGATCTCCAAAATGTGCATGACCTCGAGCGAGGCCGGCACCGACTCCAAATCCTCCACCTGGGAGACCCGCTTGAGGAACTCCTCTTTGGAAAGCGAGCTCCCCTCCACGCCGTGGAGGTACTTCGCGAACCTGCCCAGGGCGTCGCCCACGAGCATGCCCAGAAAGACGCCGGCGGCCCGGTTCTTCCTCTCCGTGAAATCCAAGTCGTTTAAAATCATCCCTGGCGCCCCCGCCGTGAAAAACGCGGACATGTTTCCGCGGAAAACGGCCCGAAAAGCCCCGATTTCCCGAAAAAGAGTCCGGGAAAAAATAAAAACGGGAAAAGCCGGACGTCCGCCCGGGGCCGTATTTATTTTAATTTAAAACGGAGAATAACATTTCAGGCTGTTTTTTTTCCAATTAAACGAATATTTTATAAATTAGCGGAAATAATTAAAAAAAAGCGGACGGTAAAAATACCGGCTTCCGGGTGTTCGCTCGTTTAAGGCCTGAAAGCTCCGAACGGACCGCCGGATTCACGCCTCTCCCGAAAAACACGAAAAAGATTATAAACCTTCGCCGGAAGAAAGAAAAGAGAGAAAAAAGGCCGAAGAAAAACAAGCCAGTCCGGAAAATTTCGAAGACAAGAAGGCCGAGAAAGGGAGGCTTGAAAAATTCCCGCGCGAGAGACGAGGTTAATCCGCCCCGCCGCGGGCAAGCCACCGAAGGCTTCTCATCGGAAGAAAAGAGAGGAGAAAGGCCGAAGAAAATCAAGCCAGTACGGGAAAATTTCGGAAGAGGCGAAAGGCCGTGAAAGGGCGGCTGAAAAATTCCCGCGCGAAAGACCGATGTTGATTCGCTCCGCCCTGGACAAGCCCCCGAAGGCTTTTCATCGGTAAAGAATCGACCGCGCGAGCGAAAAGAAAAAGACGCGCGCCCCTCTTTTAAGCTTCCGGTCGATGGGAAACAAAAATAAAAAAAAGCGTCCGTTACGGAAAGTATACTCCAACGGAAAAATAAAATCAGAAAAAAAATAACGCCCCCTAGTCTTTCGCGCCGGGGCCAGGAGGAAGAAGCAACGAAAGGCGGAGAGCGGGCGGAAAAGGCGCGAATAGCGGGGCGGGAAAAGGCGCGAAAAGCGGGGCGGGAAAAGACGCTAAAAGAAGGGCGGGGAAAGGCGGGGCGGGAAAAGAAGGGCGGGGAAAGGAGGATAGCGGGGGGGAAAGGCGGGAAAAGCGGAGCGGAAAAAATGCGGGAAAAGCGGGACGAAAACTCTCATGAAAAGAGAGGAAGGTTTTCACCCCGCCGCAGGAAAGCTCCCGGAGGGGTTTTCATAGGAAAAGGCGGAAAGGGGGCGCGGGAGCGGGGGTTCAGGCGCCGTCAGGCCGCAGGGCGAGGGCCAGGGAGACGAAGATTTCCGGCGCCAGGCGCTCCGGGCGCTCGGAGGGATCCACGCCCAGCCCGCGCAAAATCTCCAGAATCCTCTCCCGACCGTAGACCGGACCGAGATTGTTGGAAAGGGTCTTCCGGCGCCGGGCGAAGGCCGCCCGGCTCACACGGGAAAGCTCGTCCGGCGAGACCCCCGGGGGGTCTATTCGGGGCTTAAAAAGCGCGACCGCGCTCCTCACCCGGGGGCGGGGGCGGAAACACTGGGGGTGGAGCTCCTTTAATATCTTCACCGCGTAGAAAGGCGCGAGCCCCACGGCGAGCCTTCCGTACGCCTTGGTTCCCGGGGGCGCGGCGAGGCGTTCGGAGAGCTCCTTTTGGAGGGTGAAGACCCCGGGAAGCCGGGGGAAGTTTTCCAGAAACCAGAAAAGAAGCGGGCTCGATATGTTGTAGGGGAGGTTTCCGCAGACCAGGGAAAGGGCTTCGGGAAAGGAGTCCCGCCCGAGCTTCAACGCGTCCCCCTCCACGACCCGCAAGGCCCCGCTCCGGCACTCCTCCCAGAGGGAAAGTCGGGCCGCGAGCCCCCTGTCCAGCTCCACGGCCGTCACCCGGGCGCCGGAGCGAAGAAGGGGCCGGGTCAGGGCCCCCAGCCCGGGGCCTATCTCGAGGATTCCCCCGGCTCCCTCGTTTTCCCGCAGGATAAGCCCGGCGATCGCCTCCGCGGCCCGGCGGTCCCCCAAAAAATTCTGGGAGCGCCGCCGGGAGGGGGCCAGGCCCAATTCCTTTAATTCATGGAGCGGTCCGGACACGAACACCCCCCCCAAGATCCTCGGCCGCGGAAACTCTCCGCCGGATTCCCGCGGGAAAGTCCCCGGGCCGCGGGTTTAAAAAATCCGTTTTTCCCTGTTTGGCGAAACGGATAAAGGAGGGCCGCGGCCGTCCGGATTCCGGCCGCGGCCTCAGCTCCCCGCGCTCCACCTGGTCATGGCATCGGAGGATGAGTCCAGGATGTTCTGGCCGCGCCTAAGCTGCAGGGCCCCCAGGAAGCCTATCATGGCGGCGTTGTCCGAGCACCAGGCGGGTTTGGGGACGTGGAGGGGGACGCCCAAAGACTCCGCGGCCAAGAGGCAGGCGCGCCTAAGCTCCCCGTTTCCGGCCACCCCTCCGGCCAAAACGAGCCCCCGGGCCTTGTAAAGCTCGCCGGCCGCGCGCAGCTTGGCGGAAAGCACGTCCACCGCCGCCTTCTGAAAGGAGGCCGCCAGATCCCGAAGCTTCGGGTCGTCGGCGGGAAGGGAGTCCATGCCCTCCCTGAGGTACAGGGTCCGGAGGGCGGTTTTAAGGCCGCTGAAGGAGAAGTCCAGGCCCCGGGGCATGGGGGGCTTGAAGGGATGAGCCAGGGGGTTTCCGCCCCGGGCCAGCCTTTCCACGACGGCGCCCCCGGGGTATCCCAGACCCATGAGCTTCGCGGCCTTGTCGAAGGCCTCCCCCGCGGCGTCGTCCTTGGTGCTCCCGAGGGCGCGGAAGTTTAGAAAATCCTCCATTAAAAAGAGGCTGGTGTGCCCCCCCGAGGCCACCAGGGCCGCCAGGGGGAACTCCGGCGGGAGGGGGGCGTTTTCGCCGCCCCCCTCCCCCGAGTTCCGCATGAAGGGGGCCAGGGCGTGGGCTTTGACGTGGTTCACTCCGGTCAAGGGGAGGCCGGTGGCGAGGGCCAAGCCCTTCGCGAAGCTCAGGGCCACGAGAAGGGCCCCGAGGAGCCCCGGGCCCTGGGTCACGGCGATTCCGTCCAAAGAGGAGACGCTTTTTCCGGAAAGCGCCAAAACCCCGGCCGCGAGATGGTCCACGGCCTCCAGATGGGCCCGGGAGGCTATCTCCGGAACCACGCCCCCGTAGATCCGGTGCAGCTCCTCCTGGCTCCGGACCAGCTCGGCCAAAACGACGCCGTCCTCCGCCACCGCCGCCGCGGTCTCGTCGCAGCTGCTCTCCAGGGCCAGAACCAGCATTCGCAAACTCCGTTCCGGCGAAAACAGGCCGGCGAAAAAAAAAGCCCGGAAACCCGGACCCGCAAACGAGCGAAAGCGCCGGAAATCCGGCCTCAGAGCGAATCCCCGGAAGGGGTTTCGGCCTCCGGTGGCGCCGGGCCTCCCTAGGCGTCCCGGGGAGCGGGGGCGCCGCCGCCCCGGAGGCGCCCCCGGTCCCCGGGCAGCCTTCCGGGGCGAAACTCGCAAAAGGGGCCGGGGTGGACGGGCTCCAGGTGGAAAGTCACGTCCGCCCGGGGGTAGCTCTCCCGGATGTCGTCCGCGACCTTTTGGCCCAGGTCGTGGGCCTCCCACAGGGAAAGGGAGCCGTCCACGAGGAGCTCCACGGCTATCATCCGGAAGGGTCCGGAGCGCCGGGTGCGCAGGCGGCGGTAGCCCCGGACGCCCGGGGCGCGCGTGGCGATGCGATCCTCGATCAATCTCAGCTCCTCTTGGGCCAGGGAGTGGTCCAAAAGGTTGGTCGCGGCCTCCCGGGCCAGGGTCCAGCCCGTCTTGAGGATGAAGAAGGATACCACCAGAGCCGCGGCGGAATCAATGAAATCCAGATTCCAGGCGGGGTTTATCCAGGCCCCCGCCTGGATGACCAACAGGGCGCCCGTTATCCCCAAAGAGGAGTAGACGTCGGCGCGCAGGTGCCAGGCGTCCGCCACCAGGGCCGGGGAGCCGAGGAGCTCGCCTTTTTTAAAGAGGAAGCGGGAAACCAGAAAGTTCACGACCGAGGATAGGAACATGACGGCCGCGCCCGCCGAAAGCGAGGGCAGCTCGCGCTCCCCCATCAAGGCCTCCACCGCCTCCTTCACGATGTAGAGGCCGCCAGCGACAATCAAGAGGGCCTCGAACAGGGAGGCCAAATTCTCCGCCTTGCCGTGGCCGAAGGGGTGGTCCCGATCCGGGGGGTGCTGGGAAAAACGCAGCGCGGTCCAGGTCATGAAGGCGGCGAGCAAATCCAGACAGGAGTGCGCCGCCTCGGAGATGATGGCGACCGATCCCGTTAAGAGGCCGGCTAAAAGCTTCAAGACTATAAGCGAGGCGTTGGAGACGATGGAGAGGAGGGCGTATTTGGGGCCGTGTTCCGGCCCCACCTCCGATGGCCGCGCCTCTTTTCCGGATCCCCCCGCCCCGGGGAGGGCCGCGGGAGAATCCGTCATAAGCCCCGGCGCACCATGTAGTCCTTGACCTTGGACTTGATGGAGTCCGCGGCCGTCTCGGCCTCGGCCCGGCTGTCGAAGGGACCCAGGGAGAGCACCCACATGCCGCTTTTAAGCCGGGGATAGGCGTCCGTGTCCACCAGGACCAAATCGAGCCCCTTGCGCCTCCGCCTCTCGAGCGAGGCCTCGGCCGCGCTCCGGTCGGATTTGGGCACCGACTCCACGATGACCAGCCAGGCCTCGGGCGACGGAATCTTGGGTTCGGCCGCGAGCCTCAACTCCTCGGGGACGATCAAGGGCTCGGCTCCGGCCGCTGGCAAAGCCGAGCTCATGGCGGAGTCGGTCCCGGCGGCCGGAGCCGCCTGGGGCTCTCCGGAGGGCTCCGGGGCCCCCGGGGCGGGAGCCGCGGCCGGGGCCTGGCCCGAAGCCGGGGCCGCGCCCGAAGCCGGGGTCTGGCCCGAAACCGGGGCCTGGCCCGCAACCTGGGCCTCCGGAAGGTTTCGGGGGGGGGCTCCGGAGGGCGGCTGGCCGCTTATGACGGGCACGCCCTGGACGGGCGGGGGAGCCAGGGCGGCGGAGGGGAGCCCGGGGTAGCCCGGGGCCGCGGCCACGGTGGCCGCGGTGGGGGAGCCGGTCACGGCCTTGATGAACACCCACCCCGAAAAGAGAACCGCGACCCAGAAGACCGCCGAGAGTTTGTACACGGGCCCAAGATCATGCGGTTTGGCCAGATAGCGGAACTTCCGGCGCTTCTGCGTGAGTTTTCGGTATAAAAACCAGCCGGGTGCCTGAAAAATAAGTTTCAACATCGAACGACACCTCGAAAGACGCGAAAGAGGGCGAGGGGTAAAAAAACTTTCCGAATCGAAACGCCCCGAAAGGGCGATTCCCGAAACAAGGGAAGCCCGCCCGGGTAAGCGGCGGAAGCGGCGCCGAAGCGAGCGGCGCCGGGGCTGAAAAAGCGGCGCCGGGGCCTTTAAAGAGGAGCGGAAAAAAGGGCGGAGGGCTCCGCGGGACGGAAAGGTCGGACGGGCGGACGGCGTGAATACTAATTAATTAACTTATAAAATAAAAGTAAAAAATATATAATTAGAAAACATGAAATGAGATAAATTATTATGAAAATAAGCCGGTTAAAGTAAAAGCAAATATTCAAATTTCAAGCTATTTTAACACACATTTTTTCCAACGAGAAGGTATTTTTGATAATTTTGATGCAAGTGCGAAAAGTCCGGTTGAAAAAATTGATTAGAGATAACGCGCACTATATGGAATAGATTAAAAGACACCACGCCTTATAAAGTATGCCGCCATGAAATCTTGACACGGCGGGAATTTCCGCGCGCGGGTCAACCTTGCTTAAAAAAGCGCGCACGGAAAGAAACGCGACCGGAAAAGCCCGAAAAGGCGGCCCGGACCGGAAGGGGGAAAGCCCTCGGGCGGGAGCCATCCGCCCGAGGCGTAAAAAAGGCTTAAGAAGGCGAGCCGTAAAGCCTTAAAAGCTCAACCGGGAAACGGGGGAAAGGAGGAGGGAAGCCCGCCGAAAAACGCCAACGGAGCGGAACCGGGGCTACGCGGCAGTCCGAGTTTCACGGTTATCGAAAAGATAGTCGCCAAGTATCTGAAATTATCGAACTTGTTAAAAAAAACGTGGCGCCTGATTACTCCGGCGGTTGAATATTGGAAAGAAGCCATATAACGGGGGGAGCCTCTCGGTCCTAACGTTCCAACTTTTGTCCGCCGGGGTGATAACCTAGCTTTTTCACGCGATGAAAAGGCGTTAGGAAATTGATCGCGCGTGTTTCCCATACGAAATAAACACAATAATCTCCTGACGCCTACTCCGGCTCAATGAATCGCAAGTTGTTTATAAAGTGTTAAAAACTTTTCTAAGGACCGCGAACGGAAGGACCTTCCCGAAAATCCCGGAAACGAAGAAAAAACCGCGGCGGGGAACAACCGAAAAAAAACTTCATACTTGAAACAAGCGCCGCGTCTTTTTGGGGCCGTTTAATCTAAACCCGCTTCCGGAGCCGAATAAAGGCGGGGGACAATGTTTTCCGCCTTCGTCAAAAGGAGCGGACGAAGAATCAAACGCTTATATTTTACATTTATTTTACATATTTGAAATGAGGATATTACAAGCGAGGCATATTTTGAAATCACCCAGGAAAGATCAAAGGCAGCTGATTATCATTCAGGCTGACACCTTTTAATACAGAGAGGATTTTATGAAAAAGATTTTCTTCGCCCTGCTCTTCGCGGTTTTAGTCTCGCTACCCTTAAGCGCCATGGCGCGGGATCTGACAGGCGCCGGAGCCTCCTTCCCGTATCCGATTTACTCGTCATGGGCCTTCAATTATGAAAAAAGCACCGGCAGCAAAGTAAACTATCAGTCGGTGGGATCCGGCACCGGCATCAAGCAGGCCGTGGCCGGAACGGTGGATTTCGGGGCCTCCGACGACCCGCTCACCACGGACGATTTGAAAAAAGACTCGCTTATGCAGTTTCCGGCGGTTTTAGGCGGAGTCGTGGCGATCGTCAACATCGATGGCGTGGAGACGAACAAGCTGGTTCTTTCCGGTCCGGTTTTAGCCGACATTTTCTTGGGAAAAATCACGAAATGGAACGATCCGTCAATAACCGCCTTGAATCAGGGCCTAAAGCTTCCTGACGCGGACATCACCATGGTCTACCGCTCGGACAGCTCCGGAACCTCAGCCATCTTCACCAACTACCTGGCGAGCGTCTCCAATGAGTGGAAGGATTCGGTCGGAGCGGGGAAAACCGTCAACTGGCCCGGCAAAAACAGCATCGGCGCCAAAGGGAACGACGGCGTGTCTGGATCGGTTAAAAGGGTTAAAAACAGCATCGGCTACGTTGAGTACGCCTACGCCCATGAGAATAAGATTAGCTGGAGCTCGCTCGTGAACAAGAACGGAAAAACCGTGGAGCCCTCCCTCGATTCCTTCACGGCCGCTGCCGACAACGCCGACTGGGACAGGAGTAAAAGCTATTATCTCTGGTTGGTCAACGCCGATGGCGACAAATCCTGGCCCATCGCAGCCGCCACGTACATACTCATAAAGACCGACAACAAAGACACCATCGCGGAGGTGACCAAATTCTTCGAATGGTGCTTCACGAACGGCGACACCGAAGCCAAAAACCTGATGTACGTGCCCCTGCCCCAGACTTTAAAAGACGACATCCGGGGCTACTGGAAAACCTTCCTATAGAAACCGGATGATCCGTCTTTCCGTCCAAACAAACACCCTGAGGCGTATAATTTAAAAACGCCCAAGTGGTCCCAGGCCCGCGCCATTACATGAGCGCGGGCTTTTTCATTTCCATCGCAAAATGAAAACCGCGCCCCGTGAATCCGGATCCAAACCCGCCCCCGTCCCCCCTCTCCGCCACTCCGTCCCCCCGCCCCTACTTCCATCCGTCCATCCATCCTTCCCTAGTTCCATAATTCATTCCCTAGTTACATAATTCCTTCCCTAGTTCCATCATTTCGCCCCACCGTCCATCCATTCGTCCCTCCTTCCATCATTTCGCCCCTACATTCATCCGTTAGTGCTACTATTCTTCAATTTTTGTTCATTCCCTACCTTCCTTTCTTCAGTCCATACTTCCATTCTAGTCCCGCCCTCCATTATTCAATCCCGCCTTCCATTCTTTAGTCCATCCTACCATTCTAGTCCATCCTTATGTCAGTCCATGCTTACGTCAATCGTTCCACTTTTCATTCCCGCCTTCCGTCAATCCTTTTTAGATCAATTAATTTTTCAATATACATAAAGCGCTTAGGTTAATGATTAATTACATTCCGATTAAATAAATTCCACCACCCTTATATCACACCGCGGATCAAATACCTCTCAGATATTAAAATAAATTTTCATCTAAAAGAAATCAAGATCCCAGCGATCGCTACTGAACCTATAACACACACCCCGCGCCGGGTTTTTATTTTTTTCAAATTAATTACAAAAACGGAAACTTGTATTATCAACACCGCGCTTTATTTAATACAACCAAATAGAATAAGGTCGCCGTCTTATTCGTTTTTCTATTTTTAAAAATACCTTCAATCAATGTTTGAGGGATGAGATTAAATTAAGCGATGTTTTAAAAATTTAGTTATTTTGTTTATCAAAATATGATCACACTTAAGCGTTTATATGAAACAACGTTAGTTGAAATGGGAATGAAAACAGCGCCTCGGTTAGCAAAATACACGTTTGATCCGTTGAAGTTTCTATCATTTTTCCTTGAAACATCGACTCTTCATGTATCAAAATAAATCCCCGTCTTAATTTCAAAATATATCACGTATTAAATAAAAATTATTCACTCATACTCAGAATCAAGAAACGTGAAAACAAGTTAGGTGGATAATTTTTACAAATATTTTATGTAATAATTATCACTGTTTAATTAATTTTTTTTATCATCGCAAAATAATAATATTTTCCGATTAACGATGTTTATTTTTCGTTAATAAAAATTTCGCGACACCATTAACGTGATTTAACATAAAAATTGTTATTAATCATTAATACAATTTTCCTAGCGAAGTTTACGATATCAATATTTTTACAGGATAAAATTTAACGATCTTTATCGCCGGCCAAGTATGATTATTCAAGAAAAGGTGGTATCAAATCTTTTTGAAATACGGTTTTAATTTATTTGAAGCTAACCAACAATAAGGAGATTTTTTTATGAAACCGCGCCTTTTTTTCCGGGTCGCCGCCATTATGCTTCTCACGTTTATCGTGAGTTTCGAATTGAAAGCGGAATCTCCCGTGACCTTCTCGGGCTATTTGAGAATCCGTTCCTACACGACGGGCGGATACTTCCCCCCCCTCGCCGAAGCAGGCCAAACTCAAAGCGAGGTCAAAGCCGGAGATCACTTGTTCCTTACCAGGTTAAGAATCAGCATCGTTTTCAAACCCAACGATAACGTGGAAGTTCGTTGGAGATTCCACGCCCCTCACGGCTACCGCTGGGGAGCCAACAGTGCGAACGATCTTGTCGCCAGAACCATTTACGCCTTCGGTATCCTCAAGACATCCTTTGGCAACTTCAGCGTGGGCCGTATCAGTTCGGATGTGAATTCAGCCGGTCTTCAGACCCTTGGGTACTCTCCAACCTGGGGAATGGGCTCCCAGGGCTACATCTTCGACAGCGATTCGGAGCATGACGCCATGCTTTACCGCAACGACTGGGACAACGGCATGGGGTTGAAGATCTTCTACGCCAAACTCAACTCCTTCACGCCTTCCACCTCCGCGAGTCCCCGCGACGCTGATCGCGACCTTTTCTCCGTCGAGCCCTACTACAAGTGGGAGACGGGCGGCGTTTCGCTCGCGCTGCAGTACGAACGCAACAATTACCTCAACAACCAAAATCTTACGCTCCACCCCCGGAAAAACTACTTTTTCACCGTTAATCCGGCCTTCGTCCAGAACTGGAGCGTCGGAGAGGATACCTCTCTCGCGCTTCACGCCGAGGCCAAGTACTCCGGCGGAAAATACCAGGACTCGGATCCTCAGGACAGAAACAAACCCGGACCATCCCACCATCAGGACGGTTTCGGCGCTTATCTGGACCTCGCCCTCGACTATTCTTCGGGGACGTCGACTCTGGCGGGCTGGTACTTCGACGGCAACAGCGAAAGGCAGACCGCTCCCAATTCCACCGACTTCAGGACGGGTTCCGAACGTCACAGCCTGGTCGGACCGGGCGAGGGATTCTATCCGTTCGTGGTCTTTTATCTGAACCACACCGCGCCGGCCGCTAGGCTCGACAACAAACTATTCGGCGGCAAGGAATCCCCCAACCACTGGGCCCTGGCCTTGATGGGCAACCACAAGATCACGGACAACGTCACCTTGAACTACGGCGTGGCCGATTTCCGCCGGACCCGGGGCTACCGTCTGTCGGACGGAAGAAGCGTATCCAAGCACCTGGGCACGGAATTCGATCTGGGCATCGTGGTGAAGTTTTTGGAAAACGTGCAGTTCTCCAGCAAGGTTGGCGTTTTCAGCTCGGGCAACTACTACAAGGAGCGCTACTTAAACGACGTCTTCGACGGCACCGTCTGGGCCTGGGGTAACGAGCTCATCTTCAACTTCTAAAACCTTTCCCTTCCCGCGCGATGACATCTGACGCGCCCTCTTTTAAAAAGGCGCGGCCGGCTTTACCGGCCGCGCCTTTTTTTGGGGCCGCGCGCGGCGGATATTTTGGAAAAATTTTTCCGCCGCCGGACGTTTTCCATATGTTGACGGCGATCCCTCAAACGGCGCCATACCTCCGGATTGACCAGCGGGAAAAAAAACCGGTAGAATCGAAGCGATCTCTTAGCGACGCCTGAAGGGTTGAAGCGCTTTCAAAAGAGAAAAATAGGCGCCTAACTTTGGCTTTCAATTTGCAATATCGAAGACGGGAGCCCGCTTCGACGTAAGGCTTTCCCCCAGGCCGGAGCGAAATCCCGGCGGAGGGGAAACGCGTTTTGGTTTATTTTAAACGCTCCCCTTTGAGGTTCGTCATGAAAAAGCCGAACAGCCTCCTTCTTCTTCTGGCCGCGCTCGTCTTGCTTTCGCCGCTCGCGGGCTGCGGAGGGAAAAGGGCGAAACCTTCGCCCCGGGCGGCGGAAATCATCACTACGGCCCACAAGTACATAGGGGTTCCCTACGTCTACGGGGGACGCTCGCCCAAGGGCTTCGACTGCAGCGGCCTGGTCTGGTACGTCTACCGCCAGCACGGGGTGGAACTTCCGGACAGCTCCCGCAAACAGGCCGCCAAAGGCGAGAGGATCGACTTCGACGAGATTCTTCCCGGGGATCTGATTTTCTTCCAAAGCAACGGAACGGTGAACCACGTGGGGCTCTACATCGGAGGAGGCGAGATGATCCACGCCCCGGGAAGGGGAAAGAAGGTCAGGAAGGCCAATATTTCGGATTCCTACTACCGGAAGCATTTCGCCCTGGTCAGACGGGTTATTTAGGGGAGGAGGGGAAGGCGCGTTTTTTTAAAGACCCGGATCGGACCTTTTCCCCGTCCGTCCCCCCTCCCCCGGCCTAAAGGGCGCCCCCCTCCCCCAGCCAGGGTTTCATGAACTCTCCGGCGCCCCCCCCCTCCTTTAAATGCCTAACCAGGGCGGAGCCGAAGACGACGGCGTCGGGGGAGGTCGAAAGCCCCTTCAGCTGCCCGGGCTCCTTTATGCCGAAGCCCAGGGCCAGGGGCAGGGAGAAGACCTCCCGGGCCCTTTTGAGGGTATCCTCCACCTCCGGCGGCAGCCCCTGGCGCACCCCGGTGGTGCCCAACACCGAGACCACGTAGACGTAGCCCCTGGCGACGCTCCGGTACTCCTCCATGCGGAACCGGGTCGTGTTGGGACCCACGAGGATGACTAAGTCGACCTCGGAAAGCTCCAGGGCCTCCCGAAAGGGGGCGGACTCCTCCAAGGGCAGATCCGGGACGATGACGCCCAGGATCCCGGCCTCCTTCAAGGCCTCCCCCAGGATTTTCAGGCTGGAAAAGGTCTTCTCCGGCAGGCTCGAACCGCCGGCCTCCTCCCAGGCGAACTGGAGGAGGGGGTTGGCGTAGCTCATCACAACCAGCGGGCTCTTGAAGGATCTTGTTTTAAGACCGTCCAGGATCCATTTGAGGCTCACGCCGTTTTTCAGGGCCTCCTGGCTGGCCGCGGCTATGACCGGACCGTCGGCCACGGGATCGGAAAAGGGCGCTCCGATCTCTATCACGTCCGCCCCGTTCTCATCCAGCTGGGAAAGACTTTCCCAAAACCGCTCCGGATCGGGGAAGCCCGCCGTTAAATAGGGAATGCGGGCGAATCTTTTTTCCTCCCGCGCCTTCAGGATGCTCTCCGTCAGGCGGGACTTGGCGGCGCTCTTTTTTTCGCTCATGAAATCAACCCCGTCTTCAGGGAAATCCGCCGGAAGCCCGGCGGATTTCCCTTATTTAGTTTCCCGGCTCTTTAAGTTTACCGGCTCTTCCCAGGGAAGGCGCCGCGCGGCGCCCCTCCTCCGGGATCCGTCACTTGGCCTCCGGAAGATGATCCTTCACTATGTCCATGTCCTTGTCGCCCCTTCCGGAAAGGTTCACCACCACGAGGGAGCCCCCCCTCACGCCGCCTTTGTTTTTCAGGACCCAGGCCAGGGCGTGGGAGGATTCCAGGGCGGGTATGATCCCCTCTTTTAGGCTCAAGGTTTTGAAGGCGTCCAGGGCCTCCCGGTCGTTTATCATGTCGTAGCGGATTCGTCCAATGGACTGGTAGTAGGAATGCTCCGGACCAACCCCCGGGTAGTCGAGACCCGCCGAGACGGAGTGCGAGGGAAGGACCTGCCCGTCCGGGGTCTGGAGGAGCTGGGAGAACTGCCCGTGGAGGATGCCGGGCCTTCCCAGATTGAGGGGGGCGGAGTTGTAGCAGCCGGGCTCCCCGGTGCCGTGGGCCTCAACCCCCACGAGCTCCACATCCTCCGATACGAAGTGATGGAAGGCCCCGATGGCGTTGGAGCCGCCACCCACGCAGGCCACCACGAGGGAGGGGAGGCGGCCGGTTTTAGCCAGGGACTGCTCCCGCAGCTCGAGACTGATAACCGCCTGGAAATGCCTCACCAGGGTGGGAAAGGGATGGGGGCCGGCGGCGGTGCCGAAGCAGTAGTGGGCTTCCTCCTGATGGGATATCCAGTAGCGCAGGGCCTCGTTTATGGCGTCCTTCAAGGTGCCGGTGCCGTCGGCCACCGGCCTCACCTCGGCTCCCATAAGCCTCATGCGGCGCACGTTCACGCTCTGGCGCTCCGCGTCCACCTTGCCCATGAAAACCACGCAGGATAGCCCCAGCCTGGCCGCCGCGGCGGCGGTGGCCACCCCGTGCATTCCGGCCCCGGTTTCCGCCAGGAGGGCGCTCTTGCCCATCCTTTTGGCGAGCAAGGCCTGCCCCAGGGTGTTGTTTATCTTATGGGCCCCGGTGTGGAGGAGGTCCTCCCTTTTCAGCCAGAGCTGAAAACCCAGATCCTCCGAGAGCCGGGGGCAGAAGGTGAGGGGGGTGGGTCTTCCCGCGTAGTCGGAAAGAAGCTCCCCCAGTTCGCTTAGGAAAGACTCCTCCTCCAGATGCCTCACCATGGCCTCTTCGAGCTCCCGCAAAGGGGGAATAAGGAGTTCGGGGACGTAGCGGCCGCCGAAGCAGCCGAAGTAGGGTTCCAGAATCATATAGATGACGCGCCTGTTTTGAGCAATATAAGTATTTAGTGATAAACAAAAAATAATGAAATAGATAATAAATATAAAATATTATTATCTATAATTATATAATTAACGTAAATTAGTTTACCTATTTAATCGAAAAAAAAACGGTCTTCGGCGGACGGCGCCGGAAAAGACGCCCAAGTCCGTCATTTACGATGGCCGCGGCGGGGAACGCCCTTTCGGGCGTCCCCCCAGGCGGATCCCAGCGGGCACGACTAACGCGCTGGGCTCCTCTTCGGATGACGACATGATATCGACCGAGTAAAACAGGAGGCGCGCTTCAGAGAACGTCCCGTCTCTTTCCGCCTGTACGC
>JAISMF010000050.1 GCA_031276865.1 Deltaproteobacteria bacterium | reverse complement strand
GAAGGGGACAAGAAGGGGCCAAGGAGGGGACAAGAAGGGGCCAAGGAGGGGACAAGAAGGGGCCAAGGAGGGGGCAAGGAGGGCACAAGGAGGGGGCAAGCAGGGCACAAGATGGGGGCAAGGAGGGCACAAGAAGGGGGCAAGGAGGGGACAAGGAGGGGACAAGGAGGGGACAAGGAGGGGACAAGAAGGGGACAAGAAGGGGACAAGGAGGGGACAAGAAGGGGACAAGGAGGGGACAAGGAGGGGACAAGAAGGGGAAAACCGTGAGGGTGTTTCCTATCCCTATCCCGACCATCAAATTTGATGCGACTGCAAAAACTCTCTGCTTTTTGGGATATCTTAAATCAGCTACTAATGGTCTAAGTAATCAGCAGTAATAGTACATATATTGTATGGTTTATGTATCCTTCGATTAATTTCGGACTTTTTGCAGTTGCATCAAATTTATAATTCATGTTTTTTAATATGCCATGTCGCCTTACTTTTTTTCCCATGCAATTCAATTTTATTTTCACCACGTAATTTTTTCAGTAAAACATGGATTTGTTTTCGTGAATGACTAGGCAACAATTGAGCAAATTCTTTGAAATGTGCTCCAGTTTCTCCTGTACTTTTTGTGTGTTTTAAAATTAACTCTTTATTAGTTTCCGTACCTAACCCCAGTAAACGTGTATGCTCTCCTAATTTTCCAGTTGCCTGATAAATGCGTCTTGCTAATATATATTTTCCATGTTTAATTTTTTCAATTATCCCAATATTTTCAAGATGTTTAAGTCGATTATTCAGTTTGGCATGTACTTTTTGATTAAAAAAAAGGGAGCGTATTATAAGAAAATCAGTAGTATTAAATGATTGTATCCTATCTTTTCCAATATCAGATACTACTTTCAGTAAATGCGGATCCACCAGTTTACCATCCAATGTTATTTGAACAGAATATTCATCGGTACCGGTAAAGTCTGGTAATTCTTTGGCTTCCAAAGTATTTGTTCTATAAATTATATCCATACCCTGGCCAGATCGTTCAACTAATCCGCAATGTTGAAACATTTCAGCAATAGTATTATTTCGTGAATTTTGAGTTTGTAGAATATTGTCAATCGTCACGCCGTAAGGTAATCCTCCCGGACTTATAACAGTTATTTTGTCCGGATACTGGCGGATAAAAATCATTCCTGGTAGCTGGTAATTACGATGAGTTACTGCGTTTAACAAAATTTCTCGTATAACACGTTCATTGAACGTTTCGATATATTCCATGAATAATCCTGTTTGGTAATGTTGCTTAGTGTTTCTGCTGTTTATAAGTTTCCAAATATCGTCAAAGCAGGAAAAAAAGCAGACTTTAAAATCTTTTCGATAGTCGGCAGGGCCAGCAGCCTCGGAGACACGGTACTCATAACAAATTTCTGAGTGTGAAAGAAATTTGTTTATAGCTGTATCTTTACCAAAAAGTATAAGCGCTGCGTATTTTATCCCGCTATCATCCATTGCTCGGCAATCACGCAATAGTTGTTCATCACTTAGTTCTCTGATATTGTTATTTTTTGTATGTGAAGCCCATTTTTCACGAAAAATATTTATTGAATCCATGTCCAAGTCAGTAAGTTTTAATCCATTGCAAATATCCCCGGAAAAATCATATACTGATTCATTATAGATGCTCTTGACTTTATCCTGAGACATGATGAGCAAACTATCACCAGAATACTCATATCTAATATCGTTTAGTGCAACAGGGAGGCCGATAGGCCTCCCTGGAGCATGAAAAATAAGCACACATTTTTCATCGGAAGTGAAAAAAATGTCAAATTCTATTTTTAAGTTAAGCATCTGGCTAAGCTGCTCTCGTGTGCGCTCAGGTTGAGTGAATGAGTTAGTTCCAACTACTGTTCGCGGTCTTTTATCTGTAATACCTAACACTAATTTTCCGCCGCCAGAATTTGATAGAGCGCATAAACATTTAGCAGCCTCATTTATACCAAACTTTGTTTTGGCTTCTTTGAATTGACAATTTTCCCCTTCCTTTACTTTAAGAAGTTGATTTATTATGTCATCATCACTCATAAGGATATTAACCATCTATTTTGTAGTTATATTAGTTTCAGTGAGCATTAATTAATGCTGGAGCATAAAAGTTAATAAAATAAACATTATTTTACAAATTTTTTATTAATTATATTAAGTGTTCAAATTTTTAAATTAAGCTTGATTGAATAAAATTTAGATAATAATATTATTTAGATTTCTAAAATCATCATTACAAAAATAATAGACCTTGTCAAGAAAACAATTGGTGAGTAATCCTTAATCCTAGGCAATTTTATATGATAGTGTTTTTGGAGGTATTTTCGGGAGATTTAAGGTCCCGAAAATACTAAAAATCTTTCATTTGATTGGTGGTGGAAAGGTGGAAGAGGTTCAGGCCTCCCACAAGCGTTTAATGTTATATTCGGATATATTTCATTTTTTTGGTATCTTCCGTCAAACTAGGGTGGATCCGCTGTTGGTGAATTAGGACGTGCTCCCGTTTTATAAAGTGAGGATGGCAGATAGTATAAAAAGAATCCGATTTTTATAATATTATAATTAATTAGATCTAATTAAAACTAATGGTTGCCGCTTACGTATTTCACGTCCCCATCGTTTCCGTAAGCTCCCGTCCGTCGTCCGTCTTTAATTTTCCTTTATTCCCACTCCCCGTCCTTTCTTTCATCCTCTCGTCTCCCCAACTTTTCTTGCTTCCCGCCCCACTGGGGCTATAATTGGTTATCGTCTGTGGATTGTAAACGTTTTCCGATGGTGAAACCATATTTGTTTGCTGCTTCTTCAGTTGTTTTTTTAAAATATTCATGAATCTTATCAGGGGACATATGTTTAGTTTCCTCGTAAATTTGGATACGAATTTTATTAAGTTCATCCTGAATTGGGTCAGATTTTCTTATTTTTTATTACCTCCATCGGTGAATTGATAACGATAGGAGTAAAGCCCATGATTTTACATATTGTTTCAGTAAAAATTTTTGGTTTTTCTACAAACAATATATTTACAATTAAAACTGATTATCATATCTAAGTTATTAAGTTATGCTGACGACTTCGTAATGGGGTTGCAGTATGAGCATGAGGCGAACAAGTTCTTGTTCATACTCAAGCAAAGACTGGAACAGTTCGGGCTCTCTCTGCACCCGGATAAAACCAGGCTGATTGAGTTCGGATGATTTGCGGCAACGAACAGGAAGAGAAGAGGTCAGGGGTAACCCGAAACCTTCGACTGTCTAGATTTCACGCATATAGCCGGGATCTCCCGGAAGGGTTGGTTCAGGGTTATACGTAAAACATCATCCGAGCGTATAAGGAACAAGTTGAGAGCTCTTAGGGTTGAACTGAGAGTAAGAATGCATCTTAAGCTTGAGGATGTGGCAAATTACTTGAATAGGGTCGTAAAGGGCTGCTACAACTATTTTGCTATACATGACAATCTTCGGGTGCTTTGTGCTTTCAGATATCATCTTGGCAAAATCTGGTACAAGACTATCCGCAGACGGAGCCAAAGGAGCAAGATGACTTGGAGAAAATTCATAGACGGTTGGTGAAGTCGCATCCCTGCTCCCAAAGCTGTGCATCCCTATCCTAGTGAGAGGTTTGACGCCAAATATTCAAAGAAGAGCAAAGTGCGTTAATCGCGCCCGCTGGGATCCGTGGGGGGGGCGCCCGCAAGGGCGTTCCCTATCCCGACTGGCAGTGCTTCTTGAGGATGATAATTTACTTCGCTCTAAAAAGGAAGACCAGCATAGTTTATATTATATCTAATTAGGCCTAATTAACTCCGGCGGCCGGCTTTCCCGGGTTAGCTTGACCGCGATTTTCGGAGGCCATCCTTCCGTCGTTAAACTTCATTGACGGCCCCATCCCCTTGATTTTATGAACCGCCCTTCCATCGCCCCCCCGCTTCCGACCGTCCCTTAGTCCCTTCGTCCCCTTAACTTTTCTTGCTTCCCTCGGCCCGGGGCTATAAAATGGGGAAGATATCCCCCCGCGGCGTCAATCGCCTTTTTTTTTGCTTTTTGTAAAGCGTTTCGGGTTCAGCCTAAAGGCCCTCCGGAGGCGCGCTTTCCATTCCCTTATTTTCGGAGTCTTAGATGTCTTTCCCCAAGAGCCCCCTGTTTTTGCCCGCCCTCTTTCTGTCCCTGCTTTTCTCCCTCTCTCTCGCCTCCTGCTCCTCCGAGTCCAGCGTTTCGGAAGAGGGCGCCGCCTCGGCCGGAGGGATTTCGGAGCCGGCGGATAAAAACACCGGGAATAATCCGGAGGGAGGTTCCGCCGGCGCCCAGTCGGCGCCCCTCCCTTCCGCGAATGAGGAGCTTCAGCTCTTCGGGATGCATCCCCGGGGGCCGACGTCCACGCTCACCCAGGTGGTGGCGGTCTTCAACCAGCCCATGGTGGCTTTGGGCGATTACGACTCCGCCGATCCCAAGGCCTTCATTCTGGATCCGCCCCTTTCCGGAAAGACCGCCTGGCTCAACCAGTACGCCCTGGCCTTCACCCTAGACGAGCCCCTTTACGGGAGCCTCGCCTTGAACGCCAAACTGGATAAAAGCCGCCTGCGCTCCCTCACCGGCAAAACCTTGAGCGCCGACGCCGAGACGACCGTCATCCTCCCCCCCCTCCAGGCCTCGGCCGCCTATCAGGACTACTACCTAGTCGATCCGGTGGAGGCCGACAAGAGGCCCGTCTGGATCGTGGTTTTAAACCAGAAGGCGGATCTTTCCGCGTTGAACGCCGGAAGTTTTTTCGTCTGTCAAGATGACGAAGGAAACGAAAGCCGGGTGGAGGCCCTATGGGCGCAAAAGGAGGAAGGTCCCTCCTCGAACAATTACCTGTCGGTTTTCCAGGTGACTCCGGAAAAGGACATCCCCAAGGACGTTTCCTACCGTCTGGTGATAGCCGCCGGGACGGCGCCGCAAAAAGGCCTCGATCCGGCGCCGGAGGATATAACCCTGGGAGAGGGCCGGACCCACGGGATCTTGTACGCGGAGCTGCGGATCCAGGCGTCCGACGAGGAGCGTAGGGAGAGAAGAATCGTGGATCCGCAGGCGGACTCCGTCGCGGTCGCCTTCACCAATCCCGTGAAGCTTCGGGAAGCCCTTCCCTTTATCGACGTGAGCCCCAGGCATCCCGGCTTCGAGAAGATGAAACAAAGCTACGCCCGGCTGAAAAACGCCCCCGGGGGGGCCGCGAAGGCGGAAAACGGCGCGGGCGGAGCCGGAAACGCCAAGGGTTCGGGGGATGACGCCGCCCTAGACTCCGCTCCAAACTTGGAAGCGGAGTCCGGAGACGATTCCGGAGCCAAGGCGGAAGCCGAATCCGGAAAGAAGGCGGATGATGATTCCGACGCCAAGACGGGAGCCGAATCCGATGAGTTGGCGGATGGCGATTCCAGGTCGCGCTCGGAGGATGGAGAGGGGGAGGATCCGGAGGAGCTCTACGGCGAAATCTCCCAAAACATCTTCATCTGGCCCGCGTTCCAGCCGGAAAGCTCCTACGAGGTGACCCTTAAGGCGGGTCTTCCCGACGTCTTCGGGGAGACCCTCTTCGAAGACAAGACCTTCACCTTCACCACCACCGCTTTCCAACCGCGGGTGAGCTTCGACATGTCTCCGGGCACCATGGAGAGGGACGGGCCCCATATCCTGCCCGCGACGCATTTGAATAAGGATAGGACGGCTTTAAAAGGCTGGGCCTTGGACGAGGAGAGGGCGGTCGCCCTCTTCGCCCGGAGCTCCCTTAGCCTGGATTCCAGGAACTACCATTGGAACGTGAAAGAAGAGGAGCTTAGATCCGCCGGCGTCCTTACCGCCGTCCCGGACGTGGAAACCGAGCTTAAGGCCGGCTCCCCCAGCGCCGCCGGGCCCGTCACGTCGCTCGCGAACCTAGACGAGCTCTTCGGGGGGGAGATACCGGGAAAGATCCTGTATTTAACCCTTCCGGAAGAGGAGAACGCCTCGCCTTTGACCCTCGAGATAACCAATATCGGCCTCACCGCCAAGATCGGCGGGGAAAGATCGCTCGTGTGGATTACGGGCTTGAAGGAGGGGAGGAGCCTTTCCGGGGCGACGGTTAAAATATGGAGCTACGATGGGAGCCTTCTCTTTTCCAAAACGACGGACGAAAACGGCCTGGCGGTCTTTCCCGGGGGGGCGGAGATTTTAAAGCGCTTGGCGAACAAGGGGGGGGGGAGGAAGAGGACTCCCCCTTCAATCGGTCCAACTTGTTCGTGACGGCCTCCTATGAGGGCGATCTGGCCCTCTGGAACCTCAACTGGGATCAAAAATTCGCCCTGTGGAACTACAACTTGGGCTATTCCGACTCGGCTCAGGCCATGAGCTCGCCCCCGGGCGAGAGCTGGCTCATGAGCGCCCAGCAGGTCTACAAACCCGGAGAGACCTTGCGTCTTAAAATCATCTCCAGAATCGAGCGGGACGGCGTCTTGGAGGATTTCCAAGGCCCGGAGGGAAGGCTCGTGATCTTGGACCCCGCGGGTCAGGTCTTTCTGGATAAAAATTATCCCGTGAGCCCCTTCGGGAGCCTGGACGTGGAGGAGCCCATCCCCGCCGACGCCCCCTACGGCTACTACTCCTTTTACCTGGACCGCCGGCCGGATCTGGAAAGGGATGCCCGGGAGCTCCATCCCTACGTGTCTCCGGACTGCGACATCCTGGGAAGCGTCGGCGTGCTCGCCTACCGGACTCCGCCCTTCGAGATAAGCTTTCCCTCTCTTCCGGAAAACCCCCTGGGAGGCGATAAGGAGACCATCGAGGCCGTCGCCCGCTACCACTACGGGGCGCCGGCCGCGGGACTCCAGTCTTTCCACACGGTTTTAAGCGAGCCCTTCTTAGACTTCGGCTTTCCCGCCTGGAGCGGCTACGCCTTCACCGACTACTTTTCCTTCCAGTCCGACGCGGAGGCGGGCGCGGAGTACGGCGAGAGGGGTTTGGAAACCGTCTTGGAAGGTTCGGGGACGCTGGACTCCCAAGGTAAGATATCCTTCCCCCTGGAGCTTCCTCCGGACAAAGTCCCCATACCCAGGACCTATTCCGTGTCCGTATCGGCCTACGATCTGGACTCCCGCCATGTCTCCGCCTATAAAAGCTTCACCGCGCACCCCTCCGCCGTCTACGTCGGAATTAAAACGGGCGCCTATCTGGTCGCGGCCGGAGAAGACTCCCCCGGAATCGAGGCGGATTTGATCGTGACGGATCTTAAAGGGGAGCTCTTAACCGGTAGACGCGTGAAAGTCGCTTTAAAGCGCCGCTTTTGGACGACCACCCGGCGCAAGGCGGCCGGGGGCGTCTACGAGTACGTTTCCAAATTCACGGACGAGCCGGTTTCCGAGACGGAGCTGGAGAGCGCCGATCAGCCGGTTAAATACCAGGCCCTTCCTCCCAAGGCGGGTTTCTACATCCTATCGGCGGAGACCCTGGACGACCGGGGTCTGCCCAACCGGGCGGCGGTCTCCTTTTACGCCTTCGGGGGGGCGGAGTCCGGCGGCTGGCGTTACGAAAACGACGACTCCATAAACCTCGTCTCCGACAAGACGGAGTACTCCCCGGGGGACGTGGCCAAAATCATGATCCAGAGCCCCTTTTCCGAAGGCGTCGGACTGCTTACGACCGAGCGGGGGGGGGTGCGGGAGGCCCGCGTCTTTAAAGTGGAGAGCCAAAGTCCGGTGGTCGAGGTGCCCATAAGCGAAAAGGACTTCCCCAACGTCTACGTTTCCATCCTCCTCGTAAGGGGCCGGGTGGCCGCGGCGCCGGATAAAAACAACGTCGATTTGGGAAAACCCTCCTTTAGGATGGGCTACCGGAAGCTCAAGGTGAAATCCCGGGCCTCGATTTTGTTGGTGGAGGCCCAGGCCGCTAAAAAGGAGTACGCCCCCGGTGACGAGGTGGAAATAGACGTGAGCGTGAGGGATCACGAGGGGAATCCCTTCGCGGATCTGGAACTCGCCGTGGCCGTGGTGGACGCGGGCGTGGTGCAGCTCTCCGGAGACGAGGGTTTTTACCCGGAAAAGCTCTTTTCCCGGGAGAGGCCCGTCGCGGTGGAGACCGTCACCAACATCGCGAACGTCATCGGCCGCCGCGACTGGGCCAATAAAGGGGGCGGCGCCCCCGGCGGGGGCGGCGGCGCCCCCGGTCCGGACGACGGGGACGTCCGGCGGGATTTCCGCTCGGTGCCCTTCTATCAAGGAAAGGTGGAGGTGTCCGCCGACGGAAAAGCCCGGGTGAAGTTCAAGCTTCCGGACAACACGACTACTTTCAAGATCTACGCCTTAGCGACGGGGCACGGCGCCTTAACCGGCACCGGAAGCGGCGAATTCCTGGTGACCAAAGATTTCCTCCTTCGTAGTTCGCTTCCCCGCTACGCCACCTTGGGCGACCGCTTCTCCGCCGGAGTGACGGTCGCCAACCGCACGGAGAAGGCGGGCGAGGCCCGGGTGGAGTTTTCCGCCACCGGCTTGAAGCTGGACGGGGACGAAAAGGTTAAAAACGTGAGCGTTCCGGCCGGAGGCGGAAGCGAGGTCTTTTTCAAGGTCGTGGCGGTGGGGGGCGCGGACGAATCCCAAAGCCCCTTAGCCCCGGAAGCCTCTCCGGCCGGGGATGATGGCGCCCCGAAGGGGGCGTCTCCTTCGGATCCGTCCGCCAAGGCGCTCTTTCAAGCGGACATGGGGAATATGGTCGACAAGGCCGAGTTTGGTCTGCCTTTAAGGGAGGCCGGAGAGCTCATCGTCCAGGCGGCCTATAACGAAGTGAGTTCCGAAACCCTGGAGGTGGAGATTCTTCTCCCCCCGGAAGCCGATCGGGATCCCCTCCGCGCGGAGCGCTCCGGCACGGGTCTGAAAGTGGATCTGTATCCCTCGCTCATACCCCTTCTGAAGGCGCCTTTGAAATACCTGGAGACCTACCCCTACGACTGCCTGGAGCAGAGCACCTCCAAGGCCTTCGCCGCCCTTTCCGCGTTAAAGCTCGGGCCCAGGCTGGATATCGACCCGGAGGATGGGGAGAGGCTGAAAAGGCTGGTGGAGCGGCACATTTCCAATTTAGTCGTCTGGCAGCTGGGAGGGGGCTTCGTCTACTGGCCCAAAAATCCCGACTGGGGCGCCCGCAGCCCCTATTTAACGTCCTACGTCCTCCTCTTTTTAAAGGAGGCCGAGGCCGAGGGCTTCCGGGTGGATCCGGATCTCGTGGGCTACGTGAGGGAGTATCTGAGCGACGCCTACGCCGAGCTGAGCCGGGAGACGGATCCCAGACTCCGCCGGGACGACGAAAGGCTCTTCGTCCTTCTGGCCTTGACCCGCTCCGGATCGGACACCGCATCGGAATTGGAGCTCTTTTTCCTCAGAAAAGACGAGCTGGACCTCTACGGGCTCTCCCTTTTAACCCGGACCGCCGCGGCCCTGGCCCCCTCGCCCAACCGCGCGGTCTTCCTGAAAGAGCTAGTCCCCCTGCTCGCGAACGATTTGGAAATATCCGCCGGCCGGGCCTCGGTGAAGAGCGCCCTCGGGCGGCCGGAGTTTTTCCTCTACGGAAAGGACGACCTCAACGCCCAGATCCTTCTCGCCCTGGTGGAGGCGGAGCCGGACTTCCATCTGATTCCGTCCCTGGCGAGGGCCGTCACGGCTTCGGCCCGCTCGGAGGATTTCGGAAACACCTACCGGGCGGCGGCGCTCCTTTCGGCGGTTTCCCGCTACGCCCAGCTAAAGGAGCCGGAGGATATGAACGTTGATTACGGCGCCGTCTACGCCGGAAAAGAGATCCTGAAAGGGGTCTTCAAATCCGCCGGAGACAAGCCGGTTTCGGCTTTTCTCAAGCCCGGGGAACTGTCCACGGGGAGGGCGCCCCTCGTCTTCAGCGCCTCCGGAAAGGGAAGCCTCTGGAGCCGGGCCGAGCTGAGCTACCGCTTAAAGGAGCCCGATTTAAGCCCCCTCACCCAAAACGGCCTGGTTTTAAGCCGGGTCTATCAGGTGATCCGCCCGGAGGCGGAAAAACCCGGGGAATCCGTCTTTAAAAGAGGCCAGGTGCTGCGGGTGACGGTCACCCTCCTCACCCACGTCGAGCGGCGCAACCTGGTTTTGGAGGACAAGATTCCGGCGGGCTTCGAGGCGGTGGATTTCAACCTCCGGGACGCCGACCGGACCCTTCTATCCCAGGTGGCGAATCCCGATTCCGCGGGCGGCTACTCCAACTGGTACGACCACCGGGAGGATGGTCCGGATAAAGTGGCCCTTTTCGCGGACTATCTCCCCCCCGGGGTCTACGAGTACTCTTATCTGGCCCGTCCGGTGACCCCGGGAACCTTCCTGGTGGAGGGACCCGCGGCCCACGAGATGTACGCCCCGGAAAACCGGGGCCGAGGGGCGGGCTTAACCGTCACGGTGGAGGAGCCCCAGTCCGCCGCGGCGAAGGACCCGGGGACCGAAAACGAGGCTGAGGCCGGATCCGGGACTGAAACCGAGGCCGGGTCGGATGGGGAAAGCGGAAAGGAGGCTTCCGCCGCCTCCCGGGGCTGAAAAACCCCCCACCCGTCGCTCTTGGGCGGGGCGCCCCTGGGGGGGGGCGGGATTTTTGGGCTCAAAAAAAGTTAAATCCTAAACGCCCTGTTTTTTTGGGGATTTTTCCAAAATTTTCGCTAAAAATCCGTCCGGTTTCAAATTCACCCGTTTTTTTCAAACGCGCCGTTTTCGCATACCTTTGTTTTCCCAAAGCCTCGCGGTTTTCAGGTTACGTTGGTTTTTTGCGAAATTTATTTTCCGGACGCGGCCGTTTTTTTGTCAATTTTGTTTTCCGGACACGTCAATTTTTTTGTAAATCGCGTTATTCAAATCGCTCCGTTTTTCGCGCCGCGCCGTTTTCCGGATCGTTTCGTTTTCCGAAGGCGCTTGGATTCCGAAATAAAAAAAAAGCCCTCGGGCCGCGGCCCGGGGGTTTTTTTCGCTTCGGAAAGGCTCGTTTTAAAGAATTTTAATCTTAGAGGGCGCGGAACGCCGCGCCAGGAAAATATTTTTTTTCTTTTAAATTATTAAACTTTTAAACTTTTAAAGCCTTCCAACCGGGAAGAATATGAGTTGAATATTAAACTTTCACAAAAACTGTAAACTAATTAAACAAAAATACTTGTAAAATAAAAAAATAAGCGATCAGTGCTAGTCATTTCCTCCCGTTTTCCGGATCTACCTTGAAGTCTTGGAAAGAGAGTTCCGGGTCGGGGGGGTTTGACACTTAAAATTTGTTAATTTATACTTTGACGTAAGAAGTATTCCGGTTCGCTTTTCCCGGTGGCGGGCCCTCCCCTTGGTGAAAGTCCGAAAACATAACCGGGTCGGTTTTTATTTTCCCATTCACGCGTCGTCCTTTAATTCCAGGAGATAATATGACTAAGAGTATCAAAGGCTCCCAGACCGAGATCAATCTGTTGACCGCCTTCGCCGGCGAGTCGCAGGCCAGAAGCCGCTACACCATAAGCGCCTCCGTGGCCAAAAAGGCGGGCTTCATGAAGATCCACGCCATCTTCATGGAGACGGCCGAGCAGGAGCTCGAGCACGCCAAAAGGCTTTTCAGCTTCCTCGAGGGCGGGGAGGTGAAGATCAACGCCGGCTACCCGGCCGGCATCAAGGGCGAACTGGCCGACTACCTGGCCACCGCCGCCGCGGGCGAGAACTACGAGTGGACCACCATGTACCCCGAATTCGCCAAAACGGCCAAGTCCGAGGGGTTCAAAGAGGCGGCGACGGCCATGGAGAATATCGCGCGCGCCGAGGAGTTCCACGAGAAGCGCTTCCTGGAGAACCTCAAGGAGATCAAGGACGGCACCTTCTTCAAAAAGGCCAAGCCCGTCCAGTGGCGCTGCCGCAACTGCAGCTACATCCACGAAGGCGTCGAGCCGCCCAAGATCTGTCCGGCCTGCGCCCACGCCCAGGCCTACTTCGAGGTCCTGGGAAGCCTCTAGGTCGAACACCGTTATTTCCCCCCCAACACTCTAGAAGAGGAATCTAAATGTCCGAGATAAGCGAAATCTATAAGTGCGCCAAGTGTCCCTTGACCGTGGAGGTCGAGACCGGCTCCGGCTGCGCCCCAACCTGCTGCGGCGAGCCCATGATCCTCCTCGCCGCCAACACCTCCGACGGGGCCAAGGAGAAGCACGTCCCGGTGATCACCAAAGTGGACGGCGGCTACAAGGTGGCCATCGGCTCCGTGAACCACCCCATGGAGGAGAAGCACTACATCCAGTGGATCGAGCTGACGGTGGACGGCGTCACCCAGAAGAAGCGTTTGAAACCCGGAGACGCCCCGGAGGCGGTTTTCAAGACCTCCGGCGCCGGTTCCCCCGTGGCCAGGGAGTACTGCAACCTCCACGGGCTCTGGAAGGCCTAGCGGCTTTTCCCCCACGTTTTATTCACGTTTTTCCGCCACCCCCTCACCGCCCCTTCTCTTAAAGGAGCGCCGGGGGGTGGCTTTTTTGTAGAGGCCCGACATGGCAGAAATCACGCTTTTGGAGAGAAGAAGGGTGGAGGCGGAGATCCTCAAAGAGGTCTTTTCGGCGCTGACGGAGGAGCTGGGAAAGGGGAAGGCGGAGAAGATCCTCCTGGAAACCGCGAAAAGAGCCGCCCGCCGGGCGGGGGAGGCGGAGGCGGCCAAGGAAAACGGGGAAACCGGCCCTCGGAGCCTCGCCCGCGTCCAGGAGCTCTGGAAAAGGGGCGGGGCGCTGGACGCCAGGGTTCTACGCCTAGACGACGACCACTTCCACTACGAGGTCGTCCGCTGCGGCTACCATGAGATGTACAAGGAGCTGGGGATGGAGGATCTGGGCTACATCCTCTCCTGCTCTAGGGATTCCGCCTTCGTCGAGGGCTACGCGCCGGAACTGATCTTGGAACGGGAGTCCACCATCATGCGGGGGGGGGAAGCTGCCTTTTCAAGTACCGCCGGAAGGGGAAATGAAGGCGCTCCAAGGCGGATCCGCGGGAAAACTCCGGGCTAAATCAAGCGGCGTTTAAATCGCGATTCGATAACGCGGGCGTCCCTAGGGTGAAAACGGGCGGCCTCCGGCGCTTTTCCGCCGGAAAGGCGCCAGAGGCGGCCTATCCGGCGGAAGGCGGGCGTCAACTGGGAAGGATAAGGG
This sequence comes from Deltaproteobacteria bacterium, assembly GCA_031276865.1. Taxonomy (GTDB): domain Bacteria; phylum Desulfobacterota; class Desulfarculia; order Adiutricales; family Adiutricaceae; genus JAISMF01. Next base: position 9,441 of record JAISMF010000050.1, on the reverse strand, counting down.
CTTTCGTCATTCCCCGCCACCGGAGTCTTGGTTGTTCAGCCCGATGCGGATGAAGGTATCGGTGATTTTGTCCTTGTATTTTTCAAAGATCTTATCCTCCTCCGGGGTGAAGAGGATCGAATCGTCGTATTCGTCCGTCAAATCAATGTCCGCTCCCTCCACTTGGCTGATGGTGTTCGCGGATATCTTCATAAAAACCGCCTGCATGTGATCCTCGTCCACGTTCGGGTTGGCTTTGAGGAAATCGGCCACGTCGCCGGTCTTTTCAATGCTTTCCAGAAGGGAGAGGAAGAGCTGAAAGTCTTGATCCTGGAGGATGGGGAATTTGACGCTTTTCGTATCCGGCTGGGCCTGAGCTAAGGCGGTTCCACCGGTGAAAGCCTGGGCCAAGACGAGGGTGAAAGCGAACAAGGCGAGGGCGAAAGCCGTTTTTAAGGGGCGGAAATTTTTAACGAACATGATTCAAACCTCGGTTTACGGTGTGTCAGCCACCGCCTCTAAGCGTCCGGTCCTCTGAGGGACTCCGCTTTCCGGACAATCCGGCGGGAGACGGGCTGATTTTTTTTTGGTGAAAAAAAAGCGGCGTGAAAAAAACACGATGAAACGTTCGCGGAAATTTTTTTCGCCGTTTTCGGGCGGAAAGGGAAAAAAATGAGCGTTTCCGGATGAAAAAAATCCAGCCGGGCTTTCGCCCGGGGAAATTAAAAAGAAAGGCCCGAAGCTAGCTGGTTAAAGAGAGACCGGAGAGGATTTTGTCTTTGTGTTTTTCGTATAATTTCTTTTCCTCCGGATTGAAGAGGATGGTCTTTCCGTACTCCTTTTCGAGCTCCGCGGATACGCCCGCGAACGCGGCCGTGGCGTTGGCCGAGATCTTTTGGATCACGCCCGTGGCCCGCTCTTCGGTGATTCCATGCTTCGGGTACAGCTCTTCGAAGTTCCCGCCCGACTTGACGGCGTCGAGGAAGTCTAAAAAGAAAGCGAAATCATTCTCGTTTAAGACGGGGAAATTGTAGGCCGGATCGTCTCCGGGGTCGGCGGCGGCGCTCGCGGCCAAAGACGCCTGGACGAAGAACAAGGCGAGGAGGGCGAAAAGCGGGCGGGAAAAGCGGATTTTTAGAAGAGCGGACTTTTTAACTGGCATATGCGAAAAACCTCGAAAAAGCGAAGTTAGGCGGAAGGGGGCGGCCGCGTCCCTCCGGGGCCGGTTGAAGATTTTAGCCGGAAAGGTGTTTAAATTGGGTTAAGGGGGTTTCCGCTCGGAACCGTCGGGGGCCCTTGTCTTCACCCTTGAAGACGCGGGTGTCGCCTAATTTTGACGCGCGCCCGGGCTTTTAAGCGTTCTCGCCTGAACCGCCAGCCGGGAGAACTTAGGCGAGGCGTTTTACCGGGATCATAGCCAGGAGACGCCTACATCTTGGAGCCCAGCCGCGAGATGGCGTCCGACAGCCGCGTTTCGTATTTAGCGTAGAGGGCCTCCTCGGCCGGGGAGAAAAGGACGCTCGGGCCGAACTCTTTCACTATCTCGTCCGTGTTGTCCATAAGTTTCCCGAGGGTGTTGACGGATATCTTCAGGACCACCAACTGCGCCTGCTCCTCGGTCAGGTTGTTCTCCTTGTATAAAGTATGAACCTCGCTTTCATCGTGGGTCTCTAAAAAGTTCATGAATTTGATGAAGAACTGGAAGTCGCCTTCCGTGAGGGTCGGGTACTGGTAGTCGGGATCCTCGCCCGGCTGGGCCAAGGCGGACCCCGTGAAGAGGACGAGGGAAAAAAAGAGGGCTGAAAGAACCAGGGAGGTCGCCCTGAGCGGCCCTGGGAAGCGGAAGGCGGGTTTGAATCGCATGGGGGGAACCTCGGTTGGGTTTGAAGATTGGGTGGCTGAGAGCCCTTGAGGCGGGAAGCGGCGCGCGCCGAAAAAAAAGCGGCGTGAAAAAAACACGCCGAAACGTTCGCGGAAATTTTTTTCCGCCGTTTTCGGGCGGAAAGGGAAAAAAAGGAGCGTTTCCGGATGAAAAACATCCAGCCCGGGCTTTCGCCCGGGGAAAATAAAAAGAAAGAACCGAAGCTAGCTGGTTAGAGAGAGACCGGAGAGGATTTTGTCCTCGTATTTTTCGTATATTTTCTTTTCCTCCGGATTGAAGAGGATGGTCTTTCCGTACTCCTTTTCGAGCTCCGCGGATCCGCCCGCAAACGCGGCCGTGGCGTTGGCCGAGATCTTTCTGATCACGTCCATGGCCCGCTCTTCGGTGATTCCATGCTTCGGGTACAGCTCTTCGAAGTTCCCGCCCGACTTGACGGCGTCGAGGAAGTCTAAAAAGAACTGGAAATCCTTCTCGTTTAAGACGGGGAAATTGTAGGCCGGATCGTCTCCGGGGCCGGCGGCGGCGCTCCCGCCCAAAGACGCCTGGACGAAGAACAAGGCGAGGAGGGCGAAAAGCGGGCAAAAAAAGCGGATTTTTAGAAGAGCGGACTTTTTAACTGGCATATGCTGAAAACCTCGAAAAAGCGAACTTAGGCGGAAGGGGCTTGTCAGGTCCGCCCGGGGCCGGTTGAAAATTCCAGCCGGAAAGGTGTTTAAATTGGGTTAAGGGGGTTTCCGCGCGGGACCGTCGGCGGCCCTCGCCTTCACCCTTCAAGACGCGGGCGTCGCCGAATTTGGACGCACGCCCGGGCTTTGAGGAAAAGCCGGAAGTCGTCTAGCGTAAGCCGTCAGCGCCGCAAGCGGCCTACGCGGGAGTTGGGCCGAAGTTTTTAAGCGTCCTCGAGGCGACCGCCAGCCGGGAGGGCTTAGGCGGGGCGTTTTATCGGGATCACAGCCCGGACCCGCCTACATCTTGGATCCCAGCCGCGAGATGGCGTCCGACAGCCGCGTTTCGTATTTAGCGTAGAGGGCCTCCTCGGCCGGGGAGAAAAGGACGCTCGGGCCGAACTCTTTCACTATCTCGTCCGTGCTGTCCATAAGTTTCCCGATGGTGTTGACGGATATCTTCAGGATCACCGCCTGCGCCTGCTCCTCGGTCAGGTTGTTCTCCTTGTATAAAGTCTGCACCTCGCTTTCATCGTGGGTCTCTAAAAAGTTCATGCATTTGATGAAGAACTGGAAGTCGCCTTCCGTGAGGGTCGGGTACTGGTAGTCGGGATCCTCGCCCGGCTGGGCCAAGGCGGTTCCCGTGAAGAGGACGAGGGAAAAAAAGAGGGCTGAAAGAAGCGGGGCGGTCGCTCCGAGCGGCCCAGGGAAGCGGAAGGCGGGTTTCAATCGCATGGGGGGAACCTCGGTTGGGTTTGAAGATGGGGGCGGTGAGCCCTTGAGGCGGGAAGCGGCGCGCGCCGGAAAAACATAGCCGGGGGCTCGCGGGCTTAAGCGGGCGTTTGGGCGGATGATTATGGGCCCCCCGGGTTCCGCCCGCGTTCGGGGGAACGTTCGGCTTTCCCGCGGGGCTGCTTTCCCGGTTTCCGGTTTTTCCGGGCGCTGTTCTTGATATCCCTGTTGAAGGCCAGGGAGAGCTCCGGCTCCATGAGGCGGATTAGATCCCGCTCCTCCGGGGTGGGGAGGACGAAGAGGGGGTACCTGTCAAGCCTGGGGTCGTTCGGGTCCAGGATGGCGATGAGTCCGACGCCCGTTTTCACGAGCACGTAGCTTAAGCGGTTTTCGGTCCAGCCGGTGGCCTCCAGGAGGTCCCGGATGTTTTCCGGATGCTCGGGAAGGGTGAGGATGAGGGGGAGGCCCGCCAGATAGAGTTCCAAATCCGCGGGGGAAAGGGGCGGTTCGCCCCGCATCTGGTCGTGGAGGTGGGCCATGCTCCGGGCGCTCAAGGGCCGCTCCCGGGCTGGCTTGGCCGCCTCTTCGCCCCCTCCCGCCGTGGGTTCCGCCGGGGCGGAAGCCCCGGCGGGCCTTCCCCCCTTGTCCGGAGCGGCCGCCGCTAAAAGGTCCGCGGAGAGGAGTAGGGAGGATACGAGGGGGAGGATTAAAAGGAGGCCGCGTAGAAGCCTTCCGCCCGCGGGGAAAAACCCCGAAGCCCGAGCCCCGGCGTCTCCGGAGGGGGCGTTTTGGTCAAGAGGGCCTCTCCGTCGCGGGGTTTTCCAGCCCCTGGGTTCGATTTCAGGCTCCATGCGGGTAAAGATACTCCAAAACGAGGCTCATTAAAAGGGGAAGCATGATCTCGTGGTGGCCGGTGAAGTTGAAGCTCCGGCCGCTTTCCAGGGTGGGGCGCTTGAGGACGTTTTCTTCGGCCCGGTACTGGCGGATGAAGTCCATGTTCACGGTCGTGAGGCCCTTTTGGCGGTGGCCCAAATTTCTCGTAAGCGACAAGGCCTTTAAAAAGACCTCGGGCATCACCACCGCGGAGCCCAGGTTTATGAAGACCCCGTCCTCCAAGGTGGCCACGAGCCGCGAGAAGGCGCGGAAATCCTCGTAACTGGCCTTCCCCAGGGCGGCCCCGTCCGCGTCCGGGTGGATGTTGAAGACGTCCGTTCCCAAGGCCAGGTGCACGGTGAAGGGGATCTCCAGGCGGAAGGCCTCGGCGAAGAGGCTTAACGAAAGATGCCTGGGGTTCAGCTCCCGAAGGGCCCTTCCCAAGGAGAATCCCAGACCGCGGCCCTCTTGGGCGGCCTCTCGGGCCGCCCGGTTTATGAGCTCTCCGGTTTCGGCGGCGACGCCAAACGAGCCGTCGCCCAGGGAGGCGGAGACGTCCTCCGAGGTGGCCCCGGCGAGGGCGATTTCGGAGTCGTGCACCATAAGGGAGCCGTTTCCGGAAAGCGAGGTGAGCACCCCCCGGCGGAGGAGGTCTATGATGAGGGGGTTCAAGCCCACTTTAACGGGGTGGCCGCCCATGGCGAGCATGACGGTTTTATCCCGCTCCCTGGCCCGGGCCACGGCCCGGGCCGCCTCCCTTAAATCGGCGGCCGCGAGGAATCCGGGAAGGGAGTCGACGAAATTCTTGAAAGACCCCCCCGGGGGGAAGGGTCTTCCGAAACCGGAAAGGCCCGCCTTGGAGGGGCGTTGCGCGAGCGGGATCAGGCGGACGGCTCCGGGATCCAGGGGGGGAAGTTTAGGAGGCAAGAGGGGAGGCTCCCGGGGCCCGCGGGGGCTAAATGAAACCGAAGGGGGGAAAAAGCCGAAAAATGGGAAAGAAAACCCGAAAACGGGGTGAGATAACCCTCAAATTGATGGAGAAAACCCGAAAACGGGGGAGAAAAGAAGAAAAAAGCGGGGTGGAAACCAGAAAAAGTGTTTTAAGAGAAGAGCATCTCGTCCACCAGATGGCAGACGAGATGCCCGTAGAGAAGGTGCAGCTCCTGCACCCGGGGGGTGCTGGAGGCGGGGGAGTAGATCGCCAGATCGGCTACCGACGGATCCTTAAGGGTCTTTCCGCACATGAAGACGCTGTAGACGCCCTTTTCCCGGGCGGCTTCCAAAACCTTCAAGATGTTGGGGGAGGTGCCGCTGGTGGAAAGCGCCCAGAGGCAGTCCCCCGGCCGGGCCAGGGCCCTAAGCTGCCGGGCGAAGACCTCCTCGTAGCCGTAGTCGTTTCCTATGGCCGTGATTTTGGAGGTGTCGGCGCTTAAAGAGAAGGCGGGAAGGCCGGGGCGCTCTTTTAAAAAACGCCCCACGAACTCCGCCGCGAAGTGCTGGGCCTCGGCGGCGCTGCCGCCGTTGCCGCAGGTGAAGATGGTGAAGCCGTCCCGCAAAGCCGCGCCGAAACGCCGCGCCGCGGCCATGATGGCCTCCTCTTGATCCTTGGCGGCGTCCAGGGCGCTTTTAAGATCGCTTACGGCCTGGTTTATGATGGTGATCATTTAGTCCCCTCGCCCCCCCTGTAAGGGGCCATTATAGCACGACCCTGAGGCGTCTTCGGCGGAAAATCCGGAGCGCGGCTCCCCGCCCGAAAGACCCCGCCGTCCCCGCGGCGGAGGCCTTGTCTTCTCAAGGCGATCATGGCTTGTCTTCCTGTCTTCTTTGTCTTCTTGACAGTTTCGCTAAAAAAAACTAAGGTAGATAGCCTCCGGGGGAGGGTTTCGGCTTTTCCCGTTTTCCGCGGCCGATGTTTTTTTCCGCCTCCGAAGGCCTCCCCGCCTCCGAGGGCGCCCGTCGCCGCCGCGTGGGGAGGCCGTCCGCCGTCGCCTTCGGCCGCGGGCGGCGTGTAAGGCCGGGGAATTTTCACGCGCCTCTTCGCGGTCCGGGACGTCTTCGCCAGCCCTCCCGGGAAAGGATCCGCCGTGCCGGTAGACTCCGGAAAAAGAAAGCCCCTCGTGGGGGTGCTCACGGGATCGGAGAGCGATCTTCCGGTCATGCGGGCGGTCATGGAAGTTTTAAAGGACTTCGGCGTCCCCGCCGAGCTTAAGGTGTCCTCGGCCCACCGTCATCCGGAACGGACTTTGGACTACGCCCAGAACGCCCGGGGGAGGGGGCTCAAGGTCTTGATCGCCGGCGCCGGCATGGCCGCCCATCTGGCGGGGGCGCTGGCCGCCTCCACCGTGCTTCCCGTGATCGGGGTGCCTTTGTCTGGCTCCCCCCTTTCCGGTTTGGACGCCCTCCTTTCCACGGTGCAGATGCCCTCCGGCGTACCCGTGGCGGTGGTGGCCGTGGACGGGGCGAAAAACGCCGCCTATCTGGCGCTGGAAATCCTGGCGCTGGGGGACGAAAAACTCGCTTTAAAGCTCGCCTCTTTTCGGGAGGGCCTGAAAAAGAAGTTTGTTTCCATCGATTTGGAGGCGACCGGAAAGATCAAGACGCTTTCCGGAAAGAGGGTTCGTCTTTCCGGAAAGAAGGCGGGGGGGCGACTCCTTTCGGCCGCGAGGTTATGAACGCCATCGCGGCTTTTTACCGCTCAAGGGGGATTTCAGGGTGAAGACGGAGAGGGGCTCCTCCAAATCGTCCATCCGCAACATCGGCATCATCGCCCACATCGACGCCGGGAAGACCACGCTCACCGAGCGCGTTCTTTACTACACCGGCCGGACGCATAAGCTAGGCGAGGTGCACGACGGCGAGGCCACCATGGACTTCCTGCCGGAGGAGCAGGATAGGGGCATCACCATCATGAGCGCCGTCACCTCGTGCGAGTGGCGGGGCGCCTCCATAAACATCATCGACACCCCCGGGCACGTGGACTTCACAATCGAGGTGGAAAGATCCTTAAGGGTCCTGGACGGCGCCGTGGGGGTGTTCTGCGCCGTGGGGGGCGTGCAGCCCCAGTCCGAGACCGTCTGGCGGCAGGCGGACCGCTACCGGGTGCCCAAGCTCGCCTTCATCAACAAGATAGACAGGGTGGGGGCGGACTTCGACAAGGTGGTGGGCGAGCTGCGCGGCAAGCTCGGGGCCGTCCCCCTGGTCGTCACCCGACCCGCCGGCGAAGAAGACGCCTTTACGGGCGTCTTGGATCTTTTAAACATGCTGTACTACACCTGGGAGGACGACTCTTTAGGCGCCACCATGCTGGCGTCGCCCGTTCCGGAGGAGTTTCGGGAGGCGGCGGAAAAGGGCCGCCGGGAGTTGATAGAGACCGTCGCGGACACGGACGAGACCTTGGTGAACCGCTACCTCGCGGACGAGGCCTTCGAGACCGGGGAGCTTAAAAGCGCCATCCGCCGGGCCGCCATCGACTTGAAGCTGGTGCCGGTCTTCGCGGGAGCCGCTTTAAGAAACAAGGGGGTGCAGCCCCTTTTGGACGGGATCGTGGACTTTCTCCCGTCTCCCTTGGATCTCCCTCCGGTGAGCGCCCTTTCGGGGAAGGAATCCGTCCTCATCGAGCCCTCCGACAAGGCCCCCCTGGCCGCCCTGGTCTTCAAGATCCAGATGATGGAGCAGGCCCGGAAGCTTAACTTCGTGCGGGTCTACTCCGGCACCTTAAAGGAGGGGGAGGAGGTCTTAAACACCAGGCTGGGCAAAAAGGACAAGATCTCCCGCGTCTACCGCATCAACGCCGGCAAAAGGGAGAGGGTGAGCGAGGCCGCGGCCGGAGATCTGGCCGGGGTGGTGGGCCTGCGCGCGGCCGTCACCGGCGACACCCTCTCCTCCGAGGAGAGGCCCGTGCTTTTGGAGAGCATCCGGGCGGCGGATCCCGTCATCAGTCGGGCGGTGGAGCCGGAGAACGCGGCCGACGCCCCCAAGCTGATCGAGGCTCTGACCAAGATGACCGAGGAGGATCCCAGCTTCAAGATCAAGGTGGACGAGGACACGGGCCAGACCATCATCTCCGGCATGGGGGAGTTGCATTTGGACGTTTTGATCCACCGCCTGGGCCGGGAGCACGGCATCTTCCCCCGGGTGGGGAAACCCCAGGTGGTCTACCGGGAAACCATCGGAAAAGCCTCCCTGGGCGAGGGGGTCTTCACCAAGCAGCAGGCCGGAAACGCCAGGAAAGCCGCGGCTAAAGTCGAGGTCGCGCCGCTTCCCCGGGGCGCGGGCTTGAAGGTCTTCTCCCGGCTTCCCGCGGAGCTCCCCTACCCGAAAGCCTTGGCCGAGGCGGCCCTCCTCACCCTCAAGGACGCCGTGAACTCGGGCCCCATCCTGGGCTACCCCCTTTTGGACCTGGAGGCGTCCTTGGAGTTTCTGGATCTGGGGGAGGGCCTCGCGGACGAGCCCACGGTGCGCATAGCCGTGAGCCAGGCCCTGAAAAACGCCCTGGCGGAGGCCGCCCCCTCGCTGATGGAGCCCGTCATGTTTCTGGAGGTCACGAGTCCGGAGGAGTTCGTGGGGGAGATCATGGGAGACCTCTCGGCCAGGCTGGGCCGGGTGGAGGATATGCAGAGCCTCCCCGGGGGTTTCCGGATAATAAACGCCAAGGCGCCCTTGGCCGAGCTCTTCGGCTACTCCACGGCCGTCCGCTCCCAGACCCAGGGCCGGGGGACCTTCATCATGCGCTTCGACCACTTCGACATCGTGGAGCGGAAGGGCCAGAAGCCCCGCTGACGCCCCCGGCGTTCCGGCTTCCGCCGGCCCTTCGGGAATTCGGAGGGCTTCGCCGCCGTTTAGCCGCTTTTTTTGTTTTCCCGCGTTTTCGTCCCGCGCGAAGGCGGGTTTTTCTTTTTAGCCGCGAAAATAGTACCGTTCCGTAACGTTCGTCTTCTTTCTCGCCTCCGGCGGAAGCTTTTTCCGTTTCCGAATTTATTCGGAGCTCGCTTTATGAAGTTTTCGGCGAAGGCTTAGCCTGAAGGCTAAGTCTTTTTTAGGCGGGATTCAGGGGAGGCGGCCGCTTTGGATTTTTCACGTCCGCATCCTGGGCGAAGTGATTTTCAGCCTCCGGCTGAATCCGCGGCCCCCGGCGGAAGACGATCACAACCGGCGGAGGACGATCACAACCGGCGGAGGACGATCATAACCGGCGGAGGACGATCATAACCGCCGGAGGACGATCATAACCGCCGGAGGACGATCATAACCGCCGGAGGACGATCATAACCGCCGGAGGACGATCATAACCGCCGGAGGACGATCATAACC
>JAISMF010000011.1 GCA_031276865.1 Deltaproteobacteria bacterium | reverse complement strand
AAAAGCGTTATTTTGCTGAATATTCAAGGATTGTTTTGATTTTTATTGCAAAATTTATTAAAATTAGAATTTTCAAAAAGTTTTGTTAAAAAAAATTGAAATCAATAAGTCAAGATTTTTTTTGCCATACTTCAATAAGATATTTTAAGGCCAATTTTGAAATATCAAACATTATGTGCCATAAATTATCATATTTTTCAAAATTTTAATATATATAGCATACATTTGTTGTGGGGTAAAAAAATAATTTTAATTGATTTTTGATAAAATATAGTTTTATATAAAAAATGCTTGACTTAGACCATATTTTTTGATTAAATTTTTTTAGTAAGATATAGTTCTTACTATCAAATTTAGGAAGAAATATGAATTCTGAGTTTGCTGACATAATTGCGAAGGTAAATTCACTTCCCAAACCACTGTCCGGCTTTATAGTTTATCAAAACAAACATGATAAATATTTTTACGGTCTTTGGTATAAGAATACATATGCTGCAGAAGGAAAGGTTTGCCATGACAGTTTATACCTAGGCAGGGTAGTTAACAAAGAGCAGGGATTATTCTACAAAAAAGATTATGGGTTATTTACATTTTCCACGGAGCACGGATTTGGAAAACCGCCTGAAATAATTACTAATCCATCTGAAATAATTGGCAATTCTTCAATTCACAATAGCGCCAAGCGACAAACAGTCCCGTTTGGTGATGTTTGGATGATTGACCAAGTGTGCAAACAAATCGGACTCGATAAGGTTATTGAAGACCTGCTCCCTGAGGCAGCAGCAACAGATACGCTTAAGGCATTGGTGGCCTATAGACTTATAAAGAATGATGCCTACTGTTATGCAAAAGACTGGTACGAAGATTCTTTCGCTAACATTCTTTATCCTCAGGCACAATTGGACTCTCCTCGGATCAGTGAATTTATGTTTACCCTTGGGCAGGATGTAGTCCGACGGAAATTTTTTACTTCATATTTCGAAACTGTTATCAATCGTGACTCAATTCACGATCAGATAACAATGCCAGTTCTAATAGATAGCACTGGGTTGCCAAATAACAATCAAAGCCATTTAACAGCCACAAATTGCCATAACGGTAAGGTGAGTCGTGAAATTAGATTAGCCTATGTAGTTGATAAAAATACTAAATTACCTATTTTTTTTCAATTTATTAGTGGTAATATAATTGATAATACAACATTAATCAGAATTATTAATACTTTACAAGCTTATAGCATATCTATTGATCTAATAATTATGGATGCAGGTTATCATACTGAAGAAAATTTAAAACAATTATTAGAACATAATATAAATTTCATAACAAGAATGCCTATAAATAGGAGATTATATAAAGAATTAATGGAAAAACATGGAGCGACACTGGATAATGTTAAGAATTCCATCACTTACCAAGATCGGGCATTGTGTGGGGTAAAGGATAGTATTACTATATATGGAAAAAAATTGCTTGCATATATTATGCTTGATTTAAATAAACAATCAATAGATAAATCTAAAGCAATATTTAAATATGCTGATAAGGATAATAAAGAAGAACAAATTGAAAAAGAATATGAAAGCGCAGGTAAATTTATATTATTATCATCTTTAGAATATGAAATATCTGAAATATTACCATTATATTATACAAGACAAGCAATAGAGCAAATATTTGATGTAAGCAAAACATATTGTGATATTTTACCATTAAGAGGTCATTCAGACGAATCACTAAATGGTATAGTATTGATAGCATTTATGGCTACAGTTATATACTCAAGTATAAATTATAAGTTAGTTGCTACAAAATTCAGTGCTCATGCAGCCTTAATAAAGTTAGGACATTTTAAAATTGATATATATGAGTCTTGTAAAATATTGGATAACATAACAAAAGAACAAAGAGATCTATTTGTATATCTAAATTTAGAAAATCCGTTGATTTATGAAAATGGCACTTGTTTAGAGAAGAAACCATTATTCAATATAAAATCACAAAGTAAAAAAAGAGGGCGGCATAAAGGCAGTAAAAACAAAACAACTGAATGGTTGAATATTTATAATCATAAACCTGAAGGAATACGCAAAAAAGGTAGGCCTAAAGGATCGAAAAATAAAGTCAAAAAAGAATTAACAACTAAAAATAGCCGTAATTATGATGGATCATGTAGAAGAGGGCGTCCTAAAGGCTCTAAGAATAAAGAGAAACATGACAAATTAATTAATTGAAACGTTGATTTACAAGGAATACGTAAAAAAGGACGTCCGAAAAGACTGAAATATAAGTTAAAACTAACCACGACAATTGAGTTGAGCTTGATTAGTAAAGAGTTATAAGAAAATAAACGACTCAGAATCATTCGGTGAATTATAAAATGAAGATATTAATCAATTGGCATGAAAATTGATTTATCTTAAAAAAAATAATAAAAAAAATAGTAAGAAAAAAATTGAGAAATACAGTTAATTATTTTATTAATATTGTCTATTTTAATTAATAAGACTCAATTTTAAAATTAGTTAATACTTAAGTTTTTTAAAACTTCCGTCTTATCTATTTTCCCCCACAAGTTGTACACTCGCCAATACTGATTTTTCGCCGATTGGACATGGTTTCGAGCAGAAAATAGACAAGTTTCGTTGTCAATTTCTGGATCAAAACCAGTATCATTAACATTATTTTTCTCTTGCTCACTCTCATTCTCTCTCTCTATCTCCATTTTTTCTCTCTCTCTTTCTTTTTCTCTTCGCTTCACTCTTTTTCCCTCTCTTCTATCACCTTCATTTTCCCCTTCTTTCCCCCTCTTTTCACCCTCTTTCAAACTCTCTCATTTTTTCTATCTCTCCCTCTCTTAAATTTTTTCCTATTGTTTCTGACAACGATAGTTGTCTAATTTCTGCTACCAGTGTTTGTCCGTTGTTTGCTAAAAACCGTGTCCGAAATTAAATAAATATAATTATCTAAATTGATGTATTAATACTGTATATTTAAAATAATAAGACTTAATTTAAAAATTAGTTATTATTCAAGTTTTTTTTAAAACTTTTGTCTTACCTTTTTCCCCTACAAGTTGTCCACTCGCCATTACTAATTTTTCGCCAATTTGACATGGTTTCGAGCAGAAAATTGACAAGTTTCGTTGTCAATTTCTGGACCAAAACCAGTATCATTAACATTATTTTTCTCTTGCTCTCTCTTTTTTTCTCTCTATTCTTTTTCTCTCTTTCTTTCTTCTACTCTTCGCTTCACTCTTTTTCCCTCTCTTCTATCACCTTCATTTTCGCCTGCTTTCCCCCTCTTTTCACCCTCTTTAAAACTTTATCATTTTTTCTTTCTCTCCCTCTCTGTAATTTTTTCCTGATGTTTCTGACAACGATAGTTGTCTAATTTCTGCTACCAGTGTTTGTCCGTTGTTTGCTAAAACCGTGTTCGAAATTAAATAAATATAATTATCTAAATTGATGTATTAATACTGTATATTTAAAATAATAAGACTTAATATAAAAATTAGTTATTATTTAAGTTTTTTTTAATACTTTTGTCTTACCTTTTTCCTCTACAAGTTGTCCACTCGCCATTACTAATTTTTCGCCAATTGGACATGGTTTCGAGCAGAAAATAGACAAGTTTCGTTGTCAATTTCTGGACCAAAACCAGTATCATTAACATTATTTTTTTCTCTTGCTCTCTCTCTATCTCTCTCTCTTCGCTTCACTTTTTTTCCCTCTCTTCTATCGCCTTCATTTTCCCCCTCTTTCCCCCTCTTTCCTCCTCTTTCAAACTCTCTCATTTTTCTATCTCTCCCTCTCTTTAATGTTTTTGCCACATTTTTAATCTTACTCTCTCTCTTGCATCATTATTATCCTTGTCGCCTTTTCCGCTCTCTTCTTCGTTTTCAAAAGGGAACCTTGGCATCGCCCCAAACTTTAAACACGGGCGGGGTAAAAACCATTGACACCACATCCGTCATGGCCGCCGCTTTTAACGCTCTCGGCTAAAAACCGCGGCCGGCGGCGAAATTAAGTTGAAAAAGATATAACTCAAGGTTTATCCAGCTTTCCGGAAAGAAATTCGTAAGGGAAAATGTAAGGATCAGGAGTTTTAAACTTTTTTCCCGTTATCTTCGCTGTTTTTCGAGCCTCCCTGAATAAAACCTCAAGAAAGAATAAAAATTCGTCTAAAAATCTTCAAGTGTTTTAGAACTTGCCCGATAAGAATTTTGAAGACGGTTGGATATTTTTCCAACTCCTTCGGATATATTTTGAAGTTCGGCTGACAATTCACTTTAATTTCCCGCCGGACAGGGAAGGAAATCCCTCATATTTTAGATCTATTCATTTCACGATCCCAGGCGGACGCGAGGCGCGTTCCTCCAAGCTCCGGAAGAGAAGACACCGGATGGCCGCGTTTTTTTTAAAAAAATACGTTTCGGAAGAAATAGCCGTGATTCGTCAGCTTTCGCGGCCAATCGTGAAAACGGCGACAGCGTAATTCCCCAGGCTTCCCGTAAGTCAAAACGCCCGGGAGGTTGGGTTTCCAGGCGGATTGGAGACAAAGATGAAAAATAAATGATGAAAATAGGAATCCGAAGAACGACGGCCGCCCACGATGGTCGTTTTGAACGGCGGCCGGACATCAGATTTCCAAAATAGCCAATGTTTGTTTCCGTGTTTACGTTTTCCGGCTTTTCAGCTTTTCCGGCGGCATTTGTATGTTCTTTTTAGTATCTTTCGCGTTAATTTTTCTAATTTCCAAGGAGTTTTCCGCGTTTTCATATCAAATTCGTTTACCCGCATTTACCCGAACTTTTAAGACGATCCAACTTAGGTCTTGTCAAACTCGAGATCGTCACATTCAAATTTATAAAATTCGAACGCTTGAACTTGTCGCATTTAGAACTTGTCACGCTCGGGCTTAAAACGCTTAGGGACTATTAAACTCAAGACGACCGTAAGATGAAAAAATAATAAATCGTTAAGTCCTCAAAAGCCTTGAATCAGAAAAACCCTCCCCGCTAAAACGGGGAAAACGGGACGCCAGATCCGCTGGCGTGAAAACGGGTAAAACTCCGGCCCGGCGCCGGGCCTGATGGAGAAATCCGCATGAGTCTTGTAGTCAATCATAATTTAATGGCCATGTACACGGCCAGGAATCTAAACAACACCTACGACCGCCTCTCCGACAGCGTGCAGAGGCTATCCTCGGGACTGCGCATAAACTCCGCCGCGGACGACGCGGCGGGGCTCGCCATCAGGGAACTCATGCGGGCGGACATCGCGACCATGCAGCAAGGCATCCGCAACGCCGCCGACGCCATATCCATGATCCAGACCGCGGACGGGGCTCTCTCGGTGATTGACGAGAAGCTCGTGCGCATGAAGGAGCTGGCCGAGCAGGCGGCCACCGGCACCTACACCACTTTGCAAAGGGAGATAATAAATTCCGAATACCAGGCCATGGCCGCGGAAATCGACCGCATCGCCGCGGCCACCAATTTCAACGGGGTGAAACTCCTGGACGGCTCCATCACCAACCAGCACGGAGGCCAGGGCCTTAAAATCCATTTCGGCGTGGGAAACAACCCGGCCGAGGACTACTACTTCGTGAACATCGGAGACGTGCGGGCCACCAGCCAGACGGGCCTACGCGTGGGAGGCGACGCCAAAAACGACATCTGGGGCCAAGGCGCGGCCGGCGCGGCGGGAACCGCGGGTCCGGGCTGCTGCACCGCCGGATTCGACTCCCTGGACGGGAACGCCGGATTCATCAGCGGCCAGACCTTCGCCTACGGCTACAACTGGGACTGGCTGGAAAACGACGATCCCGACCTCCTCACCGGAAAGTACCTCGCCGGCCGCTACACCGTGGGCTCGTCGGAGAGTTTGCAGGATCTCATATACAAGATAAACCAGGGCTCCCAGAGCCGGGTGGGAATCAAGCTGGACGCCTCGGCCATGGCCGAGGCGGTTAAAAACGGCGGCACCGCCGCGGTCTGCGTGGGAGACGAGGCCTACATCTTCGGCTCGGCCGCCCTGGCCGGAGGCACCACCCTGGAGGGACCCTTCGAGGGGGTGATTTACAAATATCTCTCCGAGGGGAACTATCTGGGGGAGGGTTTCCTGGCGAACGTCCTCAACGGCTCCCGGGCCTACGGCTTCGGACTCACGGCCGCCCAAAAGGAGGCCCTGGAGAAGGCCGGAGTGAATCTCGACCCCCTGGAGCTGCGCTCCGCGGAGGTGAAGGCCTCGGGAAGCTCGCTGAAAAGCTCCGCCGAAGCCAAAACCCTGCTGCTAAAAAACCTCAACCGCGCCTGGGCCGCCCTGGGTCTTTCGAGCTTCTCGGGGCTCGCCACCGTGGCCGGAATGGCGAGCGGCTTCGTTTTAAGCTCCGCCGCGGTTTTACAGTCGGCGCTGGCGAACGTGAACGTCTCCGATTCCACTTTGAGCGCGGTCGTTTTAAACGACAAGAGCCTCAGAATCCACACGGGCGTCTACGCCGACCAAAACGGCAACTGGACGGACGACAGGCGCGTGGCCTCGGCTCTGAACTTATCCGAGGTGGTCTTCACCATCATCAATCGGGACTCTCCCCTCACGGAATTCCGGATCGACGGTTTTTCCAGCCGGACCTACGCCGCCATGAACGGCCAAACGCTGTACCTGGGGAAGGTCTCCGATCTGACCCAGGCCGGAATCACCCTCTTCCAATCGGCCGCCTTCACCAAAACGATATCCGCCCGAGGCGCGACCCTCCAGGAGGCCTCGGCCGCCCTCCTGGAAAGGGTGGAGGACGCCTTCCTATGGGAGTACCGGAGCGCGGAAAACCTTCTGACTCTAAGAGTCAGCGCCGGAGGCGACGCCGGCGTGGGGAAAAGCGCGGCCCAGATCTCGGCCTCGGCTTTGGCCCAGGGGACCTTCTTCAACCCCGCCGGCGCCCTGGACGTGAACCAGACTCTGAATATAAGCGCCGACGTCTGGGTGGACGCCTACGGAAACTTCACCTCGTCCAAGGAGGCGGCCCAGGTTTTGGGCCTCACCCGGCTCGTCTACACCTTCCAGACGGACGCGGCGGGAGACTTCACTTCCGTCGCCTTGAACGGAACGAAGTACCCCTCGACCGGCACCACGGATCCGCTTTTAAGCGTCCTTCCCGCGACCGGGTCGACTTTAACCAGCCTGATGGCCATGGTGGATCAATCCATCAGGCACCAGATAAGTTCCAGACAGGGAGTCACGACAACCGGGGAGGGGCGGCTTAGTTTCCAGGAAATAGACGTTACCAAACTCTGGCCGCCCACGGCGGCGGAAACGGACGCGCAAAAGGGAGCGGCCATCCCCGTTCCGCCGGGACCGAATCTCGAGGCGGAGGTGGAAATAGCCGGGAAAAAGAGCCCCCTCACCGCCACCTTCGGAACCGCCTTAAGCGCGCTTAACCGAAGCTCGACCACCCTAGGCGATATCCTGGACGCCGCCCGGACGGCTTTAACGGAAGTTCTAGCGAGCCACCAGAATACGGCCGCGGCTTCGGGTATGACGGGCCAGGGAAGGCTGGTTACGACTCCCTCCGGCGCTCCCTCTGGTCCCTCCTCGTTCGGCCTCGTGGACTCCCCGACCCTCGACGTGAGTTTTTATAGCGGCGAGCTGGAAAAGAGCCTGGCCAAGGGCTCCTACGGCGCGAGCGGCTATTTCTTCAACTCCGCCACGGGCTACGGCCTCTCCTCCGCCCAGCTGGCCTTAATCAACCTGGCCGGCCTCGATGTTTCCAAGCTGCTCTTAAACCGGGCGCTAGTTTCCGCCAGCGCCATGTCCACCGTGAGCTCGGCCTCGGCGAGGGCGCTTCTTTTGACGAAACTAAACGAACTCTGGTCGGCTTTGACCCTCTTGGAGTATTCCGCCCTGGTAATCAGCGCCGGGGTGGCCACGGGCTACGGGGCCGTAAGTTCCGCGGCCGTCATCTCCGCCGCTCCGGCGGGGAGCATGGTCTATTCGGCGGCTTTGGGCGGAACTATTTTAAAAGAGCAGAAAAGCGTCACCGTCAAAACCGGGGTCTACGCCGACTCCCGGGGAAACTGGACGGACGACTCCGCCCTGGCGGCGGACTTGGGCTTGACCGAGATAACCTACACGCTTTCCAACAACGATCTCACTTGGTACACCACCTCCGCCACTTACGTCAGCCCCGCGTACCGGGCCAGCGGCGAGATGCTCGCGGACCTCTCCACGATGTCGGAGCTTATCGCGGCCTCCAACGGCTTCACAGCCGCCCTTAACACCTTTTTAGCCTGCTCGGTGCACGCCTTCGGCTCGGGGGAGACCTACCTCGCCGCCTCCGGAAACCTCCTCATAAGCGCCCGGGCCATTTGGGAGGCCAAGTACCGGGATAAGTTCTCGAGCTTGATCTTCTACCGGGGGGACGACGGAACGGGAATCGACGCGCCCGCCTTCGCGCTCATCTCCCAAAGCGCCCAGGGAGTGGTGGACGTTCCCGGAACGGCGGGTAAAATCATCTCCGGCTCGACACTTAAAGTGCACACGGGCGTATACGCGGACGCCAGCGGCAACTGGACCGCCGACTTGAGAGCGGCCTCGGCCTTCACGAATCTGAAAGAACTTGTCTACGAGGTTAAAAACAGCGGGGGAGAGTACCTTTTAACCGGCCCGGGAACCACGGCGAAGGTGATCCTTCCGATTACCGGCATCGGATCCCTTGACGTTCCCGTGCTGAAGCTCATCCGCAACCATATCGCGGCTCTGCAGCTTACCCACCCCCTCTCCGGATCCCTACGCTTCGAAACCCAAAGCGGACCCACCGCGCCCACCGGAGCGGAACTCACGGCGCTGAAATCCCCCCAGCTCGAACACACGGTGAACACCGCCGACCCGCCGGGGAGGGTCGGTTTCCTAGACGTGAAAATCAACATCGCGGGCGTCTCGTACGCCGTCTTCGACAACTGGAGTCCGCCTTCTCTTTCCGTCGACACCGTCATGGAGGATGTGGCCAAAGAGCTCACCCTCGAGATAGAAATGAGCCTGCGCTACCTGAAAAACGAGGCCCTGCCGACGTACTCCGGCCAGGGGAGGATTCACAAGACGGCCCCGGACCCGCCCGAGGGTCCGGAAAACGCCGAAAACATCCCCGACTTGACGGAAAAGGACGTCTACCACGAGAAATCCGACCAGAAGGCGGTGAGCAAAAAAGGAATACTGGACGAGACCAAATGGGCCCACCTGGTGGCCTCGGCCGGCACGGCCTATTTCGACCAAAGCGGTTACTCCAACTTCGGCGCCCGGGCCCTGGCCTCGGCCATCAACCACAACAAGGACTCGAAATTCTGGGCCATGGTTCAGTCCTTCGACAGTAACGGCGAGAAGGCCGACATGGTCTACGTCTTCACGAAAGACGGCGGGGACTTCGACGGCATTCTGGCCTGCGACGTGGCGGACGGGGATGAATTCTCCCGAAACGCCCTGGCGGCCATCAGTTTCGAGAACACGGAAACCGGAAAGCACAACCAGTCCGGCACCAACCTCTCCTTGGGCGGACGGAAGTGGGGAACGGTGAAACCCATCCAGAGCAAAAAGTCCTTGGGAAACGAGGTCTGGAACCTCACTTTGAACGGCCTGGACGTGGGAAGGGAGAGGGATCTCTGGATCGCCGCCGTGAGCGGCGGCCAAAACGAGATAAAGACCCCCGGGCTCGCCGACGGCATCATTAACGGCCTGGACCGCTACTCCTTCGTGGAGCTCCAGAACGCCGACGACGGCCCCTGGCGGGGCGCCGAGGTGAGGACCCAGTCCGCCGCCCAGGAGGCCCTGGACGCCTTGACCGACGCCCTGGCCCGCAAGGACAAGGTGAGGGCCGATCTAGGCGCCTACCAGAACCGCCTGGAAAACACCATCACCAATTTGGAGATCCAGGTGGAGGCCCTGCAGCAGTCCGAAAGCCGCATTTCCGACGTGGATATGGCGACCGAAATGACCGAGTTCGTGAGAAACCAGGTCCTATCCCAGGCGGCGGTCTCCATGCTGAGCCAGGCCAATTCGCTCCCCCAGCTTGCGCTCTCGCTTTTAAGCGGATGATTACGGCCAATCCCGCGGGCGGCCCTTTTTAACCGGAGCGCCCGCTTTTTAGATTCGCGAAAAAGAACTCCGGCGCCTTAGCGCCCCCCGCCCCGAAGGGGCCGCGGCCTCTTTTCCGTTAAACCGCCATCCTCGCCCGGGGTGACGAGAAAAACGGAAAACCGGCCGGAGAGTGGCTGCGGAAAGCGCCAAATAAGCGAAGAAACCGGCTTGTTTTTGAAAAAAGGGGTTCGTTCTTCAAAACAGGGGATTTTATGACACAATCTAAATCGTCTAACGAAAGGCCGCTTTACGGCTCCGCCGGAAGCGCTCTTAATTATTACCGCGGCGGTTAAATGTTAGAAAAACCAAAGTATGTGGACAAGAACATTGGCCGACATTATTCTAACTTTTATCCGCTGGATTAATATGTGGTGGATGTGTGGTTTCACGCCTGGAGGACTAGGTCCAAGGTGGAAGCAATCATCGTCAGATATACCGATGATTTAGCATTTAGATTTCAGTATCAGCATGTGGCGGAGATGTTCTTGGCTTCGCTAAGATGGATGTTGAAGATTATCGGGTTGGCGTCGCATCCGGATATGACCAAATTGATTGAATTTGGCATATTCGACGCCGCCAACAGGAAAGAGAGGTCTTTATGGCATCTTGAAACCTTTGATTTCCCGGGCTTCACGCGCATTTGGAGCGTCGACAGGGTTGAACACTTCTTGCTTTTACGTATTTCATCCGCTAAGAAAATGAAAGCTAAGTTGGCGTCCTTGGGCGACGATTTGATACGCCGTATCAACTGGGACGTGGAGATAGTGGTCTGCTGGCTGAGCCAGTCGGTAAAAGGCTACCACAATTACTTCGACATCGACGCCAAAAATCACCTTTACAGCGTACTACGCGAATACTTGATTTGTGGGTAACCTGGTTAAAAAAAACTCTTATAATGCCTAAATAGATATTTTTAGCTCTTACATTAATAATTGATATAAATATATATTTATAATGCAAAAAAATATCTTACAGAATTATTTAATAATTTTAATTAATTTTACATATTTTTAAAGTAAAAAAATATGTTAATTATTATTAATAATATTAATAATATAGCAAAAGTTTGATCTAACAAAATAAATATAAATATAGATAAATTAATTATATTAAGATTTAAAATGACTTAAAAACCAAATATTTCACTAAAATGATAATTTTTATTTTACTTAACATAACGCAAAAGCCGTTTTTTTTAGGACGCATCTGAGAAATTTTATAACCTTATTATCTTGATTTTATTTACTTTTGAAAGTAATATTAGCCAGCATCAAAAACATTCGGTTCCCACATAGCGTTGAGTGTTTACTAGATTTAAATTATACTTCTGAAATTGATTTATTATTGGAACTATCACTATAGTTATGATTATGTATGAATCAGCTAAAATCAAAAATTTCTCCATTTATCCGTCCCTGCCCTATCTGTAAAAATGAGTCAGGGTATCAATTAGATACTATAAAATTTCAAACTTTTGATAACTCTCCGATTTCCGGTGATTTTTCACTCGCTTTTTGCAACAATTGTGGTCACATATTTTATGATAACAATCTTACTGAAGAGCAAGTAAATTCTTTCTACATTGACATTGAATACAATTCTTCAAATATTAGAGTAGGGACAGGCTCTCAAAATAAAGATGATATCATTCGCCAAGGAGAAATCATTCAAAGGATAAATAAATGGTTTGACACTACAGAAAAAGGTATAATTTTCGATATAGGAGCTGGAAGAGGAGGTCTCACAAAACAACTGCTTGAATTTGGCTACAAAAACGTGATAGCCATTGAACTATCAGCTAATACTGTTGAATTAATTAAAAAGGAAAACCTCACTGCGTATGTAGGCTCAGCTCAAAATCTTCCAAAGATAAACATTTCTCCTTCACTAGCAATTTATTCACATATTTTTGAGCATATGTTAAGTCCAGCAAATGCTTTAAATGAAATTAAAAAAGTTATAACTCATGACGGGCTTGTTTATATCGAAGTTCCTGATGCAAGTTATTACCCTTTGGAAGAACCACCATTTATATTTTTATATTTGGCGCATTTACATCATTTTACTTTATCCTCTCTTAAAAATATACTAATCCTTTCTGGATTTGAAGTATTAAAAATTGACAGATCCAAATTTTACACTTTTGAAAAAGATGGTCGGTACGTACCCATCGTATATGCAATTGGAAGATTAAAAAATACCAAACAAACATCTCAGTCAGCATTAAATCAAATTCTACCTGTCAGAGAAACAATCCAAGAAGATGTTGATAAATTTTTACGTTATTTAGAATTCTCTAAAAATAGTCCTATTTTAAAAAAAATAGACAAAATTGCTAAATCAGCACAACCATTATGGATCTGGGGCGTTACTCAACTTGTCCAATTTTTCATTGGACAAAATTACATCTCCATTAAAGATATTGCTGGGTTTATCGACAAAGATACCGATAAACAAAGGCACTCTATTTTGGGTAAACCAATTCACCCGATAGAAATATTAAATAATTTTACAGTAAAAGACACAGTACTTTTAGTAGTGCCTGGAGTTGAAGATCGCATGAAATCATATCTAGCTGAAATAAATTTTAAGGGAAAGGTTTTGACTTTACTCGATACCTGAGTGTATCTTTCTATAAACTAGATACTAATCATATCCGTTCATCCATCTTTAGAGGACAAAACGCATACCAACCCACCAAAAAACAACTGATTAATATTTCCCCGGCGGATAAATATTAGATCTACCCAAGTATTTGGATAGGGATACTGACAGAAATTATTCTAACTTTTATCCGCCGGAGTAATAATAAAGCCATTTCAACCTTGTTTTCCGATTTTAAATAAGGTGTGCCGTTGGAACGGCCGTCATTAAATTATTTGACTCATTTATTTAAAAATAAACCTTTTGACATATTAAGCGAACCCAAAGAAGTAACGCAAAAAGATTTCTTTCCAATGTCTGTGGAAGACGCGCGGCCGTTGCCTCTTTTGGTTCAGACTGGTTATTTAATAATCGAACGGGTTTATAAAAAGGAAGGAACGGAATTTTTTTCTCTCAAAATACCCAATAATGAAATTAATGACGTCTACAACGACTTTTTTTAAACATATTTTTCGGCCACAACGGAAACGATATACAAAAAGAAAATTAAACATGGTGAATGCTGTTATAAATCTTAAAGCCGATGAATTATCAGATATTATAGCAAATAAATACTCTGTATTTGATTACAATACACATACGATACAAGATAATGAAGCCTTTTATCATTCAATTCTATTTTTTTACTGCAAGATGCTGTTTCCAAATTCCAAGACGGAAGAACAATAACCGTACGGATCGCCTGACATCGTCTTAGCGGTAGATAACAACACTTATACGATTTGAGAGTTAAAATATAAAAAGGACGATGGTCGGAATAACTCAAAAATAATCCTAAAACGTCTCGCTCTAAACGGCTTAATGTGCATCAGGGGAAAAAAGTACGCTGAAAAATATCGACTGGAAAAAAAATCAGTCATACCGAATCGGAGTAGGAATTTTGGGATGCGGTGAAACCCAAATCGCTTTCGAAAGCCCTCCGAAATCTTAAAAAGCGGTCCTTTCTGCCTTAATCCGTATTGGTATTTATAGATTCCTCCATGAATCCCTCCCAGCCTTTCCACATCCACCCCCCTCTATGACGGTAGCGTCAGCGCTTCCCTTTGGCTTTTCGCCTCCCAATACACGGCCGTCAGTATCGACTGACGAAATCTCCGCCCCCCTCCCTGGAGTGGATTTTGGGAACCGTACCGTCACGTCGCCGACCGGAGAAAGCCATGTTTCGTGAGTAGGAGCCGTTCAAAACCACTCGTTATTTCCCTCGGGATGCGAGTCGTCCTCATATCGCGCGAGATACTCGTTCGCCTCCCTGAACAAGAATCGACGAGAAGAGAAATTCAACGATTTTTATATATAATAAAAATTTTATAAAACTATTTAAATAAAATTATTTAATTAAATCATAAATAAACAACATTACTTAACATTATATCCCATATATAGGGATAATAACAACGGGCATACTACCATTATCAAAAGATATCAAACACAATCAATTGCCGAATAAGAGCGGATATTTCCCTCGCCATAAAAATGAAACGAACGAAAAAAATATTTAATCGCGAAACACAGAAACCCAAAAAAAGCGCCTAAAACAATCAAAAGCCCTTACCAATTTTGTTTCCCCCTCCATTTTGATGATTCATTCCTCGGAAATCCCTCCTTTTTCAAGCTTCCCGATTAAATTTTAATAATCCCCCCAGCCTAAAGATGATATGGCTTCCGAAAAAATAAGCCGTTTCGTCCGGTAATAAAAATACTTTACCGCTAAACCTCAAGTAAATTTTAATAAAGTTACATGGTTTTTTAATAAAATTAAAAATAATTTTAATCTTCAACGCTGATCAAAATAAGATCCTGAATCTGAAACAACCCTTCTGATTAATGAGCTGCCGATGGAATACGCTTTAAAGAAAACCGAAAACAGAAAACCTGAAGTGAAATTTAAAATTGTTTTACGGATTTAGAATAAAATTCCGCTGATTTATAAGAAAGTTATCCTAGTTTTTAAAAAAGTTTTCCGTACCTATAATTAATTTCAAAACTTCCTTAACCTTAAGTTATCCGGCCGGACAAAGCTTTCTCGATTAAAATTTAAAAAAATGAAAATAAGAAAAAGTAAACTACGATAATTTTAAAATATCTTAAAGAACCGGTTAATCAAGGTAAAATCCACTTTAAATTTCTTAAAGTGTTTTTCAATAAATCCGATAAGAGTTGGGAAGACATTTGAAATGTTTTCTAAGGCGCTCAGAGTTATTTGAAGCTCCAACTCAAGGTGGATAAAAAAAACGTCTTTAGAGAAGCGTTAAATAAAAGAGAGCCGGAATCGCTCTTTCCTAAACCCGGAAACCTCCCTCGAAAAGGATTTTCCGCAGCCTCCTAAACAAGGGTTTAGGTGGTTTTTTACTCCCCCGCCTCTCACCTTCACGCCTCGATCAGCCTAGCCGTCCGCTAATCCCCGGCTCGCATTTAAACGCTCTCCGTTTTCACGGGATTAACCAGGGATTTTAAAACCAAAACGCCCCCCTTTGACGGTACAGGCGATCCTCTTCTTACGGTCCGGTCACGCCCCGAACCTAAGCTTTTCAAGCTGAAACACCCTTCGCAGCAGGATATCGGCCATGAGTCTCATCATCAACCATAACCTGATGGCCTTGAACACGGCCCGCACCCTGAACAACACCTACGATCAGCTGTCCGGAAGCGTTAAAAAGCTATCCTCCGGTCTGCGGGTGAACTCCGCGGCCGACGACGCGGCCGGCCTCGCGATAAGGGAGCTCATGCGCTCGGACATCCAGACCATGCGGCAGGGAATCCGCAACGCGGTCGACGCCATCTCGCTTATTCAGACGGCGGAAGGGGCCATGTCGGTAATAGACGAGAAGCTCACGCGCATGAAGGAATTGGCCGAGCAGGCCGCGACCGGCACCTACACCACTTCGCAGCGGGAGATGATAAACTCCGAGTATCAGGCCATGGCGGCCGAGATCGACCGGATAGCCGCCGCCGCCAATTTCAACGGCGTGAAGCTTTTGGACGGCTCGTTTAGCAACCTCCACGGCGGCAAAGGCATGAAGATCCATTTCGGCGTGGGAAACAACCAAGCCGAGGACTATTATTTCCTCACCATGGAGGACGCGCGGGCGACCAGCAGCACCGGCCTTAAGATAGGCGGAGACGCGAAAAACGACGTCTGGGGCCAAGGGGCCGCGGGCACCCTGGCCAACGCCGGACCCGGCTGCTGCGCCACGGGCTTCCACTCCCTGGACAAGGCGGCGGGCTTCGCGAGCGGAGCCAGTTTCATCTACGGCTACAACTGGGACTGGGAGGAGGATGACGACTCCGACCTTCTCACGGGAAAGTACCTGGCCGGCCGCTACGCGGTGGGCTCCTCGGAGAGCCTCCAGGATCTGATCCGCAAGGTAAACGCGGGAACCCAGAGCCGGGTGGGCGTGCGCCTCGACTCCCAGGCCCTGGCCGAGGCCATTAAAAACGGCGGCAACGCCGCCGTCTGCGTGGGAGACGAGGCCTATCTCTTCGGCCGCGCGGACGCGGCCGGAGGCACAACCGTCGAGGGTCCCCACGAGGGGGTCGCGTACGAACGCCTCGCCCAGGGAAGTTTCCTGGGGGACGGGTTCCTAGCGAACCGCGAATTCGGCTCGAAAGGTTACGGATTCGGCCTCGGCCGGGCGCAAATGCTCGCGCTGGAGAAGGCCGGGGCGGATCTCTCTTCTTTGGGTTTGAAGCCCGTAACGGCGACGGAAACGGGAAGGTCCCTTATCAGCTCCGCCGGGGCCGAAAACGATCTTTTACGTCGGCTGGAGTCGGCCTGGAAGGCCCTGGGGCTGGAGGGCCTTTCCGCCATCCAATGTCTTTCCGGCGTCTCCACGGGCTTTTCGATCCCCGAGAGGTTTTTTACGGCGGACGCCCGACGGGGGGAAAACGTCTCGGGATCGGGTATGAACGCGGTCATCCTGGCAGACGAGACGCTTCAGATCCGCGCGGGCGTCTACGCCGACCAACAGGGAAACTGGACGGACGACCGCCGGGTGGCCGAGGCTCTCGACTTAAGCGAGGTGGTCTTCGCCGTCGGGAACCGGAACACCCCGCTTTTGGAAACGGCGCTCGCGGCCCCCTACCGCAGCTCCCTCTACGCTGCCCTGAACAGCTCGATTCTTTACCAAGGCGATCTCGCGACTCTCGAGCAGGCCGGAATCACCCTCTTCAGCTCGGCCGGGTTTGCGGAGCTTCTTTCCGCCCGAGGCGAGACGGCGTCCGAGGCCTCGGCCGCCCTCCTGGCGAAGACCCGGGAGGCCTTCCGGAAGGCCTACGCGAACGTCGGCTCCCTTTTGACTTTATCCGCCGCGAACGGCCTCTCCATGAACGCGGGGAAAACGGTCTTAGAAATGGAGGCCTCGGCCGCGGCCCAAGGGACGAGCTTCCTTCCCGGAGGGGCGCTCGCCAACGACCAGACCCTGGTCGTGAGCGCCAACGTCTGGGTCGACCTAAACGGAAACTTCACGACCGACCAAAAGACGGCCTCGGCTCTGGGCCTCCAAAGAATGGTCTACACCCTCCACGCGGACTCTTTGGGAAACTTCGACGCGGTCGAGCTGAACGGCGCCTCCCTTTTGACGACGGGCGACCCTTTGGACGGGGCCTTGAACCCCGGAGACAGCCTCAGCGTCATAGCGTCCCTGATAAACCAGTCCGTCGCCTGGCAGATAAACGACCGCCAAAGCGGGAGCGGCGCGACCGGCCAGGGAAGACTGAGCCTCGCTTCGACCGACATAACCCAAATTTGGCTTCCCACGGCCCCGGAGCTGGACGGCCAAAAAGTCCCGCCCCACGCCGTCCCCCTTCAAGGCGACTTGAGCGTGAGCGTCACCCTGGCGGGGGACACAAGTCCCTTGACGGCCGCCTTCGGAAAAGCGCTCACCGGACTCGATAGGAAGACCGCGACGATAGGGGATGTCGCGGCCCGCCTGCCGGCGGCGCTGAAAGAGATCCTGGAAAGCCTCCATAAAGAAAGCCTCGCCTCGGGTTTCGAGGGAACCGGGCGTCTGGTCGCCGGCCCTCCGGAAGTTCCTCCGGCCCCCGTGTCTATAAGCGGCGTGGACGCTTTGACGGTCTCAAGCGAGTTTCACGCGGGCGAGCTGGAGAAAAGCGTGGCGTCGGGGACCTACGCCGATCAAGGCCACCTTTACAACGCCGAAACCGGCTACGGCCTTTCCAGCGCCAGGGAAAAGCTTTTAAGGGCCGCGGGCCTCGATCTCTTGAAACTGGGGCTGCGTCCGGCCGCGGTTTCCGGCTCCGCCGCCTCCTCGGAAAGCTCCGCGGCGGCGAAAGCGGCCTTGACCGCGAAGCTCCAAAAGCTCTGGCTGGATCTCTCCCTCGGGAGCCTCTCCGCCGTGAACGTGGAGGCCTACGAGACGACGGGCTACCGGGCTTTGACTTCGGCCGAAATCAAAATAGCCGCCGCGGCGGGGGCCGTCGGTAACTCGGCCGCCCTCGGGGGAAGCTACCTCCTGGAACAAAAGACCGTCACGGTCATGACCGGAATCTACGCCGATTTAAACGGCAACTGGACCGAGGACGAAAAGCTCGCGGCCGACTTGGGTTTAAGCGAGATTAGCTTCACCGTGGAGAACAACAACTACGCCTGGAACACTTTGAGCGCCGACTGGAAAAGCGGCGACTACTTTCAAAGCGGGGGCCTTCTCGCCTCCAGCTCGTTTATCGACGCCATTCTGGCGGCCTCGGGCTCGCCCGCGCTCGCGGCGAGGGTCGCGACCCTCGCCGGTTGCTCCATCCGCGCCGTAGGCTCCGGAGCGAACGAGACGGAGGCCTCGGCCTCTCTCCTATACGACGCCCAGAGGCTTTGGCGGGAGAAGTACGAAAACCAGTTCTCCTCTCTAACTTTCGAGCGGGGAAACGACGGCCGGGACATCAAAAACCCCGCCTACGCCTTCATATCGCAAAGCGCCGACTCCACCAACACGGAAAGCCCCGGAGGGCCGCTCATAGACGGAGCCTCCTTGAAGGTCCACACCGGCATCTATATCGACGGGAACGGAAACTGGACGGACGAAAAGGAGGCGGCCGATTTCCTGGGGATGACGGAGGCGGTTTTCCAGCTCGCCCGCGCCGGTAACGTCTGCACCTTGACCGGCCCCGACTCCTTAACAGACACCCTGGGGCTCGTGAACATCACCGAGATAAACGTCCAGGAGCGGCTCATGGACTTCATCGAGCTGCTCCAGGGATCCGTCGGAACGGGTCTGCAGGGTAAAATCAGCCTCTCAACCCAAAGCGGCCCCGCCGCTCCGGGAAAAGACGACCTGGACGGCGTCAAATCCGCCTTCGCCAAACACGCCGTGAACCTGAAAGATCCCTCCCAGACCGGTTTCCTGGACGTCCGGGCGAACATCGGAGGGGAGGGCCGTCAGGTCTTCGACCTCTGGAACCCCCCTCGGCTCCCCGCGGACGGAAACCTCACGGAAATCGCCGCGAAGCTCGGGGAGGAGATTTCCCTTAGCCTCAAAGTCCTCCAAAACTCCGCCGCGGCCGCCGGATTCGTCGGGCAGGGGCGGGTCTACCGGGAGGCCTCCCAGCCGCCGGCGCCGCCGGCGGACGAAGGCGATCTAACTTTCCACCAAACGAGGGACTACTATCACGAGGCCGCGGGCGAGAACACCGTCTCCCGCAAGGGCTTCGTCGACCGCTACAAGCTCTTGACCGTGGTGGCCACATCCTCCACCCCCCACCAGAACGCCTCCGGTTACTCCAATTTCGGGGCCCGGGCCCTGGCCTCGGCCATCAACCATAACAAAAACAGCCAATTCTGGGCCATGACGCAAGCCTTCGACAGCCACGGCGATCCGGCGGACATGGTCTACATCTTCACCAAGGACGGCGGCGATTTCAACGACCTTTTGGCCTGCGAGGTCTCCGACGGCTCCGCCGTTTCAAGAGAGGCCCTCTCCGCTTTAAGCTTCGAGAACGCCGAGACGGGCAAGTACGGCCTTTCGGGCGCGAACTTCTCTTTAGGCGGGCAGGACTGGGGGAAATTCCTGGCGGTTCAATCCAAGGCGAAGCAGGGATACGAAACCTGGAACCTCACCCTAAACGGCCGGGACACGGGAAAGGAGAGGGACCTCTGGATCGCGGCCGAAGACGATCTAAAGTCCGCCGTCGTCTCCCCGGGCTTAAAGGAGGGGCTCATTCACGGCCTCGACAGGCTCTCGTTTACCGAGATCCAGAACGCCGACGACGCCCCCTGGCGGGGGGCCGAGGTGAGGACCCAGTCCAGCGCCCAACAGGCCTTGACCGCCCTGAACGACGCCATCGCCCGAAAGGACAAGGCGCGGGCCGGGCTGGGGGCCTTCCAAAACAGGCTGGAAAACACCGTCGCCAATCTGGAAATCCAGATGGAGGCCCTGGCCCAGTCCGAAAGCCGCATATCCGACGCCGACATGGCGACCGAGATGACGGAGTTCGTGAAAAACCAGGTGCTCTCCCGGGCGGCCGTCTCCATGCTCTCCCAGGCCAATTCGCTCCCGCAGATGGCGCTTTCCCTCTTAAACGGCTAAGACTCCCTCCCCGCCGCCCCGCCCCGCCGCCCGTCTATGGGGATAAAATAACTCCAAGCCGACGCCGGCCCCCCCCCAAGGGGGGGCCCGGCGTTTCCCCTCCTCTTCTCTCTTTTGGCTTCGCCCCCTTTAACAGGCTTCATCCGCCCCGCCCTCTCGGCCGCCCCGCGGAGCCGATCCCTTCCATCAAGCCGAACAAACCCGATCCGGCGTGGGGGCGCCGCCCCGTATCCTGGGTCTCCTTCGCGCTCAAATCCCAAAAGAAAAATAATCAACACGCTGAAAAAAATCGCTTGTTTTTTCGCGGACGCTTTAAACGCTTTCCTACGGCCTTTCAAATTTGGATCGGCTTTCATGGAGGAAAATATTTTTTTTAAGCGTTTCACCGCGTCCTTTGAAAACGGCCTTGAACGCTATGAACCCGTCCGCGCGCCCTTAGGCGTCCTCTCGAAAATCCGTTATCAATCCGTTTTTTTTCCCGCCTCGGGGGGAGGCGCTCTAAACGTTTTGACGCTTCGGAAATTACTCCCAAAAAGGAACCGGCGGCTTCGCCGACCGGAGAGGGGCTTTCCAAGTCCGCGCGCTTTCTCATTTCAAACTAACGCTCGCTTTTCGCGCTCGCTTTTTCGCGCTCGCTTTTCGGGGCTTTCACGCCGCGGCGGGGCGTAGCGCCCGTCTTTTTGTTTTTTGGATTTCCACGGGGGGGGGGGGAAACCGGACGAATTGCCCGCGCCCTTCCCCTTCATCGGCCGGAAACGTTTCAGCGCCGGAGCGTCGTTCGCTCCGGCGGGATACCCCTTTTCGTCTTTCCCTCCGAAAATCAGGATTCTAAATATTTCGTCCCGAAAGTTTTGCCATACTCCTCGCCCGCCCTTGGACGGATAATTTTTTTCACAATCTTCAACGCCTTCGAGAAAAATCCTTTCCGTTGGAAATTTTGAACAATACGCCCGATTCCACGCATAGCGATACGATTTATCCCGCGTTTCGCGCGTCGCCTCTTAAACAATTTTCACCAGGCGACTTTTCGCGCGCTTCAATCTTTTCCCTATCTTTTCCTTATGAAAAGCCTTCGGGGGCTTTCACGCGGGCGGGCGAACACCCACGTCTTTTTTCCTGAGTGGTTTTTTTCACCGCTTTTCGGCGCCATATTTTTTTCGCCCTTCTTTATTCATGTTGGAGCAACACGCCCTTCTTTTTCATCGCCGCCTTATTTCCTTCGCCTTTCATGGGAATTTTATATTTTTAGCCGAAAATGACAGCTGTTTCGCTAAATAGACTATAAATTTCAAATTTAGTTCCTTAAATTTCAAATTGCAAATTCTTTGCGGCAAACGGTAACAACTGGAGAACGCGGAAGGGAAAAATTTACCGCCGGCTCTATTATTTTCCCCCGCCTTTGATGTACCCTTGTAATCCGCCGGACGCGCGCCTTTCGGGCGCGTCCCCACACGGAAACGATTCTTATGACTGAAAAGACCAGCGGATACGCTTCCGGCGCCTCCGCCTCCGCCTCCGCCTCTCCCGGCGCCTCCGCCTCCGCCTCCCCCGCCTCCGGCGCCTCCGCCTCCGGCGCCTCCGGGCGCCTCTATCTCGAAGGTTCCCCCGCGCTTTTTTACGCCTTCGGCGAGGTGAGCTCGGTCATGGACCTGGGATGGGAGCTTCTCCGCGGAGGCCTCTTTCCACCCTTCTCCTCCATGACCGCCCTCTCCCAGACCCAAGGACGCGGCCGCCACGGCCGCGTCTGGCAGTCCCCTCCGGGAAACCTCTACGCCTCTTTAAGGCTTCCGGAAAAACCCCCCTACCGGGGGACCATCGCCCCCCTGGCCTTGACCTTCGAGCTCTCGGCGGCCCTGGAGGACTTGTCGGGGGTCGAGACTTTTATCAAGTGGCCAAACGATCTGATCTTTTCCGGAAAAAAAGCCGGAGGGGTCTTGTTGGAGAACCGGGGCGGAAACGTGATCGCCGGAATCGGCCTCAACCTTTTAAAGGCGCCGGAGGTGGAGAGGGACCCGGCGGCCCCGAAGCCCGGGGCGCTCCCCCTGACGGACCCTCCGGAGGCCTTGTGGCTGGATCTATCCAAGAGGCTTCATCTTCGTTATAATCGGTTAAACGGGGCCTCCGGCGCCTTTCGGGAGGATTCCTACCTTAAATCCCTGGAAAGGCGCCTCCACCGCCTGGGCGAACCCGCGCTCCTCAAAGACGCCCGAACCGCGGCGGGGGAGGCCTTTCCCGAATTGCGGGGAATCATCCTGGGCCTCGACATTTCGGGCGCCCTCCTTTTAGAGATCCCCTCCGGAGTCGTGGCCCTCACCGGCGGCTCCCTTCTTATGAAAGAGCCGGACCCTTCCGGATCCCTCCACCCATGACCACCTTCGCCAAAATCCTCTCCTCCCTTAAAGGCAAACCCATACTGGTCGCGAACCGCGGCATCCCCGCCCGGCGCATCTGCCGCGCCATCCGCGACCGCTTCGAGGCCGTGGCCGTCATGACCGCGACCGACGTCGACAAAACGGCGCCGGCGGCCTCGTCGGCCCAGGAGCTCCTTTTACTGGGGCCCGACCCCCAGGCCTACCTCGACTTGGATTTGATCATCGCCCTGGCCAAGCGCCGGGGCGTCATCGCCATCCACCCCGGCTGGGGCTTCGCCTCCGAAGACGAGCGTTTCCCCAGGCTCTGCCGGGAAAACGGCATCGTCTTCATCGGCTCCGCCCCGGAGTCCATGAAGCTTTTGGGAAACAAGGTGGAGGTGCGGAAGATCGCCCGGGAACTCAAGATCCCGGTGGTGCCCGGTTCCGACGGGGCGGTGGACATACCCATGGCCCAGGCCGTGATAAGGGACCTGGGTCTCCCGGTGATGCTCAAAGCCGAGGGCGGGGGCGGCGGTCGGGGCATCATCCCCATCCACAACACGGCCGAGCTGGACGACGCCTTCTCCCGGGCCTCGGCCATGGCCCAGGCCTCCTTTCGCAACCCTCGGCTCTACGTGGAGAAGCTCTTGGAAAAGGTGCGCCACATAGAGATCCAGGTGGTCGCGGACAAAAAGGGCCGGGCCTTCGCCTTCGACGAGCGGGACTGCTCGGTGCAGCGCAACCACCAAAAGCTAATCGAGATCACCCCCTCGCCGTGGAAGGGCATGACTCCGGACCTAAGGGCGAAACTCAAGGAGTATTCCCTGGCCCTGGTGCGCCGGGTGGGCTACCACTCCCTCGCCACCGTGGAGTTTCTGGTGACCGAGGAGGGGGAGCCCTTCATGATCGAGGTCAACACCCGCCTCCAGGTGGAGCACGGCGTAACCGAGGTGCGCTACGGGGTGGATCTGGTGGAGGAGCAGATAGCCGTGGCCTTCGGGGCGCCTTTGAGCCTCTCCGAAAAAGACGACTCCCGGGGCCTTTTATGCGCCATGCAGGTGCGGGTGAACCTGGAGGACCCCCAGGACGACTTCACCCCCAACTCGGGGCTCATCACCCGCTACGTGTCCCCCGGAGGCCCAGGCATCCGTCTGGATTCCAACCTTTCGGCGGGCTACGCCTTCCCCTCCAACTACGACTCTGCCGGATCCCTTCTCATCGCCTACGGCCGCGACTGGCCCAAGATCCTGGGGATAATGGAAAGGGCTTTAAGGGAGTACACCATCGGGGGCCTTAAAACCACCCTCCCCTTCCACAGGGAGGTGATGCGCTCCCGGGAGTTTCGGGAGGCGGAGTTCGGGACCAGCTTCATCGACGACAACCCCCAGCTTCTGGAGTACGCGGAGTCGGCTCCGGAGGCCGAGCGCCTGGGGCACCTCGCGGCCGAGATCACTGGCCACGGCTACAACCCCTTCCTGCAGCTGGGCCGCTACCGCTCCTTCGACAGCCCGAGGCTGCACCGCTTCAACCCGGCGCTGCCCCGGCTCCCCCAGTCCCTCGCGAAGGAACCGGGGCCCTACCCCAAGGGCGATAGGGAGGCCCTTTTGGACTTCGTGCGGGACTCCGGCGAGATCCACTTCACCGACACCACCTGTCGGGACATGACCCAGTCCAACTCGGGAAACCGCTTCCGCCTGGCCGAGGACGCCTTGATCGGCCCCTACCTGGACGAGGCGGGCATCTTCTCCTTGGAGACCGGCGGCGGGGCGCACTTCCACGTGGCCATGCTCGCCAACATGACCTACCCCTTCACCGAGGCCGCCCGCTGGAACGACTTCGCCCCCAAGACCGCGAAGCAGATCCTCGTGCGCTCCACCAACATTTTAGGCTACAAACCCCAGCCCGCGGCCGTCATGCGGGCCACCGGCGAAATGATCTGCCGGCACTTCACCGTCATCCGCTGCTTCGACTTCCTCAACCACGCGGAAAACATGGCGCCCCTGGCCGAAGTGATCCTCTCCCGCCGGGACATCCTTTTCGAGCCGGCCATCTCCCTTAGCTACGGCCGGGGCTTCACGGTGGAGCACTACGTCGCCTGCGCGGAGAGCCTTTTAAACATGTGCCGGAAGGCCTCCGGCCGGACGCTTAAAAAGATCCTTAAAAGCGTCTCTTTGGGCCTCAAGGACATGGCCGGCGCCTGTCCGCCGCGCTTCATCGCGGCTTTGGTCGCCGCCTTGCGGAAAAAGTGGCCGGATCTGGTTCTTCACTACCACCGCCACTACACCGACGGACTCTTCGTCCCGGCGGTGGGGGCGGCGGCCAAGGCCGGCTGCCACATCGTGGACGCGGCCCTGGGGGCCTCGGTGAGGAGCTACGGCCAGGGGGACATCCTGGCCACCGCCGCCTACCTCGAAGAGGAGCTCGGCCTCAAAACCCGCTTGAACCGCGAGATGGCGCGCTCGGCCAACTTCGTTTTAAAGCAGATAATGCCCTGGTACGACCGCTACGCCCCCACCTTCTTTAGAGGGATAGACCACGACGTGACCCTCCACGGCATGCCCGGGGGGGCCACCTCGAGCTCCCAGGAGGGGGCCATGAAGCAGGGCTACATCCAGTTCCTCCCCCATATGCTGCGCTACCTGGCCGGCGTGCGGCGCATCGTGCGCTACCACGACGTGACCCCGGGCTCGCAGATCACCTGGAACACGGCCTTTTTGGCCGTGAGCTCGGCCTTCCAGCGGGGGGGCCCGGCCGAAGTCGAGAGGCTTTTGGACATCCTCGACGCGGTGGCCTATCCCGATAAGCCCGGAGTCGACCCCAAGCTCCAGGAGGAGCGCTCGCTCCTCTACCGGGACTCCAACGACGCTTTCAGGGATCTCCTTTTAGGCCGCTTCGGACCCCTCCCCTTGGGCTTTCCCGAGGACTGGGTCTACCAAAGCGCCTTCGGGGACAAATACCGGGAGGCGCTCCTGTCAAGACGGAACGACTCCCCCTTGAACTACCTGGAGGATCCGGATCTGAATCTGGAGCGGGGCGATCTCAAAAGGCACCTGAAAAGGGAGCCCTCGGACGAGGAGTTCGTCATGTATTTGAACCAGCCGGCGGACGCTTTGAAGACCTTCCGTTTCCGGCAAACCTACGGGGATCCCAACAACCTCCCCCTGGACGTGTGGTTCGAAGGCTTGGAGGCCAACGTTCCGGTCTCGTTTACCGACACCCGCGGGAAACCCCACCAGATCAAGATTTTAAGCATCGAAAGGCGCGAGGAGACGGGCCAGACCCTGGTGCGCTACTTTCTCGACTCCGAAATAATGCTCCACGTGACCCAGATCGGACCCGCCCAGCCGGGCCGGGGCGAAAGGACCCCCGGCGTCCCCGAGGCCCAGAAGGGCAACCCCTTCCACGTGCCGGCCCCCATGAACGGGGATCTCTGGATCATGTACGTGAAGGAAGGCGACATCGTCCACGAGGGCCAGGAGCTCTTCAACATCTCCATCATGAAGCAGGAGAAGGCCGTGCTCTCCAAGATCCCGGGCCTCGTTAGGAAGATCCACAAGACCGCGGACTACCACAACACCAAGCAGATGGTCCCCGTCAAGGCCGGAGAACTCATAGTCGAGCTCGCTCCGGTGCCTCCGGCCTGCCAGAGTTGCGGCCGCTACCTCCCCACGGACCAGAAGATCGCCTTCTGCCCCTTCTGCGGGGAGGACGTCTTCGGCGAGGGCGCCGGAGGCCCCAAGAAAAAGCAGGCCCCCAGCCTCCTCCTCCCCAACTAAAGCCCGGGCGGAAAGCCCCGAGCCCCCCCTTCCCGCCCCGGGGCCGCGAGGCCCCGGGGCGGGAAGCCACGCCTTGAAACCCCTTTTTCCCTCCCGTCCGGGTTTCCGGCCTCCGGCCGGACGGACGGTCGGACGGATCGGCCATGAAAATAAACCAGCTCCCCCCGGACCTTCAGAAATTCATCCTCCCCCAGCCCCGGGCGGGGCTGCTCTACGAGTGCCTCTCGTGCCGGTCCCGCTTTCCCGCGGACTCCCTGCTCCACGACTGCCCCTCCTGCGGGGGGCTCCTCGTCTTGAACCACCGGGAGATGCCCAGGCTCAAGGAGAGGCCCGGGCAATTCTGGCGGGATCTCTTCGATTACCGCCTCATGATAAACGAGAACGCCCTCAAGGGGGTCTTCCTCTACCAGGAGTTTCTGGCTCCGGACATCGCTCCGGAGGATGTGATCTACCTGGGCGAGGGCCGCACCCCCCTGGTCCAATCCCCCTTCCCCGTGGACGGGCGGCCCTTCTTCGTGAAACTCGAGGGCTTGAACCCCTCCCTCTCCTTTAAGGACCGCGGCATGGCCGCGGCCCTGTCGTTCGTGAAAAGCCTCATCCGGACGAAGGGCCTGAAAGACGTGATCTGCGTCTGCGCCTCCACCGGCGACACCTCCGCCGCGGCCGCCCTCTACGCCGCCTCTTTGGGCGGAGACGTCAAATCCGCGGTGCTCCTCCCCCGGGGATACGTGACGGCCCAGCAGCTCTCCCAACCCTTGGGCTACGGCGCCAAGGTCCTGGAGCTTCCCGGGGTCTTCGACGACTGCATGCGGGTGGTGGAGGAGCTCGCGAAGAACTACCAGGTGGCGCTCTTGAACAGCAAAAACCCCTGGCGGGTTTTAGGCCAGGAGTCCTACGCCTACGAGACCGCCCAGCAGTTCGACTGGGATCTCGCGGGCAAGGTTTTGTTCGCGCCGGTGGGGAACGCCGGCAACATCACCGCCATCCTTTCGGGGCTCCTGAAACTGCGCCAAACCGGGGTTTTGGAGAGCCTCCCCAAGGTGGTGGCCGTCCAGTCGAAGCACGCGAACCCGGTCTACCGCTACTACCGCTCCATCCCCCAGCAGCGGCGCTACGAGCCCGTCCGGGTGAAACCCTCGGTCGCGCAGGCCGCGATGATAGGAGATCCCGTCTCCATGCCGCGGCTAAGGCGCCTGGCCTCCCTCTACGCCGAACTGGGGGGGATCTTCACGGCGGTGGAGGCGACCGAGACCGCCATCATGGAATCCATGCTGGAGGCCAACCGCGGAGGCCTGAGCGTCTGCACCCAGGGGGGCGTTTCCCTCGCCGGCGTGAAAAAGGCGCTGGAGCAAGAGCTCCTGGACGACAACGAAATTCCGGTGATAAACTCCACGGCCCACCCCTTGAAGTTCATGGAGTTTCAGACGAGGTACTTCAACGGGGATTTGGACGCCTACGGGATAGAAACCAAACCCGCTTTCGTGAACCTCCCCCAAGCCCTGAAACCCGAAGGCGTGAAGCTCCCCTCCGCCGAAGATCCCTTAAGCCCCGAAGAAGAAAAGATCTACGTGAAGAAGGCGGTTCGGGAGATAGCCAAACTTCTGGAACTAACCCCGATTAGCGAAAAGGATTGACGTTCCGGAAAATTTCGGATAAATTTTTCGGCCTGGACGGTTTTCCGCTTTACAGGTTAGCTCTTTACCGGTTGCAGTCTCCTTTTTTCACTTGTTTTATAACTACACGGCCGCGGCCCGCGCCTTACGGGAAAAACGCCCTCCAACGCCCGACACGGGAAAAAGCGTTAAACCGGCGCGAACCGGCCGGCGGAGGGCGTAATCCGCTTCCGCGCGAGCGACGCCGGATATAACGTCAAACGCGATGGCGCGGGGAAGCAAAATAAGCGATGTTCCCCGTTATCCGTTCCGGAGCATGAGGCGAACAAGCGATCGAGCGGCCATTCCCACCTCCAAGACCAGCCTCGTCGGAGCACCAACGACAGCGCCTTCCGTGAAAATATTCAACACCACCGGCCTCTGCCCGCCGTCCAAACATTACATGCTTCCAGCGCTGCCCCGACTGCCCGAAGCGGAGGACTTGATAGAGGGGGGACGCTATTTCGTCATCCACGCCCCCCGGCGGTCCGGCAAGACCACGTTTTTAAACGCCCTGTCCCAAAAAATCAATTCCGAAGGCAGGCGCCACTCGCTTTACTGTTCAATTGGTTCGTTTGGTGACATCGAAAATGAAGAGTCGGCCGTCACCAAAATACTTGGACAAATAAAAGTCGCGTTGTACGCCTCCGGAGTAGACGTATTAAAAGATAAACGTGATAAATATGATAATTCACCTGATTTAAACATCGCCGGCGACAAAATAAGAATATTTTTAAACATGCTGCGCGAAGATCTCGACAAAGACCTAGTGGTCTTTATCGACGAGGCCGATGGCCTTTCGGGACCAGGCCTGGTAACGTTCCTATCCCAGATCCGTGAAGGCTACATGGTCCGCCACCTGCCGGGCAACAAATTTCCCCGCTCCTTGGTCTTGGTGGGCGTGAGAGACATTCGGGATTACCTGGCGCGGGTTCGTCCGGACGCGGAATCTTTGGGTTCCGCCAGCCCCTTCGACATCAAGAAGAAAGCCTTGACTCTGGCCGATTTCACCCGGGAAGAGATTAATTCCCTGTACGGCCAACACACCGAGGCCTCGGGCCAGGTTTTCGAAGAAGGGGCCGTGGACAGGGCCTGGCGCTGGTCCCAAGGCCAGCCCTGGCTGGTCAACGCCCTGGCCGACGAGGTCGTGGAGGCGATCCTGAAAAAAGACTATTCGACGGCCGTGACAGGGGCCCTCGTGGACGAGGCGGCCCGAAACCTGATAATCCGCCGCGACACCCATATCGACTCCCTACTCGCGCGCCTCGACGAACCCCGGGTTGGGCGGGTCATGGAACCTGTCATAGCCGGAAACTCGCGCTGGGGAAAAGAGGTTAAAGAGGACGACATCAAGTACGTTGAAGATCTGGGACTCATAAAACACGCTGGCGGCGCGTGGATTCCGGCCAACCCCGTCTACGCGTCGGCCATAACAAGCGCCCTGACTTGGAGAATCGAACTCTTCATCCCCAAGTATCCGGACGACAAGTGGATAGACGGCCGAAATATTCTCATGACGTCGTTTTTAAAAGAGTTCCAAGGCTTCTGGAGAAGGAACGCCGACAAAATCGATAAGCCCGACGGTTACGCGGAGGCCTTCCCCCGGCTGGTCCTAAGCGCCTTCACGCGGCGTCTCCTCGTTCGCGGAGTACGGTTGCGGGACCAAGATTTCGGGCTCGGCCGCGTCGACATCTTGGCCGAATACCAGGGCCGCCTCTACCCCGTGGAGATCAAGACGAGGCCCGCCGACGGCGCGCCTTCTCAGATTATCAAGGATGGAGTTAGGCGGCTAAGATCTTTCATGGAAGAACGCGGATCATCCGACGAGGGCTGGTTGATCGTCTTCGACATGGACCCGAATAAGAGCTGGAATAAAAAGATAAAGTGGAAGTCCATCCCATACAAGAAGGCGACCATCCACGTGGTTGGATGTTGAAGGCGCCCGTTATCGGCGGCGATGACTTGGAAATTTTCATCGAAGAATAAAACGCGAGACGAAATACAATCGGACCGTGAAAACAACGCGTCGCACGCCGGCTCGATTACCGGAATCATCGTCCCGCTCGCCTTTCAACCAAAGCCCCCGGAGGCCTTTAGCTGAAAGGAGGCCGGCTTGGGAACTTAAATCCGCCTTAAACCCGCCGTTCGTCCGATTTTTCCCGTTCCCTTCGAGGTCCCCCTCCGTTGGAACTCCATCCGGCGCGTCCCGCGGCTCGAATCAGCTCAAGCCGTTCCAAGCGCCCGAAGGAGCTCCGCTTCGGTAAAGCCGGCCCCAAAGCGTTCACTTGGCGGCGGCCCCCCTCCCCTGGAAAGCTTTCGGCTTTTCGCGGCCCTCCGTCCCTTCTTCCGGCCCCCGGACGTCCCTTCCCCCGCGGTGGCCCCAGTCCGTCCCGTCCCCTCGGGGCGCCGCGCCCTTCCCGCCCCGCCCCGCGGCCGTCGCTCCCGTCCTCGCCCGCCCGAAGCTCTTTTCGCCCCGCCGCCCTGGACCCTCTTCTTTGTTCCCCGGCCGCTCTCTGCTACACTTGTCACCCCGGATGAGGGGCCGGGTTTTACCCGGGGGAGCCTTTCCGCCGGGGCGGGAAATTTTCTCACGGAAGGTTATTTATGGCGGACCGTTTCAATCCGGATCCCGAAAAGGGCGAGGCTTTTCCGCCTAACGGGGCGGTAAAGCCCGAAGACGGCGTCAAGGGCCCGCCCGAGCTCCTGGCTCCGGCCGGATCGCCTTCCGCCTTCGCGGCCGCGGCGGAGGCCGGAGCCGACGCCGTGTATCTGGGTTTGAAACGCTTCTCGGCTCGGGCCGGCGCCGAAAACTTCACTTTGGACGAATACCGGGCCCTCCGGGAGGATGCCGGAAAGCTCGGGATCAGGGTCTACCTGGCCTTCAACGCGACCGTGAAGGAGGGCGAGCTCAAAGAGGTCTGGAAGCTCGCCTCGGGGGTCGCCCGCTCTCTTCCGGACGCCTTCATAGTTAAGGATCTGGGGCTGTTCCGGCTGTTAAAAGACAACTTCCCGACCGCGATCCACGCCTCCACCCTGGCGGGCGTGGGCACCCTCGCGGGGCTTGAAGTTTTAAGAGATCTGGGATTTCAGCGGGCGGTTCTTCCCCGGGAGCTAA
The DNA here is from genome assembly GCA_031276865.1 of Deltaproteobacteria bacterium. GTDB lineage: Bacteria > Desulfobacterota > Desulfarculia > Adiutricales > Adiutricaceae > JAISMF01. Next base: position 4,398 of record JAISMF010000011.1, on the reverse strand, counting down.
CTTTAGACGAGGTTTTGGAAACCGTCCGGCTGTCGCCAATACAAACCGAGCTCTTCGTCCACGGGGCCCTCTGCTTCTCCTTTTCCGGCTACTGCCTCTTCTCCAGCTATTTCGGCGGCCGTTCGGCTCTGCGGGGGGAATGCGTCCAGCCCTGCCGCAGGCTGTATTCCGCCGGAAGAAAGAAGAGCTCCCTCTTCTCCCTTCCCGACCTCAGGGCGCTTCCCCTCGTCCCCATCCTAAAAAAGTCGGGCCTCCGGGCCCTGAAAATCGAGGGCCGCATGAAGGGTCCGGACTACGTGGGCCGGACGGTTAAAGCCTACAGGATGGTTCTGGACGCGTCGCCGGAAGAAGAGGGGGAGGCCTTGAAAGAGGCGGGGCGGATCTTGGACGACGTCCCGGAGAGGGCCCAGGCCATGTACTTCCTGCGGGGGGAAAAGGACCGGGAGATCCGGGACGCGGTCTCCGGCTTGAAACTGGGCCGCTTTGAAAAGAAGGGGGAGAATTACGGCTCGATCGTCCCCCTGGGGGACGTAATGGTCCGCGACCGCCTGAAAATACTGTCCGCGCCCGGGGAAAGCGGAGTCGCGGTCAAGGTCAAAGGGATCTGGACGGGGGGCCGCCCGGGGGAGGGAAAGTCCCTGGAGAGGGCTCCGGCCGGAGAAAAAGCGACTCTGGAGTTTGGCTCCGGGGAAAAGCCCCTTATCGGCGGAACGCTCTATAAGACCGGTTCGGGCTCGGAGGAGAGGCGACACCTCGCGTCTGAAATATGCCGGAGGATACGCTTCCCCCCGCCCGTTCCCCGGGAAAAAACACCTCCCTTCCCCGCCGGGCTGCTCCCGAAAAAACCGGAAAGGGAGGCCCGGAAAGGGGAGGAGATCTGGCTCGGGGTGGACGATTTCCAGGCCGCCTCCAAGGTGTCCTCCTACGGACCGGAAAGGATGATCGTCGCTTTAAACGAAAAAAACCTCCGCGACTTCTCCGACTTTAAAGCCCGGAAACCCTCCCCTCCGCCCGTAGTCTGGCGCCTTCCGCCCCTCCTCTCCGAAGACGCCGCGAAACGGCTGGAGATTCTCCTTAGGGAGCTGGGGGAAAACGGGGAAAAGGAGATCCTGGCCTCCGATCTGGGAGCCGCCGGCCTCGTCCGGCGGCTCCTTCCCAAAGCCGTCCTTTACGCCGACCACCCCTTGGGGCTCTTAAACCGCTTGAGTTTGGAAACCCTCTTCTGTTGGGGGTTCGCCGGCGCGGCCCTCAGTCCGGAGACGGACGCTGAGACCCACTCCCTCCTCATGGGGGAGGCCTTCGGCGGCGCCATCCTTCTTTATCTGAGCCTGCGTCCGCCGCTCTTCACCTCCCGGGCCGCTTTGAAAATCAAGGAGAAATTCGTCCTCAGCCCCCGGGGGGAGAGGTTTTTCCCCGCCTCCGAAGGGGAGGCCTTCCTCCTCTTTCCGGAGGAAAGGGTCTTCATGGACGGCTTCCTCCGCGGACCCCGAAGCCCGGATTTACTGGCCTTCGTATTCGACCTCCGAGGCGAGACGCGGCCGGAGGAGGTGTTGGAAAGCCTCCTTCCCGCCCTTTCGGGGGAGGGGCCGCGGGGGTTTTCCCGCTTCAATTTCAAACGGGGCCTCAAATAAGAAACCCGCGGAACGTTTCCGCGGGTTTCTTAATTAAAGGCCGGCGAGATATGGGAGAACCCCGAAGCCTTGGCGGCCTCAAGGCGGGAATGGTCAGCCGATGGAGGGCGTGGCGTAGAGAAGGATGAGGGCCACGACCAGGGCGTAGATGGCCAAGGACTCGATGATGGCCAAAGCCAGGAGCATGTAGAGGCGCAGGGTGGCGACCTGCTCGGGGTTTCGGGACATGCCGGAGAGGGCTCCCAGCATGGTGAGGCCTTGGCCGATGCCGGGGCCGATGACCCCTAGGCCGATGGCGAGTCCGGCGGCCAGATAGACCTGTCCGGCGTAGGCGGGGGCGCCGCCGGCGGCGCTCTGGGCGAAGGCGACCCCGGAGGCCAGGACGCCTCCTACGAGGCTCAGGGCGAAAAGAGCGAACTTCTTCATAAACGAATCTCCTCAAAAAAAAATTTGGGTTTCCCGGAAAAGCTGGTCGCGTGGTGCTCGCGGGGCCTCCGGGAGGGGCCGCCCGCGTGATTTTTATCGGGTTCGGGGTGAAAAGATTCCGTTTCCCCCGCCCCGGAAATTTAGCTAATGTCGCCCGTTTAGAAGTCTTCCGCCTCGTCGTCCCCCAGGGCCTCGCCAATGTAGACCATGGCGAGCAAGGTTATGATGTAGGCTTGGAGGAAGCCGGTGAAGAGGCCCAGAAACATCATGGGCAGCGGCAGGAAGTACTGTCCGGCCAGCATGAGGAGGACCGCTATGACCAGATCTTCGCCAAGGACGTTTCCGAAAAGACGGAAGGACAAAGAGACCACCCTGGCGGCGTGGGAGACTATCTCCACCACGAACATCAGAGGCGCCAGGATGGGCGAGGGCCCCATGAAATGCTTCACGTAGGATACGCCGTGGATCTTGAAACCCATGAAATGGGTCAGGAAGACTATCATCACGGCGTAGGCCAGGGTGGTGTTGAGATTCGAGGTGGGGGCGAAGCTTCCCGGGATGAGTCCGTTGAAGTTGCAGAAGAAGACCAGGATGATCATGGTGCAGCACATGGGGAAGAAGACCATCCCCCGCTTTCCCATGACGCTTTCCTGGAACTTGTACATGTTGTCCACGACCAGCTCGAAGAGAAGCTGCAAATTGCCCGGAACGACGGAGAGTCGCCTGGTGGCCAGGTATCCTATGATTATGAGGATCACGGCGAAAAACCAGATATACACCAGGTGGGGGTAGGCGTGGGCGAAATGGCCCAGTCCCAGCTTTTCCAGGATCCAGACCAGGAGCATCACCGGATGTTCCATAAAAAGTCCTCCAGAGCTTGTTCCCTTAGCCTATTCAGGCGTTCTTTTTCGGTGTTTGGGCGAAAACGCTGGGAGTAAGGTTAGCAGAAAGAGGGGACAATAGCAAGAGCCGCCGGACGGCCAACGGCTGACGGCCGAAGTCTGAATGAAAAAATAACGACCTAAAAAATGATTCGCTTATTGTAAATATTTATATAATTTTTAAAGAAATTAAAACAATTTCAACACACATATCAGCAGCGTCCCAAATACGGGCCGAATCGCGAGGCCGGCCCGCATCACCTCTGATACATCCGCGCTTTCCGAGAAATCCACACCGGAAGACCCTGAAACACCCTGTTTTGACTGGTGTTACTTAAACAAATCTACCACCATATATGGCGTCATATTATTTCAGTGACTAATGACAAACAACTCGATTTGACTTGGGGCGTTTCACCAGAAGAAAAAGGTTGGGTATCCATATATCACAGTCCATTTTCTCAAGTAACAACTTGGCATATAAATTACCTATAGTTATTTTATATTATTTAAGAATTATTTATATTTTTAATCAAATTTCAGCTGTCCAAATCTTGGCCAGAGTTAGGCTGACGCCTGGCAGCGGCCATTTTTTTTTAAAATTTTGATGCTTGATGCGCATGCGAAAAGTCTGTCATTGAAAAGCTGATAGAGACGCTATACAATATATGTGATAATTCTAATAAGTATTCAGTACATAAAGTAGTAGATTTCACATATTCGAATACCTCAGAGGTTTTTGCAGTCGCATCATGCTTGCGCAAAAAGTCCCAGCTATTTTAAGACTTTGAGACAACATACTTTATAAGGTGTAGTATATTACTCCGGCGGTTAAATATTGATGCTTGCGCAAAAAGTCCCTGATGTTTTAAAACTTTGAAACAACATACTTTATAAGGTGTAGTATATTTTGATTTATTCCATATAGTGTATGTTATCTCTAATATATTTTTAAAAACAGGCTGTTTGGTCGGGATAGGGGACACCCTCACGGATGCCCCCTCCCACGGATCCCAGCGAGCGCAACTAACGCACTGGGCTCTTCTTTGAATATTTGGCGTAAAACCTCTCTTCAGGATATGGATGGACAGCTCTGGGTTTAGGGATAAGACGCCACCATTTATCTATGAATTGTCTCCAAGTCAACTTTCTCCGCTGGCTTCTTCTGCAGATGGTTCTAAACCAGGTTCTGCCAAGTTGGTACCCGAACGAGTTTAACACCCTGAGATTGTCGTGAACGCCAAAATAGTTATAGTTTCCTGAAACGACACTAACCAACCACTTGGCAACCTCTCCAATATCAACATGCATCCTCTTTCTAAGCTCCACCCTTAGAGTTTTTAACTTGTTCCTCATACGTTCGGAGGCGGTTCTACGCACAACCCTGAAATATCCATGTTTGGAGACACCAGCTATATGCGTAAAACCCAGAAAGTCAAAGGTTTCGGGTCTCCCCTGAC
>JAISMF010000096.1 GCA_031276865.1 Deltaproteobacteria bacterium | reverse complement strand
GCCCCGGTGTAGATGAGCAAAAGGTAAGGCTCCCTCTGGTTTTTCGGAACGGGAGGGTCGTTTTCCAACAACAAGGCTAGTAAACTCTTTAGTAATTTCGTCATTTCTTCGTAAGGTTTTATTAAGGACTCAAATTCAATGAGGACCCTTCCCTCCTCGTGTGAAACGACGAAATCATTGTTAACTTCAAATATTGGCACGACGCGGGAAGTCGGGTGTCTCATAACGGACTCGTTGAAGCTGGCGGGCTCTGGCGCGACCACAAAATCATCATCGAGCAGCACCTGTAATTTACGCGAATTGGCGAACAGCTCCTCTAACCCAAACAGATAAGGGAAGATGTATGCTAAAACGCGCTTTAAAACATGATCTTTAGCCAGCCTGTTATGAGCTGCCTTCTGTTTGCGAGGGCTTTGGACGCCCGCGCTTCCACCGATCGCGTTATCAGCCGTTTCGGCGTCGTAGGCGATTGTTGTTTCGGAAGAAGCGCTCTGAGGTGGTTCGGAACACGGCGCCTTGGCGTTGGCTCGGTTTCGTCCGTCTTCGCGGTTTCGATCGTCGGTCATGGAAATTTTTTTCAACTCCGTTCTGGTTCAAAGGCGGCTTGGAAGCCCCGCCTGAAGGCTGGAAATGGGCGGAGACCGGCCGCGGCCCTTTCCTCCGAATCAACTGAAAGGAAAAAAGGGGGTTGATTATTCAGCAACCCAGCAAAAATATATTGTGGTCGATCAGTAGAAGAAACTATTTTTTGGGAGCGTCCGGCAATTTCCAGGTAAGTTTCCAACGTTTACCCCGAAGTCGCACGCTCCTTCAAAGCGCAAATGGCGGGATATTTGAACTTGAATAACCATATATACCGCGTTTTAGCCTTATGTTAATAATAAACCTTTTCGGGGGCCGTCATCAGCCCCTCTCCATGGGCTTGCCGTCCACCGCGTCGAAGGTGGCGCGGCAGGAGCGGTTGACGCAGGAGAAGAAGTCGTAGTCGTAGCCGGTCCGGGAACTCACCCCCTTGCGGCGGATAAGGTCGCTTTGACATTTGGGGCATTTGAAGCCCGAGACCTCCTCGTTTTTCTTGGAGGCGTAGTCGGGTTTGCCGTCGAGGTCGTTCAAGGCGACCCGGCAGGCGGGGAAGCCCGTGCAGCCCCAGAAGTCGTAGCCGGAAGACATGGCGTCGCCGACCTTCACCTTGTGGCGCAGGGGTTTGCCGCAGACAGGACACATGTGCTCGGTGGAGGGTGGTTCCTGCTCGCCGGTCCTTAAGCCGGGTTTGCCGTCCTGGTTGTTGAAGGTCACCCGGCATTCGGGAAAACCCGAGCACCCCCAGAAATCGTAGCCCGGACCGTTCTCGTCTCCGGCCTTCACCATGTGGCGCAGGGGTTTGCCGCAGACCGGGCACATGTGCTCCAGCGAGAGCTCGGCCTTCGCCCGCCTTTCCTTGGCTGGTTCCCCGTTCACGTCGGAGTAGCTCGCCCGGCATTCCCGATTGGAGCAGATCCAGTAGTTGTAGCCGGGCTCGAGGCGGGTGTTCTCCTTTGTCCGGTGGTACAGCTTGGAAGAGCACTCGGGGCAGGTCTTGTCGGTCAAAATCGACTTTCGGGCGGTGGAGAAGTCGGGGGAGTCCTCCCGGTCGTCGAAGAAGTTTCCGCAGCTATCCTCCGGGCATTTCCAGTAGTTGTAGGATTTTCCAACCCCCCCTCCGGCCTTGAGGTGCCGCAAAGAGGAGCCGCAGTCGGGGCAGAGATGCTGGGTTTTCTGGTTTAAAGAGAAGTTTTCGAAGTCGGGGCTTCCGTCCCGATCTTCGAAACGGCGGCCGCAATCCCGCGAAGAGCAGGTCCAGTAATTGTAGGCGCTTCCCAGCTTCCCCTCCGGGCGCTGGAGGTGGCGCAGTTTGGACTGGCATTGGGGGCAGAGATGCTCGGATAAAATCGAGCGCCGGGAGCTCTCCGGATCCGGCGCTCCGTCTAGATCGGCGAAGACCGAGCCGCAGAGCTCGTCCGTGCAGCGCCAGTAGTTGTAGTCCCCGGAGGGGTCGCCGGTCTCCCTTTTAAGATGCCGCAGAGGTTTTCCGCAGGCCGGGCACGGGACGTCGGACGCGTTCACGTAACGGCGATCGTAGTCCGGGCCGCCCTCCCGGTCGCTATAGGCGGCCTTGCACGTTCCGCAGCGCCAGTAGTTGTAGCCGGCGCCCGAGGCGCCGTCTTCTTTGATGTGGTGGCGCAAATTTCCGCCGCACTCGGGACAGGTGAGGGCCGAGGGTATGGACTGGCGCAAAGTGGCCGGGTCGGGCTTTCCGTCCTGGTTGTCGTAAAAGGAGTTGCAGGCCGAGTCCGAGCAGACCCAGAAGTCGTAGCCCTGGTGTTCGGCGCTCTTCGCCCTCACCATGTGCTTTAAAGGTTTGCCGCATTTAAGGCAGGCGTGGCCGCTTTGGGGGGCGCCGTTTCCGTTTTCCCGGGGAAGGGCGGGCTCTCCGCCCTGGTCGTTGAAGGTGGTCATGCAGGTTTCCTTGGAGCATCTCCAGAAGTTGTAGCCCCGGCTCCCCTCTTTCGGTTCTTTAAGGAGGCGCCGCAAGGGGCTTTGGCAGACGGGGCAGAGACGGTCGGTGAGAAAGGAGGCCCGGTGGCTTTCGGGGTCGGGCTTCCCCTCTTTATCGTCGTAGAGGCTTCCGCAGGCCGGATCGAGGCATTTCCAGTAATTATAACCGCTGAGCCCGCCGGCGGGATCTTTTTTCAACCTTCTCAGGGGCCCCCGGCAGCGGGGGCAGAGGGCCAGGGCGCCGGAGCTTTTGGCGACGAAGGACTCCAGCTCCTTTTCCAACACCGCGTTGGCCAAGGCGACCACGGGCAGGTATTCCTCCTTTCCCGAGGCGATGCCGTCCAGGCGGGATTCCAGGCCTTTGGTGAAGTCGTACTCCAGAAAGGCGAAGCGGCCCGCGAGGTGGTCCACGAGCTTCTCCCCCCTGGGCGTGGCCGCGAGCCTTCTTTTGGGGTCCGCCTGGGCGTAGCCGCGGCTCATGATGTTCTTCATGATGGCCGCGTAGGTGGAGGGGCGGCCGATGCCCCGCTTCTCCAGCTCCCTTATGAGGGAGGCCTGGGTGTAGCGCTGGGGGGCGGAGGTCTTCTTCGTTTTCAAAAGCGAGCGGACGGGGGAGATTTTCCCCCCCTTCTCCAAAAGGGGCACCGGGTTTTCGGGTTCGGAATCCTTATCCCCATCGTCTTGGCTCTGATCCCCGGGGGTGAGGTCCTTCCAGCCGGGGCTTAAAAGCCTTTTTCCCTGGGCCTCGTAGGAGGCCGTCTTTCCGTCAATTTCCCTGACGAGAACGGCCTTGGTCACGGCGTAGACGGCGTCCTCCAGTTGCGAGGCCAGGGCCCGGCGGCGGATGAGGGCGTAGAGGGCCTCCTCGTCGGGGGAGGCTCCGGCCGTCTCGAGTTTTATTTTCGTCGGGCGGATGGCCTCGTGGGCCTCCTGGGACCCCTCCCGGGAGGCGAATTCCCGGGGCTTAAGGGGGAGGGGCCAGCCCTTCTCCTCCGCCAGGGAGCGGATCTCTTTTACCGCCTCCGCGGCCATGGCCGGGTTGTCGGTGCGCATGTAGGTGATGAATCCGGCCTCGTAGAGGGACTGGGCCAGGCGCATGGCGTGGTCCGGATCCAGCTTCATGGCGTTGGAGGCCGCCTGCTGCAAGGTGGAGGTGATGAAGGGGGGCGGAGGGGGGACCCTCCGCTCCGACTCCCTATACGAGGCCACCGTGAGCTCATTGTTTCCCAGGGCCTTTTCCGCGAGGGAGCGGTCCAGAACCCTCTCCTCGTCCGGCGGCAGGAAGTTTTTGGGGTTCCAGACGGCCTTCCACTCCCCTCGCGCCCTTTCTCCGGCGTCGTCCTTTCCCGTTTCCGGATCGTTTCCGGAACCGCCGTCTTTTCCCCCTTTCGGATCCTCTTTTTCCTCTTCGTCCCTTTCCGCCTCCGCTTCTCCGGCTTTTCCGAAGAAGAGCTCGACCCCGTAGTGGGTCACGGGAACGAAGGCCCTCACGGCCCTCTCCCTTTCCACCACCAGCCGCAAGGCCGGACTCTGCACCCGGCCGGCGCTGAGGTTCTCCCCCGCGACGGCGCTGAGGGCCGGCGAGACGGTGTAGCCGTAGATGCGATCCAGGACCCGGCGTCCCTCCTGGGCCCTCACCAGGTTCATGTCGATGGGCCCGGGGCTTTCCACCGCCTTCCGCACCGCCGTTTCGGTGATTTCGGTGTAGCTCACCCGCAGGGGGTTTTTGAGATCCAGGGCCTCGGAGATGTGCCAGGCGATGGACTCCCCCTCGCGGTCGCGGTCGGTGGCGAGATAGACGTCCTCCGCCTTTGCCGCCATGCGCCTAAGATCCTCTATGACCCTTTTTCCCCGCTCCGTCTCCACGTAGAGGGGCCGGAAATCCGGGGGGTGGACCCCTTTGTCCCGCAGCGGCAGATCCCTGACGTGCCCCACGCTCGCGGCCACGACCCAGTCGTCCCGGAGGATGGAGCGCAGTTTTTTAATCTTTCCCGGGGATTCGACTATTAGGAGCTTCATTGGCGGCGGAGGGTGGATAGCGGGAAGGCTGGGGCCTTTCCCGAAGGAGGTGGCGGCCGGAGGGTCCCGAAAGGGGGCCGGAGAGGCCCGGGGCGGCTTTCGGGAGGGCGGGGGAATAGCCCCGGGAAGGGAGCTTCCCGGGGGAGGTAAAGCGAAATCTGGGGGCGCGGCCCTCGCCTGGAGGCACGCCTTGGGGTGTAGCGGACAGGATAACAATACGCGTTTTAAATTCTTTGTCAAGAACGCGCTTTCGACCGGATTCGGTAAATGTAATATAAAAGAGACGGAAAGCGAAAAAATCCGATATTACGGACATGTTTCCGCGCTTTTCCGCGCCGGGATGAAAATAATTTAAAAAGAGACGTTTTTTTCGGGGTCTTTTCCCGCGGGGCCCGGGCCCGCGGGAAAAGAGGGGCCGGGAACAGAGGGTCAGGGAAAAGCGGGGTTGATGGATCCAACGCGCGGCCCCGACGAAAAAAAGCACCATCCGGAACGGTTTTCGGAAAATAATTCACCGTCTTCGTTGACTAACGGGTGGAAAAAAGGGCGGGGAAAGCCGCTTCGAAGAGGGAATTTTTCCGCCTTTCGCCCAAAATTAGCGGCGTTATCAGTCTTTTATTTCGTCAACAAATAAACTTGCGCGTTGTTCCTCCGCCTGCTATCATTTTCTCCTTTCCGGCCGGACTTGTTTTTCAAGCGGCGAAGTTTTTTCCGGGGAAAAAGCCCAAGGCCGTTTCCCCCCTCCCGAAAGGAGTCTTTTATGGCGGTTTATCCGAAAAACAACGACGCTCTGGGGACGGTCAACCGGGGAAACCCGGCCGAATCCGGTCTCTGCACCCTCTGCCGCTCGGACTGCGCCGGCCGCTGCGAGGTCTGGCTCTCCTGCCTTAAAGGCCGGGAGCTTCTATACCCCAGGGATTTCGGAACCGTCACGGCGGGGGCGGCCGATGTCAACGCCGAGGGCCTCACCTACCGGAGCCTCAGGATCATGGGGACCTGCTACGGGGCCCAGGACGCCCCGCCCTCCGCCTCCCAGGGAGACGCCCTCTTCACCGAGGTGAAGCTCGAGACCTCCTTCGGAAACAGCCGTAAGACCGTCTGCCGCCTCCCCTTCATGGCCGGAGCCCTGGGCTCCACCTTCATAGCCGCCAAATACTGGGACGCCATGGCCGCGGGCTGCGCCGTCTGCGGGATCCCCATCGTGATCGGCGAGAACGTGGTGGGCGTGGACAGGTTGTCGGTCATGAAGGACGGCAAGATCGGGAAAAGCCCCGAAATGGATCGAAGGCTGGAGTCCTATTTAAGGTATTTCGACGGGCATGGGGCGGCCATCGTGCAGCTGAACGTGGAGGACGCCCGTAACGGCGTGGCCGAGTACCTGGCGGAAAAATATCGGGACAAGGTGATCGTGGAACTCAAATGGGGCCAGGGCGCCAAGGACATAGGCGGCGAGATCCAGGTACGGGATCTGGAGTACGCCGAGTTTTTAAAGGCCAGGGGCTATCTGGTGGATCCCGACTGCTCCCTTCCCGAGGCCAGGGAGGCCCATAAGAGCGGCTCTTTGCGCTCCTTCGCCCGCCACAGCCGCTTGGGCTACACCAACGTCCTATCCTGGGAGGCCGTCGCGGAGGAGTTCCTTAAAAGCGTGAAGGCTTTAAGGGATCTGGGTTTCGAGCGGATAACGCTTAAAACCGGGGCCTACGGCATGGAGGTTTTGGCCTTGGCCCTGCGCCTTTCCTCCGAGGCCGGTTTGGATCTTTTGACCATCGACGCCGCCGGAGGGGGCACGGGCATGAGCCCCTGGGACATGATGGAGACCTGGGGGGTTCCGCCGCTCCTCCTCCACGCCCAGGCCTGGAAGTACGCCCGCACCCTGGCCTCCCTCGGGCGCCGGGTTCCGGATCTCTCCTTCGCCGGCGGATTCGCGAAATCCAGCCAGATCTTCAAGGGGCTGGCCCTGGGGGCGCCCTACGCCAAGCTCATCTGCATGGGCCGCGCCCTCATGATACCGGGATTTTTGGGCTCCAACATCGAGGGCGTCCTGAAGCCGGCCAACAAGGCGAAGGTGAACGGCCATTGGACGGAGCTTCCCCCCGCGGTGAGGGAGCTGGGCGGAACCCCCGAGGAGATATTCGCGGGCTATTACGAAGTGCGGAAAAAGGTGGGGCCCGATCTCATAAAGGAGATCCCCTTCGGAGCGGTGGCCATGTGGGGCTTCTTGGACAAGCTGGCGGCCGGCCTCCAGCAGCTTTTGGCCGGAGCTAGAAAATTCAGCCTCGGGGCGCTGGATCGTTTCGATCTGGCCGCGGCCGACCGCGACACCGCCCGGGAGACCGGCATCCCCTTCATAACCGATCTGGGGGACGAGACGGCGCAGAAGATCCTGCGGAAACCTTTTTGAAAACCCGGCGGAAGGCTTGCCGAAAAACCCTCCCTCCCTCGCGCGGTCGGGGGAACCCCCGGTTTCTTTCCGCCTTCGGCCGCGTCTAAGGAGATGGTCTACAAGAGCGACCAAAAAAATCTTTTTTTCCGCGTTTTTTTCGGGGGGGGGGTGATAAATATAAATCCCGTTCCCCGATAAGGCGCTTCCTGGATCGCTTTCCGGTATGACGCGGTTTAAGGGAACGCTCTTGTTCTCCGCCGCTTTCAGTCCCTGGCTGACCGGGGGCCGGTTGGGGGCGGCTTCCGGCTTTTGAAATGGAGGACGGGAATAAATCCTTACGAACCAAAGTTTACGTACGGAAGCCATCCCCCGTCCGCTGGTCGTAAACCCTTAAAAGACCGACCGGCTCTTGAATCGTCCGGCGCGTCCGGAGCGGGCGCCCGCGGGGAGGTTAAAGAAGAAGCGCCGGACGGTCTGGCGTTTAATTTTTCCGCGTGGAAGTTCTTGAATGTCACCCGGCGGAGAAAAACCGGGGGGGCGTTTAATTAATTTTCATGGACGCCGTAAATTGTCGGCGCGGAAACGACTGAGGAAGTTGTTTTCGGCGGCGGAAAGAAATTTTTCGTTAATCACCCGCCCGCGGGGCGGATACCTCGATTTCCTTAGCCGTTTAGGAAATGTTTAAGCGCCGGGCCGCGGGAGAGTTTTTCCGCGCCTTTATTTCATCCCTTTTTTACGTGGTTTAGTTAAAAAGAGCTTAAAATAACAAAAGTCGAAAAATATGACTATTCTTTTGTGATTAAATAATAAAATTGTATCTATATTAAGTATTATATATAATATAATATATTTAAAAATTTAAGATATCATTTATGAATAAAAAATATATAATAATATTTATAAGTTAGTTAAATATTTTTACATATAAATAATAATGCGATAAATTTTTTGCAACGGTTCTCTTCCGCGGCTCTACGAAGCGGAAAAAAAACCGATATGTAGAGAAATTTGAAATAATATACGATTTAATAGCGTTTATTTAGTCGCCTCCCGCGAGAAGCGGTTTTAACGCGGAAAGAAAAAACGAGACGCCGCTTCTCCGACCCGTCCGGCGAAACGAAGGAAATTTAGGCGCCGAATTTACGCGCCCTTAGCTCGCTCTTTCTCAAAAAGTGTAGAGACGATAAGGATTTATATCATAGTTCGCCAAAGTTTCAGCCTAATTATCCTCCTAATTAGCCTCAAATTATCCTCCTAACCAGCCTACGGAAGCTTCAATTATCTTTTTGAGAAACATGAGAAACATTTGACTTGAATTTAAAAATAAACCGGATTATCATTGCGGTAAGCCCGGAAAAGCTTCAACCGATTCGGTTTTTTCGGGTTGCGGCGCTATTTTCACGTTTATTTGAAGGCCGACGCTTGGCGCCGGCCGAATCTTAATATTTATTTAGGTAACTTAGCATCGTTTTTAAGCTTTCCCTGGGGCGTTTCGCCTTCCTAGCCCAAATACGGGAAGCTTTTTTTTCCACCTCTCCTTATCCGCCTTCGTCATCTGGCGGCGCCGGGCTTATCGCCACCCTCCGGCGCTGTCATCACCCGCCCCGCCGGTACGAACGCTAGCTCTTCCCTCCCCCTTCTCCCCTTTGTCTTCCAGCTTTCAAGTCTGGGCCGCCTCGGCGCTTTTTACGACGCTTAAGCCGTATTGACGCCCGCGGACTGCGCTTTTTAGCGCTTTTCCGCGCGTTTTCCCTTATTCAGCCCGTTTTACGGCGACGGGAAAGCCACCCCCTCCCCCCAGCGCCCCTGGTTTCATCCGGTGAAACGGAGGAGCCGGCCACCTTTCAGGCCGATCCGCCTCCCGCCGGTACCCGCTTCGGGCGTTCTTTAGGCCCATTCTCCTCTGAGGTCTTTCGACCGCGTTTTTCCCTGACGCGGTCGGGGGACGCCGGTAAAGGTGCCAAGATGTCATTCAAACTTAAAATCTTTTTAATTTGCGGTCTCCTCGTGGCCGTCGGTCTGGTGATCTCCATCGTCGCCCTCCGCTCCCTCAACTCCCTGGACAGGAGCATGGAGCGGGGTTTCGGCATAATGACCGAACACGCCATGCGCGTGGAGGATATTGGTACGAAAATCGTCACCTTGCAGCTGGAAATCCTCGAGGTGGCCCTGACCGACAGATTGGACGAGAAGGCGGCCCTAAAGGCGAGAATCGACACCCTGGTATCCGAAATCGAATCCCTCATGCGAGGCTATCAGCCTCTTTCCCAGTACGTCGAGGAATGGCGGAACCTGCTTTCCCTCTGGGAGGAGCAGAAGATCGAAGTGGAGCGCATCTATTCCCTGAGCTACCAGAACACCGGCTATAACGCCAAATATCTGGCCTTAAACGGAAGTCCGGCCTTCTGGTTGGAATTCGAAGAACCCCTGATTCATCTCGCGGAGCAGGCCAGAGGCCTGCGAACTCCCCAGGGACAGGATATAGCCTTCAACGCGATTTTGGCGGTGGAGATCATAAAGAGCCTGCAGCTCTATGAAAAACTGGGACTGCTCTCCACCACCGACGAGGAGAGGACCAAGTGGCTCGACCTCGGCACCAACGACCTCGACCGTTTCCTGAAGACCATGGACGGCATTGAAAGAACCCTCACCAATCCGGAGGTCTCCGATCAGAGGCTCGCGTCCTTCAACCAGGAGTTTATGAAAGCCGCCGAAAGCTCCATGACCTTCGGGGAGAACGGCCAGACGAGCCACAAAAAGGTCCAGTTCAACTTGCCGGACAACTTCATCAATCCCGAGCTCTCCGGCCTCTCCAGCTACTACTGGGCGAGCATCAAGCCCAACCGCGGCGAGGGGGCCATCCTCTTCCACAAGATAAACGATATGGCCGCCGGCGACACCAATCTCAAGGCCCTGCATTTCATCCACGAGGAGTTCGTCCCCAAGAGCCAGATCATGGACACTCTCTTGGAAAAGATGATCGAGGAAAGCGAGATCCTAGTGAGGCAGGCCAGGGCGGAAGCCGAGAACACCTATTTCCACGCCCATCTGGTATTAATCCTGGTCGCCGTCATCGGCCTTTTGGTGGGGGTGATTCTGGCCGTGATCGCCGTTTTATCCCTGAACCGTCATCTCATTGGCGTAATGGACAATTTAACCGACAAGGCCGCGTCTTTGGAGTCCCTCTCCTCCGAATCGGCCTCGACTTCGCAGACCATAGCTTCCGGAGCGACCCAGAGCTCCGCCTCGCTCGAGGAGATCCGTTCCACCTTGATGGAGATGACGGAGAAGACCAAGCAGAACGCCCAAAGGGCGGTGGAGGGCATCAAACTGGTGGAGGATACCAAGCAGGCGGTGGACAAGGCCTCCACCTCCATGGAGAACGTCATTTCCGCCATGCAGGGAATCTCCGTTTCCGGCAACGCCATCGCCAAGATCGTGAAGACTATTGACGAGATAGCCTACCAGACCAATCTCCTGGCTCTGAACGCCTCGGTGGAGGCCGCTAGGGCCGGGACCGCCGGGGCCGGCTTCGCCGTGGTCGCGGACGAGGTGCGCAATCTGGCCCAGCGCAGCGCCGAGGCCGCTAAAAACACCGCCTCCTTAATCGAGACCACCATTCAGAACATAAACTCGGGTTCCGAGATGGTGAACTCCACCCACGAGATATTCTCCCTGGTGATCGAGCGCCAGCCCCAGCTTATCGAGTGCATTCAGAAGGTGGCCGAGGCCTCGGACGAGCAGAAGCTCGACATCGAGCAGATGAACTCCGCCATCGCCGAGATCGACATCGCCACCCAGAATAACGCCGTCTCCACCGAGCAGGCGGCCGCTTCGGCCAACCTCCTCTTAAAGGAGGCCGACCACGTGATGGAGATAGTGGACCTCATGCACCAGATCACCCACGGGACCGAATACGAGCACACCCCGTCCAAGGTGGCCAGCCAGCGGAAAGGGCCCCCTCCCGCGAGGGAGCCGCGGCGCCTGGGCGGAAACGGCCGAGCCGACTCCTTTCTGGAAATGGATTAGCCCCATCTCTTTAGGCCTTTTTGGGGACGCCCTGCGAAAAAAGCCCCTTTCCGGTTTTCCGGGAAGGGGCTTTTTTTCTTATTCGGGCCGGTTGGAAGAAGGCCGCGGAAAAAAATTGAATAAATCCGCCGTTTTTGGCAAAATGATTCGGAACTCGGCCGCCTTACGAATTCCCGACGGCCGTGGAAGAGGAATACGGCCGGAAGGGAAACGTTTTCGCCTTTCAAGTTGGATAGGTAAAAATGTAGGGGGAAAACAGGTTTTGGAATAGAAAGGTCCGGCGGCGGGGATCCGCCGGGAAAGGCGGGTGCCGGAAAAAAAATACTTCATTCGTCACATCAATCTACAAGGAGGCCAGTAACAATGGCGTTTTTGATTGAAAGCGGCAAGCATCCCCTGAGATACGTCTACCTGGTGGAGTCTTTCAGGGACGCTTACGGCCGGCCGCGCAACCGGCGTGTAAGAATAGGAAGGGTGGATCCCGACTCGGGCGAGCGGATCTTCTCGGAGCTCATCTTAGAAGAGGAGTTCGAGGGGCTGATCCTCACCCGGGAGATTAAGGACAAGCTTTCGGAATCCATCCGCAACCTCAGGGAGAACCATCCGGAACTCCTGGCCAAGTACGATCCGGGAAAGATAATGGGGAAAAGCCTGGAGCTGAAGGGCGCCCTCCCTCGGAAGATCTGGGTAAACGATCTAAGGGACGCCCGGGTGGAGAGCTACGGCCCGATCATTTTACGGGAACTCGCCCAGGAAAACAGCGGGCTTTCCGTTTTCCTTGACCGTTTCTTTCCCGAAAGCTCCGGGGAGCTTTTGGAGATCTCCGCCTCCCTGGTCTTCGACCGGGGGTTTTGGGGCTGGCCCGCCCTTCCGCGGGAGGGAGGGCTCGCCCGCCTCCTAAGGGAGGCGGACCCGGGAAACGCGCGAGACTTTTTCCGCTGTTTCGAAGAGGGAGCGGGGGAGGTTTTTTTAATCGTTGAGCCCGAGGGCGGTAAGGGACCCCGTTTTCTCTTCCACCCGTTCCGCTCCCTCCCTTTGGAGACGCTTTCCGAAGGCGGGGAGGGGGAAGGCGCCTTCCCGCCCGACGGCGCCTCAAGCTCCCTTCCGCCCCCGCCTCTCCTCATAGGAGTTGAGGATTTAAAGCTGGGGAACCTTCCGGAGCTATTTAAAAAGGGAGAAAGGGTTCTAATAAGCTCCCCCTTGACGGAGAGCCTTCTCTCCGGATTGCGGGAGGCCCGAGGCCGGGGCGACGCGGCCTTCCGGATGACATCCGAAGAAGGGGAGGAAGTCCTTTCCGGCTCGGCCGACCTGAAAGGCGAGAGGCTGGAGTTCCTGCTTTTCACTTCGGGAGAGGCGAGAAAGGAGGCCCCGGAAAACGGAAGAGAGCCGCCCGAAGAGGATCCGGAAGCCTTTCTAAACGATCCGGCGGGAAAAACGGTCCTCTTCTTTCAAGGGGGGGTGAGAAATTTAAAATTTCCGTTTCTCCAAGCGGCCTGCTTTCTTGGGAAAAGCTTCCTCTCGCTTGAAAGGAAGCTCGAATTTCTCGGGAAGGCGGAGCCGGAAGAGGGGCGGGAAAGCTCCGGAAGGAACTTTCTCATCGTTTTATCCCTCATTTTCGCCTTTAACGCCTACAACGCTTATTTTTCCTCGAAACTGCGCGGGGAGCTTTCCCTGGAGGATCTCTTGACGGAGATATCCGATCTGAAAAGAATAACCATTCAAGGGAAAAGCGTCATAACCTTTCCCGGAGAGAGCGCCAAAAGGCTTTTTCTGGAAATGGGCTTGTCGTCCAGACGTCTAAAGCTCCTGGATAGGGGAGTCGATCCTTACGGAACCGCCGAGTCGACCCGCGCCGCGTTGAAATAATCCGGAAATCGTTTCGGGTTCAGGGTGCCAGCCGCCGTCAGAAAGCCCGTTTCGCCTTGAAGCGGAGAATTCTTTAAGACAGCGGTGCGCGTGTTATTGGAACACGCGTGACCATACTTGAGGCCGGAAGCCTTTAAAAGCTTTCCAAAGCCCGGTGGTGAAGCCCTGATCCGCTCCAAACCCTCCGCGGACAGAACCCGCTAAAACCCCGCCTCCTTATAAACCCCGCCTCCTTATAAACCCCGCCGCAAAAAACCACCTCTTTAAAAATTCCGGCTAGTTTAAAATCCCGCCCCCTGAATCAGCCCGAAACACGTCTGTTTTCCTTGTTTAAAAATCAGCTGAAACCCCGCCATGATTGTGAATTCACCCCCGTTTTCCGGGAAAATTTCCTTTAGCCGCTTCGTTTAAGTAAAGTCCCACCATATTTGACCGGAGACAATTTAACACTGTGAAATAATTTTTTTATTTGTTTTTTAAATTAACGATGGACTTGAAAAAATATAAATGATGTAATAACGGAAGGGCGTCAAGGGCGCTCTAAAAAAATTGAAACAAGCGGTTTTAAAAGCGTTTACGGTGAACTAAAATTGATTTGAACTGGAAAAACTTTAAATTTTGGTAACTTCGGGAGGTAATTAGCGTGAAGGGTTTTGGAATGCTGAAATTGAACGAAGTCGGGTGGCTGGAAAAGGAAAAGCCCCTCTGCGGACCGATGGACGCCCTGGTCAGACCTCTGGCCGTTTCCCCCTGCACCTCGGACATTCATACGGTCTGGGAAGGAGCGATTGGGGAGAGGACCGACATGATTTTAGGTCACGAGGCCGTAGGCGAAGTGGTGGAGACAGGAAACCTGGTCAAGGATTTTAAAAAGGGGGACAGGGTGATTATTCCGGCGATCACCCCAGACTGGGAGAAGGTGGAGTCGCAGATGGGGTTTCATCAGCACGCTGGAGGTATGCTGAACGGCTGGAAATTTTCAAACGTCAAAGACGGAGTATTCGGAGAGTTGTTCCACGTCAACCAGGCGGACGGAAATATGGCGCTCCTTCCCCCGAACGTGAGCGTTGAGGATGCGGTCATGCTTTCCGACATGGTTCCCACCGGTTTTCACGGAGCCGACAACGCCCATGTCTCTTACGGAGAGACCGTGGCCGTCATCGGAATAGGACCGGTGGGGCTGATGGCCGTGGCCGGGGCGAATCTCAGGGGGGCGGCGCGGATTTTCGCCGTGGGATCGAGGCAGATATGCCAGGATGTCGCCAAACTTTACGGCGCGACCGACACCGTGAATTACAAAGACGGCGACATCGTCCGGCATATTCTCGATGCTAACGACAAAAAACCCGTTGACAAGGTGATAATAGCCGGCGGAAATCTGGAGACCTTTGAGCAGGCTTTAAAGATAGTGAGGCCGGCCGGCGTGATTTCCAACGTGAACTACCTGGGAACCGGCGATTTTATCAGGATTTCCAGAATTGACTGGGGTGTCGGCATGGGGCATATAGCGATAACAGGAGGGCTTATGCCTGGCGGAAGGAAGAACATGGAGTATCTTTCCAATCTTTTGAAGTACGGAAAGCTCGATGTTTCCCATTTACTGACCCACCGCTATAAAGGTTTCGACTTCATTGAGACAGGTATTTTTCTCATGAAGGATAAACCGAGCGATTTAATAAAGCCCGTGATCACGATCTAGGTTTAGAGAGCGTTTTGTGGAAAAAATTTTTAAGCCGGGGAGCGAATCCCCGGCTATTTTGGATTTTAAAGTTTACGATCTGTTTCGTCATCGATAGTTTTTTATCAGAACCTCGTTTACCTTTCCCCGTCCTCCGCCGTCCGAATTGATGGCACGTCGCGCCTTTACGGTGATATTGAAAAAACGAGAGTCTTTATAAATTTTTCTGATAAAAGGAGTGTCGGAGTTGCTCAAAAGGCATTTAGCCTCTTTAAGCGTCTTTTCAATGAACACGTCCCTGAGGCGTTCCTGTTCGCCTTCATCGAATTTGATCGCTTGGTAAGTCGTGAAACTGGTGTCGTTTCGCCCGTGATATGGAGGATCGAAATAAATAAAGGAACCTTTTCCGGCGTCTTTCACGGCGGCGGCGAAATCGCCGTGCGATATTTTGACGCCGGATCCTCCTTTTTTGAGATATACGTGTACGGATCGTAACAAAGTTTCATCGCATATTGCTGGTCTTACGTAGCGGCCGTAAGGAACGTTGAACAAGCCTTTCGAGTTCACTCGATAAAGTCCGTTGTAACATGTTTTGTTAAGATAGATAAGACGGGCGGCTATTTCAACATTTGACAAGGATGCGAAAATTTCAGGATACCTGTCTAATTCGCGTATTTTATAATAATATTTCTCGTTGTTTAATTTTTCATGCGTTTTTAAAATCTCTATAAGCGCTTCGATATCGTCCCTGATTGATTTATAAGCGAGCATCAGCTGTTCGTTATTGTCGTTTATAACAGCTCGTTTTGGAAGAAGTGAGAGAAATAAAGCTGATATTCCGCTGGAGCAAATGCTGACGAGTGACTTTTTTATATTACTATAAATTATATTAAATATACTAAATTTAATATAATAAATGTTTAATATATTGTGTTTTTAAAAAATAAA
>JAISMF010000098.1 GCA_031276865.1 Deltaproteobacteria bacterium | reverse complement strand
GCCTAACTCTCAGATATGGTCTTTCTGGACAGTTTGGGCGCGGGAACTCTGAAAGCTTGAATATAAGCGGTTTTCAGCAAATTCTTTGAAGAGTTGAGCCAGTATTTAGGACGCTAGTGATAATATATAAATATTATTATTTATCTTTTTATTTATTTTAAATATATTTTATAAAATATTATATCAATTATTTTAATTTTTTCGAAATAGCGGATCTGGTGGAAATGGATGATTATTGTAGCGCTAAATATAGATATTTTTAATATTACAATTGGATGAGGTGTCTCGTCACTCGCTTCCAACATTTTTGATTTTTTCCAGCCCGGATTTTTCCGCCGGCGCTTCGGGGCGGACCCTGTCCTACTTTCGGGGAGCGGGAAAAGGGCGGTCGGAACCATTCCGTATGCCGGGTGGCGGAGGCTGAAAAATTCTTGATCACAGTGGATAATATGTGCATAATACAGCTAATGTTAATTGATTTGACCTAAAATATATTGCCTTTAGGTTCCGGGTTGAATAATTAGTAAAATCTCAAGTTCGGCGTTTTCGAGATTTCAGGCGGCGCCCTCTAAACGGGTTTCTGAAACTTTTTGCGCGCGTCCGGCGGTTTTTAGGTATGATGCTTGATTCAGCCGCTTAGGAAGGACGTTTTCAACGTTTTCAAAAGCGTCCGGGCCCCGGGGTCCGGATCTTTCCGGGGCGGCCGCGGCGGGAGCCGCGTATCAGGGAGACGGTTTTAAGCATAATGGCGAAAAAGGTCAGCATAAAGAAGCTGCTGAAAGAACAGGACGCTTTTTTCAGCACCACGGACAGGATTTATAATTTTTATCTGGAGAACTCCAAGCGGATATGGATCGCCGCGGCCTGCGTCGTGTTGGCCGGGATCGTCGTTTTAGTCGTCTCGCAGATAAGGAGCTCCGCCAGGGAGAAGGCCTCGGATGCTTATTTCGCGGCCTACGTGGAAAACGATCCGGACGGGACTTTGAAAAACATGGAGGCGGTCCGCTCCAAATGGAAAGGCACCCCGTCGGCCAGGGCGGCGGCCTACGCCATGGTGGACTCCTACGTTCAACTCGGACGCCACGAGGATGCCCGAAACCTTCTAACCGAGCTTTACGACACCCTCCCCAAAGGAGAAGAGAGTCTGAGGGTTCTCGTGACCAATTACCTGGGCGGATTGTCCGAGGAGCTGGGAGACAACGAGGCGGCCCTTAAATACTATCTGGAGTCCTCCAAGCTCGCCGAATCCGCGATAGGCGCGCCGCAGGCCGCCCAGCCTTTCCAGGCGGCGCTTTTAAGCTCCCTGGGAAGAGTCTACATGGCCCTGGGGAGGACGGACGACGCCAGGGACGTCTACATCCAGATTAGCGGCGCCTTTCCAGGGACCATGGAGGCGTTCATGGCGGAGAACAACCTGAGGCGGCTGGATAAAGCCTCCTCCGGCGCCGCTCCGACGGCGGACGGATCCCAGCCTCCTTCAGCTCCCGAAGCTGCCGGCGCCGCCGCGCCTTCTTCCCCGCCCGAGGGTTCGGCTGAATCCTCCGGCGCGGCGGATCCCTCCGGATCAACGGAGGAGGCGGGTTCCTCCAAACCTTCGGATACGGCGGATCCCCCCAAATCTTCCGATAAGTCGGATCCCCCCAAAGCTTCGGATAAGGCGGAATCCACCGGGTCCACTCCATCGGAAGGCGCCTCCGGACCGTCCGGTAAAGGAGACCCCGCGGGGGGGGCGTCCGGAGGAAAAGCCGGGAAATAGCCCAAACGCCGCCTTCGGCGGCTTTTGGCCGGGAGAGGTCCTTTAGCGCGATTGTTTCAGCCCCCGCCGCGCTTTTTTAAACAAGGCGCGGCGGTTTTCGAGGTGTCAAGATGGCCGACGACAGAGACAGGACGGATCCCGCTTTGGAACCGATAGTGCTAAGCGAGGAGGACCCGGGTCCCGAAGAGGGGCCGGTGGTTGGAAACGCCCCGCTTTCCGGAGAAGCGCCGCGTTCCGCGGGCGTTTCCGGAAAGGAGTCTTCCAAGGCGCCTGGAAACCTGGAAAAGGAGCCGCCCTTAAAGGCGGCCGCCCCTTCCGGCGGCGGCCCGGGGGAGTTCTCGGACGAGGAATGGTACCGGAAAAACGATCCGGGAGAGCAGCCCGAGTACACCAGCTTGAAAAAGAAAAGCCCCATGGTTAGGCTCGTCTCCGTCATCCTGGCGGTGGTTTTAGCCGTGGCCGCCTACTATTTCTACCGGAGAAGCGCCGCTCCTCCGCCTTTAAACGAGCCGCAGCTTCTTTACCAGCTGCCGGGGGATCCGGGCGGTCCGGATCGCGGTTCAACGGCCGCGGCTTCGGAGGCCGCGGCCGGAGTCTCCGGCTTTCCGGCCTCCTCCCCGGTTGAAAGATCAGGAGAGGACGCCTCCCCCCCCGACGGAGCTCCGGACGCCCGAGGAGCGATTCCACCCTCTCCGGACTCAACCTCCGCTCCGGCCGGATCCGACGCTTCGGCCGCGGCCGAGCCTTACTCCTTTAGTCCGGGGGCGGATCAGGGAGACGCTTCCACGGATCTTTCCCTTCCGGAGGGCGCGGCTTCCGAGGATGGCGCCGTCTCCGGCGGGACCCCTTCGGAAGAGGGGGCGCTTTTCGGGGATGACCCCGTTTCCGGGCCGGGCGCCTCCGCCTTGGTTTCGGATCCGGCCGAGACGGCGGCTACCGCCGCCACGCCCGTTCCCCGGGTCATCCCCCAGGCGAATCCCGCTTCCACCGCCCTGGGTCGGTCCGGGGATCCTGAATCTACGGCGGCCGCCGGCGCTGATGGCGCCGAAACCCTCACGGCCCTAAGCGGCGGAACCCTCATCGGCGTCTCCGCCGGCGGGAGCGGGGCGCCGGATGAAACTGGCGCCCCGCCGCCCGACGATATTCCGCTGGATCCCATGCTGGACAGCGAGGCGGCCGCCTCCGGGTTCGATCCCGATGGTGGCGTCCCCCTCGTGACGGAGCCCGGGGCCGAAGATATCGCCGGGCCCCCGAATCCCGCTTTAAGCGAGGCCCTGGCGGAGGCTGATCCGGAGGTGAGCTCCTCCGGACCGGCCGCCCTGAGCTCCACCGTGAGTCCGCCTCCGTCCGGAGACCCCGGCGCGGTGAGACCCACCCCCCGCACGCCCTCCAGCCCCCGGGAGACGGTAGCGGCCGCCGCCCCCGAGGAGGCGGCTTCCGCGGCCGGAATCAAGCCTCCGACGGCTCCCGCCGTGGGCGATTCCCCGCCGGTTAAAAGAAGCTCCCCCGCCACGGTCGCCCCCTCTCCCGGAGCCGCCGCTCCACGGGTGACGGCCGGAGCACCGGGAAAAGCCTCTACCGCGGAGACGGTGGATTCCGGCGGCGGAAAACCCAAGACGGCCGACGCCTCCGGAGCGGGGTCTTTAGCTTCGGGCGGGGCCTCCCCGCCGGAGGAGGCCATCTCCGAGCTTTGGGTGGTATCCATGTACTCCTCCTCCTCGGAGGATGAGGCCCTCTCGGTTTTAAAGAAGCTCCAGTCCTTCAAGCCGGAGGGCACCCTGTATCTGGCCAAGGTCACGGACAAGGCGGGAAACCTCATCCACCGCGTGCGTCTGGGCTACTTCAAGGAAAGGGACAAGGCCGACTCCGTGGCCAGGGATCTGGCCGGCAAGGCCAAGACGCCGGCGGATCACTGGAGCTCCAACCCCACCGTTTCCGAGGTGAAGCAGATAGGCGCCCCGGTGGTGGGGGGCGGTAAATAGGCTTATCCGGCTCTTTCCGGAAGGGGAAGGGGGCCCAACCGCCGGAAAAGGGCTTAAGGTCCGGATCCGTCCCTCGGCCGTCCGGGTATTTTGGCGGTTTGGCGGTTTCTCCTGTTGACTTCCGGGGGCTTTAATCCGTATAATGGAAACTAATCCGGGCGGGCATAGCTCAGTTGGTAGAGTACGAGCTTCCCAAGCTTGGGGTCGCGGGTTCGAACCCCGTTGCCCGCTCCAGATTTTAATTTATCGATGTTTATAAAATATCATTAATTTTTATTTGTTCACTAGTTTAAGCCGTTTTCGACTAAAAAAGTGTATATTATTTTAAGTTTTTTTTACCCGAAAGTTCGTATTTTTCCCAATTTACAGTATATTTTCCGTTACGCTGGAAATATACTGTATTTTTTTTGGGATAAACTCTGGCGTTGACCGAAACCGTTATAAACCCTGTAAAACCTGAAAATAATCCCCGCCGTTACGCGGATGGGCGAGGGCTTTTGTTGCGGCTTATGCAAAAGGTTCAAAATATTGTAAACTTAACCCGAGTTTCACAGTTATCAAAAGGATGGGCACTAAGTATCCGAAATTATTGAACTTTTTTAAAAAACCTGTGGTACCTAACCCGCTATTTCATACCATAAAATTATTTTTTAATGTATTTGTAAAGATTATATTTTTCAAGATACTCTTTGTATACACCTTCTGCAGGGTAAAAAGCATTTTTTACTATCATCTTCCCTTTTTGGTTATAATATATATGTGTATAGTCAATCTCACTTAAATCTTCTATCATTTTATTTATAGTTATATTATAACCCATACGTTTAAATTCTAAATTTAATAAGCTTGTCAATATCAAGGCTAATACACAATAAAACGCATGTACAATAATATGTCTATCTGTATAATGTCTTATAGGGATGAAAGATAAATAACTTTTATGCTTCATTTGCTTGAAACATTCTTCAACATGATATTGCGCTCTATAGGCACTTACAATTTGCTCATTAGACCAGTTATCTCTATCGGTAAATAATATGCTTTTGCCTAGTATGTGTTCCTTAAGATTATCGAAACCTTCATGGTTAAATCTATAACTTAAAGTTACATTGCCTTCAACAGATTCAACATCATATTCAAAGACTCTTTTCATGTGTTCGGCAGATAAAATATTTTTCACGTTTGTGTTTACTGACTCTACACTGTATTGTCTACCCCTAAATATTTTACCTTCTTTGCGCTCTTCTAATTTGCCTGCTAATTCGGACAGGGCATTCGAACATTTTAATATATTGTTTGTAACTCCTCGTAGTTGCGCTTCAAATAACTCGGGGTTATTGGTTAATACTACGGTTACTAAACGACCAAATTCTGTTTTCATTGTGCGAAATGCTGTTGTACCACCAAACGTGTCCCCTTCAAGTGGCTTATACTCGCTTTTAGGTATACTCAACAATTCAGGACACTGATTTTGCTTTAAACCACCGACATAATGAAATGCCAGAGGATCGTCTTCTATTAGTTTTTCAACATTTGCTGAAGAATTGTTTCCACGATCGAATACTAGTGTTATATCATTATTCTTTTGAATACTACCACATCTTGATTTTAGCTTGTCTATGATTTCAGAAAATCTTTTTGCATCGTTTGTGTTACCGGGGTACGGTTCATGAAATAACGGGATGTTATTATCTGGCGAGACCATTAAGGATAAGCCAACTATTCTTAAATCTGATCTATGTTCTTTGCTTTTACCTCTTTGTGGCAATAAGGCTGGACTATCGGTGTTAATATAGCTAATAAAGTTTGTATTATCAAATAAAAGCAAATTTGATGTTATATTATACTTTTTTATAATTTTTTTACTTATTTCGTCTTCAATTCGACTAATCATATCTCTATCTATCAAAGACATATTGTTCCAAAAACCTTGGCTTGAAAGAGAGTTTTTATTTGCCAGCGGAAAACAGTTAGGTAGCACAGTCTTTTTAAACCAATTCTCATGAAAGGCATTTTTGCTCACCTGGCCAACTGCCCTGTTAATTGCGGCCAGCACAATGGAATCTCCAACTGGCAACCCCTGTTGCCGCTTACCGACTTCTTCATCAATGATTTGGCGAATTTCAAGCCTATCCGCCAAGTCTAATAAGGCTGTGACTGCGGCAAACTCAAAATGAATTGTATATTCAGCATCAGGAATGCCCGCACTTTGCTTTTTTTCTAACTGGTTTTGCTCAATGTTTTCAAGAGTTCCTAAGTATATTTGCCGAACAACTCTCGATTTCCCGTTAATTCTTGCCTTTTCAACGGAATAATAGTACTTGTGCCCCTTAATTGTCTTTGCTACTAAATATGCCATATGAACTTGTAGCCTCCAGTTAGGTACCACATTAGTTCAATATTGGCATTTTTTCCTCTTACAATCAAGGTTTTTTTAAAAAAAAGTTAGGTACCACATTTGGTCAAAATAAAAGACTGATAATAGAAGGTATTTTGAAAAGTGGACCTAATAACTGTGAAACTCGGGTTAAGTATCTGAACAGGCGTAAAAAAAAAGACTTCGACTTCCTTGGGTAAGGTCCCTACGCGTCCTTTAAATTTGAAATCGGCATCCCAGCGTATGACCGCGCTAAAAAAGATAAGGATGCCTTTCACTGAATGAAAGGTTTTTTCGCGCCTGGCCAGTATTTGAAAACATCGGGAAAACGTTATCGTGTCTTTTGATCCGCGTTGGAGGCGGGTAATAGGCTGACATCGGAACGATTTTCTTAAATTGCGAAAAAATAAACATGCCTGGACGATGTAATGGCGGACACCACGAAAATTAATGAAATGTCGGTCCGTTTCACAAGACGTCCGGCTGAAAAAAACGTTTCGGACATGAAACAATACGAATTGAAGATGAGGTGGCTAACCAGACGATCTGTCGTACGAAAGATACCTTAGTTTTAAAACGTAACACGCGCGGGAAAAAATTCAAGGCCGGATATCAAGCTTGCGAATTTGCCGTTGTTTTTCCGTCCGTGAGCTTATTTCAGCCGTTTTCTCTTGAAGTCGCTATCCTCGCGTGAAATAACGCGGCGAAAGCCTGAAAACAACCGCGCTTTTTATTCCGTTACATCGTTCACCGAATAACGAAAAGCGCTTTTCATCCTTCTTGCGAAGAAAAACGCGGAAAACATTGCGAAACATGAAACATCGTCGCTCTTTGACGCATGTTCACAAGGACCGCGTTAAAAATTATTTATCGTGTTAATACAAAATATAGGATGATTATTAATATTTTATTGTCTATAAAGTATATGTTCTTGCAAATTTAAAATCCAACAGAGGCCTTGGCGAGGGCGTAAACTTTTACGAAACATATTTTAAGCGTTTTCAGAGGCTTGACGTTTAACCGTTCCGCGCTTATTTTTAAAACAAGATTCATTTATCTGACGCGAGGCGCTCCGGAAAGAGGCGCGTAAAAGTTTTGAAACCTTTTGTCGGGCAATAATTTTGAAACATTATGACGATTAACGGTTTGGAAGTTTTTTTAAGGAAGAAGCGTTGACAAAAAACGGAGTTTGAAAAAAGGCCCTGTTATGAAAAGAAACAGGGCTGCGGGTTTTCGTAAAGAGCCCTCCTTTTTCGTCATCCCGGATATAAAACGTGAAAGATTTCCTCTCCGCTTCCAGTTTTTCGGGTGTTTCAACTTACCTAAACTTTTCCGCGGTTTTCGTGGTGGGAGCTAATGGCATAATATTTGCATATTTATCTTTAAGATCCCGCTCGTCTTGAAACAGGCCCTACAAACCGCCCGTTTCAGGGCGGCGTTGTTCTAATTCCTTGTTAATTACTGATTATTTTCGTTTTCTTTTTTTTCACCCCGCCCCGAGCCGGACGGCCGGATTTTCCGGAGCGGGCGATAATCGGGCTCTTCGCCCGTCTTTTTCAGCCCCGGGGTCTTTTTGGGCGTTTGGCCCGGCCCCTTCTCGGCGGCCCCTTCCGTGTTCGGCCCATTAAGGCTGGAAAAGGGGCGAAAACCGCCCCCCGACTGGTCCTAGGAGGATCGGATCCCTTTTTATGTTGTAAAACTGGCTCCGCGGTTTTATTATATGAAAGTCCGGGGTTCCCCGGGCTCTTGTTTCGTTGCGCCATTTTATGTAGACGAAGACTACTAAACATTGATAGTTTTCGTAAATTCGTCCCCGAGAGGCGCGCTTACATTCATTCCCCCTGGTCTTTACTTATTTTCCGACCGTTTCAGGGCCCGTCCGGGTCCCCTTCTACCCGCGTCCCGTTTTCGCTCCGCCTTGGGGCGCGCTTCCCTGGATACCGAAAGAGTCCGAAGCCCCCATTCCTTACCCCAGGAAAGAGCTGGCTTCAGCTAAAAAGCTGGTCTCGGCTTATGTGCTGCCCTCAGCTGAATGGAGTTTCAGATGCCGCAATATTCATCCCGCGTAAAACCGTCCGCTCGTAAAAGTGTAAAGCCGGCCTTCGGGCTGGCGTTGGCCTTCACTCTGGGGCTCGGCCTCGCGGCCGGCTTGGTCCTCTCCTCCGGAACGCTTATGGCGGCTTCTCCGGAAAAGGTGAATTACCAGAATTCCCCCATCATGTCCACGGGGAGGACCGTGCCCAGGGTTCTCCTGGTCCTGTCCAAGGATCGCAAGATGTTCCTCCAGGCCTACAACGAGTTCACGGATATGGACGGTGACGGAAGGGTGGACACGGGCTTCAACCCGGCGGTTATTTATTACGGCTATTTCGATTCCAAAAGTTGCTACCAGTACACGGGCGACGTCACCTCGACTTTTCTGGACGACCCGGTGAAATACAGCTCCAGATACTATTTCAAGCGGGTGGGGGCCACGATTCCCGACGACAGCGAAAGCACTCTTATCTCCGAAAGAAACGCCGCCCTAGGCTCCGACAGCCGGGTGAAGCCCGCGAGGGCCGTCTATTTTAAAACCGGCGAGGATATCGGCGTCTGCCAGAAGCCCAATACCGGTGGCGGCAATTTTTCCGGAAACTTTCTCAACTACGTCAGCATGACCCGCATGGACGTCATCAGGAAGATACTCTACGGAGGCTACCGAAGGGTGGACAAGTCGGTGTCAGATTCCGGCGCCACGTATCCCAAAACCATTCTTGAAGGCACCTACGTCCCCACCGACGCCAATGTATGGGGGACGGACGTCCTGGCCGACAACCGTTGGGAGAGCGAGACCCCGCTCACCAACTATTACGACATCTCAAAATACACCCCCTTCCCCAAACCGGACAGCGACACCGCCCACATGTTCGCCCGCACCAAGAACATGGGCGAGGTCGCCGGGGAAGGCGTCACTAACAAGCCCTTTCCGCAGGTGATCTACATATTGAACGTGAAAGCCTCGCATTTCATCCCCGGGTTCAACATCACCAACAAAGGACGCTGGTTCGACTGGGTGGTGGGTACCGGTCAAACGAACCCCGGGGCGGTTATCACTCATTATGATGGTTGGACTTCAGCCTCCGGCTACAGATACAGGACGCTCAACGTGATGGTGGAGGTTTGCGGCGCCAGCTACTCCGCGGGAGAGGACTGCCGCGGCTATGCGGACGGAACGCTCAAACCCGTGGGGCTTCTGCAGAAAAACGGCGAGAACAATCAGATGCTCTTCGGTCTGCTTACGGGGACGTTTCACGGGGATTACATAACAACCGGCGGCGCCTACACTTCCACCAACAACTACCGCCGCAGAGGCGGGGTCATAAGATCCCACATGGGTGGGTTCGCCAACACCGTGAACCCTACCACCGGTCAGATCAAGGCGGGCGGTCTTATAGATCAAATAGATTCACTCACCATCGCCGGTGCCCGCACGCCGGTATTCGCAGCCGGCTACACAACCTCCGCCAGTTGGGGAAACCCCACGGGCGAGATGCTTTACGAAGCTGTGCGCTATTTCGCCTTCCTGGAACAAAACAAAGTCCATGGCGCCCTCGCGCCCACGGCGGAGTACCTGCCTCCCGTCGCGAGCGGGTCGCAATTCTACCCGACCGGGGAGTGGAAATACGCCGAGTATCAGTACAAAACCTTCAATCCCTCTTTTCTTAGAACTTGGAGCGGTATCGGACAGCTTGAATCGGCGGACTGCGCCAAACCCATAATTCTGCTTTTGGCGGATATGGAAAGCGACTTCGATGGCGACACTTTCCCGTCCTCCCTTGGCGGATTTCAGCAGAGCGTGAACTCAAAAATCGGCCAGGCGTACAAGAATAAATTCTCCTCTTTTTCCGTGAGTTCCTATCTCGCCATGATAACCCAAAACGAGGGACTGGCGTCCTCCGTCAGCGGAAAGAATTATTTCTACTCCTCGGGCAGGGATTCCGACTGCTCTCCCAAAAGCCTCACCTCGCTTTGGGACGTCCAGGGGATGTGCCCTTCCACGCCTTCCCTGATGGGCACCTACAGCGCGGCCGCGGTGGCCTATTACGCCCACACCCACGACTACACCCCGGGCGACTTGGACGTGCCTTTGGACATATACGCGGTCACCATGGGCGCCGCCTTTCCCGAAGTGGCCATTCCCGTCTACAACTCTTCGGGCGAGGTGCTGAGAAAGATTTCCGTCCTTCCCGCCTCCATGAGTAGCCGTGACTTAAACAACACCACGAAGGGTATCGTTGGATTTTTGAACTATAGCATAATCGAGTGGAAGGTTGACGAAAACGGCACCCCCTATCACGTGAAGTTCAAAGTCAACTTCGAGGACGCCACCCAGGGCTTCGATACTAGTTATGGTAGGTCGGACTGGGAAATGGACGCCATAGTGGAGTACACCATCGATCTCGTGACCACCAGCGCCACGGCGACCTCCAAACGCCAGACCGCGGCCTTCAGCCCGGCCGCCGGCAACTGGTCCGGGGCGCTCAAGGTGAACAAGGGGACCAAGACCTACCACCTATTCAGAACCGACGACTCGGTCGAACCCTTCGCCATAGATCTTAACGAGATCGAGGGCCTGGTGGTGGCATCCTGGAAAACCGAAGCCGAGGCCAGCCTCTATATGTCTTTGGGCTATCTCATCAGCGGCAGCACCCACGACGGCACCTACATGGATCAGGGCCACGCCGCAAGCGCTCCGACCAGTTACTGCACCTCGCAGGGCCTGTGTACGAATTACCCTCTTGACGCCAGCATGAAGAAATACAGCACTCCTCCATCCTGCAACTGGCCCGCGGGATACGGAGCGACGCAGGCCAACGGCACCGGCTGCGGGTCGACTTACGGGTCAAGGAACGGACACATGCCGGCTTCCTTCAAGGTCTTCCGCACCTTCGAGTTCAATAGCGACCCCGCGAAGGCGGGAAGCTATCTACCCAATCCCCTTTACTATGTGGCCAAATACGGGGGCTTCATTGATTTCAACGGAAACGGGGTCCCCGATCCGGGCGAGTGGGAGAGGGAGGACGGACTGCCTAAGAACTATTTCGAGGCCAAGAACATAGCCGAGCTCCCCGGCCAGTTGGAGGCGGCCTTCCAGGATATCGCCCGCTCAATCAGCACGGGCACCGCCACCTCCGCCTCGGTCGACAGGATCCTGGGCGGCGGAGTATCGGTGCAGTCCATCTACTACCCCCTCTACGTGAACCCGATGAATTCCACCCAGCAGACGAGGTGGGCGGGAACCGTCTTCGGCCTCTTCGTGGACAAATGGGGGAACCTAAGGGAGGACAGCGACCAAGACGGGATCTTAAACGTCTTAAACGGCCCCAACGGTTCGAAGGGGGGGGATTACATCGTCACCTTCAACAGCACGAAAGATAAAGACGATAAACCTCCCAAATGCTACGTGTTCGGACCTTTCATCTCCCGTTGCTACGATGAGTACGGCGACTACACGAAAGTGTTGCCCCTGTCCGGCATCGGGGGGCATCCCCAGAACCTGCACCGCGTGGACTCCCTCTTCGACACGGGTAGATGGCTCGCCGAGTTGGACGGAACGAAACTCCTTTCCGGCGCCCGCGGCGAGACGGAAAAGGCCCTTCGGAGCACCGGAAAACGGCGGATCCTCTACGGAAAACCGGTTTCAACCGACCCGAGTCACCCCGCTCTCACGGTGTTAGACGCCTCGCAAGCCGGGATTAACGTTTTGGAGCCTTTCCTGCTACACGGAAACTGGAGGGATCAGATCCCCTCCGCCGCCACCAAAAACCAGGCCGCGGGCATGCTGGTGAAATGGATCATCGGGGTGGATCAGACGGGTTTGAGATCCCGGGTCGTGGGGAACCCCTGGACCGACAACAGCACTTTAATCACTTGGCGCTTGGGAGACGTGATCAACTCCAAACCCATCCTGGTGGGATCCCCCGCCAGCAATTACGACCTCCTCTACGGAGACGTCTCTTATTTAAACTACAAGCGGGAAAACGGCACCAGGCGGCAGATGACCTATTTCGGCGCCAACGACGGCATGCTCCACGCCGTGAACGTGGGCTTCTACGGCTCCTACGCCAGCGGCCAGGTGTCCTTCACCGCGGAGGAACCGACGCAGAGCGCCAATCCGAACCTTCCCAAAAGAAAGGAGCACGACCTGGGGGCCGAGCTCTGGGCCTACATACCCACCTCGCTCTTACCGCACCTCCAGTGGCTGCCCGACCCCGAGTACAACCACGCGAACTACGTGGATTTGAAACCCGTCATAAACGACGTGAAAATAAACGGGGAGTGGAAAACGATTCTTATCGGAGGGCTCCGCATGGCCGCGCGTCCCATCGAGGCTCCCAACCCCGCGGCTTTTGGGGCGGAGTTCTTCTACTCCGAGATCTTCGTTTTGGACATTACCGACCCTGAGGGGGATCCGGAGCTTTTGTGGCGCTACAGCGATCCCAAGGCCGGCCTCACGGTGGGCCTCCCCAGCGTCATCAGCCACGATGGCGACTGGTACGTGGTGCTCCCATCCGGGCCCGTCACGGACGTGGTGGTCCCCGCGGGATACTTCCAGCCGGCCAAAGTGGTGTTCGGCGCCCGATCTCCCTACGAGGGTTACAGCAACCAGAGAGCCAGGCTCATCGTTTTGAAGATGGAAACGGGAAAGGAGATCACCTTCGAGAACCCGGTGAACGACTATTTGACCGTATCGGAGCCGAACAGCTTCTTCAACAACCCCTTCCTCCCCATGGCGCAGATTCAGGCGAACCCCTGGACCAATCACGCCCTGTACTACGGGCTCACCGTGAGCCAGGATCCCTTCACTTGCGAGGATTCGGGCGCCGTCTACCGTCTTAAGACCGTAAACGACGCCGGGGAGCCGCTCCAGCCCGCCCAGTGGACCCTGGAGAGGCTTTTAGCGACCGGCAGACCCGTAACCGGCGCGGTGAACATGACCTACGACAACGTGGGAAACCTCTGGGTGCTCTTCGGTACCGGAAGGCTTTGGAACAGCGACGACATCCTTCCCTGCCGCGCCATGCAAACGGCGGCCTGCAAAGCCAACCACCAGCAGTTCCTCTACGGCATCAAAGAGGAGCTCAACAGCGCCGGCTTCATGACCTTCAAGGATCGCACCGGCGACGCCTCTAAGATCGTCGACGTGACGAAGGTGCAGGTGCAGGTGGACGGCGACATAACCGGGCTGCCCAATCATTCCGGAGTGCAGGGCCTCCAGAATGGGGCGTCGTCTTACAGCGCCCTTAAGGACGCCATCCTAGGCGACGGCGCCGTCGGCTATAAAAGGCAGCTCAACATCGGATCCAGCTTCGCCTCTTCGAGCGGCGGCTCCGCGGATCACAACTACGAGATGATCATCACCCAGCCCAAGGTCTTCAGCGCCATCGGACTGCACCTCATGGCCTTCACCAGCTACGAGCCCAACGACGACGGCTGCGGGGAGGTGGGCGACGGCTTCCTCTATCTGGTGGACACCTTCACCGGGCTTCCCGATCCCGCTTCGGAACCGTATTTCCGCGCCGCTCCGGAATCCGACCCCTCGGATCCCAACTCCACCGGGGAGCCCACGGCGCCCGATGGGGACGATTTGATGGTCGGGGCCGTCAAAGTGGGCAAAGGCAACCCCACCGAGGCCTTCATCCTGGTCACGTCCGCGGGCGTGAGCGTTTCCGCCTCGGCTCCGGACGCGAGCATGAAAACCTTGAGCATCGATTTCTCAAACGAAGCCGAATCCAACCTCGCGGCCTGGAGGGAGGTCCTCAACGCCGGTTTCGAGCTCACGCCCGACGCCATAGTCGAGGGGCTCTAGAGCCCCCCCGGCTTAGGCCGGCGAAACCCCTTTTTTTCCACCGTTTTTCAGCGACGCGGGCTCCTTTACGGGGGCCCGCGTCGTTGTAAGGGGAGTCCGGAGGAGGCCCCGGACCCTATTCGATCCGGCGGGGCGCGAGCCCCGCCGGGCCCCTGAAAGCCGGTTCGGCGTGAAGCGCGAATCACGCCCGGGCGCGCGGGGCCCAGGGCCTCACGGAGGATCCCATGTCCTTGTTTTCCCCCCTTTTTCGCATAAACCGTTCCGGCCTAGGGAGGCCCGCGTCCGGATGGGCGCCCGTCCTGGGCCGCGTCTTGGCTTTGATCTTGACCCTATCCGCCATTCCGCTTATGGCGGCCGCTCCGGACAAGATGAACTACCAGAACTCCCCCATCATGTCCACGGGCAG
This sequence comes from Deltaproteobacteria bacterium, assembly GCA_031276865.1. GTDB lineage: Bacteria > Desulfobacterota > Desulfarculia > Adiutricales > Adiutricaceae > JAISMF01. Next base: position 18,453 of record JAISMF010000098.1, on the reverse strand, counting down.
GACCATTCCCCGGGTGCTCCTGGTCCTCTCCAAGGATCACAAGATGTTCCTGCAGGCCTACAACGAGTTCACGGACATGGACGGGGACGGGAGGGTGGACACGGGCTTCAACCCGGCGGTGCTCTACTCCGGCTACTTCGATCCCAAAAGCTGCTACGAGTTCACCCGGGACGTCACCTCGCTCGACAATTCCAAATTCTACGAGGACAACTATTTTAAAAGGACGGGACCCTCCATTGACGACGACGACCAGGCGGATTTGGACGGCCAGAGGACCGCGAACCTCGGAAGCTCCCGGGTGAAGGCCGCCCGGGCGGTTCATTTCCGCACCGGCGAAAGGATCGGGATCTGCCAGAAGCCCAACTCCGGCGGCGGGAAGTTTTCCGGTAACTGGCTGAACTACGTGACCATGAGCCGCATGGACGTTATCCGCAAGATTCTCTACGGCGGCTACCGGAGGGTGGACGAGGCGGCCGGGGGGGCCTCTTCCGGGACCCCCGCCATGACCGTCGCCGACGCCTCGCGCTCCCCCTCGTCCAAGGCCCTCACCATCCTGGAGAGCTCGTTTATCCCCAACGACGCCCACGTCTGGGGGACCGACGTCCTTTCCGACAACCGCTGGGAGCTGGAGACGCCTCTCACCAACTATTACGACGTCTCCAAGTACACCCCCTTCGCGCGGCCGGTGAAAAACTCGGCCCACATGTTCGCCCGCACCAGAAACCTGGGGCATCCCAACCGGGATCCCGCTAAGCCCGACAACGACTACACCGTGAAACCCTTCCCCCAGGTGGCCTTTCTCTTAAACGTGGAGGGAATCGATTTCATCAAGGGTTTCAACTACACCAATAAAAGGGACTGCAAGGCGGACGACCCCGACGACTGCGTGGGGGGGCGCTGGTACGACTGGGTGATGGGAGACGAGCACGACAGCCCCTCCTACGTGATAAAGGTTTTAAGGGACTGGTCCGATCCCACCCAGGGCTCCGGCTACCGTTACATGTTCTTCAACGTCATGGTGGAGGTCTGCGCCCCGGGCTACGGGGAGGGGGAGGACTGTCGGGGCTACCCCGACGGGTCCCTCAAACCCGTGGGGCTGCTCCAGAAGAACGGCGACAACGATCAGATGCTCTTCGGGCTTTTAACCGGCACCTACGAGGGGGACTACTACACCTTCGCCTCCGACGGTTCCCGCCAGTACAACCGCACGGAAAACCACCGCCGCCGGGGCGGCGTCATGCGGACGCATATCGGGGAATTCGCCCAGTCGGTGAATTCGGTCACCGGACAGATCGTGCCGGGCGGGCTCGTGTCCTATATCGACTCCCTCGCCATCACCGGGGCGCGCCTTCCCGACAACGGCACCACGGCCTTCGGCTACATAACGGCCTCCAACTGGGGAAACCCGACCGGCGAGATGCTCTACGAGGCGGTGCGCTACTTCGCCTTCCTGGCCCAGGACGGCGACGAGATCCCCACGGGACCCGCGCCGGAGTACGTGCCGGAGCGCGAGGACGACTACTCCAAGCAGCTCTCCCGCTCCTTTCCCACCTCCTTTATGTCCGGATGGGGGAAAATACCCACGCTTCCCGCGGCGGACTGCGCCAAACCCATCATCCTCCTTTTAGCCGACATGGAAAGCGACTTCGACGGCGACACCTTCCCCGCCGGCAAAAGCGGCTTCCGGCAGAAGGTTCTTTCCTCCATCTCCCCGAGCGCGAAAACCGCTTTATCCACCTTTAGCGTGGACGGCTATCTCGCTAGGATCACCGAAAACGAGGGCCTGGCCACCTCCGTGAGCGGGAAGAAATATTTCTACTCCACCGGCGTGGCGGACGACTGCAAGCCCAAGAGCCTCGACTCGCTCGCGGAAGTGAAGGGCCTGTGCCCCTCGAGCCCCTCTTTGATGGGCACCTACAGCGCGGCCGCGGTGGCTTACTACGCCCACACCCACGACTACACCCCGGGCGAGCACGAGGCCCCCCTGGACGTCTACGCGGTGACCATGAGCGCCCCCTTCCCCCAGGTGGACTTCCCCGTCTACTCTTCCACCGGAGAGGTTTTGCGGAAGATCTCCATCCTCCCCGCCTCCATGAGCGATCGGGACAGCCTCGACACCACCAAGGGGATAGTGGGATTTTTAGGCTACTACATAATCGAGTGGCGCCTGGATCAAAACGGCACCCCCTACCACGTGAAGTTCAAGGTCAACTTCGAGGACGCCACCCAGGGCGTGGACTATCAGGCCGGTCCCACGGACTGGGACATGGACGTGGTGGTGGAGTACACGGTGGATCTGGTGACCACCGGCGCCACGTCCGCGGACAAACGCCGGGCGGAGCCCTTCAACCCGCCGGCGGACAAATGGTCCGGGGCCCTTAAAGTTTACCAGGGGAACAAGACCTACCACCTCTTCCGCGTCGATCCCGCGGCCCGGTTCGTCATCGATTTAAGCGAGATCGAGGGCCTGGTGGTGGCCTCCTGGAAGTCCGTGGCCGCGGCCGGGGTCAATTTGTCCATGGGCTATCTCATCAGCGGCAGCACCCACGACGGCACCTACATGGATCTGGGGCACCTGGGGCCCGATCCCCGCTACTTTCCCTACTGCGACGCTTTGGGCTACTGCTCGGGCTTCGACGACTCCTCGCCGATGAAGCCCTACGGCACGCCGGCCGGCTGCGACTGGCCGGCGGGCTTCGGGTCCCCGACGGCCCGGGGCTCCGGCTGCGGCACGCGTTTCGGCACCAACAACAAGGGATCTTTGGACGGCGAACCCTTCGGGGCCTACGAGCCCGAGCTTTTAAAGGTCTACCGCACCTTCCAGTTCAATAGCGATCCCGCCTCCGCCGGCGCCTATCTGCCCAACCCCCTTTACTTGGTGGCCAAATACGGGGGCTTCAACGATTTCAACGGAAACGGAAAACCGGATCCGGGCGAGTGGGAGAGGACGGACGGACTGCCCAAGAACTATTTCGAGGCCAAGAACATAGCCGAGCTCCCGGCCCAGCTGGAGGCGGCCTTCCAGGATATCGCCCGCTCCATCAGCACGGGCACCGCCACCTCGGCCGCCATCGACCGTATTCTAGGGGGCGGGGTCTCGGTGCAGACCATCTACTACCCCCTCTACGTGAACCCGGCCGACTCCTCCCAGCAGGCGCGGTGGGTGGGAACCGTCTTCGGGCTGTTTTTGGACAAGTGGGGGAACCTGCGGGAGGATAACGACCATGACGGGGTCTTGAACGTCCGGAACGGCGAGGAGGGGCGAGAGGGCGACTTCGTCGTGACCTTCAACAGCACCAAATACGAAATAGACGAGCCCTCCTCGAGGTGTTACGCCTACGGGGCCTTCATCAGCCGCTGCTACGACCCCGACGGCACCAATCAGCTCTTGACCCTTTTTTCGGGTCCGGAGCGGCACCCCGCGAGCCTCCACCGCATCGAGCCGCTCTTCGACACCGGAAGATGGCTCTCCCGCCTGGACCAGGGAAAGCTCCTCTCCGGACCCCGGGCCCCGGGGGCGGCGGCCACCCAGAGCCTGGGTAGGCGCCGGATATTCTACGGAAAGCCCGTCCCCCGCGACCCCGCCAAGCCGGAGCTGAAGGTCTTCGACCTCTCGGCGGAGTCGGTCGCGGCCCTGACCCCCTTCCTGCTTCACGACAACTATCGTAGCCAGATCCCCTCCGCCGCCGATAAAAACGAGGCGGCGACCATGCTGATTAAGTGGATAACGGGCGCGGATCAGCCGGGTTTAAGGTCCAGATCCGTAGGCGACCCCTGGTCCGACGACAGGACCCTGGTCACCTGGCGCCTGGGGGACGTCATCAACTCCAAACCCATCCTCGTGGGTTCCCCGGCCGCGAACTACGACCTCCTCTACGGGGATCTTTCGTATTTGGCCTACAAGGAGGAGCGCTCCGAAAGGCGGCAGATGACCTATTTCGGCGCCAACGACGGCATGCTCCACGCCGTGAACGTGGGCTTCTACGGCTCCCTTTCCAGCGGCCAGGTCTCGTTCACCCAGGCGGATCCGCGCGTCTCCGAATCCTCCCCTCCCCATCGGACGGAGCACGAGCTGGGGGCCGAGCTCTGGGCCTACATACCCACCTCGCTTTTGCCGCACCTCCAGTGGCTGCCGGATCCGGACTACAATCACGCTAACTACGTGGATTTGAAACCCGTCATCAACGACGTGAAGATAAACGGCGAGTGGCGGACGGTTTTAATCGGCGGCCTTAGGATGGCCGGTCGCCCCATCGAGGCGCCGGACGCCCTGGCTTTGGGAGCCGAGTTCTTCTACTCGGAAATCTTCGTTCTGGACATAAGCGACCCGGAGGAGGATCCAAAGCTTTTATGGCGCTACAGCGACCCCAAGGCCGGACTCACGGTGGGGCTCCCCTCGGTTATCGCGCACGACGGGGACTGGTACGTCGTCGTCCCCTCCGGACCCGCGACGGACAAGACGGCCTCCGCGGCCGGGGGACGGCCGGCCAGGGTGGAGTTCGGCTCCAAATCGCCCTACGAGGGTTACAGCGCCCAGAGGGCCAGGCTCATCGTCTTGGAGATGGACTCGGGTGGCGAGATAACTTTCGAGAGTCCGGTGAGCGACTATCTGACCGTGGCGGAGGAGAACAGCTTCTTCAACAACCCCTTCCTCCCCATGGCGCAGACACAGGCCAACCCCTGGACCAACCACGCCCTCTACTACGGACTCACCGTGAGCCAGGATCCCTTGACCTGCGAGGACTCCGGCGCCGTCTACCGCCTTAAGACCGTGGACGGGAACGGGGCGCCAGCGCCCCCCTCCCAGTGGACCCTGGAAAGGCTTATCGCGACCGGCCGGCCCGTGACCGGAGCGGTGAACATGACCTACGACAAAGCCGGAAATCTCTGGGCGCTCTTTGGGACCGGAAGGCTCTGGAACAACGACGACATCGTCCCCTGCCTCAACATGAACACTTCCGCCTGCCGAGACAACCACCAGCAGTACCTCTACGGCGTCAAAGAGGAGCTAAACGAGCAGGGCCGCATGACCTTCAGCGACCGGACCCCCGACCTCGGAAAGCTGGTGGACGTGACCGGCGTCGCAGTTTTCGCCAACGGCACGGTGACCGGGCTTCCCCCCCACGCGGAAATCCAGGGCCTCCAGGACGGAACCACCTCCTACAACGAGCTTGCGGACGCCATTCGAGGGAACGCTTCCATCGGCTACAAAAGGCGCCTCGACATAGGCTACGTCTTCACCCCCTCCGAGCCGCACAACTACGAGATGATCATAACCCAGCCCAAGGTTTTCAGCTCCGGCCCCTTCAACCTCATGGCCTTCACCAGCTACGAGCCCAAGGAGAGCGGCTGCGGGGAGGTGGGCAAGGGCTATCTCTACATGGTGGACACCTTCACCGGACTCCCCAACCCCCGGACGGCCGAGTATTTCCACTCGGGGGCCGACGCGCCCGATTCGTCCTTACCGGAAGGGCAGGTGACGGGAGTCATCTCCACCGGCGACGGAAACCCCACCGAGGCCTTCGTCATCGCCTCGGCCTCGGGCATAACGGTTTCCGCCTCGGCTCCGGACGCGAGCACCTTCTCCATCTTCCTGCCCGCGAACGACGAGCTTTCGGGCGGACTCACATCCTGGAGGGAGGTCCTGAACGCCGGCTTCGAGATGCGCCCCGAGGCCATGTCCGAGGGGCTCGACTAGAGTCGGACTGGAAAAGACGGGCTTTGGAGACGGGATCTCCCGATCCTGAAAAGAAAAGCGGGCCCCCGGCCGGGGGCCCGCTTTTTCTTTCGGCCTCCTTTTCTAAAGCTCCAAGCGGCGCCCCAATGCGAGGTTCAGCGTTTTAACAAGCATCCTCCGGACCGCGGGAAAGAGCGGAGCCGTTTTATAAAAACGGTTCCGTCCCTTTCATGAAGCGGCGTCTTTCGCCAGACGTTCCGTTTCGCCCAGCTTTCCGTTTCATCGCGGTTCGATCATCATTATATGGAGCCCGTTTTCAAGCTCTCTTGTCTTCAGGCCCTTTTCGCTTCCGGCCGCGCCGGTCTCCTCTGGCGTTTCGTTTCGCGTTTCGTTCTTTTTCGCCGCTTGATGTTTGTTAGACGAAATTATACGAAACGATTTCCACGGGGCGTCATATTTTAAAACGCGTTTCATCGCGGTTCGATCATCATTATATGGAGCCCGTTTTCAAGCTCTCTTGTCTTCAGGCCCTTTTCGCTTCCGGCCGCGCCCGTCTCCTCTGGCGTTTCGTTTCGCGTTTCGTTCTTTTTCATCGCTTGATGGTTGTTAGACGAAATTATACGGAAACGATTTCCACGGGGCAATCGGTTTTAAAACGCGTTTTATCGCGGTTCGATCATTATTATATGGATACCGTTTTCGCGCTCCGCCGGGCGAGGCCTCCGGCGCCGGGGCGTCTTGCGCGGGGCGCCTTTCGCGCCGGCTTTTCCCGATCGGGCCGGGACGGGCGTCCGGAGGCGTGGGAAATCCTCCGGAGTCCTCCGGTAGGGGGGAAAAGGGTGAAAACGAGGTTAAAATTAGAATTTATGAACTCCAAGCGAAAGACAGCGGGGATTCCCATCTTTGGGAGCGGCGGGGCCCCGAAAAAACAGGTCTGGATGATATTTTCCCTTGCTTTTTTTTCCGGCTTGCTTAAAATGGGGTGATCTGAGGCCGCCCTCCCTTATACTGGCGACTTGAGAGTCGGTCCCTTCCGGGGTTCGCGGCCCTGGCGCCCTCTTCGCCCGCCGCTTCCCCTTGTTCCATGGTTTTCGGGGCCCCCTCCGAGGGGTTCCTCTCCGAAGCGCCCAGGCGCTTCGGGGGTTCGCACATTTCGACCCCTTTAGTTGAAAGTGGGCATCCGCCCGCTTTATTTTTTAGGAGGGGACTTTCCCCCCTCCCGTTCCCCGGCATCCGGGAAGGCGCCTTTTTCAGATAGGGAAGTCCTTGAGACGAAGAGGATCATGAGTCAAGACCTGAAAAGAATCATAGAGCAGATCAGCCGTGACAAGGGCCTGGACAAGTCGGTCCTCATAGACACCATGCTGGAGGCCATCGGCCAGGCGGCCAAAAGGAAATACGGCCTCAGCGACAACTTCGAGGTCACCTTCAACGACGACTCGGGCGAGTTCGAGGTCTTCCGCTTCCACGAGGTGGTGGAGGAGGTGACGGATCCCAAGACCCAGCTGAGTTTGAAAGACGCGCGGAAGCTCGATCCCGACTCCTCTCTAGGCGACGAGCTGGGCGTGAAGCTGGAGACCAAGGATTTCGGGCGCATCGCCGCCCAGTCCGCCAAGCAGGTGGTCATTCAGCGCATGAAGGACGCCGAGCGGCGGATCGTCTACGACGAGTTCAAGGACCGTTTCGGGAAGATAGTCACCGGCATCATCCAGAGGGTGGAGAAGGGCAACAACATCATCGTGAACCTGGGCCGGGCCGAGGCCCTGCTTCCGGTCTCCGAGCAGATACCCCGGGAGACCTACTACCACCGGGGGGAGAGGATCAAGGCCCTGGTCATCGACGTGCGTCCCGACAGCCGCGGACCCCAGGTGGTGCTCTCCCGCACGCATCCGGATTTCCTGGCGGCCCTCTTCGAGGCGGAGGTGCCGGAGATATCCGAAGGCATAGTTAAAATCGTGGGAGTGGCCCGGGAGGCGGGCAGCCGCTCCAAGATAGCCGTCACCACCTCGGACGGGGAGATCGACCCCGTGGGCGCCTGCGTGGGCGTGAGGGGCACCAGGGTGCAGGCCGTGGTCCAAGAGCTCAAAGGCGAGAAGATCGACATCATCCCCTACAACCGGGACATAGCCCACTACGTGGCCTCGTCCTTGGCTCCGGCCGCCGCCCTGCGGGTGGTGGTGGACGAGGAGGCTAGATCCCTGGAAGTGGTGGTTCCGGACGACCAGCTGTCTTTGGCCATCGGCCGCAAGGGCCAGAACGTGCGCCTGGCCTCCCGCCTGGTGGGCTGGCGCATCGACGTGAAAAACGAGTCCAAGTATCAAAGGGGCTTAAAGGACGGCTACCAGTCGCTGTTAAGGCTTCCCGGAGTCTCCGAGACCGTGGCGGATCAGTTCTTCGAGGCGGGCTACGGCTCGGCTCGGGACCTTCTCGAGGTCTCTCCCGACCAGCTCGCCATGGTGGAGGGCATGACGGAGGAGAAGGCGGAGCAGATCTGGAACGCCGCGAGGGAGTACGTGGATCAGCTGGCCCGGGAGGACGCCGAGGAGGCCCGCCAGGAGGCCCTGGCCAAGGACTTTTTCAGCCATAAGGGCGCCCCCGCGGGCGGTGACGACTCCGATCTCGCGATCGAAGCGCCCTCCGACGCGGCCGGCGAAGATTCGGGGGAGGCCTCCGCGGCCGACTCCCTAGAGGATTCCCCTCCCCCGGACGATTCGGCGTCCGCCGAGGGAGACGGCGTTGAAGTCGATGGCGAAGATTCCGCGGACGAGGTCGACTCCGGCGACGATGCTGAAGACGAAGACGACGACGACGAAGATGAAGAAGACGACGACGACGAAGACGCAGACGAAGATGAAGACGACGACGCTCCCGCGGGCCGCGGCGCGCGGGGAGGCCAGGAAGCGGCCTTCCCGAAAAAAGAAGGTTGAGAGGTGCGCTCCCGCCCCGGCCCCGCGCGCACCTGCGTGGTCTGCCGGCGAAAGACGGACCCCGCGAGCCTTTACCGGCTGGTTTTAATCCGCCCGCCGGAGGGCGGCGTCCCGCGGGCCGCGCTCTACCGCAAAGGCCCCCGGGCGGGTCGGGGGGCCTGGGTCTGCCGGGAAGGGCCTTGCCTGGAGAAAATCCGCCGGAACCCCCGGATCTTGAACCGGCCCTTCCGGCTGGAAAAGAGCCTCTCCGTGGGGCTGGAAACGGAGGGTCTTTTCGGGGAGGCTTTCTCCGCTTCTTAAAGTGCCAGGCCGGATTTTTTTCGGCGGCCCCGCCGGCTCCCAGCCGAGGCCGGGGGGGCGGAGCCCCGGGCGTTTCCGAAACGTCCGGGGAGGCTTTTAAATCGGCATCGGGAGAAAGGGTCGGGGACCCGGCTCCATTTTTTTTAAGGCGCAGGTGGTTAACAGGGATGGGTAAAAAACGGATTCACGAGCTGGCCAAAGAGCTGTCTCTTTCCAACGCCGAACTTATCCAACGCATCAAGGACATGAACATCATGGGATCCGCCAAGATCACGTCCTCCCACAGTTTGGAGGAGAGCCAGGCGGAGCAGGTGCGCCGCTACGTGAAGGGCGGCGTCTCGCCTGGTTCCCGGGTGGTGGTGCGGCGGCGGAAAAAACAGCCCGGCCCCGAGGCCCCGCCGCAAGAGGCGTCGGCTCCGGCCGAAAGCCCGGCTGACCCTGCTCCCGCCCCCGCGGCGGCGGAGCCGGGAATCTCCGAGCCGGCGCCGGCGTCCGCCGAGGCCCCGGCTCAAGAGGATCAAATCCAGAGCAAACCCGTGAAAATCAGGCAGAAGGTCTTCGATCGGGCCACCATCGTCGGCACCAGCCCCGGAAAGGCGCCCCTGAAGACCGCCAAGGCCGAGGGCCGGGAGCGGGGCGCCCGGCAGACGAAAAAAGAGCCGCCGGCGCCGGACTTTTTGAAGCTCAAGCCCCGCACCGAAAGCGAGCTGGAGCGCCTCGAAGAGGAGCGGCTTGAGGACTCCGAGGAGCGCCTGACCGGCGCCCGGCGCCGCGCGGCCGAAAAAGAGGAGGAGGCGCCCCTGGCCGCCGCTCCCGAGGCGGCGGAAGAGGCCGCTTTGGAAACCGAGCTCCCGGAGGAAAGGGAGGAGTCGCCGGAAATCAAGACGGTTAAAACCAACATTTTGAAAAACGGCACCCCGGCCAAGATCGTGGGCTCCATCAGCCCCCGGACCCCCCCGCCGGGCTTTCCGCCCCTCGGGGCCGACGGCGGCCCATCCTTCGCGCCCTCCCCCTCGAGGACGGGTAGGGAGCGGCCGGGGGTGGATCCGGCGACGGGCCAGGCGCTCCCCGACGGCGCCGCGCGGGCGCGCCGGGGGAAGACCACCCGGGAGTTCGCCGAGGGCGAGGTCAACCGGGGCTTCGGCTCCACCCAGCTCCAGAGCGACGGCTATTTCCGCCAGGGCGCCGGAAAACCCCGGGCGCTTCCCGGGCGCAAGCCCGACGAGCCGGGGGCGAGCCGGGCGCCGGGGAGGGATCAAAAGGAGGCGCCGTCCTTCGGCCGCGACGGCCGGAAAAAGGATCGCCGCAAGAAGACCACCCCCGGGACCTTCGACGGGGGCGACGACGCCGCCCGGGCCTTCAAGCGCCGCAACGTGGTGGAGCAAAGCGAGCTCTACGCCGACGGCGTCTGGGAAAAAAGCCGCCAGCGCAAGTCGAAATCCCAAAAGAAGGTCCTGGCCAAAACCGAGATCACCCGGCCCAAGCAGATCAAGCGCCGCATCAAGGTGGACGAGGCCATCACCGTGGCCGAGCTCGCCCATCGGCTCTCCCTGAAGGCCGGAGACATCATCAAGAAGCTCATGGGCATGGGGGTCATGGCCGGGGTGAACCAGTCTCTGGACTTCGACACGGCCTCGCTCGTCGCGAACGAGTTCGACTACGAGGTGGAGAAGAGCGCCTTCGACGAGGGCGACTTCATCCCGGTGGAGGATCAGAGCGGCCGTTACGAGCTCTTCCCCCGGCCGCCGGTGGTGACCATCATGGGCCACGTGGACCACGGGAAAACCTCGCTTCTGGACTACATCCGCGAATCCAAGGTCCAGGAGGGCGAGGCCGGGGGCATCACCCAGCACATAGGGGCCTACCACGTGAAGGTGGGGGACCGCTTCATCACCTTCCTGGACACCCCGGGCCACGAGGCCTTCACCTCCATGCGCTCCCGGGGGGCCCAGGTGACGGACATCGTCATCCTCATCGTGGCCGCGGACGACGGGGTCATGCCCCAGACCCGGGAGGCCGCGGACCACGCCAAGGCCGCGAAGGTGCCCATCATCGTGGCCGTGAACAAGATAGACAAGCCCGGGGCCGATCCCGAGAAGGTGCGGCGCCAGATGATGGAACTGGGGCTCACCCAGGAGGCCTGGGGCGGCGACACCGTCTTCTGCGACATCTCCGCCAAGAGCGGCCAGGGCGTCTCCGAGCTTTTGGAGATGATCCTCCTCCAGGCCGATCTCTTGAACCTCAAGTCCCGCCGGGAGGGACCGGCCAAGGGCAGGGTGATCGAGGCCCGCCTGGACAAGGGCCGGGGCGCCGTGGCCACGGTTTTGGTGGAGGAGGGAACCCTCCGGCAGGGCGACAACTACGTCTGCGGCATCTATTTCGGAAAGCTGCGGGCCCTTTTGGACGACCAGGGCCGCCGGACGGATCAGGCCCTCCCCGCGACCCCGGTGGAGATCCAGGGCATCTCCGGGGTGCCTCTGGCGGGCGACGAGTTCGTGGTCCTGCGCGACGAGAAGCAGGCCCGGCAGGTGAGCCAGCACCGCCAGGCCAAACTGCGGGAGAGCGTGTTGGTTAAAACCACCCGCCTCACCTTGGAGAACCTCTTCGATCACATAAAGGAGGGCTCGGTGAAGGGCCTGAATTTGGTGATCAAGTGCGACGTGCAGGGATCGCTCGAGGCCATCTTGGACGCGGTCATGCGCCTGGACAACCCCGAGATCAAGATAAGCGTGCTCCACTCCGGCACCGGAGCGGTGACCGAAAACGACGTCATGCTGGCCTCGGCCTCCTCGGCTTTGATCATCTGCTTCGGGCTCAAGACCGCGGCGGGGAGGGTGCAGGATGTGGCCGAGCAGGAGCAGGTGCAGATCCGCTACTACGACGTCATCTACAAGCTGATTGACGATCTCAAAGAAGCCATGGCGGGCCTCTTGGATCCGGTGAAAAGCGAGAAGGTCTTAGGCTTCGCCGAGGTGCGCGTGGTCTTCAACATCACCAAGGTGGGCCCGGTCGCGGGCTCGGCCGTGACCGAGGGCCGCGTGCTTCGGGGCGCTTTGGCCAGGCTGCATCGGGGAAAGCAGATAGTCTACACCGGCAAGATCTCCACCCTGAAAAGGGAGAAAAACGACGTGCGGGAGGTCTTGGAGGGCTACGAATGCGGCATCGGCCTGGAAAACTTCGGGGCCATCGAGGTGGGCGACCGCGTGGAGTGCTACCAGGTGGAGGAGACCGCCGCCACGGTGGATCTCATCAACCAGGCCGTGGAAAGGGCCTCGGAGAAGGCCAAAGAGGAGAGCGCCAAAGAGGAGGCCTGAGAGCCAAAAGCCCCCGGGAAAGGGGCGGAGGGGGAGGATTTTTGAGATTTTTCCATCTCTTTACGGATCTTTTCTCTCTTTTCTCCGTTTCCCTTCTTTGGGGACCTTTCCGCTGGCCGAAGCGAGGCGAAGGTGATAGTGGGCGTCCTGGAAATAACCCTCGCCCTTGAGGGAAACCACAGCCTCAAGGACAAGAGGAAGGTGGTCAAAAGCCTTTTAGGCCGCGTGGGCGCCCGCTTCAACGCCTCCTGCGCGGAGGTGGACCTCCCCGACCTCCACGATCGGGCGGTTTTGGGCTTCTCCGTCTGCGGCGGCGACGCGAAGGTTTTGGAATCCGTCCTCGACCACATCCTCAACTTCGTTTTATCCGTCTCTCCGGCGGAGGTGCTGGACTCCCGCAGCGAGTGTCTGAAGTTTTCCTGAGGGGTCGGACGTCGGGACGGACGGACGGCGGGACGGACGACGGCCCGGGCGGGTCGCTCGCGGGATTTCACGGGCTCTCTTTTCAGCCGGCTTAAGCGCGCGCCGGAAAACGCGCCGGAGGCGCCATGACGCGGAAACGTCAGGAACAGCTTGGATCCATGGTGGAGGCTTTCACGGCCCGTCTTTTCCTCACCCGGGCCGCGGATCCCCGTCTTCGCCTCGTAAACGTCACCCGCTCCCGGGTGTCGGCGGATCTTAAATCCGCGGCCGTCTTCTACAGCATCCTGGGGGAGGCGGGGGACGCCCCGCCCAAGGAGATCCGCGGGGCCCTGGACAAGGCCGCTGGTTTCGTGCGCAGCTCCATGGCGAAAGAGCTCTCCTTGAAGACGGCCCCCAAACTGCGCTTCGTCTACGACCGCAACCCCGGCCACGCCCAGAGGATCCAGGATCTTTTAAAGAGCGTGGGCGCCTCCGGGGGGAATCCGGCCGATGACGGCGATGTCGCCGAGGCCGCCGCGGCTAAGGAGCGAGGCTTCGCGGCCGAAGTTCCCGCGGCCGTTCTCCGGGGAAGGGGGGACGGGGAAGACGGAGCGGGGGATGACTAGCCCCCCGTCCAGCCGGGGGCCCGCGGCGGACGCGCCGGATCCCTCTCCGGATTTTCTCAGGCGCCTCCTGGAAAAGGAGAGGATCATCGTTTTGGGCCACCAGCATCCCGACGGGGACGCTTTAGGGTCGGCCGCGGCTTTGGCCGCGATTTTGCGCGGTCTGGGAAAAAAAGCCGTGGTGGGGATTTCCGGCCGGGTGCCCCCCAACATAACCTTCTTAATCGACCCGGCCAGGTATTTTTTCCCCGTGACGAAGCTGGACGCCGCTTTTCTGGGCTCCTTCGAAAGGCTTGTCTACGTGGACTGCCACGGCCCCTCCCGGGTCTGGCCGGACAGCCTTCCCAAGGAGTGGGACGCTTTGCCCCCGAACCTCGTGATCGACCACCACATCCATAACGAGGAGTTAAGGGGGGCCGTCGGGGTCTTCCACGACCAGCGCGCCTCCTCCACCGGGGAGCTCGTCTCCCGGGTGAGGCGCCGCTTGGGCGCCACCCTCCCGCCGCAGGCCACCGAGGCCCTTTTAACCGCCATCGTCACCGACACGGGATTCTTCACCCAGGAAAACACCACGAGCTCGTCCCTGCGGGAGGCCGGGGACCTTTTAACCGGGACGGGCGAGCTCGCCCGCCTCCACGAGAAGCTCAACTGCGCGGGCTCCCTCGCCCGCCTCAGGCTCCTCAAGTGCTCCCTTTCCTCTTTGGAGCTCTTTTTCAAGGGGCGGGTGGCGGTGATGCTTTTAACAAACGAGATGCTCTCGGAGGCCGGGGCTAGAGTCGAGGACGCCGATGGCTTCATCGACTATCCCCGCTCGCTGTGCTCGGTGCTCCTCGCGGCCTTCATCAAGGACGACGGAGCGGGCGCGTGCCGGGTGAGTCTTAGGAGCCGTCCGCCGGTGAGCGCGCGGAAAATAGCCCAGAGCGCCGGAGGCGGCGGCCACGAGCTGGCCGCCGCCTACACCGCCTCCGCCAAATCCGCTTTGGAGGCCCGGGAGGCTTTTCTGGCCCTGGCCCGGCCCCATCTCCCGGAAGAGCTGGGCTGAAAGAACGCCGGAGCGCCGCTTCCCATGCCGGAGAAAGACCCCGGAGCGCCTTTAAACGGGCTTTTACTCGCCGACAAGCCCCCGGGCCTCACGAGCTTCGACGTGGTGGCGAGGCTCAGGAAGGCGGCCGGGATCAAAAAGATCGGGCACCTGGGCACCCTGGATCCTCCGGCCACGGGCCTTCTGGCCCTCCTCTTAGGGCCCTCCACCCGCCTCGCCCCCTATTTCTCCGGCCTCGCGAAGACCTACCGGGCGGGGATCGTATTGGGGGTCGAGACCAGCACCCTCGACGCCACCGGCCGCTACATCCCCCCGGGGCGAGTCAACGCGGCCGCCGGGGACGCCTCGGGGGAGGCCGGGAAGAAGGCGGCGGAGGCGGGGAAGATCGAGGCGGGAAAGAACGAGGACCGGGACGAGTGGCGGGAGATCCTCTTAAAAGACCCCGGATCCCTTTCCCCGCCGGAGGCCCGAAAGGTCGAAAGGGAGAGGGTGGAGGAGGCTTTGTCCGCCCTCTCCGGCCCCGCCCCGCAGATTCCGCCCGCGGTCTCGGCCGTGAAGGTGGATGGCGTCCGCAGCTACGCCCTCGCCCGCCAGGGGCGCGCGGTGGTTCTTCCGCCCCGGGCGGTTACGGCCTTCCGCCTCGAGCTTCTAAGCTTTCAGCCGCCGCTTTTGGAGGTCGCGGCCGAGGTATCCTCCGGCTACTACGCGCGCGCCCTGGCGCGGGATTTGGGGCTGGCCCTGGGGCTCGGAGGGGGGATTCTGCATAGCCTCAGGCGCTTAAGCCTGGGCCGCTTTCAGGTGTCCGCGGCCGTGAGCCTTCCCTTTTCCCCCAAGGAGATCCGGGAGCGGATCCTTTCCCCCCGGGAGGCCTTGTATTTCCTGCCGGAATACCGTCTAACGGAGGGCGAGGCCGCGAGGGTCCGCCGCGGCCAGGCTCTCGGCGCCGGAGAGCTGGAGCGGGCGCGGCTCTTTCTTCCGCCCGCGGGAGAGGGATTCGGGGCGCCGCCGGATGATGGCGGGGAGGGCTCCCTTCGGAAACAAGATCGCCTCCTGGGCTTCGACGAGTATTTCGCCCGCCCGGAATCGGAGTTGACGCCCCTCGCGGGCCCTGTTAAAATTCTTGACCCCCGGGGCGCCCTTTTGGGCCTGGGGGAGTTCGCGGGTTTCGGAGCGCCGCCGAAACGAGCCTCCGGAGGGGGGGACCCTCCGGATCCGGACGCGTTTTGGCGCGCTTTTTTCACCCCGCGGCCTTTCCTGCGGCCGCGGCGGATACTAACGCCCCTTTAGGGGCCGGAAACGGGCCCGGGCCCTTTTTTTTCGCCGCGGCGAAAAAAAAGGATTCGGGCCGCGGGGAGATTATAAAAATGTCCATCACGGCCGAAAAGACCAAAGAGATCATCGAAAACTTCCGCCACCACGAAAGCGACACCGGCGGAACGGAGGTGCAGGTGGCCCTTTTAAGCGAAAGGATCGCCAACTTGACCGAGCATTTCAAGACGCATCACAAGGATCACTGCTCCCGCCGGGGGCTCCTCATGCTGGTGGGGCAGCGGCGCCGGCTTTTGAACTATCTCAAAAGGAGCGATCCGGCGCGCTACCGGGGCCTCATCGAGCGTCTCAATTTGCGGAAATAGGAATCTTTTTTTTCAGGAGTGGATCCTCCCCCGGGGATCTCCGCCGCCCGCGGTTTTTTTAAAATTCCGCCGGGCGGGAGGCTTTTCGACGGGGAATTTCAAGCCCTCCCGGCCGGAGCCGGAGGCTCCGGCCGGGAGGGCTTCGGCGCTCTTTTGGGCGCGTTTTATGTCGAGCGCGCGCGGGTGGCTGGCCGAGGGAAAGAAATTGTTTTTTCACGCAAGCATAGGAGTATTTATTAAATGAAAGTAGAAACGAAGTTCGGCGACGCGCGTCTTTCCATCGAGACGGGAAAGGTGGCCAGGCAGGCCGCGGGATCGGTCGTGGTCGCCATGGGGGAGACCATAGTCCTGGTCGCGGCCCAGGCCTCGGAGGATACGAGGGATGGATTGGATTTTTTGCCTCTCACCGTGGACTATCAGGAGAGGCTTTACGCCGTGGGGCGCATCCCCGGAAACTTTTTCCGCCGGGAGCTGGGCCGGGGCTCGGAAAAGGAGACCCTCACCTCCCGCATCATCGACAGGCCGATAAGGCCTTTAATCACCCGGGACTGGACCTTCGAAACCCAGATCATCGCCCAGGCCCTTTCCGTGGACGACAAATACGACCCCGACATGCTGGCCCTCCTGGGGGCCTCGACGGCTCTGACCATTTCGGACATCCCCTTCGACGGCCCCATAGCCGGCGCCCGGGTCTGCCGGGTGGAGGGGGAATTCGTGGTCGGCCCCACCCAGGCCCAGGTGGCCTTATCCGATCTGACCTTGATCGTCGTCTCCAGCGCCGACGCCGTGGTGATGGTGGAGGGCGGCGCCCGGGAGGCCAAAGAGGAGGACGTCTTGAAGGCCATCTTCCTCGCGAAGGACGCCGTGCAGCCGCTGATTAAGCTCCAGCTGGAGCTCCAAAAGGCCGTCGGCAAAGAGAAGCGCCGGCCCTTGATCGTCTCCCGGGAGGAGAAGGAGGAGGCGGCGAAGGCGGGAAACATCGCCCTGGCCGCTAAACTCCAGGTGAGGGATCAGGATCTAATTAGGAAAATCATCGAGGAGAAGCGCTCCCTTATGCGGGAGGCCCTCTTCATCAAGGAGAAGTCCAAGCGCCAGAAGCGGATCCACGCCCTCGCGGACGAGATAAAAGCCGAATACCAAGGGGACGGCGTGAACCCCTCCGATTTAAACGAGGCCGTCCGCCGTTTGGAGAGCGAGATTTTACGGGGCCTCATTTTAAACGAGGGCCAGCGCATAGACGGCCGCTCCCTGGACCAGGTGCGGGACATCGACTGCGAGGTCTCCTTTCTTCCCCGGGCGCACGGCTCCGCCGTCTTCACCCGGGGCGAGACCCAGAGCCTGGGCGTGGCCACCCTGGGGTCCAGCTACGACGAGCAGCGGCTGGAGTCCCTCATCGGGGACACCACCAAGAACTTCATGCTCAACTACAACTTCCCCCCCTTCTCCACGGGCGAGGTGAAGAGGCTAAGCTCCCCGGGCCGTCGGGAGATAGGGCACGGAGCCCTGGCCGAAAGGGCCCTGCGGGCGGTTCTGCCCCCCCAGGAGAAGTTTCCCTACACCATCCGGGTGGTCTCCGAAATACTGGAGTCCAACGGCTCCAGCTCCATGGCCACCGTCTGTTCGGCCACGCTCTCCTTAATGGACGCGGGCGTGCCCATTAAGGCGCCGGTCGCGGGCGTGGCCATGGGCTTGGTGGTGGAAGGCGATCGCTACGTGGTTTTAACCGACATCCTAGGAGACGAGGACCACATGGGCGACATGGATTTCAAGGTGGCGGGGAGCGCCGAGGGCGTCACGGCCATCCAGATGGACATCAAGATCAAGGGCGTCACCACCGATATCATGAAGGACGCCTTGGAGAAGGCCTTGAACGCCCGCAGGCGTATTTTGGAGCGGATGGCGAAGTGCCTCTCCGCCCCCCGCGCCGACGTCTCCAAGTACGCCCCCAAGATGACGGTGATCGACATTCCGGCCGAGAAGATCAAGGACGTGATTGGCCCGGGCGGAAAGATCATCAAGGCCATCCAGGCCGAGACGGAAACCCGCCTGGACGTGGAGGACAGCGGCAAGATAACCATCTTCGCCCCCTCCCAGGAGAAGGCCGATTTGGCGATCGACGCCATCCGCAAACGCACCGATCCCAGAGTGAACCTCCCCATCATCGGCAAGGACTACGAGGGCAAGGTGGTGAAGATCGTGGACTTCGGAGCCTTCGTGGAGATTTTGCCCGGGGTGGACGGACTGGTGCATATTTCCCAGCTCGCGAAGGAGCGCCTCCGCACGGTGCGGGACGCGGTGCGCGAGGGCGACGTCATCAAGGTGAGGGTTTTGGAGATCGACCGTTTCAACAAGATCCGCCTCTCCCGCCGGGCCGTTCTGGAAGAGGAGTAGGATCTTTTAAAATCCCGCGGCTCCCCAAAAGAAAGGGGGGCGGCCGCGTTGAAAAACCAATCTTCCGGCCGTCGTAGCTCAACGGTAGAGCAGCTGATTTGTAATCAGCAGGTTGCGGGTTCGATTCCCATCGACGGCTCCAG
>JAISMF010000084.1 GCA_031276865.1 Deltaproteobacteria bacterium | reverse complement strand
CAATTAAAGTTATTCATAAACTTTAGAAGTGCTTTTGCACAATAATTTATCATAAATCAATCGCAAATTTGGTTTTTTATTTGAATTTTAGTTCACCTCACTCCAAACGCTCCCTCACTCCAAACGCTCACTCCCTCGCTCCCTCGCTCCCTCGCTCCCTCGCTCGCTCCTTCGCTCACTCCCTCACTCCCTCACTCCCTCGCTCCCTCACACCCTCGCTCCCTCGCTCCCTCGCTCCCTCGCTCCCTCGCTCCCTCACTCCCTCACTCCCTCGCTCCCGCGCTCCCTTCCTCATTTACTCATTCTATGACTTTGTAATATATATTTTTATATTGTTTGTCTTTTCTTATAATTTAAAGATAAATTAATATATATTATATAAAAGTTATAAGAATAATATTTTATTATGAAATTTATTAATTTTACCTGACAGGAGGTTATATTTTATTATTTAATCATGTATAAACAACAATTATTTTTATTTTAAACTGAAACAAGGAGATGTTTTAATGTTTAAAAATTTTATTGTAATTCTTATCTTCTCTTTATTCATAATCTGTATTGGTAATTATAAAATTGCAGCTCAAGAAGCATCTGAAACTAGCGCTCTCGATGAGATAGTGGTAACTTCTTCTAAACATGAAGAGTCAAAACGTGAAGTTCCGACTAATATGACGGTAATTAGCGGGGCTGAAATCCAAAATTCGACAGCTAGATCCATGAGCGATGTGATGAGTCAACACGGATTTCAAATATACTCACCTGTAACTCCTGCTTCCACACAAACACTGTATATAAGAGGTTTCGGAGGTTCTTCAATGACCTTCAGCGAAGCAAACTATACAGTAACAATACTTTTAAATGGCCATCGCACCTCTAATGCTGACTTGTCTCTGATGAATCTTCTTAATATCGAACGAATTGAAATTATTAGAGGACCGGCCGCGGTTCAATACGGTTCCTCCGCCATGGGCGGCGTGGTAAACATCATTACTAAGAGAGGCGAAGGACCTTTAACCGCTACTGTCGAAGTGGGAATTGGATCTGACGGACGAAATGATGAAAAATTAGCATTTTCCGGTTCTTACAATATGTTTGATTACGCCTTTGGTTTCTCTCATATGAGTGTGGATGATATGCATGTTGCGCAGGAAAATACCGGAGATCGTAGAGTTGTTGAGAAAGGTTCCTCAATATGGAAAAACACATCATTGAAAAATAAATACGGTATTGACACGGATTTAGGATATACTTTTCTTGAAAACCATCGTATTGGATTTCATTTTACCTATGCTGAAATCGATAAAGGTTTAGCGCCAAACGGTGGGATGGGTGGTTTTATATCCACGGTTCCTTATCATGATGGTAAGTCTATAATTGACACTTATACTTATAATTATACCTTGAGTTATGAAGGAGCGACGGTAGATAAAGATTTTAACTGGTTTGTTAATTACACACACGGGCGGTATGCAAATAGAAAAGAATTTTACTCTGATGTGAATGATCCGTATGGTTATTATCCATATTATCCTGATATCAATAATTTTAATAATGTATTTTCTATATTAGACCAGATACAACTACAACTTACTTATGATAATTTAGGATATTTTTCTGTTACGGGTGGTTTAGATTATTATGAATATGAATCTGAAACAGTTTCTAAATTATATTCCAATACGAATTTGCCAACTATATCTAAAGGTACGCTTAGTGATATAGGTTTTTATCTACTTGCCAAGCTCAGACTGCTTGATTCTCGATTAATTTTTTCTGCTGGAGCTAGATACGATCTTTTTAAAATAAAAAGTGATGAAGTACATTATAAATACAATAAATTTACTCCAACCATTGGCGTAGCATACTCACCTTTCGAATTTCTCAAAATTAGAGCAAATTATTCAGTAGGTTATTCTTTACCTAATCTGTCACAACTTTTAGGTGATGGTACCAATTATCTTCCTTCTCCGTCATTAAAACCTCAAGAAAGCAAAACATTTGAAATTGGAGCGGATTTTTCTTATAACGGTTTTGATGCCAGCGTTACTTATTTCAAAACACATTTTAAGCAAAAAATATCTGGCGCTGTTACAGATATTCCAAACCCAAACAATCCGTACTCCCCTTTCTATAGTCGTAATATTAATCTTGATGGCGCGGTATATTCCGGCATAGAATTAGATCTTAAAGCTGATATTGGCGATATTATGAATCAGGAATTCTCCTTAACTCCATACCTTACATTAACTTGGATGATGGAAAGAAAAAATTTGGATACCAGGCCGAGAAATGTTATACCCATCGCTCCGTCTGAAATGCCCGACGTGCCGAGGTTGGTGGCTTCATACGGCGTGACTTTTGATTATCCGGATATTAATCTTATGGCTAATCTTAACGCCACATATTTTGGTAAAATGTATACCCAGGATTGGGATACTGATCCTAATGTTTTTCCTGGCCCTTTTTGCGAGTACGGTGGTTTTACGACTGTTAATTTTAGCATCTCAAAAAGAATTATCGATTTCGAGGCTAAGGGCAATTTAACGCTGAAAGTCGACGTGAACAACTTGTTTAACCAATATAAAAGTCCTGTTATGCACTATCCTATCCAATCCCGAAACTTTTACGTCGGTCTGGTTTATTCTTATTAACGGAATCGTCTATCTCATTTTTTAGAAATCGTTGTAATAAAACGGAAGAGCCGGAAGGATTCGAATCCTTCCGGCTCTTCCGTTTTTATCGCGAAAAATTTTCCCGCGAATCTAACTTTAGTCCAGGATCTCCACCCAGCCTCTTTCATCCGGAATGAGCCCGTACTGGATTCCCACCAGTTCGTCGTAGAGTTTCCTGGTTATCTCGCCTATCCCCCCGTCCCCAATCTGAAACACCTCGTCCCGGTAGCAGAGACGCCCCACGGGGGATATCACGGCGGCCGTTCCGGATCCGAAGCACTCTTTAAGCCGCCCGTTCTTCTGGGCCTCCAGCACCTCGTCTATGGAAAGGGCCCTCTCCTCGGCCTTGAGGCCCAGATCCCGGGCCACGGTTAAAACGGAGGCGCGGGTGATTCCGGGGAGGATGGTGCCGGTCAGGGGGGCGGTGAGAACCGTTTCGTCAATCACGAAGAACATGTTCATGCTCCCCACCTCCTCCACGAACTTGTGGGAGACGCTGTCCAGCCAGAGGAGCTGGGTGTAGCCCTTCCGGCTGGCCATTTCGGTCGCGAGCAGGCTGCTCGCGTAACTCGCTCCGGCTTTGACGTTCCCGAGCCCGCCCGGGGCCGCCCTGGAGTAGGAGTCCTCCACGTAGATCCTCACCGGGGCGAAGCCCTCCGGGTAGTAGGGGCCCACGGGTCCCAGCATGATGAAGAAGAGGTACTCCCTGGCGGGACGCACCCCCAGGTGCTCCTCGGTCGCGATGATGGAGGGGCGGATGTAGAGCGACGATCCCGGAAGCGAGGGCGTCCAGCCTCCGTCTATTTTCAGAAGCTCTTTTAAGGCCCGGAGCGCGAACTCCTCGTCTAGAAGGGGGATGGCCATGCGGGCGGCCGAGCTGTTGAAGCGCTTGAAGTTCTCCCGGGGCCGAAAAAGCGCCAGGCGCCCGTCCGGGTGGCGGTAGCACTTGAGCCCCTCGAAGATGGTCTGGCTGTAGTGGAGGACCATGGCCGCCGGCGAGAGGATCAGGGGGCCGAAGGGCTCTATCCTGGGGTTCCGCCACGACCCGTCGAAGTGGTCCATTTTAAAAATATGGTCCGTGTAGATGTCGCCGAAACCCAGGGCGGACTCGTTTTCGGGATGGGGTTTGAGATGTCGGGGCTGCTGTCTGCGGATGGAGATTTCCATGATGGCACCGTTGGCGCTGCGGGGCTGACGAAGCTCCGCCCCGGCCGGACGCGGCCGGGGGCGGATTGGAGGGACGGAAAAAGCTTTTCCCGATTTTAGGGTTTTACGGCCGGAAAAAACAGGAAAAAAATCCGCCTCTTTTCCGGGAAAAGGGGGAGGGTGTCCCGGTAAATTTTCAGCCTGATTTGAATAATAAAGAATAATAACGAATAAATAAGAACAATAAGCGATAGTTGTTTTTAATTAAATCAGCGGTTCGCCGAGCGTCCGCGGCCGCGGTTTCGCCAGGGGTCCGCGCGGCGGTTTCAGCCCCTTTCCAGTCCGCCGCGCGGGGCGCCTTTTCGACGGGTAAAAAAAGAGCCCCCGGAAAAGGGAGCCCGTTTCAGGGGGGGGCGGGGCCGTTTTTCTCAGGCGCCGGATCCTCCCCCCCCCTTTCCGCGGCCGAATTTGGCCTTGAGCATGTCCAAAACCGCCCCGGGGACGAGATCGGACACGTCGGCGCCGAGCGAGGCGGCCTCCTTCACCGTGGAGGAGCTGAGGAAAAACCACTGGTAGTCTGCCATGAGGTAGACGGAGTGGATGCCCTTCTCCAGGTGCCGGTTCATCATGGCCATCTGGAACTCGTATTCGAAATCCGAGGTGGCCCTCAACCCCCTGAGCACGGCCGCGGCCCCCTTTCTCCTGGCGTAGCTCACCGTGAGGCCCTCGTAGTGATCGATCTCGACCCGGTCCGGGGAGACGGGTTTGAGGCTCTTCTCCAGAAGCTCCAGCCTCTCCTCCACGGTGAAGAGGGACTGTTTGGCCGGATTGGCGGCGACGGCCACGATGAGCCGGTCGAAGACGGCGAGCCCCCTCTCCACCATGCTCACGTGGCCCAGGGTGGGGGGGTCGAAGCTTCCGGGATAGACCGCGACGGTGCTCATGGACGGCGCCTTTCGGGACCCGGGCCGCCGGAGGCGGCGCCGGAGTCCGGCCGGCTCCGGGGGAGGCCTCGGGAGATGGGGGGATGAAGCCGCTTAGGCGCCGGATCCGGCGGGGGAGGGGGGCGCCCGGCGGCGGCGTCTCGGAAAAGGGGGGGGGCGGAAAAGGACCGAGGCCGCCGGGAAAAAACGTTCTTCCCGAAAAGGGCCGGAGGGGGCGCGGAGTCGCTTGCCGTCCGCGGGATGGCCGCCATGTCCGTTTAAAAATATTATATAGACGGATTAAATCGATTGATCTTTACTTAAGCGCCCTTCGCCCCGAGCGGAAAACGGAGCGCGCCTCGGAGCGTATGGCTGTCGACGTTCGCGCGCGCCGCGTCTCGCTCTTTAAAGGAGCGCGCGGCTTCGGGGAAAAACGCGGGAAACTCGTCTGGAAATCGCCGGGCGCTCCAAAAAATAGCTTCTTCCGCTAATTGGACGCGATATATTGTGATCGGGTGGTTTTTTAGAGCTCTTCGTCGGGGTCGGCGATTTCGATCAATTCGTCCAGCGCGCTCGATCCGTCCGTCAAGGGCGGCTCTTCCAAAGGAGGCCCCCCCGCGGGAAATCCGTCGGCGCCGGGGGATTCGGCGGCGGCGACAAGCTCCTCGATTCTCTTCGCCGCCTTCGCGGCCTGGCGTTCCTCCTCTTCCCGGATGAGCACCCTCGTCTCCTCCTGCGTGAGCTGTTCTATCGTCACCTGTCGGGAGAGCCAGTAGGCGACCTTGGCCGCCAGGATCTTTTCCTGGTAGCGCGACAAGTATTCGGGGTTCTTCTTCCACAAGGCGAGATTCTGGGCGACGCTCGCCTTCACCATCTCGTCCGTGGCCTGGGGATAACTCTCGCGCACGTCCATTTCCAGGTTTTGCGTGATATCCTCCGCGGTGACGGCGATATTGTGCCTTTCCTTCACTTGATTGATGAAAGTCCGTTTTCCGATAAGCCTTCGGGCGAGGATTTTCAGCTTTTCGATGATCCGCCGGTGCGCCTCGCAGAAGGCGACGTCGGCTTCCATCTCGCTTAGGCTTTGGAATTTTTCGAACTCGGTTCGCTTGTAAGCCGCGGCCAGCTCGAAGAAATGCCTTTCCAGCATCCCCGACGGTATGGAAAGGTTGTCGCCGCTCCCAAGCTCGTTTAAGATTTTTTCCCTGACGTTGGTTTCGTTGAAGTTATACTTGTAGTCTCTAATAGCCTGGCGGTAGAACTCCTTAAACTCCTCGACGGTCGAGTAGCCGTTTTCGCCGAACTGTTTCAGAAAGACCTCGGGCTCCATTTTGACTACGCTGTCCACCTCGATTATCGTCAAGCGGAGAAGGACTTCCTTTCCGGCCACGGCCCTGTTCTTGTACTTTTCGGAGATGACCGTGGTTATTTCGAACTCCTCTCCGAGGCGCCGGCCGAGGAAGCTGCTCTTGTACGCGTCGCTCAGCTTGGCGATGGGCACCTCTTTGTGGACGTCCTCCCCCTTTTTTCTTAAAACCTCCTTTCCTTTGTAGATGATCTTGTCGCGGTACGAGACGATGTCGTTTTCATCGATCTCGTGATCCGCGCCGGCCCTCTGGCGGACGGCGCACTCGGTTTCGACGAATTTCGCGTATAAATTTTCGACTTCCTTCTCCACCTCTTCGTCTAGGACGGCGAGTCTTTTGTAAACGAGGGCGGAGAAGTCCGGAAGCTCCGGATACCGCATGACTTCGAACTTTCCGGTGAACTCCAGATCCTTTCCCTCGGCGAAGTCTAAAGAGACCGGCAGGACGCTGGAGGTCACGTTGTCCCGCGACTTGTCCAATTCCCGGGTGAGAATCGGGTTCACGATCTCGGTGAGCACCTGGGATCTTATATCGGTCCCGTAGTAGCGCTGGATGAGCTCCATGGGCAGCTTGCCTTTGCGGAAACCCTTGATCCTGGCGCCGGAGACGATTTTGGCCACGATTTCGGCGTGCCGATCCTTGTACAGCGAATAAGGGATCCTCAAGGTGATTTTTTTCGTGGTCGGGTCGATTTCTTCTATGGCCACGTCGATTCGAGTTGTTTCATCGTCTCCGTCGGCGTTGGCGAGATCGGTCCCGCCGGAGTTTTCCGGATCGGCTCCGCCGGGGTTTTCCCGCTCGGCTCCGCCGGGGTTTTCGAGGTCGGCTCGGCCGGCGTTTTCAAGGTCGGCTCCGTCGGCGTCTTCCACGTCGACGCGGCCCGCGTCTTCAATTTTATCGCTCATGAACGGCTCCACGAAAGCGGATTACGTGTTTTGGTGCGAGAGAGGGGGCTCGAACCCCTAAGGCCTTGCGGCCGCTGGCTCCTAAGGCCAGTGCGTCTGCCAGTTCCGCCACTCTCGCTCTCCCTCGCTCTGGAGGGATCCGGAGGCGGAAAAAAAGCGGCCCCGGCGAACCCCCGGAGAAAACCGGGCGGAGGCGGGCTCCGGCGGCGTCCGGACGCCGCTTTCAAGAAAGCCTCCTCCGGAAAACGCCGCGACGGATGATAAAACTCCGCCATTTTAGGCGAAACGCGGGAAAAAAACAAGCCGGACGCCCTCCCTCCCGCGCGGAAAAGGACCCGCCGGGGCGCTTTTCCGGACTTTCCCGAAGGGGCGCCCTCCGCCTTCGCCCGCTCTTTCCGGAGCCGGACCCTTCTCTCGGCCCTCCGCGGGAAAAGTTTCGGTAGTTTAATTTTTTCGCTGTTCCGGCTGTTTCCGGATTTTTTCGCCCGGAAGGGGGGGGCGAGGGGGTGGCTTCCCGCGCGGCGGGGTTTCTCCGCGGTTTTTTCCCGGGCTGATTTTTCTCACAGGCGGGATTTTTCCCGAAGGCGGTGTCTTTCCCCTCGGGGGGGCGCTTCCGGATCCCGGGTTTTTGGGGGGGCGAAGCTTTTTTCGGCTGGTTTCAGTAGAGGCGGCGGCGCTCGGACGACGAGCCCAGGCCCAGGAGCTCCCGGTACTTGGCCACCGTGCGCCGGGCGATGTCTATGTTGGAGCCGCGGAGGATTTCCACGATCTTTTGATCGCTTAGGGGTTTTTTGGGATCCTCGGCGCTTATGATCTGCCGTATGCGGTTTTTGACCGACTCCGAGGAGAGGGACTCCCCTTGGAAGCGGCTGATGGGGCTGTCGAAGAAGTACTTGAGCTCGAAAACGCCCCGGGGGGTGTCCACGTACTTGTTGGTGGTGACCCGGGAGATGGTGGACTCGTGGAAGCCCAGCTCGTCCGCCACGTCCCTTAAAACCAGGGGTTTTAAAAACTCCACCCCCTTTTCCAAAAAATCCCGCTGGATCCGGAAGATGCACTCGGTCACCCGGTAGATGGTGCGCTGGCGCTGGTGGACGCTGCGGATGAGGAACTTGGCCCCCTTGAGCTTGTCGGCCAGATACTTGCGGGTCTCCGTCCCGGCGCCGGAGTCGGTTAGAAGCCGCAGATAGGCCTTGGAAAACCTCAGCCGCGGCATGCCGTCCTCGTTTAGGGTGATGACGTAGTCATCCCCCAGGCGGCTGATGTAGACGTCCGGGGTTATGTAGACGGAGTCGGCGCTGGAGTAGGCCAGGCCCGGGCGGGGGTTGAGGGTTTTCAAGAGGGCGAGGGCCTCGGTCGCCTCCTCCCGCTCGCAGCGCAGGGCCCGGCAGAGCCCGGGAAGGTCCTTCTTCTCCAAAAGCTTGAGGTGGTCCCGGCAGACGAGGTAGGCCAGGGAGTCCTCCAGGTTTCTTCTCTTAAGTTGCAAAAGCAGGCACTCCCTAAGATCCCGGGCGGCGATTCCCGGAGGCTCCAGCTCCTGGACCCGGGAAAGAGTGCGGAGGATCAACTCGGGTTTGGAGCCGGACAGGCGGGCGAGCTCGTCCGCGTCGGCCGCCAAATAGCCGTCGTCGTTGATGTTTCCGATGATGAAGTCGCCCCGGAGGTAGTCCTCCCGGTCCCGGGCCACGAAGCGCCACTGGGAGATCAAATGGTCGGTCAGGGTGGTCTTGGCCGCGGTGTAGGTCTCGAAGCCCTGGATCTCCTCCGGGGTCTCGTGGGAGCCGGAGGCGAGGGAGCCCGAGGGGCCGCTGGAGTACTCGTCTAAATAGTTCTCCCAGTCGATGTCCTCCCGAATCGTCTCTTCGGAGGCGCCGGAGGCCTCCGCGAACTCGGTCCCCCCCTCCGAGGGCTTGTCCGGGGTCTGATCGTAGTCCGGATCGCCCAGGCCGTTTTCCGCCTGCCCCTCCGGGCTGTCGGCCGGACCGGTCAGCTCCAAAAGGGGGTTGGACATCATCTCGTTTGTTATCTCCTCGGTCAATTCCTGGTGGTTCATCTGGAGGAGCTTTATGGCCTGCTGCAGCTGGGGGGTTATCACCATCTGCTGCGACTGCTTCTGGGATAGGTGGAGTTCCATGGCCATGGTGATAAAACCTCCGGCGGCGCCGCCGTTCTTTCAGAGCGAGAAGCCCGAGCCCAGATAGATCCGCCGCACCAGATCGTCCTCCGCGAGCTCCCGCGGGACGCCCTCCCGGAGGACCCGGCCCTCGTTTATGATGTAGGCCCTGTCGCAGACGCTTAAGGTCTCCCTGACGTTGTGATCCGAGATGAGGATGCCTATGCCCTTGTCTTTCAAGAGGCGGATGAGGTTCTGGATGTCCCCCACGGCTATGGGGTCGATGCCGGCGAAGGGCTCGTCGAAGAGCAGGAAGACCGGATTCAAGGCCAGGGCCCGGGTGATTTCCAGCCTCCGGCGCTCCCCCCCCGAAAGGGAGAGCGCCCGGTTTCCGGCGAGGTGGCTCAAACCCAGCTCGCTTAAGAGGACTTTCAGCCGCGCGGCCCGCTGGGCGGAGGTGAGCTTCATGGTCTCCAAAATGGCCATGACGTTGTCCGCCACCGAGAGCCGCCGGAAGATGGAGGGCTCCTGGGGGAGGTAGGTGATGCCCATCCTGGCCCGGCGGTACATGGGGGAGTCGGTGAGATCGTGGTCGTCCAGGAGCACCTGCCCCTCGTCCGGGCGCGCGAGGCCCACCAGGATGTAGAAGGTGGTGGTCTTGCCCGCCCCGTTGGGGCCCAAAAGCCCGCAGATCTCGCCCACCCCCAAAGTGACGCTCACGTCGTTTAGGACTTTGCGGGGTCCGTAGCTCTTCTCCAGACCCGAGGCCGCGAGGTGCCTGGGCGTCACCTTTCCCCCTCCCGGCTGTAGAAGGCCCTCACCCGTCCGGACCCGCTTCCGTCCACCTGGGAGCGGTTCTCGTCTAGATAGTAGGTGATCCGGTGGCCGGTGACCGAGCTCTCGCCCTCCCACACCCGGGCGCTTCCGGTCAAAACCAGGCGCCGGGGGAGCGCCCGGGCCAGGTAGAGGGCGTAGTCGGCCACGGCCAGGCGCTCGCCCTGCTGGATTTTAACCGCCCCCTCGCAGTCCACCTGGTCTATCTCCTGGCCGCCGTCCAGAGGCGAGGAGCTTCGGGCTCCCGGCGCGGCCTCGGTTCCCGCGTCCCCCCGCCCCTCCCGGGGAGGGGCGGGCACGTATTTAACCTTCATGCGGTCGCAGCTGATTATGAGGTTTCCCTGGCGGGCCACCACCTTGCCGGAGAAGTTTATCTCCCGGGAGCCGTCGTCGGCCAGCATGCGGTCGGAGGTGATGGCGATGGGTCCGCTCACCTCGGAATGCCCCCCCTCCCCGCCGCCGGATCCGGCGGACGCGCCGCGGGGCGCCGGAACCGCGGGCGGAAGGGCCGGAGGCGCCGGAGCCGCGGGCGGAAGGTCCGGGGGCGCCGGGCTCCAGGGGGCCGGAGCGGCCGGAGCCGAAGTCTCGGCGGCCGGAGCGGCCGGGGCCGGGAAAGTCTCCTGGGCGCGAAGGGAGGGGGGGGGGATAAAGAGGAAGGCGAGAAGGGGGAGGAGGAGGACCCGGAGGGCTTGGCGGCGGCGGACGAAGAGGGGCCGGGGGAGGGACGCGCCCTCGAGTCCGGGGCGGGAAAGGCCCTCAAGACCGGAGCGGGCGGGGCCTCCAAGGCGGGGCGGGGCTGACGGGTTGTGTGTGAAGGGTTTCATAAGCGCCGGCTCGAAGCCGCGGAAATAGGATGGTTTCCTAAAAAAGGGGGGCCCCCGGCGGGGACTCCCCCCGGGAGGCTTTCCCCCGGGGGTTTCACGGGGGCGGGTGGCGAATTTCGCGGGCGGGCGCCGGGGCGGAGGCGGCTTGGGAGGGGCGGCTCCGGCTCAGCCGTCTCCGGCCGCGCCCAAAAGAAGGAAGACCTGCCCCTCCACCTCCAGCACCCCCTTGTTGGTGTCGTAGTCGAAGCGGCCGCCGGAGAGGCTCAAGACCGGGTTTTCCAGACAGAAGGCCTCCTCGCTTACGAACCTGCCCTTCCGCATGTCCAGGCTCAGGCGCTGGCTCGTGAGGATCCTCCCCCGGGAGTCCGCCGTGCGCACCGCGCCCGTGAGGGTGACGAGCGCGAGGTCCGGCTCGTAGCGGCCGTTCTCGGCGGTGACGGTGTAGATCTCGTCCGCGGAGCTTATGTCGGCCCGGATGCCGGTGAGGATGAAGTAGTTCTGCTCCTTGAAGTAGTTGGCCGTGTCGGCGGCGAGGTTGATGGAGCGGCCCCCCTCGCCTATCTCGCTTAAGTCCAAGGTGGAGAGCCTCATGTCCACGTTGGTGGGGAGCATGTTTTTGAGGGCCCCCAGACGCACGCCCGAGAGGTTTTTGGCGTTCCATAAGAGGAGCCCCAGAACCACCACGAAGCCCCCCAGGAGGCATAAAATGAGAAAACGCAACCGCGACATGTTCTAGGGCGCCGCTCCGGAAGGCTCCGGCGTGGGGTTTCCGGGCGGCTTCGATCCTCCACGGGGGTTGATTATATCCCTTCCATTTCCGGCTGTCAAAGATTTTCTAGCATTTTTTGTGCCGATTTCGAAGAAATCGGCGGAAAAACCAGATTTATTTTTCGTTTTTCCTCTCTTTCCCAGGCGGCGGGGGGCGGAGGAGCCGGAAAGAGGGGAGGGGGATCCCCGAAAAGAGGGGAGGCGGATCCCCGGGATGAGGGGGTATTCAAAGTCCGCGCTAAAACCAGGAGACCCAAAGCCATCCCAAGAGGTACATGGTCGCCCAGGCGAAGACTCCGGCCACCAGATCGTCCAGCATGACCCCCAGGCCGCCGGGGGTGTTGCGGTCTATCCAGCCGGCGGGGCCGGGTTTGAGGATGTCGTAGAAACGGAAGAGGAAGAAGCCCCAGACGAAGGCCAAAGGGAGGGGGCGCTGGCCGGGGATCGCGATCATGGTTACAAGGTAGCCCAAGACCTCGTCAATCACCACCCGGTGGTCGTCGTGGGTGCCCAGGTCCTTTTCGGCGCGTTCGCAGACCCACCAGCCTCCGAAGAAAACCACGGCCGTCCCCAAAAGGTAGAGGGGGAGGCCCAGGGGTCTTAAAAGGAAGTAGAGGGGGATCCCCATCAAGGTTCCGAAGGTGCCGGAGGCCACCGGGGCGAGGCCTAAGCCGCAGCAGGTGTAGGTTTGGCGGATGAGGAAGTTTTTGAATCCCGGAAGCTTTCTTATCTCGCGGAGTTTGATCTGCATGTTTTCTCGC
>JAISMF010000076.1 GCA_031276865.1 Deltaproteobacteria bacterium | reverse complement strand
TTGAGGCATTTAAGAAAGCAAATGATTGTTACAAACTTTTAGCAATAGAATGTCCGATTACGATAACAAGGTAGTCATAGAGACGTTCTGATGCCAAGAAAATTACTTTGCATTTTTTTTGTGGGTAGAAAAAAAGTCGGGAACTACAGTTTAAGATGTTAAACAATATCTATGAATGATAAAGTTCTTTTTCATTTGTTTAACATCGCCTCGGCTATATCTTCCGCCGTGTTTTGAAAGGCGAGGGGCGAGGGGCGATGGAGGCGTCCCCCCCCCTCTTTTTAGCGATTCCCCTTTCCCTCCGGTCGTAAGCGTTCCCTCGTGGGAGGCTTTTCGAACGTTTAGCGTGACTGAATTAAAAAAAATTACCCGCGGACCTTTTTTTTGACCGCGTCCCTCTCATACGTTCCAAGGCGTTTTAGACCGGCGGAGGATGGTTTAAGCGAGGGTTGTTTTCACCCTAAGGATTTTAGGTCTATTCGTTTTTTTCGAAAGGGAGCTTGAATTCAAAGGCTTTTTAAATAGTCCTTCATTTGTTCGATGAGCGCCTCGGCGGTTTCGATGAGAGGGCCGTTTCCCCGGGTGACGGCCTCGAAATCCCCCGCCTTCGCGGCCTTCTCCATTTCCGCGGCCATCTCCCCCACCTTCCCCGCCCCGATGTTCAGACTGGAGCCTTTAAGGGAATGCGCGTCCTTGGCGTAGGAGGAGAGATCGTTTCCGTCGGGGGAGGAGAGACGCGTTAGTATTTCCGGAGTCGAGCTCACGTACATCTCCAGCACTTCCTTTACCAGCTCGGCGTCTCCTCCCAGCTGGTTGAAAGTCGCCTCCCGGTCGAAGCCGCCGTTCGTTAGGGGCTTTTCCCCCGCCGGGGCCTTTCGGCTTTCGCCTTCCGCGTTTGGGGAGGGAGGGCCGGACTCCTCCGCTTCCGTGATTCCGCCTCCGCCGCCGGAGGCGGCGGAAGAAGCGGAAGAAGCGGGAGAAGCGGAAGAAGCGGGAGAAGCGGCGGAAGCGGATGGCGCCTGGCCGCCCGCGAGGTAGGCTTCCATCTCCCCGAAAAGCCTTTCCATCTCGCCGCGGAAGTCCTCCGCCAAGGTTTTCGTCCGCCGGAGATCGCCCGCGAGGGCGGAGAGCTCGAGCTGGGCCGCGAGCTCCCCCGCCCGGGGGGCGCCGATGTTTCGGCTCGAGCTATTGAGGCCGCGGGCGAGCTGGGCGTAATCTTTGAGGGTGGGGTTTTCCCGGTTCAAGGTTTTTTCCAGAATCTCTCTTCCGTTTTTCAGATAGAACCCGAGGATCTCCTTAAAGAGCGTCCGGTCTCCGCCCAGGCGGCCGAGAGCGAAGTCCGGATCGAAAATCAGCGAATCGGGGGAGGGGGCCTCCCCTTCTTTCTGGGCGTCTTCGGCGTACTTGGCCCCCCTCTCTTTGGAGCTTACGAGGCTTTCGCCCAGGCGGGCGGCCTTTTCCAGGATCTCCGGATTCGGGGGGGCGCCCTCCCGGGCGGGAAACTCCTCTTCCAGAGGCGGGGCGGAGTCCTCGAGCGCCAGGTCCATCCCCTCCGGAGGGGCCTCCTCGGGGAGGGCGTCCGACCCCCGGGCCACGCGCTTGGATTCCGGTATCCAGCGGAAGAGGGCGTTTTCCAGTTTGGCGAGCTCTATGGGTTTGGAGATGAAGTCGTTCATGCCGCGCTCGATGAACATCTCCCTCACCCCGGAGATGGCGTTGGCCGTGAGGGCTATGATGGGCACGGTTTTACCCTCGGGAAGCGCCCGGATCTTCTCGGTGGCCTGGATGCCGTCCATCACGGGCATCATGTGGTCCATGAAGACGATGTCGTAGTTCTCCCGGCGCACCTTCTCGATGGCCTCGCTTCCGGACTCGCAGACGTCCACCCGCATCTTAAAAGGCGACATGAGCCCCCTGGCCACCTTGAGGTTCACGGGGAGATCGTCCACCACCAAAACCTTCGCGTCCGGGGCGGTGAAGCTCACGGTCCCGCTTTTCTCCTTGAAAAGGCTCGTCTCCTCTTGGTCGTTTAGGATGTTGGAAAGCGGGACGCAGAAGATGGGCCCCGGCGCGTGGGCCGCGCCGGGGCCGGGTTTCACGCGGCGCTCCCCGGGGCGGGTGATGAAGACGGTCTTGATATCCTCCTTCCCGCTCGCCCGAATGGATTCCATGACCGGCGCCTGGTAGATTTCGGAGGAGAGGAGGTAGAAGAAGCGGTTGGCCTTGAGCTGGGCCGTCAAAAGTTTTAGATCCTCCACGATTATGTAGGGGGCGTCCAGCCTGTCCAGGGTCCAGCGCAGCGAGGCGGC
Organism: Deltaproteobacteria bacterium; assembly: GCA_031276865.1. Classification (GTDB taxonomy): domain Bacteria; phylum Desulfobacterota; class Desulfarculia; order Adiutricales; family Adiutricaceae; genus JAISMF01. The sequence continues at coordinate 2,728 of JAISMF010000076.1, read as the reverse complement.
CTGGAGGGGCCTGGGTTCCGCCACCACCAGGCGGCTGGACTCTGAGTCTCGGATCTGGGCCAGGGGGAGGTATTTTCCGAAGATCACCTGCTTGAGTTTCAGGGTGAAGACGCTGCCCTCGCCGTAGACGCTCTCCGCTGAAATGTCGCCCCCCATGAGCCGGGCCAGGTTTTTGGAGATGGCCAGCCCCAGGCCCGTTCCCTCGATTCCCTTGTTTTTGGATTTGTCGAACTGGTTGAAGACCCCGAAGAGATTTTCCAGATCCTCCCTTTTTATGCCCCGGCCGGAGTCGCTCACGGAAAAGGAGAGGAGGACCTCGCCCTTGTCCTCCTTCACCAGGCCTTCCACCCGGAAGGTCACGTGCCCGGAGTCGGTGTACTTGACGGCGTTGGAGAGGATGTTGAAGAGGATCTGCCTTATTCTCACCTCGTCGCCGTGGAGGAGGGCGGGGAGGCGGGCGTCCACCTCCACCAGGAAGTCCACGGGCTTGTCCTTGAGGCGGAGGGAGGCCACGCTTATGACGTCCTGGATAAGGGAGCTTAAGTGGTAGGTGCTCTCCACTATCTCCATCTTTCCCGACTCGATTTTCGAAAAATCCAGGATGTCGTTTATGATGGAAAGAAGCGAGTTTCCGGCGTGCTTGATGGAGCCTATCATCTCCTTGGCCTCGGGCTCCATCTTCTCCCTTAAGGCCAGCTCGGCCATGCCGATGATGGCGTTCATGGGGGTTCTGATCTCGTGCGACATGCGGGCGAGGAAATCGCCCTTGGCCCGGGAGGCCGCGTTGGCGGCCTCCTTCTGCCTCTCCAATTCCCTGGTGCGCTCCTTTACCACCTTTTCCAGCATGGCCTGGTAGCGGATGTGCCGGCGTAAAAGGATGAAGCTCACGCCTAAGAGCAGGACGAGGAGGATGAGGGAGCCGATTAGCCAGGGGACGCGTTCCCGGGCGAGCTTCCCCCGGTAGTCGAAGGTCTTCTGCAGCCAGCGCCGGGAGATGTTTTGGGTGTTCACCAGATCCTGGGCCTTGCTCACGATGGACCTTAAGACGTGCTCGTTTTTATTGAAGCCGAAATTGGAGCCGAAGGTGGCGTCGAAGAAGAAGTTCGCCTTGTAGCCCGGCTGTTCCAGGTAGTTGGTCATGAGGAGGTTCAAATTCGAGGTCCCCATAAGGAGCTCGATCTCGCCCGCCTTCAAGGCCGCGAAAGCCGTCTCGTTCGAGGGGTAGACGACGGAGTTTTTGTGGTTGGGAAACCAGGCCTGGAAGATCTCTATGTAGGCCGACTGGGCGATGAGGCCGATTTTACTGTAGAGGATCTCGTGGAGCTCCTTATTCGGGGTCTCGGCCTTGGAGATGAGGGCGTAGTTGTCCGTGAGATAAGGGGTCCGGGACCAGATGTAGAGGCCCTCCCTCTCCCGGGTGCGGATGAGCTCGGTTATCATGGAGGCCCGGCCGCTTTGGAGCATGTCCAAAAGTTCCGGCCACTCGGTCCCCGCCGGATTGGCCGGAACGAATTCCAGTCCGGAGAGGGTCGATATCTCTTTTATGACGTCCAGGGCCACCCCCTGGAACTCCTTTTCCACGGGATTCCAGAAGCTTATGGGGTAGCTGTCGGACTCGGCGGCGAACATGATGGGGTCGCCCGAGTTCACGCGGCTGTTTAAAAAGTTCAGTTCTTCGGGGGTCAGGCTGAGTCTGAAGCGGTTGCGCAGATAGTCCCGCTCCCCCAGCTTGTAGAGCCGCACGAGATACGTGGTGGCGCCCGCCCGGATGGCCTTGTCCACGACCCTGATGATGGGCTCGTTTTCCATTTTCCGGCTGGAGAGGCTCACCTCGGAGTAGGTCATGGGGATGAGATCCTCCCCCCGCACGTCCTGGTACAGATCGAAGAAGGCCTCGGACACGCTCTCGGCGAAGAAAACGTCCGCCTCCTTCGCTAAGAGCAGGGCGTGGGCCTCCTCGTGGGATCTCACGTAGCGTTTTTCGTAGGGAAGGTGGAAGTTTCGGAGGGCGAAGTCCTCGGTTACGGTGCCCTCCAGAAAGAGGGCGCGGATGGGACGCGTCTGGGTCAGGGCGGAGAGGTTCGGGGAGTCCTTGAGCGTGAACATTTTGATGGTGCGCTCGGCTATGGGGTCCGTCATGAAGTAGAGTTTCCGGCGTTCCGGCGTGGGGGTGAGATCCCCCGTGAAATCCACCGATCCATCCTCCAGGCCCTTGACCAGGTCGATCCATTCGCGGATCTCGACTCTGATTTCCACCCCGAAGAGTTCCGAGAGCCACTCCGCCATCAGGGGGGTGAAGCCGGAAATAATTCCGTCCGGACCCGGGAAGCATTCGGTTTCCAGGACGGAGGCGTAGACGAAGACCCGCCCGCTCCGGCGCAGGGCCTCGATCGCCTCCTCGTCTTCCGGACTCACCCCGGGAATGTCCCGGTAGCTCAGGAAAGGCGGCTCCGGAAGCGCCGTTGGGGATCCCGGGCCGTCTCCCCGGACCGGGACGGCCAAGAAAAGGGCGAGGATGACTAAGAGCGCGGCTGGGAGTTTGAGCATGGGTTTTAGGGGAAGCGGAAAGACGGGGGGGAATCCCCGGGTTTACGGAAAAAGGAGGGGGCCGGGGATGGGGGGCCGTTTTTTTTTCGAAAAAAGGGGGGGGCGCCCGGAAAAGGGCGGTCGGGACGGCGGGGCGGCGAACCCTTGTGATTTTTCCTTATAAAAGCCCTTTTTTTCAATG
>JAISMF010000055.1 GCA_031276865.1 Deltaproteobacteria bacterium | reverse complement strand
GCTGTCGGAGCGGGAGGTGCTCGCCCTTCGCGGCGGCCCGTCGGAGTAGGCGTTCGGGTAGGCTGGTTCCCTCGTCCGGGACCGTCATTTCAGCCCCGGCCGCCTTGGCGGAAAAATGGGCATCACGCCGACCGTCTCCTTATGGCGTTGCCTTGGCTGGGCTGATGTCGGTTCTTGGCCGGCGCGCGGAGCTTTACTGAATGGCCGCCTCGGATAGCGACGGTCATTTCGCAAGGTTTTCGTTAAGGCTGAGTCTCAAAGAGCTTAACGAACTGGCGGAGGGCGCCCGCCAGGCCCGGCGATGTGGTAAATAATAGCGAGAAAGGCGCGCGCGCTTGGAAGGGTGGAACCTTCCCAAAGAGGACAAGTCCGCCTGTTACTGTATCGCTAACTTAGTTGTCGAGGCTCAAGGATCATGGATTGGCGTTTTTCAGTCCTTGACCTTCGGGGCGGAAAAGCCTATGCTTTGCGGGTGATTTCCTAAATAGATGGCGGGAAGCTCCGGGCTTTTCGCCGCCTCGGGACCCCCTGGCGGATAAGCCGTCCGCGTCCCTCTTAAGGGGGAGGGTCCGCGGTTCAAAATTTTCTTCGTCACACAGCGGCGTCGGCTTCGAAAACATAGAGGCTCGACGACCCTGAGAGCGACCCCGCTTTAATTGAGGAGTTCGCGCCGCTGGTTTCGGAATGCGGGAAGATGATAAGGCCGCTAGGCCGCTAGGCCGGGAGGCGGGCCGTGACGGGAATCGGCCGCGAAACGCCCGGGGGGAACGGACGCCATGATAGGCGCGAGTCTTTTATGTCCGCGGCGAAACGTCGCTTTTTTATATTATTATTAATTATTTATAATATTTAATCTTAAAATATAAAAAAGATATATTTATTTATAAATTATTTTGCTATAATAAAACACCAGCGCGTCTTATCGTTCCAGCTCCCCCCGGCGACGGGGGATGCGGGCGTTCCCCTTTTCCCGTTTTTTTTACATCCGCGCTTCGACAGGTGACCGGCGTGACCAGAGGAACGTTAGTTTTTCTTCTTCTTGCGGCCCTCTTTTTCTCCTCGGCGGCCTTAAGCCCTCCGCTGTCGGGAGAAGAGGCGGCGGCCCCTTCCGGGGGCCTTCCGGCGGAAAGCCCTCCGGCGGCCGCGGAGGGCGCCCTTCCGGCCATCCTGTTCACGGCGCCCGGGGACGGCGACTTCGCCGCCTTCGGCCGCTCGGCCGTCCTGGGGGCCAGGCTCGCCCACCGGGTTTACGGCGGCGGTTTCGAGCTCGTCGTGGAAAACGAGGGGGGCGGCCCCCTTTTCAACCGGGTGAGCCGTTTCGGGAGGGTGAAGGCCGCGGCCGGCCATCTCTTCGAGGGCAGCCTGGAGGAGAACGCCCCCTACTACCAGCGCTACGAGATCCCGGTGCTCCTCCCCTTTCTGGACAACTGGCGCACCGCCGACCTGGGAGGCGGCTTCTACCAGATGATGCCGAGCGTCCCCGCCCAGGCGGAGATCTTGGCCGAGAGGACCCTCAAAGGGTCGGGCAAGCTTTCCCGAATAGTCATCCTGGAGACTCCGGCCCCCCCCTTCGCGCTTCTCGCCTCCACCTACGCGGCCACCCTCAAGGACCCCTCGGCTTTGCGCCGGGGAAAACAGAAGGCCCCCAGGAAGCTGGGCGCCAAGATACCCGTCCAGAGGTACGTCTTACGGGACCTAAGAGAGCTTCCCCTCATCGTGGCCGAGAACAAGATGGGGCCCCGGGACGTGGTGCTTTTAGCCCTCTCCCAGACCCAGGCCGTCCAGGCCGCCCCCTATTTTATGGAGAGCAACTTCCAGAAGACCGCCTTTCTGGCGCCGAGCTCGCTCGCGGTGAGGGACGTGGCCCGGGCCTTTCTGGCCGCGAATTTGACCCTCGAGGTGGTGGTGCCCTACGACATGCGCGACACCAAGAACGCCGCCTTCAACGAGTTCGTGCACCGCTTCCGCATCTTGAACAAGGCCGAGCCCGCCTGGCCGTCCCTCGCGGCCTACGACGCCGTGACCATGGCCATCAAGGTGGGCTCGGTTCCGGAAGGGGAGCGGTATCTCACCACCGGCGAGCGAGGCCCGGAGGGGCTCTCCGGCTTCTACTCCTTTTCCGACGGGTTGGTCCCCGGGCGGGTGGCGACGGTGACCAAGGACTCCGCCGTCTACTACCCCTAAGCCGCAGGGACCATGGGGGCGCCGCGGAACCCGGCGTCTTCGCCGCCCGCGGCGGGAAAAACGGATCCGTGAAAGGGAGGTGGCGCTTCAAAAAGGCGCTCCGCGGCTTGGCGGCGGAAATCCGGCGGGGGATGGCGCGGGTTCGAGACGGACTCTTCGTCCCTTTTAAGAACGGCTCCGGGGTTTCGGCCGGAAAGGGGCTTCCGCGTTGAAGAGGGGAAGCCCGCGGGGCTTGAGGCTTTGAGGAACGGTTGAAGGCGGGAGGTTTTCCTTGAAAGATTTTTTAGCGTCCGCGGGTATGGCGCGCCGGAAAAACAAGGGGGCGGAGAACGCCTTCCGCGTGAAATATTTCCGGGGCGCCTGGGTAAGGGACCGTTTCGGGAAAAGCCGTATAGGCGCGGGCGGGGACCGCCGTATGGAGACGTTCGCGAACCGAAGCCTTGAGGGCGGGTTCTTTTTCATTCCCCAAAAGGTTTCGGCGGCGTTTTCGACCCTTACGGCGCTTCCATGCTGAACTCGTATGAAACCGAGGCTGATTGAATGTCTGAAAAAAGGAAGAGGGAAGACGCCGATTTTTTGGAACACGCTTCCAAGCCGGGTTTTATCGTATACCAAAGGGGCAAATGGGGGGAAAACGGCGTTTATTCCAAACCCTTCCGCGGCGCCGACGGAAAAATCCGTCACGATAGAGAGTTCCTTGGGCATGTTTTGGATCGCGGGCTGGGCGTATTCGAAAGCCGGAAACGCGGCGGTTTGTTTACTTTCAGCGTTGAACGCGGTTACGGCGAGTTTCCCCCGCGAAACGGCGAATCTAAGCCTACGCCGCGTGAGGAGGCGTTACGGCGCTGGTTTGAGGAACGAATGAGGGAAGGGGACGTTATTTCAAATAGTTCGTCAACGTCCGGCGGCGTCCATTATTTGAAAATTAACAACGAAGAGCGCGGCTTATATCGAAAATACGATTACGACAGGTATGGTAAAGCCAGATGCCGGAAAATCGACCTCGGAAAAGTCGTGGACCGCGAGCTGGGGATATACGAAAACCGGAACCGCGGCGGTTATTTCACTTTCAGTCCGGAGCGGGGTTTCGGCGCTATTCCCGATCGAAACGTTTCTTCGCCGTTGTCTTCCAGCGATACCGCCGTTCTTAATCGTTTGGAAGAACTGGCGAAGGAAAAAGACGATCTTTTGAAAAATCATTTCCCGCCCGATAGTATTCGGTGCTATAAAGCGCGGTCGAAAGAATACGCCTGGCATGTCGAAAAAATCAGCGGCTCCGATGGAAAAAGACGTTATGTTAAACATCTCATCGGCAAGGTTGTGAACCGCGAACTGGGTATATTTGAACACAAGAAACGCGGCGGTCTATTTATTTTCAGTCCGGAACGCGGATTCGGATCCATCCCGGAGCTGTTGAAAGCGTCCACGCTCTCGCCTGGCGAAGCCGCTATTATTCAGTGGATCGAAGAACGAAAAAAAGACGATGGTTTTTTTTTGAAAATCCCATACATGAGGGGTCGTATCTCGTACTATAACACACCCTCCGGAGAAAACGCCATGTATGTGACTTACCTACGAGGACCAAACGGTGAACTGCTCGCCAAACGCGAGCGGATCGGAAAAGCGATCGACCGCGGGCCGGGGATTTTCGAAAGCCGGAAACGCGGTGGCGTTTTCACTTTCAATCCGGAGCGCGGTTTCGGAACCGTTCCCCACCGGAACAGAGCGACGCCTCTTACGCCCTATGAAGAAGCGGTCTTAAACAGGATTGAATAATTTATGAGGAAAAAACGCCCTCTTTTAAAAAATAACGCTCCGCTTGGCGTTAACTCGAACCAAAACGCCGTTTTTGAGGACCGCTCCCGTGACGCCGAAGATTCCCGACCCGCCGACGAAATAGTCGAGCGGGAGGCGGAGCCTTCCGGCGGGGCCAGGGAGCGTGGACGTGTAATACGCCCGAAACGAGGAGACGTTTATACTTTCCCTTCCGAAAGCGATTTCGATTCGATTCCCCCCCATGAATCGACTTCTTCACCGCCCAGGAAGTCTTCCGGCCGAAAGCCTAAATCCATACCATCGCCGCCAAAGTTCAAGACCCTTCGGTTCGGAGACGCGTGGGCGGTCGATCAAATGTTCAAGCGATTCGGTCTTGACAAAGTCATGGAAGAAATAGCGCCGGATCATTTCGACACTCTTAAAGCTTTGGTCTCGTACAAACTGACGAATTCGGATTCCTTCGTTTTAGCGGAATATTGGTTTCAGTTTTCTTTCGCTCGGATTCTTTATCCCCAAGCCGACATGGTTCAGGATGGCATGAAAAATCTTCACGATTTTTTCAGGGATAAAGAGGTTCACGAAACATTTTTTAAATTGTGCCGCGAAAATTTCCGTAAGATTTTCGGCGTATATGGTTCGACATCGTTCCCGATTCTTATCGACAGCCTCGTTATTCATGAATTTAACGGCGAAATCAAGCCGCATAACTATAATCTTGAAGATGAATCAGACCGTGAAGGCCGTTTTATCTACGTTGTGGACGCTCTAACGATGTCGCCTTCGCGTTTTAGAATCGATTACGGATGCGGCTCTTACGATACGGCTTTGACTAAGATTATTAACGAGTTGAAAGAGCGCGATGTTCATATCGGATCCGTTATGACCGACTTTGGTATTTATGGGAGCGATATTTTTGGATTCCTGACGGATTCAGGCGTCCCGATTATAACGTTCGCTGAGAAATACGGAGAGTTGTTTATGAAATTATTAAAGAGACACGGCGCGGATCTGGAAAATCCCAGATACTTCGTACCTTACGGCGAAGGAGGATTATACGTCAAAAAAATTCCCTTCGATCATTTAGGAAGAATATTTTCCGCCTACCTTATTCACGATGTTCAGAAAGCTGTATATGATCAACTAAGAAGGATGTTGGGGCTTCATTTTGGTCCGGATGTAGTGGGTGACTCTATTTCCACCTTCGGTAAATTTATTTTATTATCTTTTAAAAATTATAAATTATCCGAAGTTGTAGATTTATATCGCGCGAACGACCTCGCTCATGATTTTTTATCCGCTCTTAATTCATACACCGTTTCGGATCCCGATAGTGGAATCTTTCATGAGTCTTTCAGAGGCGCTTCGTTGATATGCTTCATCGCGGATATCGTTCGATCGCTTATCGACCGCTATTTAAAAGGGTCGTCCGTCTCGAAGCCCTTGGCTTTCGCGCGTCTTCGCAATTTATTTATTAAATGTTACGACAAGATAACGGTTGTTGAGGATCCAACTTCAGAACAAAAGAAAATTTTCAAGCTTCTGCGCCTCGATTGCCCTTTTTTCACGGAAAGCGGCAAGCTTTTTCCAAAGGCGCTCTCCCCGCTTAAATTCCCTGAAAGCCCGCTTTGTAAAGGGAAGAGGCGCGAAAAGAAAGCGGCCGCCCCCCCGAAAAGCGTCCCGTCATCCTCCGATCCCAGTAAGGGAGGAAATTGACGGATTTTATTTCCGCCCCATTCCCAAGGTCTTTAGTTCACCCGGAAAAACTTTCCAAGCTGCGCTTCGGGGGGGGCGGGCGGATCTGTTAGGCGGCGTCCGGTTTTCCTCCGGGGCCGAAGTGAAAGACGACGCGACAGGCGGCCGGGCGTTTAAATCTTTGTGCCGCCCCGGGCGCGGGCGAACCTCCCCGGGACGTCCGCCGCCGCCGGAATTTTTTCGCCGCCCGCCCCCGTTTCCCCGGCGGGGATCCGAAAGCGGCGCGCCCCGGCCGGGGCCGCCTCTCGGCCGTCGGCTTCCTTAAGCGGATTCACCTCCGCGCCATGCCCGGCGGGTTGAAATCCTTTTCCGGCCGAAAACCCAGTCCCCCTTCCCCGACCGCCTCGCGAGGCCCCTTTTGCCCCCGCCCGTTAAAACGATAATACACCTGGATTTGGACTCCTTCTTCGCCTCGGTGGAGGTTTTGGACAATCCGGATCTGAAAGGGCGCCCCGTGATCGTGGGCGGGCCGTCCCGCCGGGGCGTGGTCTCCACCGCCTCCTACGAGGCCCGGGCCTTCGGGGCGCGCTCCGGCATGCCCATTGGCGAGGCCAGGCGTTTGTGCCCGGACGGGGTCTTCCTCCCCTGCCGCCACGAGCGCTACCGGGAGTTCTCCGGCCGGGTGATGGACGTTTTTTTCCGCTACACCCCTTTAGTGGAGCCCCTTTCCTTAGACGAGGCCTTTTTGGACGTGACGGGATCCCTAAGGCTCTTCGGCCCGGCCGCGGAGATGGCCCGAAGGATTAAAAGGGAGGTGTTCGCCGAGACCGGCCTCACCATCACGGCCGGAGTGGCCTCCCAGAAGCACCTGGCTAAAATCGCCTCGGGCATGAACAAGCCCGACGGCCTCACCGTGGTGCCGCCTGGAGGCGAGTTGGATTTTCTGCGGCCGCTGGATTTGGAGAAGCTCTGGGGAGCGGGGAAGGTCGCGCTTTCCAAGCTTCGGGCCCTGGGGCTCCGGACCGTGGGCGATCTGGCCGATCTCGACGAGGGCTTCGTCTCCCGCGGGCTGGGCGAGTCCGGAAGGTCTTTGTGGCGCCTCGCGAACGGCGTCGACTTAAGGGAGGTGGAGCCTCATAGGGAGGCCCAGAGCGTGGGCGCCGAGCGCACCTACGAGCGGGACGTCTCGGGGGCGGAGGCGGTTAAAAGGGAGCTCCTCCACCTCTCCGTGAAAGTGAGCGCCAGACTGCGGGAGGCCGGCCTGACGGGTTCCGCCGTGACCCTGAAAATGCGGGATCCGGACTTTAGGACCATAACCCGCTCCAGGACCCTCGCCGAGCCTTTGGCGGACTACCTCCCCCTCTACTCCCTGGCCTTGGAGCTTTCCGAGGGGAGGACGGGCCCTTTTAGGCTTTTGGGGATCCAGGCGGGCGCCTTGAAGAGCGCCGGAGAAAGGGGGGCGCCGCCCCGGGCGGCGCCCCTCTTTCCGGAGGCCTCCTCCGAACTTCCCAAGGGCAATCCCGGGCTCTCCCGGGCCATGGACCTGGTCAACGCCAGATTCGGAGGGGGCAAGCTGATGCCGGCCACCTTGGCCGAGCGTGATCCCCCGCGGGATAAAAAACGATAAACGCCCCGACCCCGAAGGCTTCGGCGGCTTAAGGCGCGGACGCTTCGAAGCCCCTCGAGCCCCTCCTCCCCCTGTCAACTTTTGCCTTTTTCGGGTAAAATGCCCAGGGACGGCCTAGGTGCCCGTCGTAATAACGATATCCGGACGGTTTATGACTCTTCTCGTCACCGGCGGCTGCGGCTTCATCGGCACGAATTTCATCCGCCTCCATGTCTCCGAAAGGCGGGAGAGGATCGTGAACCTGGACAAGCTCACCTACGCCGGAAACAGGCGCAATTTGGAGGATCTCCCCGAATCCCTCCACGTTTTGGTGGAGGGGGACGTGGCCGACGGGGAGCTCCTGAAAAGGGTGTTTTCCGAATACAAACCCCGGGCCCTGGTCCACCTGGCGGCGGAGTCCCACGTGGACCGCTCCATTTTGGGTCCGGGCGAGTTCGTGCGCTCCAACATCGTGGGCGCCTTCACCCTCCTGGAGGCCGCCCGGGGCTACTATGAGGGGCTTACTCCGCCTGAAAGGGAGTCCTTCCGCTTCCTCTCGGTCTCCACCGACGAGGTCTTCGGGAGCCTGGGTCCGGAGGATCCGCCCTTCACCGAGGAGTCCCCCTACGCCCCCAACAGCCCCTACTCGGCCTCCAAGGCCGCGGCCGACCACCTCGTCCGGGCCTACCACAAGACATACGGGCTGCCGGTCATCGTCACCAACTGCTCCAACAACTACGGGCCCTACCAGTTTCCGGAAAAGCTCATACCCCTCGTGATTTTAAACGCCCTGAACCTGAAAAAGCTTCCCGTCTACGGGGACGGAAGGCAGATCCGCGACTGGCTCCACGTGAGCGACCACTGCCGGGCGCTTTCGCTGGCCCTGGAAAAGGGAAGACCCGGGGAGAGCTACAACGTGGGCGGCGGAGCCGAGAGCGCCAACATCGACACGGTGCGGATCCTCTGCGAACTCCTAGACGAGAAGAGGCCGGAGCCGGCGGTCGAATCCCGCGCCTCTTTAATCGAGCACGTGCGGGATCGCCCCGGTCACGACCGGCGCTACGCCGTGGACTGCCGAAAGATCGAAAGGGAGCTGGGCTACCGCCCCTTGGTGAGGTTCAAGGACGGGCTGTCCTCCGCGGTGGACTGGTACCTTGACAACCCCCGCTGGGTGGAGTCCGTCGTGAGCGGCGAGTACCGAAACTGGAACAGGAGGAACTACGGGGAATCCTATGAGTGAGACCTCCGGACGGAAGGGGATAATACTCGCGGGCGGCGCCGGCACCAGGCTCTATCCGGCCACCCAGACCATATCCAAGCAGCTCCTTCCCGTCTTCGACAAGCCCATGGTCTACTACCCCCTCTCCACCTTGATGCTGGCGGGTTTGCGGGAGGTTCTGGTCATATCCACCCCCCGGGACATACCCTTCTACCGGGAGCTCCTCTCCGACGGCTCCCAGTGGGGGATGAGCTTCAGCTACAAGGCCCAGGAGCGCCCGGAGGGCCTGGCCCAGGCTCTTTTAATCGCCGAGGAGTTCCTGGACGGGGGGCCCTCGTGCCTGATCCTCGGGGACAACATCTTCTACGGCTACGAATTCGAGCGTCTCTTAAAGGAGGCCCTGCGGACCCTTCGGGGCGCCACCGTCTTCGCCTACCAGGTGAACGACCCCGAGCGCTACGGGGTGGTGGAGTTCGGAGAGGACGGCAAAGCGGTGGGCTTGGAGGAGAAGCCCGCCCGACCCCGCTCCGACCACGCCATAACGGGCCTCTACCTCTACGACGAAACGGCGCCCGAGCTCTGCCGCCGCCTGAAACCATCGGCTCGGGGCGAGCTCGAGATAACCGATCTGAACCGCCTCTACCTGGAAAAGGGCGAGCTCAAGGTGCGGGTCCTGGGCCGGGGCTTCGCCTGGCTGGACACCGGCACCCACGAGAACCTCTTGGCCGCCAGCCGCTTCATCGAGACCATCGAGAAGCGCCAGGGCATAAAGATCGCCTGCCCGGAGGAGGTGGCCTACCGGAACGGCTGGATAGACAGGGACGCCCTCCTGCGGCTCGCGGAGAGGTACGCCCAGAACAACTACGGCAAGTACCTTTCCAAGGTCGCGGACGAGAGACGCCCCTGGAAGCCCTAGAAACCCTGAAAGCCGGGGGCTTTTAAAGCGAACGGGGGACGACGGGGATCCCCCCTCCTTTGTCGGAGGCCTCCGCTTTTCAGGCGAGAAAATCCAGAAAGACCTTTTCGAAATGCTCCAGAGGCATGCTGTCCGTCTCGATGGGCGCCTCGATTACGGAGTAGGACTCCAGGATCTCCTCGTCCGAGAGGGGGTTTATCCCGAAGTCGATTACCAGGACGCGGTCGCAGCGGCCGAAGTTTATTCTGAAATCGGTGTCGTCCCAGCCCAGGAGGCTCCGGATCCCGTCCGCGGAAAACCAGGTCTTCCTTATCCAGGAGGGGGTTGCGACCATGGTTTTGTCCTTTTCCAGCTCCTGGACCTTCTTCTCCCCGAAGAGCGCCCCCATGCGCTTTTTGGTGGATAGGAGCCTGAAGCCCTTTTCTCGGGCGAGATCCTTTAAATCCGGAAGGCAGGCGCCGCCCAAAAGCACCCTCACGTCGCCTTTTTCAAGGTCCGCCTTCAGAAAGGCCTCGTCTAGGCTTTTTTTAAGGCGGTCCATGTCGTTGTGCGGCCCCGCCCCTATCCAGACGATTTCCACCTCCAGATCTTGGCGCCTTTTCAGGACGTCGTTCATCTCGTCTTCGAAAATATTGCACGCTATCAGGGTTTTTTTCATAAAAGCCTCCGTTTTCTTTTCATTTCAGGAATTATTAGTTTTATTTAAGGCGGGTAAGGGTTTTACGGGGAGGGGCGCTGATTCGATCCCGATGGCGTCCCCGATTTTTCCGAATCCGGCTTGGCCGTAAAAAAACACGTTTTACGTCCAATGAGCGGCGGTTAAATTTTACAAAATAATTCATCTTTTTTTTGTAACATCGGTTACCGAATTCAAATTTTTTTGAAAAACGTTTTATTATGATTGCTGACATGGAAAAAGTGATTTAAGCCCTCATTAATTTTTTTTTGAAGAGCTTTTCTTGTTTAGACTGATTTTAGACTTCTTTTATTCGAGATTTTTATCCTGGAAGTTTCCAAGTCCATGGTTTAAGACCCATCGTCCAGATGAGAGCGTCCACAATCGGCGGAAAGGATCCGGAAGCGTGAACATAACGGTTTGAACGCGGGCGGGACATGATTGATCCTAATTTTTATAATTGCGCCCTTCATTTGACAAACCATTTTTTTTAGTAGTATCATTTTGATATTGCGACTAGGGATTCTTCTTTGAAAATTTAGTCAACGAAAGAGAAGTTGACTTTCCAAGTTTAATCCAGGCGAAGTATAGTCCAAAAAGATGTCTTTAATACCTACGCCCAAACAATTCATGATAAGCTTAAAACCGATTTTCAACCTATTTCTAGGCGTCTATCGCTAGTTCAACTATAAAGCGGTTTAATTCAATAGGACCTTGCGTTCCTTCAAAGCGTCGCATGCTACCAGCATCACCGCATATACAAGGCGTTGATGAAGTTTTTGACGGTGAATACTGTTTTATCATCCATGCTTCAAGGCGAAGCGGTAAGACGACATATTTTAACAGCTTGACTGACGAAATCCGCGCTGAAACAAACTTTTATGGGCTATTAATAAATTTATTATTCATATCGTTGGTTGTTGAAGCTTAATGTTTTAGACTAAGAGCGGTTCCAGAAAGCTTGAAACAATTGACTGGTTATTTGAATATACGAAATGAAAATGAGAGATGATTGCTCATTTTTGAAAATTCTAGAAAGAAGAGTTGGTATGAAAAATATACTGGTAGACAGAACAAGATGGGAGATTCCTATTCTCATTGTTCGATTATAAAATTTCAAAATAAAATAATATATTAAAATTTCACAAAATTAAATCTAATTTAATATTAAAAACTAATAAATAAAGATTAAAGAAGTTAAATAGGTTTGAATAGAATGATTAATCGAATAAATATATACAATATCTGATTAAACTACATTTTTATAATATAAAATGGCTATACATGATAGCTACTAATTGATTTTAAAGTTTTAGTAGTTTTGATTGCCGTTCAACTCAGCAAAACTGAAGATGCGGCAGCGTGGCTGGAGGGAGTTTGTTAGAGGATCCTTCAACTACTTCGCGTTACATGATAATCTTCAGGCGCTCAGCGTTTTCAGTTGTCTGCTAGGCAAAATCTAGTTCAGGACCATCTGTGGAAAAGGCCAGAGGAGAGAGCGACGACTTGGAGACAATTCATAGATAGGCGCTGGGGCCGAATCCCAAGACCCAAAGCCGCGCGTCCCTATTCTAATGCTCACTTTTCAGTCCACTGTCAAGCGACGTCCATATGGCCAAGTTCGACGGACTTCTTGAGGAAAGAGGCCTCAAGTTCGTCTGATACGCCGACGACTACGACATCTACGTGAAATCCAGGAGGGCGTCGGATATGGTTATGGAATCACGCTCCCGCTTCCAGGAGGATAAGCTCAAGGTCAACTAGGATAAAAGACGGTTTGGCTCTCCTCTACTAAGGCTTAAATTTCTCGGATTATCCTTGTGGAATATCAATTGGAAGACAGGGAACATGATTCACGCAAAGAGCGAGAGACGGTTCAAGGACAAGGTGAAGGCGATCACCAAGCGGAATCGTGGTTTCTCGGCGGCGTTCATCCGCGGCCAGATGAGGTGATTCATCGCGGGTTGGCGGGTATTACCGCTCGCCTCCCTAAAATAAACCAAACCGAAGACTTGGGACGGCCGTATACGCGCCAAGATAAGGGATTATATCTGGAAGAAGTGGAAAACACCCAAATCTAGGTACGGGAACCTAAGGAAGCTCGGAGTGGACAAGGAGAAGGCGTGGATGTTGGCCATAACCGAATGGGATATTGGCGCGCGTCCCGCAGCCGGCTCCTGAGTGCGACCTTGACCGACCTAAACTTGAAAAGGCCGCGGTTGATGAGTATATCGAAATTACACCACAGGCTGTAGTCATTAGGATGTTAGCGAACCGCCGCCCGCCGAACGGCGAGGACGGTTGCGTGGGAGGGGACATGCTAAACCCGCCCTCTATCCGATTGAAAAATCTTTCACGAGCTCGTTTACGGAAGGGTCTCATTTGGCTCCCATGAGCGTTGTACTTGAATATTATTTTTAATGATGTAACAAGGGAGAATGGAAGCGCGTTTTCTTCTTTGTATGATGGGGTTGAAATTTAGGCGAACTGTTTTCGCGATTAAATAGGAACTCTAAAAGGAATATATTTATTTCTAATATTTAAATTTAGTTGTTCTATGTTAATTACCTTCTATTATTTTAAATTTATTTTTATTATATCTAATTTTCAATTTAGAAGTATATGTTGGATGGCAAGGATAATATGACTCAATTTTTTATTAAAATATTTAACACAACCGGACCATGTATTCCGGATAGGCACTACATGCTTCCGGTTCTCCCGCGTCTACCCGAGGTTTCCGAGCTGATAAAAGGGGATTTTTATTTCATCGTTCACGTTCCCCGTCAGTCGGGTAAAACCACCTTACTTAAATCATTGACCGCCACTATTAATTCCTCTTGGGAGCGTCACGCTTTATACTGCTTTCTTGAGGTTTTGGACGGCATAGTTGATAGAGATAAAGGCATATCGGCAATCGCGTCAACGATTTTTACGACTCTTCTGAAAACGAACTATGTCGATACGGAAAAATTCATTGAAGAATATAAATCTTTTCCTCCTTTGGATTCCGCCACAAAAATACAATATCTTTTAAATTTTCTATGCGACAAACTTGATAAGCCGTTAATAATTTTTTTTGACGAAGCCGACTGCGTTTCCGAGGAACCCTTAATAACTTTTTTAAGACAGATCCGTTCAGGTTATATTGACCGCTGTGATATAAAAGATAAACTGTCGTTTCCCAGCTCAATAGCTTTGATTGGGATGCGGGATATCAGAGATTATCTGACGATGACTCGCCCTGAATCGGAATCTAAACAGCTTGCCAGCCCTTTCAATATCAACAAAGGCTTTAACTCTGGCTAATTTCACTTATGACGAAATCAAAATCCTCTATAGTCAGCATACAGACGCCAGCGGACAAATATTTGAAGACTCCGTCTTCGAAATGGCATGGTACTTGACGGAGGGTCAGCCTTGGCTGGTAAACGCTTTAGCGTACGAAGCGGTTTGCGAAATACTAAAAAATGATCATTCCAAGCATGTAACCGGTGATATTATCGATCATGCCGCCGCCATCTTAATTAAACGCCGTGATACGCATATCGACTCTCTTAGGGAACGTCTCAAAAAACCGAGAGTCGCGAGAGTCATGGATTCGGTATTCGCCGGCACAATGAGTTACAAATCCGTTACCGATGACGATCGCCGGTTTTGTATTGATTTGGGACTAGTGGTAGCTAATGAAAAAGGAAAACTGCGTCCGTCTAACGCCATGTATAGAGAAGTAATTGGAAGGCTAATCACTGATGAAATTCAGGATATACTCGTAGATACCATACCAGAACTCCCGTGGACCGATGGTAAGGTAATTTTTGTAAGTGATATTTTAAAAGAGTTTCAACAATTTTGGCGTAAAGGTTCTCTTTATTTACCTTTTCGTAAAAAAAAATTTACAGATCATATTTATGACGATGCGCTCTATTCTTTTATTCTTGAGGCTTTTCTGCAAAGATTGGTAAACACCAAAGCGGTGGTTATTCGTGAATTATCCATTGGGTGCGGAGCTGTTGACATAGGTATAATTTATAATCAACGCCGATACATAATTGAAGTTAAACTTAAAGGAGAAGATTCATTAAAATCTAGTTTAGTCCAATTAACCAGATATCTGGAAACTAATAATGAAAAAGAAGGATGGCTGGTGATTTTTGATCGGAACAGGCGTAAAAAATGGGATCAAAAAATTACATGGGATACTAAAGAATATGATGGAAGAATTATTCATGTGGTCGGATGTTAGTTTTTGATTTATGATCTAACTTAATCCAGCGCGGACCGACTTTAATCTCCTGCTGGTGAAAGGTCAGATAAACCAGCCTGGAATAAATATTCTTTACCGCGTGAAGCCAAGATCTGAAAGTCGTCTTTTTTACGGTTTTGAGATAGACCGATACGCATCTTCCCCAAGGATTTCATTCTTGGATGATATGTGCTTATAATAAAGTGATTATTTTAAAATTTTTTATTAGTATAATTGACGATGCGGGAGCGAAAAGCTCGTAATTGAAATACGTTTAGCGGCTTCACACAGCATATGGGTTAATTTATATAGTATTGAAATGATGAGGTTAAATATAAGAAATAACCAAGTTATCACAAACGGGGATGAGAATCCAACATTATCACCCGGGCGGATATAATTTTGAATATCGTCTCTCGGCATCTCTGGCCTTATACTTGGCGGTTTCTAATATTTAAACGCCGGAGTAATATTTTAACTTTTATACGTGTGGGTGATAAGAACCGGCCGTATCCATCTGGACGTGAATGGGGACAAAATGGGTGAGATAATCGACTTCGTAACCGGCGTGAAAAATCAAACCCGGTGGATAGACTCGCCGAGAGCCACGTTAAACGCTCCGGCGGGTATGCGGAGGTCTATCACGACGTGATAGTGAAGATGTTGGAAGACGCCATCGTGATGAGGAATAAGAAGTTCCTGGCTGTCATCAACATGATCGGAGACGATCTGATCAAGAATTACTCCGAATTTGGCGGTCCTCGATGTTTTTGTGAACTCGACTCCGGCGGATTCCTCCATTGACGACGTTTATCGGGATTACGGCTCCCAAATCGCCGATTATCTTGAAAAACAGAACTTTCCGGAAGATTTTATCCGTGGGGACAACAGGCGTTTAATTCGGTAATCGGAAAAAGAGTTCCGGAAGCTGATTATCCGGACAGATCGATATCGAATCCCGTAGTGAAGCGTTCCGCCTCCGAAACGTCCTTCCCGAAGCGGGCTGTCGCCGGCCCGGTTTCCGGAACCGCCCCGGGTATGGAGTGACAAACTCCTGGACGGCTGAAGACGATGGAGGTATATTCCTTTATGAACGCCGGAAATTACGTCCCCGAAAAAATTTTAAGGCCCGTGTCGCCCGCACCTCGAAGTCTGACTTTAGCTCCCCACCGGGGCGGAGGGAAAGCGGGCGGATTTTACGCCCTGGGAGGTGAGACTTTTCTCGGGAAAAATAGCGTCCGCGGGCTTTCGAAGCGCGGCATGAGGATTATTCCCGCGGGTTTGGCGTTATTTTTCTTTGTTCAACCGGCATGACCAGTTCCGGTAATACCGCCCAGGCCCTGAAAGAGCGGAAAAATCCAGCCGGAGCCAACCGTCGCTATTCCCCGTCGGTTCCAGGATCCTTTGGATTTTTTCGGACGCGCCCTTCCTGGCGTCCTTGCCCGCCCTGATTCCGTACGCTCGCGGCCTGTTCGGCCGGAATTCAATGCGAATTTATTATATTTTTCATAATTAAATATATATTTTTATCTTAACATTTTAAAGTTATATAACAATCATAAACATATATTAATTAAGCTAAGCGATAGCAAACAGAGCCACCCGTCATTTTTTCCCGTCCGGCCGTAACCCGGAGCCTCTCCCGCCCGCGCGGTCCGAGGCGGCCGCGCTTTAAGTCCAGAAAAAAATACTCCTAAATGGCGTCAATAGATCCGAGTCGGGGTTTTAAAAGCCTTTCCCGGGGCCTCGGGGTCGGGGCGTCCCTATTTCCCGGGCGGGGCGCTCTGGCGTTCGACTTTCGGAAAACGACGTTTTTTCGTGATTCATGTTACAATAAGGGAGCCGCTGGATCGCGGCCTGAAGGAGTGATTATAAAATGGCTCGCAAAAGCAAAACGCTCGCCGACCGCTTAGCGGCCTTTCACGCCGCTCAGACCCCCAAAGAGGTCGTGGACTATCTTTACAGCGGCTTTTCTCCGGACCATGACGACGAGTTCAAATTAGCCATCCTTACAAGGATAGCGGATTTAGCGAACTCAATGAAAGACGCCGCCGTTTCGGAAGGAAACACCAAAAAAATACCCCAAATCGAAGAAGTTTTGGCGAATTTGCAAGAAAAGATAATCGCCGTGTCGTCGAACGCGGCGGCGAAGGAAGAAGCGGATCCGATCGTAGCTCCGAAAGCGAAGAAGAAAGACGGGAACGCCGACCAAAAAGGCGGGAAGAAGTAATAAAGCCGGAAGACTCCGCCCCCCCCATCCGCTCGGGCGGGCGCCGGAGCTCGTTTTGGCGCGGCCTCTTTTCCCGCCTCGAGGCTTCGGAGACGGGCGGACGCCGTTTGCCGGGAAAGAGCCGGCCGAAAAACCGCGGGCCGGATCCGAGCGACGGGTGAAAACGAGGCGCCGGCCCCCGGGGGCGCCCCCGAAACCGGGCGTCCGGCCAGGGGGAGGGGGCGGCTTCGGGTGGTCCCTCCCTGGGAACCTCCGTTTTTCCGGCGGCTTGGGGGCGGCTCCGGTATCGCCTTCCCTGTTTTTAGCGGCCGGCCGCTAAATATCTTCTCCCGCCCACGCCTCGGCCCTCGAGCCTTTCGGAGCTTTTTTTCAGCTCCGTCTCTTTTTCCCGGTTCCTCGCTTTTTTCCGGATTCCGGATTTTTTTTGGTTCCGGATTTTCCTTGCCTTTTTAATTTTTTACGCTTATTATCGATCAGGGGCGGTAAAGGGCTGTTTTCAGCCTCCCCCCCTTCTCTGACGTTGAGGATTTTTTGGCATCTGAGACGGAAGACCCGGCGACATAGGCGACATGTGATTGGGCGCCCGAACCTTTTAACGCCGCGTCTTCCCTTTTGGTTGGGAACGACGCTTTTTTTATTAGATTTTATTATAAATTTATTAAATTTATCATCCTTAACGTTAAATCGGAGATAATTACATGACAGAAACCAGAGTCGCCATCCTGGCGGTGGTGGTGTCGGAAGCCAACTCCGTCGAGGAGCTGAACCGCATCCTCCACGAGTACTCGTCGTACATCATCGGCCGCATGGGCATCCCCTACAGCGCCAAGAGGATCAACCTCATAAGCGTCGCCGTGGACGCCCCCTTGGACACCATAAGCTCCTTGGCCGGAAAAATCGGAAAGCTTCCGGGGGTCACCGCCAAGGCCGCCTACTCCAACGTGGTGACCGTGATAGAGGAAAATGTTTAAACTAGCGGACACCCTCGAGCGGGACGGAACCCTGGACAAAGAGGGTTTCGCGGCCCTTATTTCCGGCCGGAACCCGGAGATCGCCCTCTACCTTAGGGAGAAGGCGGCCGGGATCCGCGACCGCGTCTTCGGAAAGGGCGTCTTTTTGCGTGGCCTTTTGGAGTTCTCCAATTACTGCCGCAACGACTGCCTCTACTGCGGCATCAGGCGCTCCAACCGCCTGGCCGAGCGTTACCGCCTGAATCTCGAAGAGATTCTGGAGTCCTGCCGGGAGGGTTACGAGCTGGGCTTCCGCACCTTCGTGCTCCAGAGCGGGGAGGATCCCCACTACGGCGAGTATTACGTTTCCGAGATAGTCGCCGCCGTGAAAAACACCTTTCCCGACGCGGCCATCACCCTCTCTTTGGGGGAGAGGTCCCGGGAGGCCTACGCCCGGTGGCGGAAAAGCGGGGCCGATCGCTACCTCCTGCGCCACGAGACCCGAAATCCCGATCACTATAAGAAGCTCCACCCCGCCGATATGAAGCTTTCCAACCGCCTCAGGTGCCTTTATGATTTGAAGGATCTGGGCTACCAGGTGGGCTGCGGCTTCATGGTGGGATCGCCTTTCCAGCGGGTTTCCGACTTGGCGGAGGATCTGCTCTTCATCAAGGAGCTCTCCCCGCAGATGGTGGGCATAGGCCCCTTCATCCCGCATAAGGACACCCCCTTTAAGGATTTCCCCCCGGGGGACGTGGATCTCACTTTGTATCTGCTTTCCATCATCAGGATCATGGAGCCCAGCGCGCTTCTTCCCGCCACCACCGCCCTGGGAAGCTTGGACGGCTTCGGCCGGGAAAAGGGCGTGCTTTCCGGAGCCAACGTGATCATGCCCATCCTCACCCCGCCGGGGGCTAGGAAGAAGTACCTGCTCTACGACAACAAGATCTGCACGGGCGACCGGGCGGCGGAGTGCCGCTTCTGCGTGGCCCGGCGCCTTGACTCCATCGGCCACGGCGTGGACGTTTCCCGGGGCGATCATCCCGGCTTCCGGCCCTAGACGCCTTGAACCCGACCCAACGCTAACGGGGAAGATTTTCTGACCCGGAAGGAGAAAAAATGTACCATCCCGCATCCCCCGCCGCCGGGGATTTCATCGATCACAATGAGGTTCTGGAGACTTTAAGCTACGCGGAGGCCAATCGGGAAAACCGCCCCCTCATCGAGGAGATTCTGGCCAAGGGCGCCTTGAAGGGGGGGCTCTCGCATAGGGAGGCCTCGGTTCTTTTAGCCTGCCGCCTGGAGGACGAAAACGAGGAGATCCTGCGTCTCGCTAAGAAGATCAAGATGGACTTCTACGGCAACCGCATCGTCATGTTCGCCCCCCTCTACCTCTCCAACTACTGCGTGAACGGCTGCCTTTACTGCCCCTACCACTCCTCCAACAAGACCATCGCCCGCCGGAAGCTCAACCGGGAAGACATAATCCGGGAGGTGACCGCCCTTCAGGATATGGGCCACAAGCGGCTGGCCTTGGAGTCGGGGGAGGACCCCCGCCACAACCCCATCGAGTACGTTTTGGAGGCCATCGAGACCATCTACTCCATCAAGCACAAGAACGGGGCCATCCGCCGGGTGAACGTGAACATCGCGGCCACCACGGAGGAGGACTACAAAAAGCTTAGGGACGCGGGGATAGGCACCTACATCCTCTTCCAGGAGACCTACGACCGGACGGCCTACGAGAGGCTCCACCCCTACGGCCCCAAACACGACTACGCCTGGCACACCGAGGCCATGGATAGGGCCATGCGCGCGGGCATCGACGACGTGGGCCTGGGGGTGCTCTTCGGCTTGGAGGACTACCGCTACGAGTTCGCCGCCCTCATGATGCACGCCGAGCACTTGGAGGCCTCCCAGGGCGTGGGGCCCCACACCATAAGCGTCCCCCGGGTGCGGGCGGCCGACGACATCGACCCCGGGAAGTTCAAGGGCGGCATAACCGACGACACCTTCGCGAAGCTCGTGGCCTGCGTGCGCATAGCGGTTCCCTACACCGGCATGATAGTCTCCACCCGTGAGTCCCGGGAGTGCCGGGAGCGGGTTTTGGAGCTGGGGGTCTCCCAGATAAGCGGCGGCAGCCGCACCTCGGTGGGCGGCTACTTCGAAGAGGAGGAGGAGGACACCCGCCAATTCGAGGTCCACGACAACCGCACCCTAGACGAGGTCATCTCCTGGCTCATGGAGCGGGGGCACATCCCCTCCTTTTGCACCGCCTGCTATAGGGAGGGGCGCACCGGCGACCGCTTCATGACCTTGTGCAAGTCGGGGAAGATTTTGAACTGCTGCCACCCCAACGCCCTCATGACCTTAAAGGAGTACCTCGTGGACTACGCCTCGCCAAAAACTTTGGAGATGGGAAACCAGCTGATCGAAAACGAGATAGGCGTGGTGCCCAGCCCCAAGCTGAGGGCCCTGGTCGCGCGACAGCTCACCGCCATCGAGCACGGTAGCCGGGACTTCCGCATCTAGAACCTTTTTGTCCTTTCAGCGCCCCCCCGAGGCTTTCGACCTTGGGGGGTTTTCTTTTTCCGCCCGGGTCCCGAAGCGACGCGGATCCGGGCCGAATCTGGGCCCGGACGCGGGCCGGGAGGACTTCGCGGCCCGAATGGGACCGCCCCCCCTCCGTTTCCTCTCTTAGGCGGCGCCCGGGGCGCTCCGGAAGGCGGGGCGCGGATTCGGTTTTCAGGATCTTCGTCCGCGAAAACGAGACGGTCCCCGCCTCGCGTCCTTCGGACGCGCCTCCCCCTCCGCCAAAGCCGCGCCCTGGTGAGGCTTTTACGGGAGAACTGGCGCGGGGACCATCGGGTGTCGGGTCGCCGCCTCTCCGCTCCGGTTCAGCCTACCCTTTTTAGCCGGCGGTCCAGCCCGAAAGCGCCTCCGGGCTCCACCGCCTTCACGAGGCCGCGGGGCCGTTTAAAAACGTCGCGCCGGATCAATTCGGGAGTCTTTTAAGGAGGCTGGGGGAGGAGGATATCCCCGCCCGAGGCGGAGACGGCCCCTTGGCCGCGGGGCGCCGGGGCGGGGGAGTCGTTTCCGGCCACTCCCCCGCCACGCGGGCCTTCGAAACAAGCGTCGATAGCGATCCCGCGCGCGGCGGAAAGAGCCTCGGAACCATGCCCCGCCACGCGCCGATAAGACCAGGGAAAGAGGAACGTCTTCGCCGGAGCCTTCCGGGAGGCGGGGGAGAGCGACCAGGCCGGGAGGAGGATGATTCTCGATCCCGCCTTGGGCGGCGGACGCCCGCTCAGCTCTTCCGGAGGCGCCCAGCTAGTGGCGGACAAAATCCGCCGCGAGACGCTCGCCCTTCACCCGGAGGGGACGGCGCCGGGGCGCCTGCGCCCGGCGGCCCGAAAGCTTTTTCGGGAGGGTTTGAAGGCCTTTAGGGAGCGGGAGCTCCAAGGATATCGCCTCGGAAAAACCGGGAGAGGCTTTAGCTCGCGCCATGGTGGGGAGACGGGGCGCTGAAAGCCCTTTAGGCGCTTTTACCGGCTCAAGGGTCTGGAGGTCGATCGCGCGCACGGCGTTTACGAGATCCGGAAAACGAACGGGGAGGTTTTTTTGAAAAGCGCCGCTTCCATCCGGGAGGGGCCCCGCCCCGAGCCCTTGGAGCTCGCCTCCCGTCGGGAATCGACCCTGACGGAAAAGTTCGACCGTTATTTTCCCGAAGAGCCGCTCCTTTTGGACCGGGCGTTCGGATTCTAGGGTCTGGACGGGGCCTGGAATTTTTTATCCGCCTTGAGGGAAAAGAACCCATCCTCATGAGGGGGGGCTTATTTCGCCTCGTAAGGGAATTCGTTTTCCCGGGGAGCCGAAGCTTTTAAGGACGGCGGTCTAGGTCGAGGACGTCCGCCGGAAACGGCTTGGGCCCGGGCGAAATATTGTTTTCTAATTTTCGATGGTTTTACAGCCGAACAGGGTTTCGCTTCAAAACCAGCGGCGGAAAGTCATTTCGCGGGAACCCACGAAGAGATCCGCGCGACCCAGGCGGTTCGCGGCCGGGTTTTAATTGAAAAGTGACAGGCATTCGTCGATAATTTTATTTAAAATTTTGAACACCCCATCTCCTATGTTCTTAAGAACATCGGAATCGATCATGTTTTCATCAACATAATCCATATCGAAACAAAGTTCTAAAAGAGCGGAGACGTAATCGACCTGGTGTTTGATTATACGGCTCTCGAAGCGCTGATGACGGGTGGTGTTCTTCTTTTCCTGGCTCATCTTTGCGTAATTTAAGTTAATTCCCTCCAAAGACTTGATCATTTCATCATATTGTTCGTTATTTAAAAATTCATCGTCAAGCTCTTGTTTTGATAGATTAAAATCCGACTCGAAAGGTATAACGGCGAGCGTCAAGAATGTTTTGACAAGACGCCTATACTTGGCGGATGATAAATTGTATTTCAAAGTGACGGGAATTTCGGAAAATACGGCCGCGGCGGCGTATGTTGAAAACATTAAATGAGGCAAGGTTAGGCTATGCGTGCCTTTGGAAAAATCATGCTTTTTCACAATTTCCAGATACTGGTCTAGCGCGTTATCTCTGATGTTATAAAAATTATCAGTCATGTATTTTAAGGCTTTAATTTCTTTATCGCTCAAAGATGAGTGACAGATGTCTTTAAAGTAATCAAAGTCGTCTTCAATCATAGCCGCGTCTCCTAGTTTCAGTTGATCTGTTTCAGTTGATCTGTGTCAGTTGATCTGTCAGTTCCAGATCGCTACGGAAAAATAAATAAACGAATAAATATGACGTAAGTGAATCATCTAGCTCTTTCAGGCGCTGGATTTCAAGATAATCCGGATGGGATTTAAGGTACGGATTGCTTTTTCCCGGGGGGGATTAAACTTCCGTCCCTCGTTTCCGCTTGAACGCCGCCTCTATTTCCTCCCTCGACTCAGCCTCTGTTCATGGCGCCGCCCCATCCCTCCCCGGCGATCGATCTCCGGCCAGGAAGGATCCGCCGGCTTTTTAAGGGTCGCCGCCTGTCGTTGTCGGCGCGGCCGGCGTGCCGTTCGGTGGAAACTTCCACGGTATGACCACCGATTAGGGATTTTTCAAGCGTAAAACTTCCGCCGGGGCGGGGCTTGGCGGTCGTCCGTTTTCAGAATGATCCGGCGGCGGGATCCCCTTTGAACCTTGAGGCCTTCTTTTTTACGGCGGCGGCGCCTTTCCATCGGTTCTTTTTCAAGCCCGCGGCCGGATCGAGGGGAATTCGAAACGAGGGGACAGGGCGGGCTTCATTTTCCGCCGACCGCTGGTCGGAAAGGAGCGGGAACGTGTTTTAAAAAAATCCCTCCGGACTTTACCTCGGCTCTGGAACAATAGCTTTCGGCTTTTTAAAGAGCCCGGCCGCGGATACCGTCGGAGGCTTACCGTGGCGGCGTTCCGCGTTCTTTTTCCCCGAAGCGCTCGTTTTCCAGCCGCGCCCTCCGATTTTCCCTCTTTTTACGTAAATCATAACATATAAAAGGTAGAATCGGAAGAATCCGGCATAAAATCATGGAATCAACAAAAGTGGAGGTGCTTGCAGGCTGCCTCAGGGAGCACGTGGAGCAGGGGAGCCACGTGATAACAGGCGGCTTGACGGGGTACTCCCAAGTCGTCAACTCCGGCTACACCCATGCGGTGGAGGCGGCTAGAAAGAATAATGACACCCTCCCGCATGTCCATCGGGTGTTCTTCCATATGAAACGCTGGATTCTGGGTACGCGCCAGGAGGCCATCTCCCGGGAGCATCTGGAGTGTTACCTTGATGAATTTGTCTTCCGTTTCAATAGGCGTAAATCAAAAAATAGAATCCTGTATTTTCATCGCTTGCTTGAGAATGCCGTCAGAGTGGGGCATGTGACTACAGTAATAAAAAACGAAAGCAGATTAATGTTTGTTTATTATTTGGTGAAAAAACAAGCTTGCCACTATATTTATGTACATATAATGGTAGTGTAAATGATGTTGCGTCATTTATAATTTGTTCAAAACAATATCAAATCATACATGATGATAATGTTAGATATGTTTAGATCGAGGAATGTTTAGCAAAAAAAATATCAATTATATGTTAGATTCAGACATCAAATTCATTATTGGTTAATCCGCTTCAACTAAATTAAAACGAGAGTTAATTGAAAACATACAGCATATTTACCAAAATGTAAATTATACAATTACAACTAACGATAACCATATCTATGGGATCACGAAAAGGATTGTATGGGATAGCAATAATAAATTATGGACTCATGTTTTTGTAGACCAAAATTAAAAGTTAGAGTGCCAGAATTTGTTGCTAAAAACAATTAATGAGCTTTACGATAAAGCAATAGAAAATCCAGATGATTGCCTTAATGATGAAAATTATCAGAAATTTATCATTTTTAAAAAAGTAAAGAACTCAAAAGATAAATATTTTGTAAAGAAAAATCAAGAAGCATTCACATTTGCTTTAGCAAATGGATGTTGGTGTATTTTTCTCAGCAACAATATTAAGGATACAACGATACAACAGAAGCTTTATCTATATACAGACAATGCGATATAGTAGAAAAGGCGTTTAACATTATAAAGAACAGGAATCAAGATGAAAATATAGCTGTCCATAACAGTAAAAAATATTCAAACAAAATATTTATTGGATTTTTGTCTTTAATTTTAACCTCCCAAATACATAACACTATTACCCCGGCGGATAAAAACTAGAACTGTAAAATGAAGTTGTTACCTTGAACACATGTTATTATTCCAATATTTAACCGCCGGGGTAATATGGTTAGCAATCATTTATATAAGAATTATACGATTAAGGAATTGTATTTTATATTAAAATCAATTAAAAGAATAAAAGTGAAGAATAAAACTGTATATTCACCATTGACTTCTAAGCACAAAAAGATTTTGGATGTATTTAATTGTCCTTATCCAGTAGATGACTTTTGATGTATGCAAAGAACAGCTTGAAATAATTTTTAGCGTAGAACTGCATACAGGGTATGATAAACTAAATAGGGAGAAGACAATCGAGTTGACTTTTACCTCCGCAAGCAAATTTGTCCGAATATTACAGGTTAATTTATAATTAACTATAATTATTAATAAATAGTTATATAAATACTTAAATATATCTCATAATCATACCGTGTAGTATTAAAATATGTACAGATTTAAATATATAATTTGTTATAATCTAATATAATTGATTGTATTAAATTTTAGATGTAAATATAGACTATAAAGAGCAATTTTTAATAAAAAAAGGACGAACTATAAGTCCTGAATAATTTAATCTTAGATGTTATTTATCATTGGTAACAAGAGCTTCATTTAAATCTAAAGCGGTACCTACTATATATGCATCAGGAATTTTTAAGTGAGAATTTATCCTTATTAGGATAGCATGTTGTTCAATATTATCATTATAAGGAATAATAGAAAAAATGGATAATAATTGTTTAATAGTTGTTTCATCCTTGCTGTTTTAATCAAAAGCAGATAAAAGTTCAACTTTTGTCATAAAATTTGCATAAACATAGCAATTTGGATAGTTCGAAGTCAAATCTGTAAAAGTAATTGGGTGCAGTGAAAAAAATTAGGTTTTTTTAAAAAATTATGATACAATCATTTCATCTTGATTATGGCACAGTCTTAAAACTACGCCAATGGTGAAATGAAATGGACGAACCAAGACAGGTAGCAGATGAGATAATTTATAAAATTAATACTCTATATAATTGTTTATATGATAATATTGTTAATAAATATAATTATATATCTTTTACTAATATTAATGAAATAGAAGACTATATAAATAATTTTTGTGCTAAAAAATTTGATTTAGATGTAGATTTTTTATCAAATTCTATTTCAAATATAGATGAGAAGCAAATAATTAAGCATATACGTGATATTTACAAAATAATAAATATTAATTTTAAAACCGTGCGAAAAGTTCCCATAACTATTCAAACTGAAAATTTTCCTATTACTATTTCTCGATATTTTCTATCTCCTAAAACATCTCATGATGCTCAGCGCCTCAAGGATCGCGAAGGTTTGCATGGTATTTATCCTTTGGACATAGCCCTGGGCTTGAACAAATTACCGCACCATTTGACTGTCAAAGCAATGTTAAAGGTTTCCAAAATAGCCATAGAATCAAGATCTTTCATGGATGCTTCTGAGAAGTTAGCTGAATACCATCACATGTCATTGGATCCTGTAACTATAATGGCTGTAACGAACCATATTGGGCAAATAGCTTTTACTAATGAAATGAACAGGGCCGAGGAAACGTTTAAAATTTTTGACAAAGAATCTTCTAATTATAAGTATCCAGAAACACAAAGAGATGGAATATTATACATTGAAATGGATGGTGCCTTTCTCAACACAAGAGATAAAAAAGAAAACAATAAATCCAATTGGCATGAAAATAAGCTTGGATTAGTTTTTTCATCAAATAGCAAAAAAATGGTCAAAAAAAGGAAGAAACAACCAGAGAATCCTGTAGCAGCCAGTATTATACCGGAACGAAAAAGATACCATCTAACTGCTAAAGAGTATACTGCCTATATTGGAAGTGTTGATACATTTAAAAAACTGATGTTTGACTGCGCAGTTAGAAATGGTTATGGGAGTTACAAGGTAACGGTTTTAGTATCAGATGGAGCACCTTGGATTAGAAATTTAAAAGATGAAATATTCTGGGATGCTCAACAGATACTTGATTATTTTCATTTATGTGAAAAAATATCTGATTTTGGTAAAACATATTTTAAAGTACCTATAATACATGATAAACATTGCCATTATGATAAATTAAATAATTTAAACAATAAAGATAGTATTAAATATAGTAATTTTAGATCTTGGTTAGAAGAAACATGTCAAAAACTATTGCAAAGTTGCTATAATGATGTTTTAAATGATATAATAATTAAAGAAAAATCAAAACATGTAAATAATGCTAAATTATCTACTTATATACAAAATAATATAAATAATATCGATTACGCTGCTTACATAAAAAAAGGATATGACATTGGAAGTGGTGCTATCGAAAGTGCTAATAAAACTGTGCTCAAAGAAAGATTAGTTGGGCCGGGAATGCGATGGTATCTTAATTCAGCTCAACAGGTGGTAACTTTAAAAGCTAAACTGGAGAGTAACAAATGGTTTGAAGAAGTGGTATCGCCTGTGAATCGATACTATAATGTATAATATTAGATACTATTTATTTATTAATAACTTGTTAGATAAAGTTTTAATACATAATAATTTATATTTTTCTTCTAATATTGAAACTTCATTCATTAAATTATGATGTAATTCTTCTATTAATGGTAATATAGGTTTATCTAGTGATTTATCTTTAATTTCTTGTACATTAGCATAATAATCTGAATATAATTGAGTAATACGCTTCACTAACTGTTCTGTCTGAACCTGCAAAATCTGTAGATCGGTTGTCATTGTCGCTCTCTCCCTCAAAATAACAAGTGGCACAAATACCCAGTCTAAGTATACAGATTTTTGAGGTCGATGTCAAAAAACCTAATAATTTTCAGTGCACCCAAAGTAATTTGTTCTTTCGAAAGGTCAATGATAATATTGGTATCAATAACTATAAATTTACTCGTCACGCATTTTCCTCTGAATTTCGACAGAATTTCCTTCAAAAATTGGACTATCCTTCAATATACCTATTAATGGACGTAAATCTTCAATAGTTGACCATTTTTTAGTGTTGGATTAATTGTAACCTGAATATTTCCCTCACCAATAGGCGCATTCTCAGGAACCTCAAACTCTAAATTTACACGCCTGTTTTCGGGGATTGTAATTGTCTTGTCAATGGTTGTCATGATGATACTCCTTAAATAGACATTTTAGAATTCTAGCTTAATAGTCTAACTCAGCTTATAACGGAATTTTAGTCCAATACAAAATAAAACAAGAATGAAGAAGGCAAAAAACTAGAAGATTCAACCTTTCTAAAATAGATTACCATAACCATCAGGCAATTGTTGGAGCAACAGATGTATTCATGAAAAATCCCGTGAACGGATACGAGCATTGAAAGATATTTTGAATTTATTTTATGATGAATATGGCAAAAATTTTCCACCATCTCAATAAGAATATATTTCTCTTCGAAGCTCAAAGAATCGCCTATAATTATCTTCATGAAAATCGATATTCATTTTTACGACCCGTATGCCGTTTGATTCAGCTGTTTACAGCCATGTTGGAAAATTCGTTGCTCGTTAAATGTGGATCCTTTGGTGAAACAGTATCCGAGGGTTCGAAAAAAGTTGGATACCGATGCTGGGCTCGGACGTTTATTAAAAATCCCATCATGCTTTGGGGTTCATATAGACGAACTGGTTTTAAAACGCCGTCTTTTACATATGATTCAATGTACTTTAACGTAGGAAACGTCTCGTTATCGTGGTTTCTTTGTGTGTTCACACGCGCCTTTTTTCCTGTTTTAAGGATTATTTCGATTTACCGCGCGCCTTTAACGAGTGTCTATGTTTTCGCATGTTCTTTTTTATCATGATTACAGTGATATTTGAGGCGGCTGCAAAAACCCTTGAGGTATTCGAATATGTTAAATTCACTACTTTATCTACTGTATATTTATCCCATATTTTGTATATCATCTCTTTCAGCGTTACCCTGAAGGACTTTTCGCGTATGCGTCATACTTAGTCTCATGCGTTTAATACTATTCTATACGAGTTTGACGCTTGAATCCATAATTTTCACGCTTACGCGGATCAGATTCTATTTAATTTTTCGTCAGCCGCTGAGTTGTTGATAATTATTCGAATGATTTTTAATTGGTTTGAAAATGTTCATTCGCTTTTCCGTTCCACCGTCTCTTATTTAGATAAAAATGTGGTTACTTCGTTGTATAGTTCTATAAATATATCAAATAATTCTTCTTCAATTTTATTAATATCCGATTTGTCGAGCTTATTTTTTATATAATTAAAATCTAAAAAGTTTTCAAGAAACATCCTTGAATATTTTTTCTTGGATTTGTCTAACGAGTCCATAAATGTTTTATGATTAGGATTGTCTTTATCCGTAAAAACAGGCTGGTCGATGTTGAGTACATAGGGAGCCGCCGCTTTGTTCATTTCTTGGTATATTCTGTTATTGATGAATTCGAGGAATATCGTTTTTTGGGATATTTCAAATTGTTTTACTACGGGCATCAAAGCGATTGTCAGAAAAAAATCGTAAATATCATTACCTTTTTTTATTGAAATGTTGTATTTTTTTGAAACGGGAAATAGAGATAATTCCATCATGGTCATGAATGTTAAATATATAAATTTCGGTATAGATAAATTATTTTTAGCATCGTTTATTCCATATTCTTCTAGCAATGAAAGATACCGGGATAATATTTTACGGTTTATTTCCGAAAAAACAGTGAGTATTCGTTCCAGAATATCTTTCTCTTCGTTGTTCAATTTTTGATTTATTAAATTTTTAAGTTCTTCTTGATTCATAATTCCGTCCTGTTTGGCTGTTGAATTAAGTGATTGTCGCTCAGTCGCGTAGATTAGCGTCGCGATAAATAAGCGGTCTTTAGTAAAACAGGTCTTTAGATCCACGGTTATTTCCCGGACGTCTTTAGGTAGCGGTCGTTTATTTAGCTTTACCCGTCTCTTTCCGGTTCCCAGCCGGTTTCCCGATCCGCTCCTCATGATTGAGCGGTCGGGACGTCAGAAAGGCGGAGCCGCCCAAATTTTACCGTTTTTCCAGCGCCTTCAAACCGAGAGCGGCGTCGGCAAACTCGTAGACGGCGCTTAAGACCAACCCGCCGCCTCGGCCTAGGCCTCGGCTCTTTTCCGTCACCGGCCACGGATCTGGTTTTTAAAATAAAAAGATGATCAGCCTGTGTGATTCACCCCCGATGCTTGTTTGTCAAATGGAAAATGAAATGGAACGCCTCTTACTAGCGGGCGAGTCTATTTCATCTAGGACGCGGGTAGCTAATCCCAGGCCGCGTAAAAAGAGGGGGTGTTTCCAATTACGACCTAACTGGTCGTTTCGCCCCTGGTCTCATGGCCGCGCGCGGCTGATTTTCCTCCCGCGAGACCTATTCGCGGAGAATACGCAAGTTAGCGTTATCCGCTCACACGCTGTTTTGTTCGAAAGCGATCAAGCATTCGCCGTATATGTCCATGTAAATTTCAAATATTTCCTCTCCTATTTCATCAAATTCCGCCTTTGTCAAATTTTTTTTCAAATAATTAATATCGAAACAAATTTCAAGAAGCGTTATAACATATTTAGTCTTCAAGGTTGTTAACTGATTTTCAAAGCCCGTAAGAAGGTGTTTATTGTTTTTCGTTTCGAGTCTCTCTTCTAAGAGGTTAGTTATTTTCGCTCCCCGCATCATTAATCTGTAATTCCCCTTATTTTTTGCCCCAACAAAAAAAAATTAAATCCTTCACATAATATTAAAATAGATAATCATACAAAAAGACCTTATAGTATATAGTATAAATTACTATGTGCTCG
>JAISMF010000014.1 GCA_031276865.1 Deltaproteobacteria bacterium | reverse complement strand
ATATTAGATGTTGCTAATAAATCTGTAAATGATATTTGTAGAATATTAAAAGTTGATTTACCTGATTATTTATATAATAATATTAAATAAATATAATTTTATATAAAAAATATATATTTGTATAATTTAATATAAAATCAATAAAATAATATATTGAAATTTCTTGGTGAGTAAATTAGCCCCGGAAATTAGGGTTATTGATTTAGAAAATGGTATTTTTAGAAGTAGGGAGAGATGAATTTTTCACTTTGATATAGAAAATAATTTTTCAGAAATAGATAATAATTTATATATCAATAATAACGAACCAAAGTCATTAATTTTTGGTGATATATACATATTAGGTAAAATATTTTATAAATATAACTATTCAGATATTTTTAGATCTACTTATCCTGACTCCCCCGATACTATTTTGGCCTTAGTCTTTTTTAAACTATTAAGCGCTGCGGCAAACATTAATGCTAGGGATTGGTTTGAAGGGACATATGCCAGTGTATTGTTTCCTAATGCAATTCTTGGAGATTGGAGAATTAGTGAACATCTCAAAATTTTGGGTAAAGAAAGTACACAACAAGACTTTTTTATTAGATATCTTAAACATTTATACCCAAATAATACTGGTCGTGGTATCGTTTTTGACAGTTCTGGCTCGCCGAACAATATTCATATACCAGAAACCCATGTTAATAATCATAATGGGAAGATAAGTAATGAAGTTAGATTACTATATGTTGTTGATAGAATAACGAAAATGCCAATATATTTCAGATGAGTTGCAGGAAATATTCCAGATGTGGTTACACTTGAAAATACTATTAATCATTTAAAATTATTAAATATCAATGTTAAATATGTTATTTTGGCTGCAGGATACTATTCTGAAGAAAATTTATAATTTTTATTATCTAATAATATTAATTTTATTACAATATTAATACAAAATAGAATTATTTATAAAGAACTTGTTGCGAAACATGCAGATCAAATAAGACATTATTATAATCAAATATGATATAAAGATAGAATATTATATGGAATAAGAAAGAAAGTTAATTATTTTGGATATTAATTTTATGCTTATCCATTTATTAATTTTAAAAGATATTGTGAAGAAAGAATTATTTTTTTAAACAATGTTGATAATAAGAAAAAATATTTTGATGATGAAATAGATGATATTTGTAAAACATTTGGAATGTTTATTTTAATTTCACCAATATAAATGGAAATTGAAGAAGTGCTTCCTATGTATTATGAGAGGTAAACAATAGAACAAATATTTGATGTATGTAAAAATAAATCTAATATATTACCTATTATAACTCATTATGTAGAAATAATGATAGGACATCTATTAATATCGATGATGTCGACTATAACATATTGTATTTTGAATGATGATTTAAAAAACACTAAAATTATTGCTTATAATGCTTTAAATGCTTTATATTTCTTCTTTTGTAAGAAAATAAATGGAAAAATAATAGTCGAGGAACTTAAAACAAAATCAGGGAAATTTTCAATTCTTTACAAATCAATATACCTAAAATTTTATAATATATTAATATAAAATTTTTATATTACTATTTTATTATAATTTACATTTAGTGTTGCCATCCCCAAAAATTCTGGTAAGAATTTTTCAGGGAATTACAGGTAATAGCTATTTTTTTACATTTCATTGCTAATTTATTTTTAAAAAAGAGACTATTTATCATATTTTTTACTTGACATACTGATAATATATGGTTATAATGACCATGTAAAATCAATTTTTATCAGGGTTCTACCTTGATTACCGACTACAATGGCGCGGCTAAACCTCTGTTCGATCCGCTTGACGACTCCCTTTCGGGCGAAAAAGAAGAGGTCCATCGAAACCGGTTGGGCCGGCTTCTTCAGTGACGAGGTGTCCCCCAATCTCCCGACGTGGCCTCTCCGGAAGTTCTTCCGCCGCGACAACGGCCGGGCCCGCGCTGAACCTCTCCACATTTCCTGGACTCATCGTCATCCGGAACTTCTTCGACCACGCCGACAAATATTCCCTTTGAGAACCAGCGGTTCAACCAGGCCGTTTACTCCGCCCCAGGCATCCCTGAAGGCGCCAACCAGGCCGCCAGCCGTCCGCCCGGAAAGCTTCCTGTATTTCAAGAAGCTCCTGGTCGAAAATCACGAGATCCCCCCATGGCGGACTCCATCACGGAGAACTTCGTTTAGAGATTCGTGGTTGACACCAGCCAGGTCCGGAGCGATTCCGTTCATTTCCAGTCCAACGGAAAAAACAGCGCGGGGCTGAGATTATTCGCTTTGATGAGGCGTATCGGGCTCTTTGAGAAGAACCACGGCGACGTCTTCGACGCCATGGACTCGGACATCACCGGAGCCTACTCGAAAAGGAAAGCGGCTACGAGCATTTCAGCCGGAAAAAGCTCTCCGTTACCCGCCGCCTCATCCAGAGCGTGGCCGAACGCCTCTTCACCCTGGCGGAGCGGTTCAAGACCGACCCGGAAATCTTGAAGATGGAGTCCTTCCTCCGCCTCCGGAGGATTTTTAGCGGGCGGCGCGACATCGCCGAGCCCGTCGGCGATTATTTACGTGAAGCGCGTCGAGCGGAAAGAGCCTAAAAGAGCTTTCCCCCGACTCCCTCCAGAACCAGTCGGAACCCGACGCTTCTTATGACGCGCGCGAAGGGAAAGGCTACCAGGCCCGGATAACCGAGACTTTCAACCCCGGCTATAAGGAAAAGGACGGCGCGGGGCCGTTGACCCTCATCTTATCGGACGCCTTGATCCGGCCCATAATCACGACAGTCACGCCCTGGCGCCGGCCGTGGAGAGCAGGACGTCGGTGGCGTGAAAGCAAAAAGAGGTCATCGCCGACACCGTCCTCGTAAGGAGACGCCAAAGAGCGGAAGCTGGAGGAAATGGGCGTGAAGCCGCGCTCGCCCGTATCCGGCGAAGACGTCGGAACGAAAAACGGTCCTGGATCGCATCCCGACGCCCTGGAAACGGTCCAGTCCATCGAGTCCAATGAATCTGGGGAGCCCGCGGGGGACAAGGCTGAAGCGCCCGGGCGCTTCAGCCCCGCCGACTTCCCCGTCAATGAGAACGGGTGAGATCGGCTCCCGCCCGATGGGCGAGGCTGACGCGGCCCGGGAGGATCGGAGAAATGTTTGAAGAAGGCGAGGACCCGGCGGCTTTAAGCCGCGTG
The DNA here is from genome assembly GCA_031276865.1 of Deltaproteobacteria bacterium. Lineage (GTDB taxonomy): Bacteria > Desulfobacterota > Desulfarculia > Adiutricales > Adiutricaceae > JAISMF01. The sequence goes on along the minus strand of JAISMF010000014.1, from coordinate 9,957 downwards.
TCCCTTAGGCCTTCTTTCGGCCCTATCGTCTGGCGATCAAACCCGAACGCGGGCGGAAACTGGAAAAGGCGTCCCACGGCGGGGGGAAATAGGGGGAAGCCCCCTCTTTCCGTTCCCCTTGGACTGCCGCGTTCGGCCGTTCCCGCCCGTTTGGCCGCTCCCGCGCTTTCGCTTTATCGGCCCTCGCTTTATCGGCCTTTGGCTTGTCTTTCCGGAAAAGGAGCCGGGAGGAAAACGCCGCCGGCCGCTTCGGGGACGACGCTTACGCCGGGGAATGTTTTTTTAAACCGGGCGAATGTCAGTGGGAGGTGCCCGGGTAGACGTCTCCGGTAAGGAGCTTTAGACGCGCGAGGCAGCCTTCCAGGTCCGGATCGTTCGCGTAGCGGCCCACCTTTTCGGCGATGGCCAGGGCCTCGGTCACCTGGCCGTTTTCCGAAAGCGCCAGGCAGAGATCGGTCGCGGCGCAGCCCCAGCTGAGGCGGAAGGGCGGCTCGGTGTTCATTTCCGTGTCCATCATGTGGAAGAGCTTTAAGGCCTCCCCCAACCTTCCGTGGCGGGAATGGTGGATGACGAGGTTGGCGTTGGCCGCGAGGCGGAACTCGTAGCCCGCGAGGGAGGCGTCGGGGTTTTCGTTGATCCGGGTCACGGTCTCCAGGATCCTGTCGTTGTCGCCCCGGCCTAAATAGAAGGGGAGGAGGTAGCTCTCCACCCTGAGCTGGGCCAGGTTCACCGCGGGGGAGTCCCTAAGGGCGGAAAGGGATCCCGAGATGCGCTCCAAAAGGGGGAAGCTTTCCCCGTCCAGGCTTTCGAAGAAGGCCGGACCCCGCACGAGGGCGTTCACGGCCTCCGCTTTCAAATCGGCGGTTCCCTCGTGGTCCGGAAGGGAGAGGGCCTGGCGCGCCACCTGGTCGGCCCGTTTGAACCTCCCCCGGGAGACGAGGGCCTCCACCACCATCCTGGAGGCGTCGGCGAAGCTCACCGCGGCCTCCGGGATGTCCCAGAAGCGCATGACGGAGTCCAGATAAAACTCCGCCTCGTAGGGGTCCCGGCCGAACTGGATGGAAAGGAGGATGAGATCCCGGCCAAGATACGCGAGCCTCGCGTAGTCGGAGGCCGTGGAAGAGAATTCTGAGAGATTGATGAAACGCTCCTTCAGCTCGAAGGCGAGTCCCTGGGGAAGGTAGTGGTTGTTAGCGAGGATCCTGAGCTCGTCGAATTTCATCTGGATTAGACCGTCCAGATGTCTGAGGAGGGCGTCCGGGTCCGGCTCCGCGAGCGGAGGGGCGTTTCCCGCCGCCAGCTCGAAGGGGAAGTCGCGGGCGAGGATGCGCGTCCCCACCAGTTTCGCGAGCCTCAGGGGGCTCATGGGAACGCGCAGGCGGTGGAGGACGCCCTCCCGGGCGAGATGGTCCCTCAAGGACTCCGCCAGCGAGGAGACGATCCGCCCGTAGGAAAGGGCCCTCTCGTGCGCGCCCAGGCTCGCTAGCGGGCACAGCAAGTCGAAGGCCGCGGCCGCCCGGGCGGCCGCGAGCTCCCAGCCCAGCTTCCGGCCGCGGACGCGGGCGAAGGCCTTTTCGGCGGACTCCAGATCCCCCCGCATGGCCGCGTTGAAGATCAGAAAGGATAGGGCCTTGACCTCGAAGGCCTCCCTTAAGTCCGGGCGGATCCCCGGAAGGACCGCGTCCAAAACCGTCCCCGCGGACAGGATGTCGCCCGCGAGGCAGGAGGCGTAGAGGACGCAGGCTTCGGTCCCGCGGGCGGCCTCGGAAAACCTCTCCTCCTCCGGGCCCGCGGGGACGGGGCCGAGGGCGGCGATCCTCTCCAGGGCGTCGACGGAGGATGAGTTCATGCGGCTCACGTCCTCGATTACGGCCGAAATTTTCATGGCGTTGAACTTCCAAACGAGTGGAAGCTCGAGTTTCCGCACCCTGAGGTTGTTTTCCTCGACTATCCGGAGATAGCGGTCTCTGTTCTCTTTGTCCATAGGCTGTCTGGTTTTCCGCGCCGGGCGGAGCGTTTCCGGAAGCAAAAGGGGCGCCCTTGGGGCGGGGGCCGTCCCCTTGTCCGCGATATTCCAGAATCCGTTTCCGGCCCGATAGAGCCTTTCGGCGCGCGATTATTCGAAGTCTAAAGTCTTTCGCGGCCACAGTCAAGAGCTCCGCCGTGTATGGGGGGCCCCCCGAAAGGAGCCCCCCTTCGCCCGCGCTATGTTTCCGGAGGACGCCGTCCGGGTGTTTTTGAAGGACCGCCGAAAAGATCCGTCCTCTTTTAGGCGTTTCCCCCGTCCCGAAAGGGATTCCGCCCGAAAGACGGGATGGCTTTTTCCGGGCGTCCCGCGAGACGACTTTCCCCGCGTCCGCCGTTCGAGTCCGGGGATCCCCCGCGGCCGGAGAACCGGTCTTCCCCAACGTCCGGTGGAAATGAAAGCGGCGAAACGGCGAATTTTTTGGGGGGATTTCGGCCCCGCGCTTCGGCCGCGGGCGCCAAGGAAAGGCGTTTTCAAAACGGCGGGGATTTGGGCGGAGCCGGGCGGAGCCGGGCTGAGCCTGGCGGAGCCGCGTCTAGTCTTTCGCCCGCCGCTGACCTGAAGGGAGGGAGGCGGGGCGGGCGAAAAAATTCGATTATTTTTCGCTCTGGAAAGTCGGAAAAGCCCCTCCCCGTTCGGGGGGATAATTGGAAGGCGCCCCCGGGGCCGGGGGATTTCGACCGGGAGGGCGGCGGGAAAGGCCTTTTCCGGCTAAATTCCCCGCTTATCCATCGGGTTGGAAACGCCCTCCGGAAAACGGCCGCCGAAGGGACGAAAAGACGGAGGCGGAAGAATTTTAGAATGGTCGGCGGAAAGCCGGCTCCGTTGGTCGAGGCCGAACGCCGGGATCAAACCGGAGGCCGTCCTGGGACGCGGGCCGGAAAGCTTCGAAGATCTTCGCCGCCATTCTCGTAAACGCGCGCGGGGCCGACCCGCGCCGGGAGGTGGCGGCCGGACGGGGGGGCTGTTTTCGGCGTCGGAGCGGCCGGGGTGGCGGGGGAAGCGCGTTTGGAAGCGGAGCCTCCGCCCTGTGTTAGGAAATAAAATTATCCCATAATAGACTCAACGCCGCGAAAACACGGTGGATGGCTCAATTCGAAATGCGAGACCGGATCGCTTCGCGAACGGGCGGATTTTGAAAACGGCGATCCCCTTGGTCTCGTTTCGGACGACAAACTCTTCTCCCTTTCCGCCATGAGACACAAGACGCGGGCCGGATCCGTTTAACGCCCGGTAGGCGTTTAGTTTCAGGGAAACTTCCCTTAAAACGGCGCTTTTTGAATGGCGCCGCCTCGAAAAACCGGTTTCTCCGGCGCGCGCCTGGAAATGGCTGATTATAAAAAATCCGATTTATCGTCCGCGGTCGCGGACAAAGACGATTTGAGCCGGGTATATTTGAAAGGATCGGATCTGTCATCCGCGGGCGAGGTAAACATTCGTCTTGGGATCCGAATCTTGGGAGGCGCTTCTTTACGGAACAAGCATGGCCGGATCGGTTCTAAGGTGTTCCAACGCCGCAAAGTTTAGGCGGAACAAAGAGAATATGGAAGAATCAATAAAGTCCGACGCGCGTTTAAATACTTCGGTGGATAATTCAAACTTTTAAAAGCCAAAATTGAACTTCGCCGATTTTTATAGCGCTGAAATGGCCAACTCAGAGTTCACCAACGCCTCTCCGATTAATGCGTGTTTCGGAAAACATGATTTCGCTTTCTTTAAAGCGCTTATCTAGCATATTCCGATTTTCAATCCATCGGACGCCCGCTCTACTCCGTAAAAATGAACGGCATGGATAGTCGGCTTAGTTGATTTTGAAAAAGCTCTATTAATTTCATTATTTTTATACGAGCTTCGATTCGCGGTGTCGCCAGGTTAGGTTGATTTATCCACGGTTTATTACGCTGTTTTCATGAGTATAAGCTATCTTTTCTGGTGTCATGAGACGTAAACTTTTATAAGGCATGGGGGAAACGTGGAATTAAAGGAGAATCGGTAAAATCAAGCGTCAAAATCGCGTATATTTAGGTAAAGCACGTAAAATTTCAGGTAGTCATAAAATAAATTTTTTCGCCACCTGAATTCCCAGTATGACGGACAATATGCTAAGCGCTAAATTCGCTATTATGTTTACGGATGCTAAAAGGTATCTCGAATTTTTCAATAAATCGACGGTCTCAACGCTAAATGTTGAAAACGTGCTTAATCCCCCCATCATTCCCGTTGTTAAAAATATAGCAGTTACGGGATTTAATAATGAAGAATTTTTGTTTAGGTAAACAATTATTCCGCATAAAAATCCCGCTATTATGTTGGAGAAAAACGTTCCCAACGGTAAGAGCGGACATAGTCGAAACATCATCAAGGTTATCGCGTATCTTAATACGGCTCCTATCGCTCCTCCTATTCCAACCGCCACGAAAGGTATCACATTATCATTCCTTTATTAATTATTAAAACTCGCTATGAAGCGAAAAAAACATCAGGTTTTATATTCATTGGAGGAACACCGTGGTGATTTAATTTTTCAATCGTTTTTGATATTTTTGTGATAAATCTTACCCGTTATTGGCGATATTTCTCCTCCGGACGAGGTTGCGCCTAATTTTAGTTAATTTATGACGGCTTTTTCTTTTTGCCGTTGATCTTATCAAGTTCGTTTTGAAGTTTTAAAAGATTTAAGACGTTTTCCGGCCTTGTATCCATTGGGAGACCTAATTTTTTTAGGACGCCGGATCTTATTTCTTTAAAAAAGGCTTGGCGGTCGAGTGGTTTTTCATCAGGCGACTCGTGAGATTTTTTATTTGAGGTCTCCACGGAGATCTTTTTGGAAGCGTCATTCGCGAGCTTGTCAGAATCATCTTTCCGATTAGTCATAAAACCCCCTTTTCTCTCGAGCCACGCTTAAGTGACAAATAAAGAAAAATCTAAACAATCTTAGGATTTTTCTGAAAAGCCTTGGATGAGAGACCGCTTAACAATTCGCTTAAACCATTTTCTTGAAAAAGCTTAAGTATCGGCTTAAGCTTTTCATAATTCGTTAATTGTAACTTAAATCTTTGAATTTTGCAATTATTTTATCGCGTTCAGGTTTAAAAAATTTGTTGTTTATTTAATTTTTTTCTTAGCAATCGAAGAACGATGACTGTTTCCGTTTTCTTCGTTTGACTCGCGACGATTTTTTTTACGGAAGATCTAAATATTTATAATATAATTATACAATTTATAAATATTTATAATTATATATCTATTTAATTAATGTCTTGATATTGTTTTTTTTATGATATAAATTTTTTATATACATATTAAATAGTATTTTTATATATCGTAATATTATTTTACGCTAAGTTTGGAAATTAGTCATAAAAAGCGGTAAAAAGCGCCTCGAACGGCCTCAATTATGTCGCATGGGGAAACCCGCGTCAACGCGTTTGTAGTTCAATCGTCATGATTAAGTTTTGAGAGGCGATCGCGGCGCTATTATCAAACAGATGTTGATGATTTGTAACAAATTATTTTAAAACCGCCGGGGATTCTCCGTCATTAAGAAAAAAATATCTTGATAAAGCCCAGATAAATATCTATATTATGGCAGATTTAGCAAAATAAAGTCCGAGCGCGCATCTTTTAAAAGTGAAAGAGCCGCCGCCATTAGCTTTAAGCTTTGAGAGGCGGTTTCCGTATGGCGATAACGGGGCTTTCTAACTTTTATATTTTAATTTTAAAGTTTTTATGTTAATTTTCTATATATATTGATATTTTGCTTATAATATTTATTGTTATAATAATAATATTATAATGCCGCATCAATTCGTTGGCAACATTCTTTCGACAAGCAAAGGAGTCGTTTGATGGATTATTTCAAACACGCTTTCGAAAATATTTTTAATTTCAGAGACAGAGCGAACCGGGCCGAATATTGGATCTGGTTCGCGGCTCTCTTTGTCGTGTTCGTCATAATATCGATATTGACGTTCGTAATTTTATCGATCATCTATTCCGACCTGTTGACTGATTCATCCGAGACTATTTTCGAGGACATGGTCGCCGATATTTTAATGATGCGGTTTCAATACGTCATCGGCGCGTTTTTTATGCCCATCATCTCGTTTTTCACCATGGGCGCGCTCGTCCGGAGACTGCACGACATCGACAGATCGAAATGGCTGTCTTTATTGGTCTTCATTCCGTTTGTCGGCTGGATCTGGTACATAGTCGCCGGATGCCTACCCGGACAGCCTTACGCGAACAAGTACGGTGAAAAAGCGTACGAGCCGGTTCCGCAGGCCTATGGTTCGGGTTACGGCCCCCAGCCTCCGCAGTACGGCGGCCCCCAGCCTCCGCAGTACGGCGGTCCCCAGCCTCCGCAGTATGGCGGTCCCCAGCCTCCCCAGCAGCCGCCCCAGCAGCCGCCTCAGTACGCCGGCCAGCAGCCGCCTCAGTACGGCGGCCAGCAGCCGCCCCAGTACGGCGGCCAGCAGCCGCCCCAGTACGGCGGCCAGCAGCCGCCTCAATACGGCGCCGGCCAGCAGCCGCCCCAGTACGGCGGCCAGCAGCCGCCCCAGTACGGCGGCCAGCAGCCGCCTCAGCCCGGAGGAGCCTCCGCTCCGCCGGCCTACGGCTCTTCCCCGCCGGCGCCGCCGGCGTCTCCCGTCGGCTCGCCGAAGCCGGGGCAACCGGCGTCCCCTCCGTCCCCGACCCCGTCGGGTTCGGGAACCCCCGAGAATCCCCCCGCCGGCGGCGGTTCCCCGGATCTGGACAAAAAATAGGACCTCCCTTTCGCGCTTTTTTCCGCCGGACGCTAGGCCGCGTCCGGCTTCAAGCGCGGGCGCCCCACCCCCCCCTTATTTTCGGGGAAACGTTAAGACGCGGATCTCAGGCGCGGGCCTATGGCGCGGGCCTCGGTGAACTTCACCGGGGCGGCCGGGTCCTTGAAGGCGGGGCTCCCCCCGTCCGAAGGGATTCCGGCGGAGAGGCGGTTTCGGCGGCGCTTTGTTTTTCCGGAGAAAGGCGGCTGCGAGGCCGCCTTTTTTCGTTTTGAAACTTGCTTCGGAACCGTTTTGAGGGCTTTTCGGGGGAACTTTCCGGGACGGGGAAACGGGGGGGAAGGGGCGCGCGGTAAAAAAAGGCGCTCGAGGCGGCCGCGGCCGGAACAGGTCGTTTTTAGACGGATCCGGCCCTTTTGTCGGCGAAAGTCACGGATTCAGGGAATCGGCCCAGAATCGGCTGATGATGCTCCTCGCCTTGTCCCGGTTGTTTAAAAGCACGGGATTGTCGCTTAAATCGAAGAGGTCCAGGAAGATGATGTGCGCCTCCCGGTGGAGGCCCAGGCCGGCGTAGTGTTCGATGAGGGCCAGGGCCGATTCCGACCAGGATAGCTCCAGTTTGGCCTTGAGGCCTTCCATCTCCTCTTTTCCCATGAGGAACTCGCCCGCGGCGTTGGAGAGCTCCATGAGGATCTGGTAGGTGACCGTCGCCTCGTCGAAACAGCGCCCGCGAACCTGGACGCTGAGCGTTTTCGTGGCGAGCTCTATTTGGAGCTTTAAAAAGCCGGAGCCCGGCGGAAGCCGCAAGAGCCCGCCCGAAATCTCGTTTACCCTTATCTTCAGAGCGCCCGTTTTTTCCATGTGGTCCAGTATGGCGTCCGCGGCCTGAAACTGCTGGCGTAAAATCGGCTCTTTGAATTCCATGGAGTCGAAGCGGCGGTAAACGTCCGCCGCCTCCAAGAGCGCTCCCAGCTCCAAGAGCTTTCCGATCAGGGCCGCCGCGGAGGTGGCGAGGGGGACCAGGCCGTCGGGGGCGTTTAAGGACTCCAGGGATCTAAAATAGCCCCGCGCCTTGTCGAGGTCGTCGGTCAAGAGGGCCCCCTCCAGCATGTAGACCAAAGCGGAGGCCATGACGCCGTCGAAGTTCAAGGCTCCTGAGAGGGATTTGATGACGGAGAAGACGTGCTCGGCCTTGCGGAAGAAACGCTCGTCGGCGAAGGATTCGCGGTAGAAGCTTAAGAGCTTCAAAGCGCAGGAGGCCTTGGAGCTTTGCTGCCCGGGAAGGGAGCCCCGGGTTCTCAGGTACTTAAAGCAGCGTTTTTCGGCGGCTTTCAACAGACCCAGGCGGTGATAGTGGTCCATGACGACGCGCAGCGCGTTTCCCTGATCGAACTGCAAGGTCAGGGATTCGTCGAGGCCGGCTATGTAGTCGTAGTATCCCACCGCCCGCTCGAGCTTCTTTTCGTCCGCGAAGTGGAAGACGAGCTCGTAGGCCGCCTGGGCTTTGAGCGCCTGGAAGCTTTTGGTTTTGTCCGGGGTTATCCTGGCGTAGATGTCCTCCACCTCCGCCCAGCGGCCTTTGGACACGTACTCGCTTAAAAGCCTGTAGCCGGATTTGGCCAGCTTGTTGGAGATGAAGGCGGGGTTGCTTAAATCGAGGATGGCGTCGTAGACCCGCCTGGCGTCCTCCGGGCGTCCCCGGTGCCAGTACACGGAGATGAGCCTTTCCGCTATCTTTATCTCGATTCTCGCGAACTCCCTTAAATCCTCGGCCTGGGCCCCGTCGTCGGGAAAGGCGTTCTCTCCGGACATTAAAAGGGTGAGGGCGGGGAGGACCGCCGGAGCCGGTTTCGAGGCCGCGCGGAGGGCCGGGTCCCCGCGGCCGTTTTCCGGCTTCACCAGGTGCAAGGGCGCCCGCCTCTCGCGGTACGAAAGGTTCAAGCCCTGAAAGGAGGAGGGCTGGAGCCTCCGCAGCTCCTCTTTGGGCGTGAGTTCCAAGAGGAAGTCGTAAATTTCGGCCATGGACTCCAGATCCTGGAGGAAGTCGTAGCGCTGGAAGAGCCAGTAGGCCGTGCGGGCCACGGTGTAGAGGGTGTTGGGAACGCGTCCCAAAGGCCTCATCCTGAGGAAGACCTTTTTCGCGGCCGGAAGATCGTTTTGGGTGATCAGATGCCGCACGATAAGGCTCGAGGCGATGGCCGACGAGCTGTGCTCGGAGAGGCTCCCCCGGTAGAGCGGAATGCGCTCGAAGATGCTCAAGGCCTCGGAGTAACGGCGGATCTCGGCGTAGAACATGGCGAGCTTGCCGCCCACGGCGGCGCAGATCCGCCAGCTCCGCTCGTAGGCCTGGGGATCGTCTTCGGCGAGCCTAAGCTCCTCCAGCCTAAGGAGCATGGTCTCGTAGACGTTTCTGGCCTTGAGAAGGGTGAAGGTGAGTTTGGAATTCCGGGAGAGCCTCTTCTCCGTCTTTTCCGGCGCGGCGATGAAGGTGAAGCCCATCTTCACGGCTTCCAGGAGGAAGCGCTGGACTTCCCTTTCCAGGTAGGCTATCTCGTTTTCCGGCTTCGAGGTCATGGTTGTATTTTCCCGGCGGATCCGCGGCGAAGGTGCGGCGGAGAGGAGGCGCCATTTGATCCGATTTTACCACAGCGTCCGCCCCGGGGCACCTTCTTTCCCCGGTCCGGAAGGGAGCTTTCCCGAAGCCCGAAAGGCCCCGGGGGACTTTGGGGGAAAATTCGGGGCGGACGGCCTCTTATTCTTAAAACATGAAACCATTGTCCGCATCTGGCGCGAAGCGCGTGGTTTCATCCTCGGGTTCTTTTCCGCGGGGATTTTTTCGGCCGTCCTCGGAACCTAAACGTTTCCCGGGCCCGGGCTTGGCGAGTAAATTAAGCGCCTTTTCTCGCTTTTTTAAAGCCTCCGAGGCCGCGTTTCCGGAGACGGCGGCGCCTATGAGCCTATGGTCTATGGGGCTATGAGCCTATGGTCTATGGGGCTATGAGCCTATGGTCTATGGGGCTATGAGCCTATGGTCTATGGGGCTATGAGCATATGGTCTATGGGGCTATGAGCCTATGGTCTATGGGGCTATGAGCCTATGGTCTATGGGGCTATGAGCCTATGGTCTATGGGGCTATGAGCCTATGGTCTATGGGGCTATGAGCCTAT
>JAISMF010000005.1 GCA_031276865.1 Deltaproteobacteria bacterium | reverse complement strand
TTTTCTGAGGTATTTTCTGGGACTCCAAGTCACCGAAAATAATGAAAAACTTTCATTTGCTCGTTGGCGGAAGGGGCCCAGGTCTTCCATGAGTGTTTTATATGAAAGTTTTCTTCGGAGGTATTTTCGGGGACTCCAAGTATCCGAAAATATTGTAAAACTTTCATGTGCTCGTTGGCGGAAGTGGCCCAGGCCTTCCATTAACGTTTTATGAAAAAGAAGCAGTTATTTTTTTACAGCTCCAAAGCGAATGAATGATAGCTCTTTCCTGCCTAAACTCTAAAACGGTATATAGCGGTGCGGTGAGACGCGGGCTTGAAGAAGGAGTTATAGAAGAGATAAAGCACCCCACAAAAATTGGCAAAATATTAATTTTGCCGGATGACTTGGTGCTACATCGCATAATTAAGCGATAATACATCAAGATATAGCTCGCATATGAAAATGAGGAACACCTAGTTGAGGACCTTAGCCGCTTTCCCGCTGGCCACCGCCTGTTTTCGAGAACCGCTTTTTTACCGGAACTGCAGAAATATAATTTTCTCAACTCTTGAAATTTTTACGAAAATTTTTAAGATTCAGACGTCATCAAAGAACCTCCCTTTAAAACCGTAAAGGAGATGATATTCCGTGGCATAAAAAAAACCATCCTGAGAGTAACGACGAATCCGCTTATTTGGAACGATTTCACTCGCCGGAAGCAAAAGAACGGGAGAGAGGGCCTGAAAAACCGTCCCTTACGAGTTTAAAAATTTTTCCGGTGTTTCTCAATATTTCCAGCCTGAGCGACTGAACGCTCATTTCCGATAACCCGCTAACTTTTCAAAGTTGATGCGTATACAAAAAGTCTGTGTTTAAAAAATATTTACCGACCACATACAAAATAGATGATATATTATAATTTCATATAGATCATAAAATATAGTGTTTAGACTTTTTAAAACAGCAGGGACTTTTTACAATCGCATCAAAGTTAAAATATTAACAATAATTTACCTGGCGACGCCAGATCTATGTTTTTCAAAGACTCTTTTTTAACAAACCGCCGGAACTGACATTACGGAGCCGCCGTTTTTTTTACTTCACCACGTCCGGGTGACGAACCGCGTTTCATAGCGGCGAATGCTATTGAAAGCTTTTCTCCGGCGCGCTAAAATAATACCTTCGTTGAAGGCGCGCGGAGCCGGCGCGCCTCGTTCCTTAGCTTCATTTTTTAGCTCAACTGTTTATTTTTTTATTTTATTAATTATTATATCATTAATTATTTGACAAGTAATTCTCGCAGCGTTTAATAAACTATAAATTACTTGAATTAACATAAATTATAGAGCAATAGCTTAACCAACGGGAGGTAATTCCCAAGCGGGGGAAAAGTTCGTCCGCGTTTTCCCCCGGGTTCGCATTGAGACCCACTCCGCCTCTTTCCGACCTCGAAGACGCGTTCGTCCGCACTATACGTAAACCGCCCGCACGCGGTTTCACCCGCTTAAACACTCGCTCCGAAAGCCCCGCCGCCTCACGGGCGGCCGGGATCGTCCTCAAAACCACGAAAACGGCGCGCTTTTTTTAAAAGCGCCCGCGGAGCGATAGTCTTATGGCGGAAACCGAACACCCGGAATTAAGGAAGGCCGGAAAGCGCGGGCGGCTCGTCGTCGCCCTCTTCACGATCCTGCCCGTTCTGCTCACCGCCCTCGCGGCGTTTATAGTCTACACGACCTCGGAGAAGACCCATAAGTCTTTCGAAGCCGGAAAAACCTTCTACGCCGTGGAGGTGAGGGGGGGCGTTAAAATCGCCCTGGACGCCGCCGGGCGTCCCTTGACCCTCGTGACGGAGGGCGGTCTTCAGCCGGAGGGTTTTCCGCCCTCCCGAACGGCGCGGGTTCCGGTAAGAAGGGCGGTGGTGGGCTCGGGAGATTTCGACATCGGAATCATGGAGTCCCTGGGGATGGCGGACAGCGTCGTGGGCGTCTGCGTGAAAAAAGGCGAGCTCTTAAGTCCCGAACTTTCGAAACGCTACGAGGAGGGGCTCCTCGCCTACGTGGGGGACTCGACGGCTTTAAACTACGAGCTCATACAGTCCCTCGAACCCGATCTGGTCCTCTGCCCCAACCTCAGGTGCGCGGAGATAGTGGAGGAGACGGGAATCCCCTCCTCGATCGCCTATTCCCCCCTGGACAACAGCCTCAAAGCCCGGATGCGCTTCGTGGAGTACCTGGCCGCCTTCGGAGGAAAGGAGTCGTTGGCGGGCTCCTTCATCGACCGCTCCGAATCCGCCATGGAGAGGCTGAGGGAGAAGGGAGCCGGTCTTCCGCGGGTGAAAGTCATGTGGGCCGTCATTTTCGAAAAGAGGGTCTTCGCGGAACCGGGGGAAAACTGGGTGGGGGAGATCGTCCGCGGGCTCGGAGCGGATTACGTCTTCGCGGATGTGAAAGGGGCCTCCACCGAGGAGGTATCCTTGGAGCATTTCGTGGAGAAGGGGCGCTCGGCGGACGTGTTGATCCTCTACCCCACGGCCGGCCAGCTGGAGGGTGGAAAAGAGACCGTGATCCGGAAAAACCCCGCCGTCTCGCCCATTAAACCCCTGGGGCCGGATGGGAGGACCTACGCGACCCTTCCCCTGTTCTACGAATCCTTCGGAAACCTCACCGAGATAATGGAGGAGCTCTTCATGATCCTCCATCCGGAGCTGTATCCGGAGCAGCGGAACTTCAAATATTTTCAGGAGCTTCACTGAAAACGGCGCCTGGCCGCTGAAAATTGTTTTTCCAGCTCAGGGGCGGAGTGGAACAAATTTTGTTTGAATATTTTAAAATTTATTTAAATGTTTTAAATTTTATTTAAATATTTTAAATTTTATTTGAATATTTTAAATTTTATTAAAATATTTAATATCACTAGCGTCCTAAATAAATTTTTGTGTAAATTACTTTATAATACGTAATTAAGTATTTAAGCATATATATATTTATTTTTTGTATAATAATAATATTTTATATTTTTTTATATCGTCTGATAGCCCTCTTGATTTGACCCAATTTTTGAGATAAAAAGATATTAAAATATTTTTTTCACTCAATATGTTGAGGTCAGACATGGAGATAAGAAAATCCAACGAGCCATTCATTGCTCAGGCCCTGGGCCTTATACCGCGCGATCCTTTCCGGCTTCTTGTTGACAAGCATGACAGCGACGCCAACTGCAAGGGCTTTGACACCTGGACTCATCTCGTCACGATGGTTTTCAGCCAGTTGACTGGCTGTGAATCCCTGCGGGATCTGGTAGGAGCGATCGCCACCACCCCGGAAAGGGTCCAGCAGCTCTACCTGCGCAGGCTCCCCACCAAGTCCACCCTATCCTACAACAACGCCAACCGGGACTGGAAAGTATTCCAGGACGCGTTCGAGATGATGGTGGGCGAGATTACCAGACGACTGCCTAGGGGAGGTAGGGCCTTCGATTTCACAAATCCACTGTATTCATTCGACTCCTCCACCATAAGCCTCAGCCTGTCGTTATTCGACTGGGCGTATTACAGAACCAGAAAGGGGGGCGTTAAAATCCACACTCTACTGGACAACGACACCTGCCTGCCGGTCTTTGTGAGCATCTCCGTGGCTAAAGAGCACGACATTATCGCCGCCAGGTCGCTTTCCCTGCCCCAAGGGAGCATCGTGGCCATGGACAGGGGGTATGTGGACTATTCCCTTTTTTACAGGTGGACCCAGGAGGGGATTTTCTTCGTTACCCGGCCCAAAGAAACGATGAACTACGTGGTGGTGAAAGATCTGGAAATTCCCGCTTCGGCCGTCAAACCGGCTGAGGATGAATCAGAGGAGGCGGACGGAAAGGAATCCGGCGAGGCCGGCCAGATTGCCAAGAAAGGTAAGAAAGGCAAGAAAAACAGCAAAAAAGGCCTGAACAGGATGCAAACAAGACTGCTGTACAAGCGCTCCAGACCGGCCTGCCAAGTGCTTAAGGATCAGATAATCAAGCTCAAGTCCGCCAAGGCCGCTTCAGACTGCCCTATTGAGCTGAGGCTGGTGACCATCATGGATCCGGTCAAGAACTGCGAAATGCAGTTCGTTACCAACAAATTCGATCTGCCTCCAGCCACCATAGCGGATATCTACAGGGACCGCTGGGAGGTTGAGCTCTTTTTCAAATGCATAAAGCAGGATCTGGTGATAAAGTCCTTTCTGGGAGTGTCGGAGAACGCCGTCCGCATCCAGCTTTACACGGCCATGTTGGCCATCCTGATAGTGAAGTACCTTCAGATCTTGCCCGAGAAAATAAGCTGGAACTTTTCCAATCTCATCCACCTCTTGAGGATCAACTGGTTCACCTATAAGGTTCTCTGGGACTGGCTCAAAGTTCCCCACTGCGAAAAGAAGCCACCCCCCGATGGCAGCCCGGTGGTGCAGTTTCACCGGCTGTTTTGACGGCTAAGTTCAAGCTTCACTCTATATCATTATTCTAAATTTAGAAAACAAGATAGCAAGCGGCTAAGTTTTCATCATCAAGGATTTAGGACAGCTGAAACAATGGTTAGAAGCCATTTAAAAGATTGACCGCCCGTTCAAGAACAGGCTGACCGGCTCCCGAAGGTAAATATCAATGAAATAATAGCGGAAAGTATACTCAAAAAAAACGGCAGCTGCCAGACGGTAGCTTCAACCGTCCGTGATTTAGGACAGCTTAATAGTCAAAAATAGATTTTCTGATCTAAATAAGGAAAAATAAGTTTTATAAGCAATTTATGTGCCAACAATTATTAGCGTAAATGAATTGCACTATATATGGACATCCAGCTTTCTTCTTCGTGGAAGGATCCTGAAGTCAAGACAAAAATTTTTTCATTTGTCAAGCAAAAAATTGACACCATATAGGTTGTGCATTTTCTAAAATTATACCAGTCAAAACAGGGTGTTTCAGGGCCTTTAAGTATGGATTCCTCGGAAAGCACGTATTTATCACGGTTACAGCAGGCCGCCCGCTTGAATCAGCCCGCATTTAGGACGCTAGTGATTTAATATATATAAAAATATTTAAAAATTAGTTAAATTTAATTAAATTTCATTAAATTGCATAAATTTTCAAAAAATATTCAAGTCACGGGCTCGGGACTCTCCTGGACCATGGTCTCCTCCATGTCCCAGCGGAGGAAATCCTCCTCCGGCACGGCCGCGGCCTGCGCCTCCGAATAACCCGTGCCCACGGTGCCCGCCTTGTAGCAGACGCCGAAGGCTCCTCCCGGAACTATCTCGGCTCCCTCCGGCACCTGGAACTCCGTGACCGGGACGCCCTCCAGGACCTTCTGCATGTAATAGAGGAAGACGGGTCCGGCGGCGCGGCCGCCCACCTCCCCCACGCCCCTGGGTTTGAGCTCGTCGGTGCCCAGCCAGACGGCCGTCACGTATTCCGGCGTGAAGCCCACGAACCAGGCGTCCGAGTAGTCGTTGGTGGTGCCGGTCTTGCCCCCCACCGGGCGGTTCAAGGGTTTGACCGAGGTGCCGGTGCCCTGGGCCACCACCCCCCTAAGCATCCAGGTGAGCTCGCAGGCCGTGGCCGGGGGGATGGCCTGGTGGAAGGCGGGCTCGAAGCTCTCCACCAGATTTCCGTCGCGGTCCTCGATTCTGGTTATGTAGCGGGGCTCCACCCTCGTCCCCTGGTTGGGAAAGGAGGAGTAGGCCGTGAGCATCTCCGGCATGGTGACGCCGTGGGAGCCCAGGGCCACGGCCAGGCTGTCGGGGAGCTCGGATTTTATGCCCATGCTTTTAGCGGTCTCGTCCAAGGCCTGGAAGCCTATGACCTCCAGAACCTTCACCGAGATCAAATTCCTGGAGGCCACCAGGGCGTTGTAGAGGGGCATGGGGCCTAGAAACTTGTTGTCCGAGTTCATGGGCTTCCAGCGCCGGCGGCTGCCGATGTCGTCAATCACCACCGGTCCGTCCACCATGACGGAGCCGGGGGTGAAGCCGTGGTCCATGGCCGCGGCGTAGACGATGGGCTTAAACGAGGATCCGGGCTGCCTCTGGCTCTGGGTAGCGCGGTTGAACTGGCTTTCCTGGAAGCTGCGGCCCCCCACCATGGCTTTGACCGCTCCGTCCGCGAGGTCCATGCTCAAAAGGGCCGCCTGCACGTCCGTCTTCTGCTCCAAAACGAAGCTCCTCGCCTCGGCTCCGCCCTCGCCTCCGGCTATCCTTCTTAACTCCTCGTCCCGGCTCCCGGTAAGCGCCGGGGAATCCTCCCCCGGCTCCGCGAGCCTCACCCAGACGACGTCCCCCCTTTTCAGCTGCTTTCCGAGCGCCCCCTTGGGAAGGATCCACTCCAGGCCCTTCTTATCCACCACTCCCCGGTAGGATCCCACGCTCACGGAAAGGGAATCCTCCCCCACCGCCGCGATCACGGCCTCGTAGAGGCGCTCCGGATAGAGCCCCTCCGGAGGAAGCGACGCGTCCTGGGCCTCCAAGGCCCGCCGGATCTCGTCTTCCGTCCCGTAGCTCCGGATCGGGCCCTTGAAGCCCCGTCGCCTGGCGTACTCCCTCAGGCCCCTCGCCACGGCCTGATCGGCCGCCCGCTGGGCCTCGATATTGACCGTCGTGTAAATTTTCCAGCCGTCGTTGTAGAGGCTCTCCTCGCCGTACTTCTCCGCCAGGACGCGCCGCACGTGCTCGGTGAAGTAGGGGGCCTCGGTCAGGTTGGGATTGGGCTGGACCCCCCGCAGGTTTAAAACCTCGGCCCGGGCCTGGGCGGCCTCCTCTTGGGTGATGTAACCCTCGTGGAGCATCCGCGAAATGGCGTGCTCCTGACGCGCCCGGGCCTCCTCCGGACGCCGGAAGGGGTTCTTCCTCTCCGGAGACTGGGTGATGCCGGCTAAAAGGGCCGCCTCGGCCGTGGTCAGGTTCTCCACGTGCTTGTCGAAATAGGCCTGGCTCGCGGCCTCCACCCCGTAGGTTCCGAGCCCCAGGTAGATCTGGTTTAGATACATCTCCAGAATCTGATCCTTGGTGAGCGTCGTCTCCAGCCTAAAGGCCAGGATCATCTCCCTAATTTTGCGGGAAATGGTGCGCTCGGGAGTCAAAAGAAGCCCCCGCACCAGCTGCTGGGTGATGGTGCTCGCCCCTTGGAGGCTGTCGTTGGTGAGATTGCTGTAGACCGCCCTTAAAACGGATTTGAGATTCACTCCCTGATGCGAGTAGAAATCGGCGTCCTCCACCGCCAGAAAGGCCTCCCGCACCCGCTCGGGGATCCGGGAAAGGGGCACGACCAGCCTCTTCTCCTTGTAAAACTCGCCTATGACCCGGCCGTCGTCGGAGTAGAAGAAGGTGACGGTTTTGGGGCGGTAGTTTTTGATGCTGTCCACCGAGGGCAGATCCTGGGAGAAGTAGACGTAGGCCAAGAGGATGGCGGCGCAGCCGAAGACGGCCGCCCCCAGGCACAGCCACAAAAAGCCGGAGAGGAGGGAAAGGAATAGTCCGCGGCCCTCCTTTAGGCGGGGGGCCTTTTTCTTGGAGGCGGAATCCTTAGCGCCCCCTTTCCTTCCCTTCCCCCCGGATCTCTCCCGCCCCGAGGAACCCTGGAGGGGCGGATCCCCCGACGCGTCCCTCTCGGAAGGGTCGTCTAAGGAGTCCAAGGATTCGGGATCCAGATCGGAGCCGAAATCCGCCGCTAACTCCGGCTCCTTATCCGCCTCTTCGAGGCCGCTTGGGGATTCCGCCCCCCCGGGCCGAAAGCCCGTCCGGAGGGCCCCGGCCGCCCGGGATCCGGCCCTCCTTCGCCGCGGTTTGGGAAAACGCAAACCGCCCTCCGGCTCCGGGGCGGACTCCTCGCTTAAAGAGCCGAGGTCCACCGCGGAAGGGTCGACTCCTTCCAGGATGTTTTCTTCCAGATCGTTGGGGGGCTTGGTCAAGGCGGTTATTTTATCCTCGCGGGAATCTCAAGCGGAGCGCCGGGCGGGCGGAAGTAAGCGCGGAAAAAGCCGCCGCAAGGCGCGGCGGGACGCCGGGCGGAGACGGAAAAACACCGCTCCCCGGTTTTTTTATAGGTTTCCTTTCCCATAAAGTCAAGCTTTTTTAGGTAAACAGGAAAACTCCCGGCGAAAAATAGCGCTCTTTCAAGGCTCTCTCTCTTTTCCTCCGCATGACCCGAACGGACGTTGTTTTTCATCCAAGTTCGGACGCTTGGCCGGCAGGGGATCGGGGCGGATCATTCATTTTTTCTCTTTTAAAACGCTTTTCCCAAGGGGAGCGGGCGGAAGTATTCCTCCCCGGTAACGTTCGCTAAAAACGTTTAGATAAGGATGAAAAAATTTCAATTTCCAGCGACAGCTAATCGAGCATCGTTTATCGATCGTTATTCACCTCAGAGCAGGCGAAGTAATTCAATATTTACGAATGACCAATACATCCAATACGCCGCCATAATTTTTTAGTTACGCAGGCGGGATTTATCGGCGTAAGTTAAAAATTAACCCATAGCGCGCTTCGGACGAAAACCGACGTATCTTTCTCCAGGCTAAAAACGTTGTCAAGAAAAGAGAGTCCCCGGTCATAATCTTTTTAATAGCGCGACTGTTATTGGACGACACTCCTAGCGGAGAAACGAAATATTATACACTTTCTTCCAGCGAAACTATTGCCCGAGGCGCATCAAACTAAAGCCGATCCCGTAATATGAAATTCTCTATCCATGACATGGCGGGATCCTCGAAATCAAAAACATGCGAGCCGTACGGTTATACATTATCATTCATAGTCAATGTGATAAAAACGGTACCGATAAAATTATCATCACCATCGGCGAAATTAATATACAACTGATATACGCGGTTACCGGATAAATCGCCAGACCAAGTCAATTCTAATATACCTGTTGAAGAATTAAAAGTATACGAACACATGTTGTTGGTGGCGGTACCAATATTAGTTTCAGATATTTTCCATCCCGATTGAGGCGCCGGCGTTATGGTATATTGCGCGGTTCCGACAATGCTGCTGGAAAAACCGCCTTCATCATAGCCGGTAAACGAGAGGATCTTAGGGTTGATAACATATTTCGACCCGGCGTCGTTTTTCGCCCGTATGTTTAGTATTATCCGATTCTCCCTGTCCACGAAATCATGCCTGGACGCTTCGACCTCCCTTAATTGAGGGATTAGATCATGAGACGTCTGAACGCTTATGTCGGAGCCGAAATTGTAGGTCAGATACATCCCGTATTCGGAATTGTCGGGGTTCGAACGCGCGATGTTTCTGCGGTAATAAAATGTGACCATTTTAACGGGAGTGAATTCAATACCGTAGGACCATATTTTAGCGCACTTTTTAGACACCGCGTCCTTGTAATTCAAGACGTAATCGCCGTACCATTGTGAAAAACCTCCTGTCAGGCTGATGTTGGGATAAAAAGGCAGATACGCCTTAAGTCGCGCGTCCCATCCTCCCGCCGGCTTCTCTTCTATCAGTCCGAACCGGTTGTCTTGAACGGGTTTCCAGTTAGAAAGAGGAATATAGGCGTTCGACGACAGCCTTAAAAAGCTGTGCCATAACTCCAAGCCCGCCCCCATGCGGCTGTGATTTTCGGAAAAATCATGATCGAAAAATAAATTGTAACCCAGGGAAAAATTATCGGTCGGGAAATACCGACGCCCCATCCCTAAGTTTCCCACCCATCCGTCATAGCTTTTTCGCAAACCCAGCTGAGCGAAGAAGGCCGATGTTTCGCCGTCGAATAAAGGAATAAAGGCGTCCAGCTCTCCGTAAATATCTCCGTCTTCGCTTAAAAATGGGTTTATCCTAATTCGCGCTCCGTTTTTAAGCCACCCTTCCGTGAAAGTTTCAACCGGAATCGACTGGGCCGCCAAGGGTTCTCCGGCGAGAAAAAACAAAAAAGCCGCGACAGCTATGAAAAACGCCGCCAGGCCGGCTCTTCCCCTATGCCGGGGGGGGGGGGGGTAAAAAGTTCCCTGAACGCGTCTTCATGACATTCTCCCGTGGTTAAATATTAGAAACAGCAAAGTGAAAGACGAACGCGTAGAGCGCTGTTGTTACAAACGTTATACGCCGGCGCGATATAGAAAAACCGATTTGAATACAACCACAACGAGTCCGCGCGCTTGTATCCGAATCCTCCGGATGTGAAGCGCGTCCGCCATGACCTTTCCAGGAAGCTTTAAAAAATACTCGGCCCTCAGGCGTGGGACCAGCGGCGGGAAACGGAGGTGTCCACCTTCAAGGGAACTTTAAAGGGTTTCACGTTGGGAAATGTTTTTTGAAGATCGCCTAGGGCCATCTCCTCGGCCAATACCTTCTCCGCTTTGGGTCCCTGATCCTCCGCCGCCTCCACGATTAGCTCGTCGTGGACCTGTAAAAGGATCCTGGCGTCCAGGTTTTCTCTTTTTAGACGCTCGTCCACTCTGAGCATGGCGATTTTTATCAAGTCGGCCGCCGTTCCCTGGATGGGGGTGTTCACGGCCATGCGTTCGGCCTCGGCGCGGAGCTGGTAGTTTTTAGACGAGATGTTGGGAAGAAAGCGTCGGCGGCCGAAAAGGGTTCTAACCATCTGGGCGCGTTTCGCCTCCTTTTTTATCTCCTCCATGAAGGATTTCACTCCGGGGAACCGCGAGAAATAGAGATCGATGAAATCCCTGGCCTCGGCTTGGGATATTTTCAACGCCTTCGCGAGCCCGAAGGGACCCTGGCCGAAGATGATCCCGAAATTGATGGCCTTGGCCTTCCGTCTGGACTCGGGGTCCACCTCCCCGGGTTTCAATCCGAAAACCCGGGCGGCGGTTTCGGAGTGGACGTCCTCGTCGTTTAAAAAGGCCTGTATGAGGGCCTTGTCTTGGGAAAACTCCGCCATCACCCGCAGCTCGATTTGGGAATAGTCGGCGGAGATTAAAACCGCGCCCTCCCGGGCGAGGAAGGCTTCCCTTATGCGCCTCCCCTCCTCCGTTTTGGCCGGAATGTTCTGCAAATTCGGATCCGCCGAGGCGAGGCGGCCGGTCACGGCCTGGGTCTGCTTAAAGGAGGTGTGGATGCGCCCGGTGTTCGGATTCACCGCCAGGGGCAGCTTGTCGGCGTAGGTGCTTTTAAGTTTGGAGAGCTCCCGGTAGTCGAGTAAAAGCTGGGCGATGGGATCCACCGAGGCGAGCTCGCTTAAAACCTCGTTGTCGGTGGAGTAGCTCTTGGTTTTAGTGGTCTTTTTCCCGGAGGGGAGGTTCATTCTCTCGAAGAGCACCTCGCCCACCTGCTTGGGCGAGGCGATGTTGAAGACCGTTCCCGCGCGATCGTAGATCTTTTCCGCGACGCTTTTAAGCTTCCCCTCCAGATCTTTGGAAATCTCCTTTAAAGCCCCGGCGTCCACCCGCACACCGGATTCCTCCATTTCGACTAGGAGCTTTTCCAACGGGAGCTCCACCCGGCGGTAGAGACGGTGGAGGGCCCCGTCCTTTTCCAGCTCGCGGTCGAGTAAAAGGGAGAGCCTTAAAGCCAGATCGGCGTCCTCCCCCGAATACCTCGTCGCTTCCTTAAGGGGGACGTTTTTAAAGCTTCCTTTTTTGTCCGGCACCACGTCTTTAAAGGAGATCGTCTTGTGGTCGAGGTGCCGCAGGGAAAGGGCGTCCAGGTTGCGCTCCTTGTCGGGATCCAAAAGGTACGAGGCGATCATGGGATCGCCCGCGGGAGCGGGAAGTTTCAAGCCGTGGCGGGAGAGTATGAGCCAGTCGAACTTGGCGTTTTGGCCGTAGAGCTCCTTTTTTCCGTCCGCGAGACGTCTTCCCAGCCGTGAAAGGGCCGTCGGCAAATCCTGGTTTCCGCCCTCGGGAAGCCGCGCGTGAGCGACGGGTATGTAGAAGGCCTCGTTTTCGCCGGTGGCGAGGCTTATCCCCGCCACGCCGGAGGTGAAAGGGACGAGGCCGTCGGTCTCCACGTCCAGAGCCACCTTGTCGGTCCTTCGCAAGGCCTCCTCCAAAAGCTCCCAGGCCTTTTCGTCCTGGACCGCCACATATCGGTCCCTATCGACCTTGGCCTTTTCCCCCTTCCCGAAGGAGCCCTCGCCGGAAAATCCCCCGAGTCCCAGCCCGGCCGCCTTTTCCGTCCCCGCGTCGCCCTTGAAATCCTCGGCCAGCCGCGCGAACTGCAAATCCAGGAAAATACCATGGAGGGTCTTTTTGTCCGCCTCCTTGGGCTTGAAGTCGGAAAGCGTTAAAGGGGTATCCACGCCCCCCCCCAGACGGGCGAGCTCCCGGGAGAGGAAGGCGTTTTCCCTGTTCTCCAGAAGGGATTTACGGATCGGCTCGGATTTAAGGGTCTCCGCCTTCGCGTAGAGCCCCTCCAGGGTGCGGAATTCGGCTATGAGCTTCAAGGCGGTCTTCTCGCCTATTTTGGGCACTCCGGGGATGTTGTCGGAGGAGTCGCCCATTAAAGCCTGCATCTCCAGGAAGTCTTGGGGTTCCAAACCCAAAAAGCGCTCCTTAAAGGCCTCCAACGTGAGGGCCGATTTTTTGGAAGAGTCCGGATCGTACATGGAGACGTCCGCGCTTAAAAGCTGATAGAAATCCTTGTCGCCGGAGACGATGACCACCCGGTGGCCCTCGTTTTTAAACTTAAGGGCGTAGGCGGCGATTAGATCGTCCGCCTCCCGAAAATCCTGGGATAGCGTCCGAAACCCGAAGGCCTCCACCACGCGGTACACGAACGGAAGCTGGCCCGCCAAGGACTCGTCCATGGGCGGACGGTTGGCCTTGTATTGGGGGTAGATCTTTTTGCGGGCGTCGGCGGAGGACTTCCCGTCGTAGGCTATCCCCAAATACTCCGGCTTTTTTTCCCGCTCCAGCTTCAGAAGGGAGTTCACGAAGCCGAAGACGGCCCCGGTGGGCCTCCCGTCCCGGGTGGAAAGGGATCCCAGGGCGTGGAAGGAGCGGTGGATGAAGGCCGAGGCGTCCATGAGGTAAACGGTTTTTTTATCCGGCATGCGTTTGGCTTTTTATTTCAGTTTCCAAGGGCGGTTGGGCCGCGGACGGTTCGGAGCTTGTTCGGGGGGATTGGAAGAAGGCGGGATCTCGCGGCCGGAAAGACCAAGCTAATTAAGGCCCCTACGGTCCAAGGCCCGGCGGACGTCCGCCGGACGTCCGGGTGGCGCCTTGACGGAGGAAAGCCTAGACGGCGTTTAGGGGACGTGGATCGAGCTTCCCGCCGGGGCGGCGTCGGTCAGGATGTGGGGGTTCATGTCCCGAAAGGTTTTGTAGTCCGTTCCGTATCTCTGGGCCAGCTCGTACATGTCGGAGGCCGCGTCCAGGCGGACGACGGAGCGGGATAAAACCGGCCAGGGCTTGGAGGGGCCGTAGCCGTAGACCCCCGGGTCGGAATAGAGGATCTTTCCGGCGATAACCTGGCTCACCGCCTTGTCCAGCGTCTCGGGGACGTAGAGAAGGTAGTAGTCCTTCCCGCCCCCCGCCTCCAGGACGGCCGCCGCCAGGGCGTCCTCGTCTAGGAAGGCCGCGAGCGCCATGGTCCAGGATCCGTAGCCGGTCCGAAGAGTTTTTAGACGAATGGCCGCGGCGGCGGACGAGGCCTCCGGATCCAGCCTCTGGTCCACGAGCTTGTTCACGGAAAGGCCCATGGAGGCGGCCTCGCCTTCCGAAAGGCGCCAGAGGCCCCGCCTCTGGCCGGAGCGGTACAGGGGATCCAAATTGGAAAGGGCCATGGGGAGGTATTTGAAATCCCGGGAGACCTCCGCCCCGTCCAAAGCCTTCTCGATTACGGGAAGGTACCTACCCGAGCGGCGAAGCGTGAGCCACACCCTGGCCTTGGCCTCGGATAAAAGAAGAAGCTCCTGGTCCAGGGACTCGTGGACGTCGACCCGGCCCAAAGGCACGGCCTCGCCCGCGAAAGTTAGCCCCGAGCGGAATAAATCCTCCGCCCGGCCGGCGGTCTCGGTCACGGCTATGCAAATGGTGGGAAAGATGAAAAAGAGGATCCAGAGGATGACGGTGAAACGCCTATTTAGCATGGAAACAACACACCCGGCTTATTTTTCGAGATGAAAACGCCGCCGTCTGGGCGCTTCAAAGCGGGACGCTACGGCCCCAGGCCTTTGTCGGCGCCGGAACGCCGGATAAGGAAAAAAGGAAATATTTTTTATCCGCCCGTCCCCGCCGGCTCACATCGGAGCGTCGGTGGAGCCCGGATTGGCGGCGCCGGTATCCGCCTCGGGGGCGGCCGCGGGCGGAGCCTTTGAAACTTCGGGATCGGCCGGAGCCTTCCCCGGCTCGGCGGCGTGAGGAGCCTCGCCCTTTCCGGCCATGCTGAACTCCTTCCATGGGGCTAAAAGCTCCGCCGCCCCGGGCGCGGCCTCGTTTTTTAGGGCCGCGTCGTAGGCCGTCTGGCCGTTAAGGTCCTTCCGGGAGGGGTCGGCGCCGGCTCCCAAAAGGACTTTCACCACGGCCGGATTGGGATTGAGCCAGGCCGCGAGCATCAAAGCCGTGCGCCCGTCCTTGTTGGTCTTTTCCACCTCGGCGCCCTGGAGGATTAAAAAGCGGGCCACCTCGGGTTCGGGGTTGCCGGCCGCGGCCATAAGCGGCGTGAGCCCCGAGGGGTGCTCCTCGTTCACGTCGAGGCCGAACTGAAGGAGCCTTTCGAGAACGGCCGGATTCTCGTTTCCGAGCGCCGCCCGGAAAAGCGCCGAGGCGCCCATTCCGTCCGTGAGAAAGGGATCGACTCCGCGTTTTGCCAGATGCGAGAGCACCTGGGGGTTGGGATTCATGGAGGCCGCCCGTAAAAAGGCGCTCTCGCCTGAGGAGTTCACGATTTTGGGGTCGGCTCCGGCGTCCAAAAGGGCCAGGGTCACGTCGGGATTGGGGTTGAGGGCCGCGTACAAGAGCGGGGTGTCGCCGTTTTTGTTCCGCCGCTCGAAATCGGCCCCCTTCTCCAAAAGGAGCTTCGTCACCATGGAATTGGGATTGAAGGCCGCGGCGAGCATGAGGGGTCCTTCGCCCGAGTGGTCGGTGGCGTCGGGATCGGCTCCGGCCTTGAGGAGGGCCAGGGCCACCTGGATCGAGGGATTGAGGCAGGCGAGCATCAGGGGGGTGCGCCCCTCCAGATCCTTGAATTCCACGTCCATCCCCTGGGAGAGGAGGACGTTCACGAACACGGGATCCTTGTTCTGGGCCGCGGCGAAGGAGAGGGCGTTGTAGCCGAATTTCTTCTCCACGGCGTTAAGATCGGCGCCGTTGTTCAAAAGGATGGAAAGGGTGCCCGGATCGCTATTATAGGCGGCGGCCGACATCAGGGTCGTGAAGCCGTCCGGATCCTTGTATTTGGCGTCCCCGCCCCGGGCGATGGCCAGGGCCAGATCCGCCGTGGAGGCTCCGGCGCAGAATTTGAGCCACTCCGAGCCCGTGGGTATGACCTCGGGGACCTTCCCCAGATTGTCGCCCGGCTCAAGCTCCCGTTCCTCCGTCACCAAAGGCGGAACGCCTTCGGGGGCGGGAACGACCCGAAGGTCGGGAACGGCCGGAGCCGGAGCGGCCGGGGCAGGGGCGGCCGGAGCCGGAGCGGCCGGAGCCGGAGCGGCGGGAGCCGGGGCGGCCGAAGCCGGGGCGGCGGGGGAAGACGCGGAAGCTTCCCCTGGAGCCCCCCGGGCGGGACCGGACGGGAGGAAGACGAGGGTCAGGGCGGCGGAAAGGAGAAGGGCCGAAAGGAGGGGTTTTTCAGGGCGGGGCATCTAGCTACTTGAAATCGTTTTTAGTCGCGACCACGATGCCGCGGTGGGTGAGGGAGAAGCGTTTGCGATCCTCGGCCGGATTGTAGCCTATCTCGGTCTTGGCGGGGATCTTGGCCCCGTCGGAGATGATGGCCTTCTTGATCTTGCAGAAGCGGCCGATGTCGACGTTTTCCATGATGACCGATTCGTCCACCTCGGCGCCGCGGTGCACGTTCACGTTGTAGGAGAGGATGCTGTTCCTCACCGTGCCGCCGCCGATGACGCTTCCGTGGGCCACCAGGGAGTCCAGGGCCACCCCGTGGAGGTTGGAGCCGTCGGCGTTGGAAACCGAAAGCGTCTTCACCGGAGCGAACTGCCTGGGAGTGGTGCGCATGGGCCAGCGCACGCCGTAGAGGTTGAAGAAGGGGGAAAGCCCGCAGAGATCCATGTTGGCGTTCCAGTAGGCGTCGAGGTTGCCCACGTCCCGCCAGTAGCCGGAGTCCGGCGCCACCTCCACCGGCACCTCGGCTTTGGACCCTTCGGAATCGGTGAAGAAGACCACCTCCTCTATCTTGTTCTCCCTCCGGTAAGGGTAAGCCATGACCTTGTGGGAGGTGAGGATGTTGGGGAGGATGTCGTGGCCGAAATCCGGCTTCTCGTCCTTTTTCAGGAGATCCACCAAAACGTCCGCCGAGAAGAGGTAGATGCCCATGGAGGCCAGGCTGTAGTCGGGGTTTCCCGGGATCGTGGCCGGATTCTTGGGCTTCTCCTGGAAGCCGGTCACCCGGTAGCTGGGATCCACCTCCAGCACCCCGTACTCCCTGGCCTGGGACTTGGCCGTCTCTATGACCGCGATGGTCACGTCGGAGCCGTTCTTCTCGTGGTATTTCTTAAACAGGGAGTAGTTCATCTTGTAGACGTGGTCCGCCGACAGGATGAGCAAATGCGAGGGGCTCTCGTTTTCGATCATCTCCAGATTCTGCCGGATGGAGTCGGCGGTGCCCTGGTACCACTTGTCGCCCTTCATCATCTGGGGGGGGACGATCCGCAGGAAATGGCCCAGGCTGGGGCTGAAAAAGTTCCAGCCCGTCTCCAGGTGCTGAATGAGGGTCTGGCTCTTGTACTGCGGCAAAACGAGGATCTTGTAGACCTCGGAGTTGATGCAGTTGGAAAGGGTCAGATCCGCCAGGAGAAAAATGCCGCCGAAGGGGATGGAGGGCTTGGAGCGGGACTGGGTGAGGGGCATGAGCCTCTCGCCTTTACCGCCCGCCATGATGAGGGCTATAACGTTTTTCATCTAAGCTTCCTCAAGACGCCCCCGAAACGGGGGGCGCGTCCGTGTTCGCGGAAATCCGCCCCTACCCGCGGACTTCCCCGCCCGGGGGCGCCCTGGAAAAAGGTCGGAAGACCCCGGGCCCCTCCGCGGGCCGGCGGGAGGGAAGTTCCGGTCTTATTAATTATATAAAATTACACACAATTAAAATTAAAAAACATGATTTTCTTAGAATTAAATAGTCTTTAAATAATTTAAAACGCGGGTAACAAATATTATTTTAGCACGATCGGGGCCCCCGGGGGGAATTTTTCCGCCGGAGGCGGAAAAAATCGGCGGCGCTCCTTTTCCGCGGGAAGCGTTCCGCGTTTTTCACCTAAAAAAAGGAGGAAAACGGGGGGCGGCGAAAATTTCTCGGAAACCGCGAAGCGCCCCCTTCCGCGGCCGGGAAAGCCCCCGCCTCCCGAAGCGAAAAAAAAGCCCGCCAGGCGCGAAGCCCGAAATCCGACGGGGACGAGGGAGGGGGCGGCCGCCCCGAAAGGGAAAATCCCGCGCGGACGCCTTTCCGGAGAGGGGTCTTCGCCGTTTCCCCAAGGGGAAAAATTCCGGACGGGATCTTTAACGCGGCCCGCGGAGCTCGAAAACGCGGACGAACGCTTCAGGGATCGTTTTTTTCCGCGCCCCTCGCGTGAAACCGCGAAACCGCTTTTATTTCCGGATGAAACGATGAAACTTGTTTTTCCGCCGCGGCGGCTGATCGAAACAAAGTCGACCTCTTTCCCGAACGGTCAAACGTTCGAGCCTTTCCTCCGCGGCTCCAATGAAAACGCCTTACAACATTAACGCCTCTTAAAAAACCCGCGGATAAAATCCACCGTAAAGACGCGCTTTTCCCCTCGCGGGATAAAGTTTGGGAATCGATAAATAAAAAAAACGCGGGCTTAAGATCCCAGCGGAAATCATCCACGCCCGGAAAATCCCTTCCGATGGAAAGGCTCCCGTCCGGAAAGACGAAAGACGGAGGCCTTCGCGGTTAAAATAGAGAGAACGGAAAAAACACCAAAAAAAACGAACCGAAAGCGCTTCCAGGGCGCGCCTTAGGAAAATAAACGGATGAAAATTTGAGGCCGCGCTAAAAAAAGTAAAAGAAGGGGGGCGAAAGAGAGGGGCGAAGGAGCGGAGAAAAAAAACACCCATCCGGTTGTGATTTTTTTGATGCGATATATAGAGAAATTAGAAAAAATATATAACGCATTTAGTATAATTTCAAGCCCCGGGGCCGCGCTTTTCTCCTTGAATTTTTAAATAATCCGCGCTCTTTCCGGAGGCGAATTTTTCCGCCGGAAAGGCGGGCCGGAAAAAATCCCGCCCCGGCGGAAAAAAAATCCTTCCTGACTATTGACAAGGCGCGAAGGGAGGCTTAAATTTATTATCAGCGGATTTTCTTTCCGGAGACGGGCTGAAAACGGCCGCTCATCCCCGTTTCCCGGATAGGCCCAAGCGCTGGCTTTTCACGCGCCGGTCGATTTTTCTTCTTCCGGCGGCGTGTTTTTCATAAGCGGCCGGGGGCGGGAGTCCGGACTTAAACAACCATGTCATTTCCAATTTTTTAAACGGCCGGGCGGTTTTCGGCAAGCCATTTCACGACGAACGTTTCATCCGTGGAAACGGCCTTTCCCGTAAACAACCGCTTTCACCGACCGGTGATACGAGTTTTTCATCCACGCGCCTCCACCTCGACCTGAAAGCCCGCGTCACAGCCGGTTTCACAAAACGGAGGCGGCTTGGAGGTGTGAATGATTTCCTCCGAATTGAAAAAATTCGCCAAAAAAGCCTCCCTGGCCTATTCTTTATCCGCGTCCCTGGCCGCGGACGCGGCCTACGGACCATACGCGGATAGTTTCAGAAATCCGCCCGTTCTGGAAAAAATGCTCACGGAAGCCAAAACCATATCGGACGCGGTCGAACCCTGTCCCGAGTCCTCCGCCCTGCAGTACGCCTCGGCGCTTATGGAGCTCACCCGGGCCTACGCCCTGGTGGGAAACCTGGAAATGGTGGAGGAGCTCTTCCAAAGGCTTCCCGATTCCCCCCGATCGGCGGAGCTGGATTTCATCACGGCCGAATCGGCCTACGCGATAGGCGATCTGTCCTTGAAACGGGGTTTCACGGAAAAGGCCCTTTCCGTTTACCGGGAGTTTTTCCCCTCCTCTCTGGGTTCCGAACTCATCAGACTGGATCTGGCGGCCCTCCTGGTGGATAAATTCCTGGAAGACGGCGAGCCCCTAAAAGCCAGGGAGCTGTTTTTATCCTATCTCCCGGAAAACGGGATCGAGTTTTTCTGCCGCGTGCACCGGAGCCAGGAAAATTACGCCCGCGAGGAGTTCTCGAAAACCCTGCTCAAAATCGCGCGAAAAATCGCGGATCACGCCCGGGACGCCGAAGACACAGGCGCGCTCGACATGGTGTCCTTGAAATTAAAAAATCTTTCAAACGTTAGCACGCGTTTTTGAAACGACGCCGGATATAAATAAGAAACCCTTGAGAGGCGCGGCCAAAACACCGGATCCCTCCTAGGCGTTCCGGCCGGGGCGGCGAATTTTTATTTTCCATTCGCGATTATCCGTCCGCGGCTTTTTTTCTCCCTCCGGCTTTTTAATCGCCGCCGTTTAAAACGGCGGTTTTTTTCATCCTCGGTTTTTCGCTAAAGGAGACGATCCGTTTTTCAAGCGCTTGGAGAAACGCGCGTGAAAATTTTAGCCGCGCGGGAGGGCCTTTACGCGTTTCGAAAAAAAACGCCTCGTCCGCGGGGCGCCTGGGACGGCGCCCCGCGGACGAGGCGGGAAACTATCTTGGGAAGGGACCCGACGCTAGTTGAACTCGAAACCCACCTGCTCCAGCTTGGCGATGAGGCGGCCCAAGAGGGCTTTCAGGTTGCTGGCGAGCTCGTTTGACGGCTTCTCGTGGGAAAGGCGCTCCAGATCCACGAGTTCCGGCCCCACGGCGGTCCTCACCCTTTTTTTGAGGAGGTTGGCCTCGTGTTTGGCGTCCGAGTTCAAGCGTTCTTGGAGTTTTTTGACCTCCTCCTGGTGGCGCTCGCGCTCCTCGGTCAATTTGTTCTCCAGGATGGATATCTTTCCCTGGGATTCGGAAAGAGACGAGGATAGATGCCGTATCTCCTTTTCCTGAACCGTGGTGTGGGAGCGCGAGGCGGCGAGCTTCCTTTCCAGATCGTCCACCCGGGAGCTTAGGCCCATGAGATTGGAGTTGGAGCTCTCGTAATCCTTCGAGAGGCGGTCCACTTCGGCCAAAAGGAAAGTGTTGTCGTTCGCCTTCTGGGTTAAGAGTCCCTCCATGTTTTCATTGTCGCGGTGGAGTTTCTTCATCTGCTTCTCGAAGCCCACGACTTTCTGGTTGGCGGTGAGAAGGTTGCTCTCCAGATCCTCCACCTGGGAGGTGATATGCAGAAGATCCCGGGTGAGGCGCTCCTTCTCCTGCTCCAAATCGTCGCGCTGCTTGGTGAGCGCTCGGATGGAGGCCTCGTTCTGGCGCTGCAGGAGGGAGGCCTTCTTCTGGACCTCGTTGAAGTTGGATTCCAGCGTGATCAGATACTCCGTCAGCACGCGCATGGACTGGATCGGATCGAAGCCCGCCGGTAAGAAATCCGTGGCCTGCTGTTCTACCTTCAAGTCTGACATAGCTCCCGTCTCTTAGGAGAAAGCCTCCTTTCGCCCCGCCCGTTTTTCCGAGCGCCAATTTCGGCGCCGGCCGCCTACGGGCGCCCGCCCGCGGGCGGCGCCCTTAAAGGGCGCTCCGACGTTTTAAAGCCCCGGGGCGCCCCCCCCGGTTTCGGGGAGGCCGCGCCCCCCGGCGGAAAAGCCGCCATACGGAAAGCGGAAACTTATATTACTCCACTTTCGGCCCGCCTGACAATAGCTTCCAGGGACCGGGACGGCAAAAAACGAACCTAGCCGCGAAAGGGGGCCCCGCGCCCCAGGGTTTCCCCGAAGCGGCCTTGGCGCGGAAAATCAGCCGCGGTCCAAGTCAAGAGACGAGGCGGCGGCGAAGAACGCCGAAGATTGTCGATTTTCAGCGGAAAACCCTTTCAAGGGCGAAAGCGCCGGAGCCCGCGGCCCGCCGGGGCCGAGAAAAAACCCCGGGGGGCGTCCCCCGGGGGTTGGATGGATTTCCAGGGGCCCGACGGGAAGGCTCCTTTGCTGGGGGAGCTTATTTGTTGGCCGGAGCCGGGGGTTTGGCCGGAGCCGGAGGCTTGGCCGGAGCCGGGGCCTTGGCCGGAGCTCCGCCGGAAGCGCCCTGACCCTCCCGCTCCCGGGTCTGCCGGGCCGCCTCTTGGGCGGCCTCCTGCGCCGCCCTCTGCTCCTCCTGCCTGGCCTCGTACCAGGAGCGCACCGCGTTCTCGGCGGCCTGGATCTCCTCGGGCTTCATCTCGGAGCGGAGCTTCTGGATGAAATTCTGCATGCTGTCGTTGTTGTAGCCGAACAAGGTGGACAGGGTGAGCCACTTCAAGGCGTCGGTGCGGTTGGGCACCCGATCGTCCGAGGTGTCGAGCAACAGGGCGCCCAGGTTTTTCATGGCGTCGCCGTTACCCAGTTCGGCCCCCCGGGTGAAAAGCTCCTTGGCTTTGTCGTAGTCCTTGGGCTGGTCGTACTGGCCCAGGAAGCTTATGGCCCCCAGCTCGTTTAGGGCCACCGCGTAGTCCTTGTCGGAGAGGCGCTTTAAAAGCTCCAGGCCCTTTTTGGCGTCCTGGGGGATGTTGGCCGTGCCGGTCAAATAGGTGCGGGCCAAAAGGAAATGGGCTCCCGGCAGGCCCTCGTCGCCGGCCTGGGTGAGGTAGCTTACGGCCTTCTCCGGATTGGCCAGAACCCCCGTGCCGTTCAGATAAAGCTCCCCCAGCTTCTGCTTGGCCAGGGCGAAGCCCATGTCGCCGGACTTTAAAAAGCTCTCGAAGGCCTTCGCGGCGTCGGGGGCCGTCCCCATGCCCAGCTCGTAGCAGATGCCCACGTTGTAGTAGCCCTCCGGCAGACCCGCCTGGGCGGCCTTGCCGTACCATTCCAGGGCCTTGCCGTAGTTGCGGACGGCTCCGTACATGCCGCTTTCGTAGAGGTTCCCGATGGTGAGCATGGTCTGGGCGTTGCCCTTCTCGGCCTCCAAAAGGAGCATGGGCAGGAGATCGCTCGCGTTTATGGTGATCCCCTGCTGGGAGTTGTCGGCCGTCCTGGCCCCCTCCTCGGAGGAGATGGAGCCCCCGGTGGACTTGGTTCGCTGGGTGTCGGCCTCTTGGGCTCTAAGTTCCATTCCGGCGCAGGGGATAAGCGCCAAAGTCAAAATGGCGGTCAGGAACGGGGCGGTAAAACGCATGAAGTCACTCCGCTCGCCTCGAAAAGACTTCGGGGCGTTGAATTTTAATCTCTTCCATAAGCCCCTCCACCCGGGCGGCGGGCCGAAAACGCCCCCGGCGCGGGCCGAAGGAGGGATCCGGAGGCGTCCGGAGGGGGGGCGCCGGTTGTGAATTCTATCCCTTTAAGGGGCGCGAATCAAGATAATAACGCCGGTACGCCCCCTGAAGGTCGAACGAGGCCCCCGAAAGAGCGGGCCGGAAAGCGCTGAAGCCCGGGGGACCCGATTCCGGAAACGGCGAAGCGGGGGAAGGCGGAAAGGCTCCGGCGCTTCGGGCCCGCGGCCCGGAGCGCCGGAGGCGCTCGTTTAGGCCGAAAAACTCTCATGAAAAGAGAGGAAGGTTTTCACCCCGCCGCAGGAAAGCTCCCGGAGGTGGTTTCATAGGAAAATATTTTTTAGAAGTTTCCGGCCCGCAGGGCCAGGCGCTTCTTTTTGGGGTTCAAGAGCTGGACGGCCAGGGTGCTCAGGATGGCGGAGACCATGAGGATGGCCGAAAGGGCGTGGGCGTTGGCGTAGCTCCCCATCTCCACGTAGACGTAGATCTGCAGGGAAAGGACCCGGGTCACGTCCGGGATGTTCCCCCCGATCATTAAAACCACCCCGAACTCGCCTATGGTGTGGGAGAAGGCCATGACGGCCGCCGTCAGGAAGGCGGGCCTGGCCTGGGGCAGGATCGCGGTGAAGAAGGCGTCCAGCTCTCCGGCGCCCAGGGTGGCGGCCGCCTCCATCGGGAGCTCGCCCAAGGCCTCGAAGGCGTTTTGGAGCGGCTGCACCACGAAGGGAAGGGAGGAGATGACCGAGGCCACCACCAGGCCCCAGAAGCTGAAGGGAAGGAGCCTGAAGCCCAGGGCCTCGAAGGCCTGGCCGACGAAGCCCCGGGGCCCCAGGAGCACCAGGAGGTAGAAACCCAGAACCGTGGGCGGGAGGACGATGGGCATGGTGGCCACGGCCCCGACCACCCGGCGGAAAAGACCCGAGCCCCGGGAGAGCCACCAGGCCAGGGGCGCTCCCAAAAGAAGGGTGACGGAGGCGGCCGCGAGCCCCAGCTTGAGGGAAAGGTAAAGGGCGCTAAGGTCGGCCGCGGACAGCGTCATCTCTAACCGTTTCAAAGGAGGGAGGAAAGAAGGAAGGGGGGAAGCCTAAGGCCGGAGGGCTAAGGCCGGAGGGCTCGGGAAGGGTTTGTCCGCGATACGGCGTTATAAAAATCAAAGAAAACTAGATTCTAATTTTTTAGGCGTATGCTAAAGGCGAATTATAGGCATCGAAAATAATATGAAATAATTATTGATTTATTAATAATGTCAAACAATATCGAAAAATTTTAATTTTTTATTAAAAAATATGATCGCCCAATATAATCCCGCGCCATATCACGGACAAACCCCTGGGAAAGGCCGGAAAACATGGGGCCGCCCCCCGGGGGAGTCCCCCGGGAGGCGGCCGCGTTCGAAGGCTCGGAGCCCCTTTAGGGAAGGGAGTAGCAGTAGTTCTTGATGATCGCCTTGGAGGCGTCGCCTTTCAGAAACTCCAGAAAGGCCCGGGCCGGCTTCGAGTCCGCTCCGGCCTTTAAAAGGACGGCGTCCTGGTTTATGGGGGCGTAGCTCGCCTGCGGAACCAGATAGACCGATCCCTCCGTCAGCTCGCCTCCCTTGCAGACCTGGGACCAGGCCACGAAGCCCAAATCGGCGTTCCCGCTCCGCGCCGAATTGTAGGCGTCGGTGATGTTGTTGCCGGTGACTATCTTCTTTTCCAGGCCGCTTAAAAGCCCCAGGCTCTCCAAATACTCCCGGGCGGCCCGGCCGTAGGGGGCGAGGTCGGGATTGGCCATGGCGATGAATTTGAACTCGTTGTTTTTGAGCGCCGCCGCCTCGGCGTCCACGTAGCCCTCCTTGGCCGACCAGAGCGCGAGCGCCCCCCGGGCGTAGGTGAAACGGGTGCC
This sequence comes from Deltaproteobacteria bacterium, assembly GCA_031276865.1. Lineage (GTDB taxonomy): Bacteria > Desulfobacterota > Desulfarculia > Adiutricales > Adiutricaceae > JAISMF01. The sequence continues at coordinate 44,600 of JAISMF010000005.1, read as the reverse complement.
GGAAACGGTTTGGCCGTCCTTCTCCAGCGCCTCCGGGGTGGCGGCGTCGGCCGCCAGTAAAACGGCGAAGGGCGCTCCGTTCAGGATCTGGGTTTTGAAATTACCGGTGGAGCCGAAGGACAATACGGGCTTGTCGCCGGTCTCCTTTTCGAAGAGGGCGGCTATTTCGGTCGCCGCGTTGGTGAAGTTGGCGGCCACCGCCACCTGGAAATCCTCCGCCGGAGCCGGGGAGGGATGAAGAAGGACGAAGGCCGAAAGCCAGAAAAAGATAAGTTTTTTCATGCGAATATTCCTCTTAGGTCGATTTAGCGGGCTTTCGCCCGCGCGTCGCCGGCCGGAAGGGGGCTAAGCTCGAAAAAAACAGTCCGAAACGATCCCGAACTTCCTTAGAGCCTTCCGACGGCGGAAACGAGGGGCCGGGGGGCCGAAAAACGCGCGCGGGGAAAAAAACCCGAAGCCGAATCTTAAGGGCGCCCCGTCTAATATGTCAAGAAATTTTTAATTTTTTTCCGTCTTCCCCCGAAATTTTTCGTTCTTTTCGACTCCCGCGCGGTTTTTCGTAAGAAAGACGCGTTACAGGCGGGGAAGGTCGGAAAGAAGACGGCCCCGTAAAACGCCTCCCCCGAAAAGACGACTCCGGCCTCTTTTCCGGCTCCTATAAATAAATTCTTGCAAAGACCGGATAAAGCTGTATGATGTTCGCCTAAAAGATCCGGATAAACGCGCTCCGCGGACGGCCGCGGGAGAAGGGGCCGGGGCGGAGTCCCCTCCCCCCGCCTCTCCGGCTCCTATCCGGGGAAAAACCGCCCCCCCCCGGAAAAAAAGCCCCCCCGAAAAAAAAACCGGCGAAACGCCCCCCCTATCAACCGTCTTTTTCACGCGAATGTATTTTCCGGTGCTTATCTTGCATCTGACCGATGAACAGCTGGCCGTTATCGAAGCCGAAGACGATCTAATGGCGGTCACGGCCTACGCCGGAACGGGCAAGACCAGCACCCTTCGGGCCTACGCCAGGAAAAGACCCAACGAGACCATGCTTTACCTGGCCTTCAACAAGACCATGGCGGGCGACGCCGAGAAGGCCTTCGCCGGAACTCCCAACGTCTACGTTAAAACCCTGCACGCCCTGGCCTACCAGGCCTTCGGAAAGCATTTCGTCGGAAAGCTGGGAAACTACCGGGTTTTGGATCTGGAGCGCTACTTCCCGTATCAGGAGAATGGTCGCGCCATAGGAGCCGCGCGGATCCTCTTCGAACTTTTAAACAGCTGGACCATATCCTCCGAAAGGATGATTCGGGACTTTTACAAAAAAAGCGTCCGCTTGTTCCACGCGGACATGAAGGACGCGAAAGTATCCTCCGAAACGATGGAGGAGGCCCTGGAAAAAGTTTGGGACGACATGTTGTCGCGCAGATTCATCATGACCCACAACGGATATTTCAAACTCTTCCAGCTTTCGAATCCCGGTCTTCCCCACTTCAACACGATCCTAATAGACGAGGCCCAGGACATAAACGACGCCATGTTCCACACCGTCATGGGCCTCGAAGGAAAAAAGATCCTGGTGGGGGATCCCTACCAGCAAATCTACGGCTGGAACGGGGCGGTCAACGCCTTGGGAAAGGCCGTCAAAAGAGGGGCCGCCTCCTACTTCCTCACCCGCTCCTTCCGTTGTCCGGACAGGGTGGCGGCTCTGGCGAACAGATACCTGGAACTCCTGGGGGCCAGAAAGAAGTTCAAGGGGACGAGCCTGAGCGTCGAATCATCCGAACCCCACAAGTGCGGAAAAGTGGTGATCGCCAGAACCAACGCCACCATATTCGATTTCGCGGCGCGCAACATGTTCAAGATGAAAATTTTCTACAACGGCGGCTTCCACGGCTATCAGTTCGAGATACTAAAGGACATAAACTACCTCCGTATTGGCGCGCGCGACCTGGTGCGGGATCCCTTCATCAGGAAATTCTCCTCCTACGGGGCCCTCGACAGCTACGCGGGCGAAGCCCAGGACATCGTGATGAAGGCGCGCCTCGAGGTGGAGAGGAAATACGGAAGAGAAGTCCACCACGTTTACAACTGCATGTTCCGCACGTCGGCCTTAGACGAGAAGGAAGCCGATCTGGTCATAAGCACGGCGCACAAAGCCAAAGGCCAGGAGTACGGAGACGTGACCCTGCTCTCCGACTTCATCTCCCTTTCCGACGTGTTCGAACAGGCGGAAAAGGAGCAAGAGAAGCCCCAGAGCTTGACCGTGTCCCGCGAGGAGTTCCATCTGATATACGTGGCCGTCACGCGGAGTTTCAACAAACTGTCCGTCCCCCGGGCCTACATCTTCGGAGAGGACGCCGTGAAACATTTCCGAACTCTGGTAAAGAAACGCGAAATAATTTTCGTTTGACGAAATTCTTCAAGATCGGCCGAGCGCGATCGGCTGGCGGCGCCGCCCTCAATAGAGCCACAGGAAGGTGGCGTTGTCCCTGGCGCCTATTCCAAGGAGCCTCTCGGCCAAGAGCTGACCCGCCTGGAGGGGCGGAGCCGCGGAGAGGATATCCTCTAGATCTTTTTGGGGGACGGCCTCCCAGACGCCGTCGGAGCAGATGAAGTAGGAGTCCCCTCTTAAAATGCTGATCTCCCGCAAAAAAACCCGGGGGGCTTCGCCGCCGTCGCGGATGGAGGACGTGAGAATGTGCCGCATGGGGTGGACCGCCATATCCTCGGCCTTGATCTCCCCGCTCATGTAAAGCTCGTACACCAGGGAATGGTCCTTGGAGAGCGGCTCCAGAAACGACTGGCGGAAGCGGTAGACCCGGCAGTCCCCGCAGTTGAAAACCAGGCCCCGGTCCCCGTCCGTCCAGAGGCCGGCCAGGGTGGTGGCCATTCCGGCGAGCTCCGGCTTCTTCCGGCTGACGGCGCCCATTTGGGAGACGCCCCGCCGGATGGCCTCCTCCAGGCGATCCTGGGCGTCCGGGCCGAAGGGCATGAATCTTAGAACCTCGAGGGCGGTCAAAACGGCCGCCGCGGCCTCGGCGCCGCCCGGCTCCCCCCCCACGCCGTCGGCCACCGCCAAAACGACGCTCCTCCCCTGAAGCTCCAAGAGCTGAGCGTCCCTCATGTCGCGGCCGGAAACGAGCTCCTGGCATAAGAGGGCGTCCTCGTTACGAACCCTCACCTCTCCCGTGCTTGTGAAAAATACGGCGCGCATGCGTTCCCCGCTTAGATGTCGGAGCGTCCCCCCCGCCCTCGCCTCCCGATCCGGTTTACGGGTCCTCCGGAGAGCGAGGGAAGGGGCGTTTTCCCAGCCGCGGCCCTCTCGAGACGGAGCCTTTCAGACCCGAGGCCTCCGAAGGCCGGATCCGGCGGGGATAACCAGAGGACTAACTCTAGCACAATTTGCGGGTAATAAAAAAGCGCGGCCGCGTAAAAAAACTTTCGTTTTTTTTTACGGGGGGGGCGTTTCAAACTTCGCGGCCAAGGCGAAAAGTCCGGCCGTAAAAAAAATTGATTGGAGACAACACGCGTAATCTGGAATAAATCAAAATACGCCACGCTTTATAAAGTATGTTGTTTCAAAGTCGAAAAACATCGGGGACTTTCCCCGCCCGGGGCGGCGCTCCGTAAAAAGGCTTTTTTCCGGAAAAGAGCGTCCGTAAGCCCCGGACGCCTAGGCCCCGGGCGAAGGCGCGGGGACCCGCCCCCGCCCGGGGCGCTTTTCCGAACCCGGGGCCGCCGGCGGCCCTCCGTCGGACACGGCGGGAGGCGCCCGCGGGGGGCTTTCCCGCTGAAAACCCGCCCCGCGCGAAAACAATCGCCCGCCCGAAGCGGCGGCCGGAAACAAACGCCGGGCGCGCCCCCAAAAGGCCCGCCGCCTTACGGTGTCGGGGCGGATGGCCGATCGCCCGGAAGGGCGCTTTCTTTTTACTTCGCGGGCAAAAAGGAGAGGCCCTCCTCGAAGGGCAGGTAGTTTTCCGGCATGTCGTCTTTTAGGCGGGTGCCGGTGAGCTTCAGGGCGAAGGCCTTCTGGGCTAGGTAGGCGAGCTTCCTCACCGCCTCCTCCGTCTTCAGCCCCGCCGGGCGGATGTTGGAGACGCAGTTTCTAGACTCCTCCATGATCCCCCGATAGGCGCCGTAGGTGACGTAGGCGCCCAGGGAGTCCGGGGAGCTTAAGCCGGGTCTTTCGCCGATGAGGTTCACCACGAGCTTGGCCTTCACGTGATCGTTCACCTCGTCCGCCACCGCCACCCGGCCGAGGGACACAACCGCCACCGGAGCGCACTTGAGACCCCCCAGGCGCGCGAGGTCCAGAAAACCGGAGGCCACCTTGACGGCGCTGGAGTGCGCGGCCAGGGCGGAAAGGCCGTCGCAGACGACCACCAGGACGTCCCGGTCGCGGAAAAGTTCCGGATCTTTTTTCACCCGCTCCTTTAGGAGTTCCAGGGACTCGGGGGCGAGACGCCTTCCCAGATCGGGGCGGGTGAGATACTCGTTTTTATCCGCCGCCCGGCTTTGAAGATGGAGGGCGGGGATGGAAAGCTTTTCCAGATCCTCCAAGATCCTCGAGTGATCGAAGGCGAGCGCGACCGCGTCTTTGGCCCGGGCGTGGTCGAGGTTGAACTTCAGCTGCTCTTTTAAAGGCAGGCTCACGCCGGAACGCCCCAGGCCGATCCTGGCGTCGGTGTGCTCCTTTAGCCATCCCCAGGGATCCGGAGAGAAGTATCCTTCCGGGCGGTCACGGCCGTTTCCTTTGTCGGAATCAATCACGCCCCGCCTCTAGAACCCGGCCAAGCCGCCCCCCCCGGCGAGGAGGGGGATTTTGACGGACGGTTTCAAAAGGGCGCCGCTTTCGTCGTGGATCCCCATCTTCACCAGCCATTCCTGGAACTCGGGCGCCGGAAGCTTGCCGGTTATCTTTCTGAGATAGGCCACGTCGTGATACGAGGTGGATTGGTAGTTGAGCATGATGTCGTCCGCCCCCGGGACCCCCATGACGTAGGTGCAGCCCGCCGCCCCCAGGGCGGTCAGGGCCACGTCCATGTCGTCCTGGTCGGCCGTTATGTGGTTGGTGTAGCAGAGGTCGAGGCCCATGGGGAGGCCTAGGAGTTTGCCGCAGAAGTGATCCTCGAGGGAGGCCCTTATTATCTGCTTTCCGTCGGCCAGGTATTCCGGTCCGATGAAGCCCACCACCGAGTTCACCAAAAAGGGTTTGAAACGCCGGGCGACGGCGTAGGCCCTGGCCTCCACCGTCTGCTGATCGATTCCAAACGAGGCGTCCGACGAGAGGGCGGAGCCTTGGCCGGTCTCGAAGTACATGACGTTTTCTTTCCCGACGGTCCCCCTCCCGAGGGAGAGGACCGCGTCTTTGGCCTCCCGCAAAAGGGAGAGCGAGACGCCGAAGCCGCGGTTGGCCTTCTCCGTTCCGGCGATGGACTGGAAGCAGAGATCCACCGGAGCCCCCCTTCGCACGAGCTCCAAAGTGTCCGTCACGTGGGTCAAAACGCAGCTCTGGGTGGGAATTTCGTAGCGCTCTATGAGCTCGGCCATAAGGCTGTTTATCTTCAGGAGGTTCTCCAGGCTGCCGGAAACCGGGTTCACGCCGATCACGGCGTCGCCCGATCCGTAAAAGAGCCCGTCCAAAGCCGAGGCCAGGATGCCCTTTAAATCGTCTACGGGGTGGTTCGGCTGGATCCGCGAGGAGAAGCGCCCGGGAAGCCCTATGGTGTCGCGGAAACGGGTGACCACCGTGATTTTCGAGGCGGCGAGGATCAGATCCTGGGCCCGCATGAGCTTGGACGCGGCCGCGGCCATCTCCGGAGTGAGTCCCGGGGAGAGGCTGGCGATGGACCGGGAGTCCGCCCGCTCGGAGAGGAGATAGTCCCTCAGCTCCCCCACGGTGAAGCTTTTCACTGGCCCGAAGGCCTGGGCGTCGTGGGAGTCTAAAATCAGCCGGGTCACCTCGTCTTCTTTATAGGCTACGAGCTCCTCTTCCAGAAACCGCGAAAGAGGCGTTTCCGCCAGGGCCATCTGGGCCCTGACCCTATCCTCGGCGTTATCCGCCGCCACCCCCCCCAGGACGTCTCCGGAACGAAGGGGCGAGGCCTTGGCCAGAAGGGTCTTTAAGGGAAGCTTATTGTAATTCGGCATAAGGATCCGGAAACGGAAATGAAAGCGGAAACGAGACGGACAACGGAAAAGGAAGAAAAAGCGGAAGAGACGCGGGGAAAAACCCGCGGCGGTGAAAAACGGTCTCTCACGAAAAGAGGCGAAAAACGCGTATTTCGAAAAAAAATTCGAGAGCGGAAAAAAAACCGCTTGAAGAAAAGCTTCCGCCCGCGGCCCCCGGGCTTAAGAGCGTTCGACCCAAGTCTTAAAAGAGTCGCGATCTCTTCGGGATCACCTTCCAAGGAAATAATGGGGGATGTGCATGGCGATGGCGGGAAAGACCATGACCAGAAGAAGGCCTAGGAGCATTATCATGGTGAAGGGGACGATGGAGGCGTAGATGTCGCCCAGGGTGACCTCCTTGGGGGCCAAAGCCTTCATCAGAAAGAGGTTGTAGCCGAAGGGCGGGGTCATGTAGGCCACCTGGCAGGTGATGGTGTAGAGCACGCCGTACCAGACCAGATCGAAGCCCATGCTTTTGACCAGGGGTATGTAGAGGGGGGCGACTATGACCAGCATGGCCGTGTCGTCTAGGAACATGCCCATGACGAGAAAGGAGACCTGCATCAAGATCAAGACGCCCCAGGGTCCCAGGCCCCACTCCCTTAAAAAGAGGTTCTCGATGGCGTGCGAGGCCCCCAGGCCGTCGAAGACCGCCGAGAAGCAGAGGGCGGCCATGATGATCCACATGAACATGCAGCTGACGCTCAAGGTCTGAAGGAGCGTCACCCGTAAAACCTTGCGGGTGAGGCGCCCCTTCGCAAGCGCCGCCAAGGTCGCGGCCAGGGCCCCCGCGGCCGAACTCTCCACGAGCGAGGTGGCCCCCAGAAAAAAGAGTCCGGTGACCGAGAAGATGATGAAGATGGGGAGGATCCCCGAGACCACGAGCCTCCTCTTCTCCTTTTTCGGCAGGCTCGTCTCCTCGGTTGTTATCTTCGGGCCCAGGGCGGGGTTGATTTTGCAGCGGATGACGATGTAGCCCATGATGAGCACGGCGAACATCAAGGCCGGACCGATGCCCGCGAGCCAGAGATCCCCCACCGGCTGACGGGCGATCATCCCGTAGAGGACCATGACGACCGAGGGCGGCATCATGATCCCCAAGGAGGACCCCGCCTGTATGACGCCCGAGACCATGCGCTTGTCGTAGCCGCGCTTAAGCATCTCCGGCATGGCGATGGAGGCCCCCACCGCCATTCCCGCCACGCTTAGACCGTTCATGGCCGAAATCGCCACCATCAAGATGACCGTCCCGATGGCGAGCCCCCCCGGGACGGAGCCCAAGAGGAGGTGGAACATTTTATAGAGATCGTTCGCTATTCCCGATTCCGAAAGCATGTACCCCATGTAAACGAAAAGGGGCAGCGTGATCATCGGAAACCATCGCATGAGCGTGATGGTCGCGTTGAAAGCCATTTCCTGGCCGCCCTTCCCCCAGAGAAGGACGGCGGCCACGGCCCCTACCACGCCTATGACACCGAAGACCCGCTGCCCCGTCAACATCAACAGGGCCATTGAAGAAAACAGGATTAGAGCGATCGCCTCATGGGAGATTGTTATAGTCATAGGAGGGAAGAGCGGAAACGACCACGGGAACGGGAGCGGGCACGGGCGCGGGAGCGGGGATGACGGGCTCCCGAGACGACTTCTCCTCGTCCGCCTGCTCCAAAAGCTTTAGTTCGGGAACGGGCTCGCCAATCTCCAGACCCTTGGATCTGGCCATATCCTTGAAGAACTCGGAAACAGCCTGAAGCATGGTGAGGATGATGCCCACGCCGATTAATATCTTCACCGGGGCGATGGGAGGCGCCCAAGCGGTGTTGTTGTGCTGGTTGTACTCTATGGAATAGACCGTGCTTGACACGCAGCCGTATAAGAGGATCCCCAGGTAGGCCAGAAGGAAGATGAAGGTGAAGGAGTCCATCCTGGCCTTCCGCTTAAAGGTCCAGCGGGAGTAGATTATATCCATCCTCACGTGCGAGTTCAAGAGCAGCGCGAACGATCCGCCGATGGTGAAGTAGATGACCATGGTGAACTGGGCCATCTCCATGCCCCAAATAACCGGCTTGTTCAAAAAGAAGCGGGAAAGGGCGGAGAAGAGGAGGATGCCCATGAGGACGAACACCATGTAAAGCGTCACTCTTCCCACGGCGCGGTTCATTTTGTCAACGTATTTCACATAGAGTTTCACGAAATTCGGCATCTTGCGTTCCCGCGCCCTCCTAAAAAGGGGAAAACTCGAAGGAGGGCTTGTTAAAAGCGGAGGCTTCAAAAGCCTCCGGAGAAGGGGGCCTAAAACGCCCCGGGGCGGACCCTAGTAGCGGTAGGGCCTTCCCGCCTTGGTCATCTCGTCGTTGTACTTCTTGAGGATCTCCACGACCTTGGCCCGGCGGGGGCTGGTGGCGGCGATCTCGTCCCAGAATTTCCTGGCCTCGTCTTCCACCTTCTTCCACTCGGCGTCGGGGATGGTGGTGAGCTGCAGCTTGGTCTCGTTCACCCGGTAGTGGGCCTCCCCCCACCAATACCAGTGCTGGCGGTAGTAGTTGGAGCTGTCGCAAGTCAACAGGAAAAGGGTCTTCAAGTGCTCGGGCAACTGGTTCCATTTCTCGGTGTTCGCGAAGTAGCTCCCTATCCAGGCGCCGCAGACGTTGTTGGTGAGGTAGTACTTCAAGGCGTCCGCCCAGCCCACGGTGTAGATTTCGGTTATCGCGCACCAGCACACCCCGTCCAGATCGCCGGTCTGCAAAGCCATCTGCACGTCCTCGTAAGGAAGCGAGACGGGCACCAGCCCGAAGCGGGTCATGAACTTGCCCCCGCTGGGGAAGGCGTAGACCTTTTTCCCGCTGATGTCGGCGACGCTGTTGATGGGGGAGGTGGTGGCCAGGTTGCAGGGATCCCAGGCGCCGGACGTGAGGAAGGTGACCCCGGGGATCTCGGCGTAGGACTCCTTCCAGATTTCGTTTAAGCCCCAGTGCTCGAAGAGGGCCGGAACGTCCAGGGAGTAGCGGGTGGCGAAGGGGAAATAGGCCCCGAAGATGGAGACGTCGGCCGGAGACGCCATGGAATCCTCGTCGGACTGACAGGCGTCGATGGTGCCGTTCTGCACCGCCCGGAAGAGCTCGCTCGTGGGCACCAGCTGGTCCGCGCTGTAGAGCTCGATCACCATCTCCCCGTTGGCCGCCTTGTTGAAGGCCTCTATCTGGGGCTTGATGACGTGCTCGGCCAGGGCCGCTCCGGCGTAGGTCTGCAGGCGCCATTTGATGGGGGTCTTGGACTGGGCGTGCACGAAGGGGGCGTTCACCACCGAGGAGGCGGCGGCTCCCGCGGCCGCGGCGGCGCCGCCCAAAGCGGCGTTTTTCAGGAAATCACGGCGATCCATAAATTCTATTTCTCCTTCGAACTTATTCGGTTTCCGGTATTTTGTTTTTTCTGGCTCGGGATCCCCATGGGGATCGGTCGTAACCCCTTTAGAGCAATAGCTATGCCAGACTTATATATATATAATTTAAGATAAAAAATTAAAATTAACATCTTTATAATATATTAAAGATTTTTTTATAATATCTAACATGAAATAAATCAGGCCGCGGCGCCGGAAAGCGGCCACTAAAAGGTGGGGAAGGCGGTAAAGGGCCTTCAAGGGGCGGGGTTTCCAGCTCCGGAAAGGGGGTTTTCGGGCGTTTTTTCTTCTTGGGGCTTAATTAAGAAACGCCCCCGGGGAAAAGCGCTCCGGAGAATCCCGAAAGCGCTTTCCGAAAAGAAGAGGGGGAGGCCCCGGCGGGGCCTCCCCCTCTTCTTTTCACCCTTCCGGAATATCCGGCCCGGGCCGAAAAGCGGCGGACGCGCCCCCGAAGGCGGTTCCGCCCTCAGCCATCTCCGGAAGGATCCGGAATTTTCAGACAAAATGGTGATCGGCTTGGAGGCGTTTTCCAACATTTTTGTAGTTTTCCCGAAAGAGATTTGCGAACCCCGAAACGGCTTTCGGGACGCCCGCCTCAACGCAAGAGAAGGAGCTTTCACGGAAACGTTGTTTTCCGCCCGGAAAACGAAAGGATATTAAAGATGGGAAGGGAGAAGAAAAGAAGGAAAAAAACGGAAAGCGGAAAAAAGGCGAAAAAAGGAAAAAAGCGCGGATGGGAGTTGGGCTGAGAAAAGGCGGGAGGAAAGGACGGAGACGAAAAAAAGGAGAAGAAAAACGAAGGGATGAAAGACGGGGGGAATAAACAAGGCGGGAGATAAAAGAGGGAAGACGAACAAGGCCGGAGACGAAAAAGGATGGACGAATAAGGCGAGGGATGAAAAAGGATGGTTAGTCCCGATACGGGCGAACCAAGCCAAATTATCGACGGCGCTTGTCGCCTTGAACGCCGCGGAGTTAAATCTCCAACTTGGTTTCGAGGTTCGTCCCGACGCCTATAGGATATAATTCTCTCCGCACGCTTGACGCCACGAGCGTTAGTTTCGCCGCGACCGGCGCCCCGCTCCCTGTGGGATGGTTATTATTTGGCGCTATTAACCAAATTTTTTAACTTCGCCGGGGGGGCCACGGCCCGCGGCGTTTACGCCGCGTCATTTGGACTTGCCGCGTGAAACTATATTTATCGGGATCGCGGCAATTTAGCGGCCCGGCCGAATCGTTTTTTCCAATCGGCGCAAGAAACTCGCTGGTGGCTAAAAATTAACGACATCAACCTATGATGGAATTATACGAATTATATCTATATCTATCAAATAATAAATTGTTAAAAAATCACGCGCTCTCATTCAACAGCAGTCCCTTTTCCCGTTGATACCTTTGAAGGGCGTCATCGTACCTTCTTTGGCAAGGGTTGTCCGGATCCGCTTCCGGATGAGGACCATCTCCCAGCCATAAGCCGTAAGGCGATCCCGGCAGCATGTTTTTCAAGAAATTTAGGTTTCTTTCAGCAGCGGTGGAACTCATGACGCTCATAATGTTCGTGGTGGAGACGGATCCCACCAAGTTCTCCAAGGTAGGAAACGCGGTGAGACCGTAATTTTCCGGAACTAAATCCTTGTTTCCGGCGAAATTGTTCTTCGCTATTTCCAAAAATCTTTCCCGGACCGCGGAATTTTCCCTTATCGCCTCGTTCGCCCGGTCCAACAGCCTGTTTGTGACAAACAAGCTCAAATTTATGTTGTAGTCGTCAGATTTGTTTTGGAACGGACCATATTTCGAATTATAGTCGAATTCGGGTAATTCATCGGATAAAACGGATTCGGGTTCCGTTTCCCCCTCCGGGGATTCTAGCGCCTTTTTGGCGTCTTCCACGATCTTCATGGCCGACCCCATGGCTTTTAATTTATCGGCGATGGAGCGCGCTCCGGTCTGGCCGGATTTTTCCCCGTTTTCCAAGGCCTTTTGGTACTCGGCGTCCAGGTCGGGGAGTTTTAAGTTTTTGATGTTTTTGGCGAACGACTCTTGCGGATCCTCGTAGTGCTCGGTCATTAAGTAGTTTATCGCCGCGAAAACGTCATCCGCGTCCAAGAGGTTCTCGATTAATTGGGCCCCCTCCTCGTCTTCCAGGTCGTTTCTCAAAAAATCTATAAGTTCCGCAAGGTTCCCGCGCCCGAATTCCTCCACGGTGATGGCGAAGTCGAAACCGTAGTCGCTGTTGAAGTATTCCCGGTTTTTCCCGCTGGCCGCCTCCTTGGAGAGCCAGTCGAATTTGTCGCTAAAAACCATCCTCTCTTCATCCTTTATGACGACCTCACCGTAATACTCGTTTAAGGCCGAGGACAAAGAGGCTGTTTTCCGGTTACCATCGCCTTCGGAATCGCTTTCCTCGTTTAAAAACTCCACTAGCTGATTTACCTTTTCAAGATCCTTTTTCCAGTCGCCCGGATCGTAGGTTTTAGGGTCCTTTTTTATAACGTGGTGCTCCTTTTCGAAATATTCCACCTCCGCCTCCGTCAGCCCGCCGTTTCTGACGGTTTTCTCGAGCATCGCCTGTTTGGCCTTGAGGACGCTTCCGAGGGCGTTCGCGATCGTAACGTCGTTCATCTTTATCTCGGTACCGGTGATGATTTTCGCCATGGCCTCCGTGGCCATGCCCTCGCCGAAATCGTTCCTTATTCTCTCCACCACGCCCGCGATGGAATTGACGAGCGCCTGGACCTCCTCGTCCGTCTTATTAAGGCCGCGGTCGTTTTTTAGCCTTTCGGTAAGCGCGGCCTCGAAATTCTGGGTGATTTTTTTCTTTTCCCTTTCCTCGTCGTTAGGCTGGGCGCTGGACGCCTTAAAACTTATCGTTTCCATCTTAAGGCCGTAGTCCGTCCGATTTCCGATGGAAAGGCGCCCTCCGGAACCGTAGAGAGATCCTCCGATTTTCATGAAACCAGCCGCGTTTTGGATGAGGCTTTTGATCATTTTATATTCCCTCCGGCTTTAAGTCCCGCGCGGGGTGTTTAATCTTTCGGATGATTATACCCGGCCTTTATTATTATCGGAAGATTTTCCTTTTTCTTAAATCAAAGACGGTTAAAGCTTCGCTTCACCTTAGGGCTTCCGTCCGATTTGGAGCCCCGGGGCGCGGCCTTTACTTCTGCCTTCGCCCCAAATCTTGAAACCTGGCCTATCTTCCGCGCCTGGCTCGGGCGGCCGGACGAATATTGTTTTAAGAAATTGTGTTTCAAATTGTTTACGGATTTTTTTAGAGCTCCTTTTCGCCTAATGATCATAAAAAGCTTGAGCTTTGACTCGCGCTCTCCCAGAGGTCCGCTAGTCTTCGGTTTTGAGCTTTTCTTTTTTTTTCCGCCGCCTTCCCCCTTCGTCGGACCGTTTCGGGACCTTGACTCCCCGTGAAGGACTTCCCTTCTCGAACCCCGCGCCGTTTCTTTCGGGCCCCGCCCCGACGCTCCCATCTTTATTTCCGGTCCCGTCTCTTTTTCGGGGAACCCGGAGCTCTTCCGCCTCAGCGTCTTCAGCCGTTTAGGCCGCGTCCAGCCGTATGGCGTCTTTCCTGGGGCCTGACAACGATAAACGGTCCGTAGACGAGGCGAACGACTTCGTTTTCTCGTTTCGACTTTCATCCGCCGGAGGATGGGCCAAAGCCGCGAAAATATTCCTCAAGTCAAGCGTGTCGGGGCTAGCCCCCCCCTTTTTTAGCCACCAGCTCCCGGCAGAGCTCCACCGCGTCCAAAGGGTCGTGGACCACGCGCTCCACCTCCAGCCACTCGCGCTCCTCGTCCGCCAGGGCGGCCATGGCGGCGGCGTCGGAGTCGGGTTTCAATAAACCGCAGCCCACGAAGATGGGCGGCGGGGCCTTGTCGGCGTAGACCTCCCGCACCAGGCCCACCAGGCGTTTCACCAAAGGGACGCTTTCGGCCATTAAGAGGGAGACCCCCACCACGTCGGGCTCCCGCTGGAGGATCTCCCTTAAAAACACCCGGGGCGGTACGTCCACCCCCAGATCCTCCACCTCGAAACCGTCCGCCCGGAGAAACCAGGCGGCGAGGTTTTTTCCCAGCTCGTGGACGTCCCCCTCCATCGCGCCCAAAAGCACCAGCCCCCTTTTTTCATCCCCCCCCTTTTTAAGCGCCAGGGGGATGAGCCTCTCCATGGCCACCCGCGTTATTTCGCCGGCCAGTAAAAGACCGGCCATGTAATAGGTCCCCTCCTGAAACATCTCGCTCACCAGGCGGATGGACTGGTTCAGGGAGTCCATGATCTCCCGGGGGGGGGCGTTCTCGCCAACGAGAAGGGAGAGGACGCGCATGGTCTCCCTCTCGTCTAAGGAGACCATGGCCCTTCGCAGTTTGAGGAGGAGCTCCTCTAAAACGTTCCGGCGGTTGCTCACCGGCCGTTCTCTCCGTTCAAGGGGAAGCCTATGGTGGAGGTGAGGGTGAAGCCGTCCTCCGGCGAGATGAAGGCCCCCGTGGCCAGGGGCGCGCCCTGGGCGTCGTAGAAGACGTACTCCATCCGAAAGGCCGCGCTCCCCTCCCGGACGTTTAAAAGGACGGCGTGCTCGGAGGCCAGGTTCACGGGCCTCAGTCGCATCTTAGCCGTCTTCGCCAGCCCCTGAGCGCCCCCGGAAAAGAGTCCGGTGAGGTAGCCCGCGGCCAGCTCCGACTCCACCACCGGGCGGTAGGGGTCCAGGATCACGAAGCTTTCCTGGACGAGGAAGGGTCGCTCCCGGCCCAGCTTCACGCAGCGCCTCATGAACCAGCAGGGATCCCCCGGATTCCTCCCCAGCCTTTCGGCCGTCTCGGGGGAGGCCCGGCGCACCTCGGCGCGGACGATCCTGGTCCGCAAATCCTTGGAGCGCAACCGCTCGTCCAGGCCCGTGAGGGAGAAGAGGGCCTTGCGGTAGCTTAATTCGGTTACGTAGGTCCCTTTTCCGGTGAAGCGCTCCAAGAGCCCCTCGTCCACCAGGATCCTCAAGGCCTTGCGCACGGTGAGGGGGGAGAGGCCGGAACTTTTGGAAAGGGAGTTTTCCGACGGGATGCGCCCCCCGGCCTTGTAGACCCCTTCCATGATGCGGCTCCGGATGAGATCGGCCATCCTCTGATAGGGGGGGATCCTCCTCCGACCCGAGGGGGATTTCAGGTCTCCGGGAAACGAGGCTTCTTCCATGGACGCTCCTTCAAAAGGCCCGGAGCCAAAAAAGGTCCGAGTCCGGACGAAACAAGATATAGCGATTTTAGAAAAGGTCGGGAAAAAAGCGGCGCCGGAAAGGGAAAAACTCCGGCGCCGCGCGGGTGGTCGCCCCGGGCGTCCGAAAAAAGAGGGGGCGCGCCCCCCCCGGCTCCTCCGTTTCCCCCGCGGAGACGCGGAAAACCGTGGATTTTATGGCGGTTAAAACAGGCTGGCGCGGAATCGTCGCCTGCTTTGAGACGCTATTATATATAAAAGTTGATAAAATAATATAATGTTTCCAGCCCTTCCCGCCTTGCTTCGAGGGAGGGCCGCGAAAGATTCAATTCGCCCCAGAATAACATAGCGATTTTGGAAAAGCCATTTCCGGCGAAAAAAAGTTTCCTCTTTCAGCCCTAAATCGCTATATAGAGATTAGAGTTTTCCGGAGAAAAAATTTATAAAATAATTATTTTTATATATATAAACTATAAATTGAATATTGTTGGCATAGAAAACTAAAAACAATCATCCCCCGAAAAGTCCGCGTTAAATTTTTTTTCCCCTCTTTCCGGATATTATCAAGATTTTAGCGGAAATTTGAAGCGCCGGGCGGCTTTCCGGCGGAATGGTTTTTTTCAAGGCGCTTGACAGACGGATCGCGCTAATGTAATATGCCTCCGGCGGCGAAAAAAGTTTGGGAAACCCGGGCTCCCGCCGGACGAGCGCCTGAAAGCGGCCTTCCGCCCCCCTCTTTCCGCCCGGCCGGAAAACCAGCCCCCGAAAAACCGTTCCCCGAAAAACGCCCCGGCTCCTTTGGGGCGCGCCCCCCCCCCGAGACCTTCCCGATCCCGCGGCCCCTCCCCCCGGAAAAAGATTCATCTCTTTCCACTCCGCCGCCGCCCTGGCGCGGACCTCACTCCAGAGGCGATCCCGGGCGGGGGGGCCGCAACATTCGACCCCAAACGCCCGAAGGCCGGAACGGATCCGGCCTTCGGGCGTTTTTTCATTAATTTCCCCTAAGGGTTTTCGCTCGTTTGGACGAAATCCCCCGGAAATCTCCGGAGTGGTCCCTTTCAAAGTCCTTTGGCGCGGTGGACGGTCCGCCCCCCGACCATGGTCTCCAAAACCTTGACGGATCCCACCCTCTCCTTTTCCAGCGCGAAAAGGTCCCCCTCGAGGATGACCATGTCCGCGAATTTCCCCGGCTCCAGGGAGCCGATAAGGTCCTCCCTTCCCAGGGTTTCGGCGGCGGCCGGACCGGCGGCGCGGAGGACCTCCGACAAGCCGAGATCCCGGTCGTTATCGAGCCGCGGAAAGTTGGCGGGCGTTCCCGAAACGGCCCGCCTGGTCAAGGCGACCTGGAAGTTCCCCCACTCGTCTAGGGGATCCACCGGCCAGTCGGAGCCGTAGGCCGTCTTCACCCCGGCGTCCAGGAAGGCCGCGTGGGTCTCGTAGCCGGAAAAGCGGGCGGGTCCCAAGAGCGCCCTCTTGCGCTCCAGGTACTCCCGGCTCTCCCCCGCCCACTGAAAGGAAAGCACCGCGCGCGAATCCGCCTCCCTCATCCCCCGGTAGAGATCCCCGGCCATGATCTCGGCGTGGGCCAGGGCCGGACGGAGGTCCCTTCCCGGGTGTCTTCGCCGCATGGCCAAGGAGGCTCCGATTCCCAATTCCACGGCCCCGTCCCCTATGGCGTGGAAATGCGGCGAAAAGCCCAAGGCCCCGCCGCCGGAAACCAGGGCCTCCAGCTGCCCCGGGTTGAAGTAGGGCCGCCCCCGCCACGCCCCCGGGCGCCATTCCGGCGCGGGAGGCGCGGGAAAGGAGCCCAGATAGGGCTCCCTTAAATAAGCGGTCCCGGTGGAGGGCATGCCGTCCAAAAAAAACTTGAGGTGCCGCAGGGAAAGCCCCGGACGCCGCTCCCAGGGGCCGGAGTCGTATCGCTCCCGCAGCCGGGCCGCGGCAAAAAGGGAGCGTTCCACGCCGGCGGGATCGAGGGTCTCCTCCGGGCGGATCTCCAAGGCGCCGTGACACCTTAGGGGGAGCTCGCCTCCCTCCCGCATGAGGCTTAGAAGCTCCAAAACGTCCACCGTGAGCCGGGCGTCCAAAACCGTCGTCACGCCCTGGGCGAGAAGGGCGGCGAAGGCCTTTCGGAGGGCCGCGCGGGGATCCGACGATCCCGTAAGCCCCGTCACCCGGTCGTAGAGGCGCATGGCGGGGCCGTCCTCTATTATCCCGCTGGGCTCGGAATCCGGAAAGCGCCTGATCCAGCCGTCCGGGGGAGGCGGGGTGAACTTATCTATCCCGAACCTCTTCAGGGCCGCCGTGTTCAACGCGGCGAAGTGGCAGTCGGCGGAGAGGATGAACACGGGACGTCGGGTTTTAAGAGAGTCCAGAAGGTTCCGGGCGGGATCGTCTCCGGGGACGCGGCTCCAGGAGTTGACGACTAAAAAGTCGTCCGGATCGCGGACGCCCTCCTCCTCTTCCAGAAAGAGAGCGAGCCGCGAGAGAATCTCGGTCGTCTCCAGCTCCTCGTAGTTTAAGGAGCGGGTGTGAAGAGACATGCCCCCCAGGAAGGGATGGAGATGGGCGTCCACGAGGCCCGGGATCAAGGTGTCGCCCTTAAGATCCCGCGGCGCGGCCCTCCCGCCGCAAAGATTTAAAAGCTCCTCTTTGGCGCCGAGTTTAAGGACGACGCCGTCTTGCACCAAGAGAGCCTCGGGAAACGATCCCTTTTCATCCGCGGTGTAAATCCGGCCGTTGAAAAAAATTTCCGGCATCCCTTCGGGGGCGGCGTTTTCCAAATTACCATCCATCCTTCCCGGTCCGCCTAAGACGCGCTGGTTGTCATCCGATTCGCGATCGGCGTAGTCGTCCGGTTCGGAGTCGTTTCGTAATCGGATTTGCCGTCCCAATCTTTTCGAGGTTCGTTTTCCCCGCCGCTCATCTCTCACCTCTCCGTTCACCTAAAGGTTAGTGAAAAAACCCCGCGGAATAAAAGCGCCTCCGCCCAACCCGATTCCGCCGTCCCGAAAAACCCGCCGGTAGGAGGGGATCCTTAAAATCTTCCGGTCCGCGGAAGGGACCGCTTATCGAAACCGGCTTAAGATTTTTTTTCGGCCCGGTATTTTCACGTTTCGGCGTTTTCGGTCTTTTCAGCGTTTCTTCCTTTTCCGCCCGCGGCTGTTTTCACGCGTCCAGCCGTTATTTTTTGGTTCGGACTGTCTCACGCTTCCTTCCCGAACCCGCTTTTTCCCTCCATTTCCCGAAAAGGCGGGAAAAAAAGAAGGAAAAAAACAAACGCCGCCCCCCCCTCTTTTTTTGAGGGGAGGAAACATCCGGCTTACGACAGGCGCGAAATCCCCCGCGGGAAAATTTTCCTCCGTAGGGCGGGACCTTTTCCCGCCGCTTTAAGATGACATCTTATGGATCTTTTTTCGGAAGGGCGGGGAAAAACTCGTCTTTTCAGCTCTTTCGCTATAAAAAGCTCCGATCGGGGGGGGAAGGGCTAGGCCTTTTCCGGCTCCGCCTCATGGGCGGATTCCGTCCTCTTTCCGGATTCCGTCTTCTTTCCGAGGACGTCTTTGATGCACTTGATCACGAAGCGGGAAAGCGACTGGACGGAGCTTCCGGCGCCGTGGGGGAGTCCGGAAAGCGCGAGCTCGGCTCGGGCCATGTTTTTGTGGCCTCCGGCGGAGCCGTAGCGGCCGAAGGCCTCGGAGGCGAGGCGCCCCAGATTGGATCTGAGCCCCGCGGAGCGCAGGACTATGATCAGCCGATCCCCGAAGACCCCGCAGATGACCGCCCGGGAGACGTTTTGGACCAGCATGATGAAGTCGGCGATTATGACCAGGGTGTCGGGGTGATCCAGATCCTCCACGAAGACGAAGGCGTACTGCTTTTTGATGACGGTCTGGACCAGGGCCCTTTTGACCACGTCGAAGGAATGGCGATCGATTGGCGCCATCTCGATTTCGGTTAGAAGGGGCTGGTGGATCAGGGGGAATAGCCAGCGGAAGGCCTCGATATCCTCCAACTCCCCCTGGCGCACGAAATTCTGGGTGTCGGTCTTGATGGCGTAGAAGAGCGCCGTCGCCAAAAGCTTGTTGGGCTTCACGCGGGCGGCCCGCAGGTAGTTCACCATGATGCTGGCCGTGGCGCCCCACTCGGGGCGGATGTCGGTGAAGACGCCATCGTATTGGGCCGCCCGGTTCACGCAGTCGGGGTGGTGGTCGATTATGACGGAGAAGTCCACGCCGGAAAAAAGGGGGTTGTGGCTGGGCTGCGAGTCCACGATGGCGAAGCGGGAGTACTCGCTTAAATCAAGCGCGCTCACCAAGGGGAGTTTCAAGCCCAAAGCGGATATGAGCCGAAGGTTGTCGGGGCGGCGCACCTCGTTGGTGCTGGCCACGTAGACGTGGGCCACCCGGCGCCAGAGTATCCTTTTCAAGGCGGCGGCCGAGGCGATGGAGTCGGGGTCGGCGGTTATGAGGATCAAGACCCTGTCGTCCCGGGAGAAGGCCTTCAAAAGGGTCGCGAGCCTGGTGGAGTGGGAATGGGCCTCCCGCGCGCGGGGCCTTTTCCCGCTCGGAGGGCCGCCCTCGCCCGCGGGGCTCTTTCCGCGGCCGGAATCCCCCTCCGGGGAGGGGTTTTTCGGCGTCTTCCGCGCCTTATCCGTCAAGGGAGGCCTCCTCCACCGGAGCGAGCTTTTCCAGCTTCTTAAACTCCTCATCGGCCGCGGCGGGAATGTTCACCGGAAGAACCGCCTTGAGGGTCACGATCATGTCGCCGGTCTTTCCCTTGCCCAGGCTCACGCCCAGGCCCTTGAGCCGCAGCTTGGCGCCGTTCTGGGTTCCCTTGGGAACGGTTAGCGAGGTGCGGCCGTTTAAGGTGGGGACCTCGGTTTTGCCGCCCAAAAGGAGGGTGTAGAGGCCCACCTTTTTCTCCACCAGGATATTGAGCCCGTCCCGCTTAAAGACCCGGTCGGGGGCGATCCGCACCGTTAGGATGATGTCGCCGCTGGCCCCCCCGAACTCGCCGGAACCGCCCTTCCCTTTGATTCTGAGCCTTTGGCCTTCCGTGGCGCCCGCCGGAATGGTCACCGTCATCTCGGTGTTCTTCTTCACCCGGCCCAAACCGCCGCACTCGGGGCAGCCCCGCAGGGCGTTTTGGCGCGTTATCGCGCCGGACCCCCCGCACCTGGCGCAAGGCTGGGGAAGGTCGAAGGAGATGTTTATTTTCCCGCCCCGGGCGGCGTCCAAAAAGGAGAGCTGGAGGGGGTACTCGTGATCGCTGCCCTTTCTGGGGGACGGCCCCCTCCCCCGACCCCTCTTCTGGCTTTTGGCCGAGGAGAAGTCGCCGCCGCCGAATATCTGGTTTAAAAAATCGTTTAAGTCGTCGAACTGGGGGAAACCCTGGGAGAAGTCCGGCCTCTGGTAGCCCCGGCCGTCGGTGCCCATGGAGTAGAAGCGCTCGCTCCCCAAATTGTCGTAGGCCGCCTTCTTCTCGGGATCGGAGAGGATGTCGTAGGCCTCGGAGATCTCTTTGAACTTCTCCTCGGCGCTTTCGTCCCCGGGATTTTTGTCGGGATGGTATTTAAGGGCCAGCCGCCTATAGGCCTTCTTCACGGCCTCGGCGTCCGCCTTTTTATCCACGCCTAAAGTTTTGTAAGGATCCAGACTCATACGCGCCTAAACGAACGGAGGATGAAATGGGAGACCAACGGGTTCCATAATAAAGATAAGCAGCCTTGGCCTCAAGTCAAGCGGCGGAAGGCGGCGGAAAGAGCCGGGAAAAGGAAAAAAGGCGAAAAAAGCGGGCGCCCCGGCGGGAAATGGTTTCCGCCTCCCGGGGATAATTATAACAAAGGGCGGGGAAGGAAAAACAATTTTTCCACCATGAAACGCTATTTTACGTTATTTATATGTAAATTATTTTATTTCAGTCTTCATTTCCTCCAAGGCCGCGCGCGGGGGGGGCTCCGCCCCCCCCGCCGGCGGCCTTCCATCCCTTTTAAGACCCATGACGCTGAAGGCCAAGACCGCCGAAAGCACGACGCCGCCGCCGAGGAGGGCGTAGCCCGAGGGCCGCTCGCCGATCAAGAGGAAGGCCCAGAGCGGGCTTAAAATCGGCTCGGCCATGGTTATCACCACCAGCTCCAGGGAGCTCACGAAAGGCACGGCCAGGGTGTAGAGGAAATACGAGACCCCCATCTGGAAGACGCCCAGGGCCAAAATGAAAAGGAAGCCCTTTAAATCCGGATAGGGGGGGCGGAAAAAACCCAAGGTCAGGAAGAAGGCCAGAATGTTTCCCAAGACGATGGCCAGAGCCGGGCTGCGATCTTTAATGAAGCGCAAAGACAAGGCCTGGGCCCCGAAGAAGAAGCCGCTGGAAAGGGCCAGGATGTTTCCCCAAAAGCCCGAGCGGGAGAGCCCCCCTTGAAAAAAAAGGAAGACCCCGCCGAACATGACCGCGAGGAAGATCCAGTCGCTTAGCCGCGCGCGCTCCTTTAAAACCCAAGGCGCCAGGAAGGCCACCCAGAGCGGGGCGGTGAACTGCAAGGCCAAAGCGTTGGCGACGGAGGTGAGCTTCACGGCGCAGACGAAGGTGATGGAAAGCGAGGCGTAAAAGAAGGCCGTGAGGATGTGCCCCGGACCAAAGTGGCGAAATTTCACCCGGGGGAGGCTCAACGCGAGAACCGTCAGCCCGGCCACGAGCCCCCGGCCTCCGGCTATGGCCAGGGGGTTCCAGCTGACGCTTTTAACCAAGACGCCCGAGCTGCTCCAGAGCAGGGCGGTGAGAAACAGGAGGAGGAAGGCCGTCTTTTTGGAAAGCATCGCTGAAAAAACCCCTCCCTCCGCCGCCGTGTTTTTTCCCGCCGTGTTTTTTCCCGCGCCGTTGGCCCCCGGCGGATTTTCCCGCCGGCACCGGGGACGGATCCGTTCCGGAAGATCCAAGCGCGATCCAACCGGAGTCGGAAGGGGAAAAAAGAGCGGCGGGACGAAACGAGTTAAAACGGAGGGACGAAACGAATTAAAACGGCGGGACGAAACGAATCGAAGCGGAGGGGGCGGGGATCGAAAGACTTGGGACGCGTTCGTTTCAAAGGAAATACGGGGTGGGGGACCCGAAAAAACCTGGAGCCGAAACCGAAAGGAGCGAAAAGGCCCCCCCCCGGCGGCTTCCCCCCCTCCTCCGCGGCGGAGTCGGTCTTCAGGCGGGGCCTCAAAGGGAAAGGGAGGGGTCGGATCCCAAAGGGCAGAGGTGGCAGCGGGGATTGCGGGGGGGGCAGAAGAGGTGTCCGACCCGGACGAACAAGGCGTGGAACTCGTTGTAGAAAGAGGCGTCCCCTTCCAGGCGCTCCATGAACCAGAGCCTAATCTCCTCGTAGGGGGGATCGCCGGTCATGAAGCCGTGGCGGGAAAGGACGCGCCGCGTGTAGGCGTCCACCACGAAGCTCGGGAGGTTGGCGGCGTAGAGGACGACGCAGTCCGCGGTCTCCGGACCCACGCCCTTTATTCGCAGCAAGCGCTCCCTTAAAGCCTCCATGGGAAGGGAGAGGATCGCGGGGTTGAGTCCGCCGGACCCGTAATCCAGGATCCCCCGGCAGAGATTTAAAAGCCTCCGGCGCTTCACGTTGAAGTAGCCCGAGGGTCTAAGGGCGAGGGAAAGCGTCTCCTCCGGCGCCCCCAAGACGGCCTCCGGAGTCGTGAGCCCCAGCTCTTTTAAGGAGAGGATGGCCTTCTCCACGTTCCTCCAGGAGGTGTTCTGGGTGAGCACGGCCCCCACCATCACCTCGAAGGGAGTCTCCCCCGGCCACCAATTCTGCGGACCGAAAAAGTCCAAAAGCCCCCGATAGATCCGTTTGAGATCCTCCCCCGCCGTCCGGCCCCGGAAAAGGGAGGGGACGGACGAGGGGAGGCTCTTTTTTCCGGCGCTCCGGACTTCTCCCTCCCCCCTACTTCCCGGTCGGCTTGCGTCGGGACGAGGTCTTGGCGCCTTTGGCCGCGGCGGTTCCGGCGCTTTTAGCGGCGGCGCTTTTTTTAGCGGCGCCCTCCCGGGCGCCTTTGGAGGCCGCGGCCTCTCCCGCGGCGGCGCTTTTTTTCGCCGCGGCTCCCTTGACGCCTTTCTTGTCATCGCTCTTCCCCGCTCCGGAAGGCTCCCTTCCGGTTTTCCTCCCGGAGGCCTCCTCCTTTTTGGAGGAGGCGGCGCTCTTCCCCCGAACGCTTTTCGCCAGGGAGGCGGCCTCCTTTACGACCTTCTTGCCGGAGCTCCCGAGGGAGGTCTTCCCCGAAGAGCTTTTCGCGCCCTTGGGGGCGGCCTCCCGGCGGGCCTTGACCTTGGTTTCGACCTCCCCCGCGGGCGCCTTCTCTTTTTTCCTCCTTACGGGGGCCGCCCCCTCCTCCGCCGGGGCCTTTTTGGTCCTCTTGCGGGCCTTGGAGGCGCCAGCCGCCTCGCCTTCGCGGGAGGCGTCCCTGGGGGGGGCCGTCCTTCCGGCCTTGGCATCCCTTTTCTTCGGGCGGGCGCCGTCGGCATCCAAGGCGGCTTCTTTCGCTCCGCCGGCCTTCTTCCGCGAAGCGGCCGCCGCCACTTCCACTTCCTCTTCCTCTTCAACCTCCTCTTCTTCCTCTTCCACTTCCACTTCCTCTTCCACTTCCTCTTCCTCCTCTTCCACTTCCTCTTCCTCCTCCGCCTCCTCCGCCTCCTCCGGCCGGCTTTCAGCCTTCCGGAACTCCGGGGCGGCCGCGGCCTCCCCGGGGGCTACGGCCGGCGAAGGGGGATCCTCCTCCAGGAGAAGCGCGGCCTCTCCCGGCTCCTTCCAGGGGGCGTAAGATCCCGGGAAAGCGTCCCCGCCCGCGGAGACGGGGCCCTCCTCCGCCGGAGCGGGGACGGGGCTTGAAGGCGGCGGAAGCTCGTCACGACCCAGAAGGTCGTCTCCGTCTAAGAGCTCGTCCGCGCCGCCGGCCGAGGCCTCGGCGGCGGATCCGTCGGCGAACTCCAAAGAGGAGCCCTCGTCTTGACCCCCCTGGTGGCGGCCGCGGCGGCGGCGCCTCTCCTGGCCGCGGCGGCGGCCTCTGCCGCCGCCGAAAGGGGCCTCGTCCGGGAAGTCGTTCGCCCTTCCGGAGCCGAAGTCCTCCAGGGGGGGGTCTTCCCGGAGATCCGGAACGAAGGCCCCCTCCTTTTCATCGTAGTAGAGGACGTCCGCGGCTCCCCCGGGGGAGCCCGGCTTCCAGGCGAGGGGGATCCGGCGATCGGGGTTGCGCTCGCTCACCGGAAAACGCTGGGAAAGCCCGAAGACGCCTCCCGGGCGGGCGCTAAACGAGGAGCTCTTGTTGGAGAGCTCGTCTTTGAAGATGTCCCGGATGCTCTCCCCGAAGGCCTCCCCGGTCCGGGAGGCTTCGGAGGATTTAGGGGGGGGATCCCCCGCGGGGCGGGGCCGCGCCTCGCTTACGGGGGCTTTTCCCCGGCCCTCGGATCCGGCGGGGGCCGCCTCCCGGGGGCTTCTTCCGGCGGGGTCGCCGTCCCCGCCCTCCTCCCGGAGGGGGGGCGGAGGGAAGGCGCCCTCCCTCAAGCCCTCCGGGAGCGGGGGGGCGGCTCCGCCGCCTCCCCGCTCCCGGTTCTTCTGCTTGGAGCGGGGCGTGAAGGCCTTGACCTCGCCGAAGAGGGACTCGTGGAGGTAGAGCACCGGGATCTTCCTTCCCAGGATGTTCTCGATGCCCTCCAATTGACTCACGTACTCCTCGCAGGCGAAGCTCACGGCCTTCCCCCGGGGGGAGTCCACGCGGCCGATGCGGTTCAAGTAGTTGTCGGGCTCCTGGGGGAGGTCGTAGTTGAAGACGTGGGAGACGTCCTCCAGGTGGAGCCCCCGGCAGGCCTGATCCGTCGCGACCAAGACGTCCGCGCGCCTCTCTTTGAAGGAGCGCAGAAGCTTCAAACGCCTGGAAGCGGAGAGCTCCCCGCTCACGCCCTCCACTTTAAATCCCTGGGAGATGAGGCGCTTCGTGATCCAGTGCACGCCGCTGGAGGTGTTGGCGAAGATGATCACCCGGGAATGGGGCTCCCGCTCCAGGATGCCCAAAAGGAGGGGGAGCTTTTCGGCGCGGGTGAGATGGAAGAGCTCCTGGTCGATCTCCGGACCTCCCGAGCCGTCCGGCTCGGCGGTGATGTACTGAGGGGGGTTCATGAACTGGTAGGAGAGATCCAAAACGTCGTCGTTCAAAGACGAGGAGAACAGCATGGTCTGCCTCGCCTCGTTGGGGGGGAGGCTGTTGAAAAGGACCCTCAGCTCCCGAGCCGATCCCGCCTCCACCAACCTGTCCGCGGCGTCCAGAACCAAAATCTCTATCCCCCCCAGAGACAAGGCGCCGGCGTTCACCAGCTCCGCGAGCCTCCCCGGGGTGCCCACCACGACGTCCGGGCCCTTCTCCAGGGCCAGGATCTGCCCCTCCAGACTCTCCCCCGGAACCGCTAAAGAGACGTTTAGATCCGCGTAGGTCGCGATCTTCAAGGCGTCTTCCAGGATCTGCTCGGCCGCATCCTTATCGACGGTCACCACGAGCGAGCGGATCAAAGCCGGATTCAGGGCGCTTTTGGCTAAAAGCCTCGCCATCAAAGGCACCAGGAAGGCCACGGTCTTCCCCGTTCCGGTGCGGGCCTGGCCGGCTATGTCTTTGCCCTTCAAGGCCTCGGGTATGACCTGGGCCTGGATGGGCGTGGCGCAGAAGTAGCCCGCGACGTCCAGGCCCTCGATGAGGCTTTGGGGAATGTCCAGGTCCGCGAACCTGGTGGAGGTGAGGAAATTGGGTCGGTCGGCCCGGGGGCCGGAACCGTCTCTTTCAGGAGCGGAGCTCAAATATCCGGGAGCGCCCGGGCACCTTTCCCCGGAGGGGGGGGCGCCCCCCCCCTCCGGGGAGGGGCCGGTCTCGTCCGTTCCGGCTTCCGGCCGGAGTGAATCCGTTGGAGCGGCAAAGCCGCCGGGACGACGCTCGTCATCCTGAAAAAAACTCATAAAAACATTCCTTTGAAATCACCGCCCCGAAGGCGGATTGCCGCTGGTCCCTTCGGGCCTCGGGACGAACCGGATGATAGGACGCCGCCGAAAAGGGCGAACCGCCGTCCACCCTTCGCCGCCGCCTTTCCGCCCTGGCCGATTTTTTTTCACCGGAGCGGGAGCGCCGCGCAAAATAAACATATAAGGGATATGCCCCGGACATTCGGGAACAGAATAGCGGATGAAATTCTTCTCAAAAAAATCGGAATTCATAATCTTGCGCGCCCCCTAGGGATGTTAGTATTTATTTGACGCCGAAAAACCGGGGGGATTCCCCGTTTCCCGAATCGGCGAAGAGGTCCTCCGAACGGTTTTCGGGTAAAGGGAACGGAAGCCGCGCCCGATTTAAAACGGCGGGACGCGCCGCCCGGGCCTTTTCCCCGCGGCCGAAAACCGCTTTGGCGGTTCCAACTGAAGGGAACCCGATTCGCCGCGGTTTTACGCGCGTTGGCGGCCTGTAAGGCGAAGGGACTCGCTCCGGACGAATCAAGCGTCCGGGCGAATTTCCGGAGTTCTTTCATCGCGGGGGAAACCTTGAAGTCCGGAAGCTTGGCGGGGAAAACCGTTTCCCAAGGACGCCCGTTTGGGCGATTTTAAAATAAATTCCGGTATTCCGGTCAATCATTCCGGTGGTCGATCGCGCCCGACGCTTGAACTTCTCCGAAGCGGCGAGCGTTTCCGGGAGTCTTAAGCATCCCGCGGGATTTTCCCCGCGACGAAATCCGCCCCCCTCCGTTCCCCCGCGGATCGTCCGCCCCTTTCCGCCTTCGGCGCCCGTAAACCCCGGGCGACGGACCTTCCTTCGCCGGAGGCGGCGTCTTTCGCCCAATCCCGTAAAGGGCTCCGGGTCCGACGCGGACGGAGGAGCTTAGCACAGGGGAAAAAGCTTGTCAAAAAACCCCCGAAAGGCCTCCGCCGGGAGCGAGACGCGCCGGGCCGTCCTTGGATCGTTTTTTGGCTTCTTTAAATACAGCGCCTTAAAGGAGGCCTCTAGCTGTCGACCCCGCCGGGCTTTCCTCCCTGGGCCAGGGGGACGGCGTTTTGCTGGGCTTCGCCCTCGTAGGTGTTCTTCACCTTGCCCTCCCGGAGCATGGCGTAGGCCGCGGCCAGCTGCTTGTCCACCTCCAGGCGCTCCGCCACCGTCATCTGGATGTAGGGCTTCTCCGGAGCCACGTAGGGCTCATCCTCGGCCGCGCCGCCCTCCGACGCCTCACCGCTTTTTTCCGGCTCGGCCTTGGAGGCGGAGGCGGAGTTTTTGCGGTTCCGGCCGCCGGAGTCCACGGAATCAAGGTGACCCTCCAGATCCTCCTCCCGGGGCATCTGGAAGTTGGGCGGCAGGGGGTTTTTCACCACCACGTCCGGCTTGATGCCGTCCAGCTGGATGGAGCGTCCGGTGGGGGTGTAGAACCTGGCGGTGGTGATGCGCATGCCCGAGCCGTCGGGAAGCGGCACGATGGACTGCACCGATCCCTTGCCGAAGGTCTGGGTGCCCAGGATGAGCGCCCGGCCGTAGTCCTGCAGGGCCCCGGCCACTATTTCCGAAGCCGAGGCCGAGCCCTCGTTCACCAGCACGATCATGGGCACGTCCAAGGGCAGGATCGCCGCCCTCTCCGAGCGGTAGACCACGTCTTGATCCTGCCGGCGTCCCTTGGTCTCCACCACCGGCACGTGCCCCAGAAAGGCGCCGGAGACCATGATGGACTGATCCAAAAGCCCCCCCGGGTCGTTTCTCAGATCCAAAATGAGTCCGGAGATGGGCCGAGCGCTCCGCAGCGTTCCCAGGGCGTGCTCCAGCTCGTTGTTGGTGCCGCCTTGGAAGTTGCGGATGTGGATGTAGCCGATGCCGTCCCCCATGTCCAGATGCCTCACCGAGATGAGGGGGATCTTGCTCCTCATGATGGTCACCTGGAAGGGCTCTTTGACCCCCGGCCTTAAAATCAGGAAGGTCACCTTGGAGCCCACCGGTCCGCGGATAATCTTCACGGCCTCCATCAGAGTCATGTCGGTCGTGGATTTGCCGTCGATGGAGATTATCTGGTCGCCGGAGAGGATGCCCGCCCGGAAGGCCGGGGTGTCCTCGATGGGGGAGACCACGGTGATGAGGTTCTCCTTCATGGTGATCTCCACCCCGACTCCGGTGAAGGCCCCGGAGTTCTCCTGCTTGAGCTCGTTCATCTCGTCGGCGGTGAAAAAGGAGGAGTGGGGGTCCAGACTGGAGAGCATGCCCCGCACCGCGCCGTGGAGGAGGGTGGTGTTGTTGGGCTCCTCGACGAACCTGGCGTTGACCTCGTAGAAGACCTTGGCCAGGATCTTGAAAGACTCGTATATCTTGAAATTGTCGCTCCCCGGACTTTCGCCGTCGGCCGCGGCCCTTCCGCACAGGACAAGGAGGGAAAAGAGGAGGATGGCGGAAAACGCTCCGGCTCCGCGCCGGAAGGCGGAAAAGGCTGTTTTGGAAGGCATGGGGGACTCCCGAGAGTTGCGAGGCTGGATTGTTTTTCTACCGGACCTTTTCCCGTCCGGCTCTGAAATTAAAGGGAAAACCCGCGTCCGGAACCGCTCCAAGCCCTCCCAAAGAAGAGGGGGCGGCCGGGAAAAGGCGGACGGCCCTTTGTTAAGAGCCCCCGCCCTTGGCGGGGGCTATCTGCCCTTGACAGTTGGAGCAGAGGCCCCAGATTTCAAACTTGTGGCCCAGGCTCTTGAAACCCTCCTGTCGGGCTATCCTCTTTTCCACCTGGGCCAGCTCGGGGGCGGAGAACTCGAAGATGCGGCGACAGTTCAAACACCTTAGATGGCTGTGGTGCTCGCGGCCGTAGGCCTTCTCGTAATGCATGTGCCCGTCCTCCATGTACACCTCGGTCAGCACCCCCGATTTAATCATGAGGGGGATGGCCCGGTAGATGGAGGCCTTGGAGATGGGTTTCCTGGAACGCAATTCCATGAAGAGCTCGTCCACGTCGAAGTGCTCGTGGTTGCGCAAAATGGCCTCGGCGATGGCCTCGCGCTCCCTGGTCACCCGGTAGCCGTTGGATTTCAGATAAGTGCGGAAGGCTCCGAGCTCTTTGCTCAGATCCCCGCATCCCGGCTTTTCTTGGGATGGTTTCGTAACTGACATTTTTTTTGTTCGGGATGGACGGACTTGGAGGCTCCGGAAACTTAAGTCCGCCGAGGCGGGCGGAAGGGGCGCCCGCGCCGCGGACGGAACAATTTTAAAATGTTAGCACAAAGACCGCGGCTTTTTCAAGGAAGATCCGCTTCAGGTAAGGATAAAATCCTCCGCCTAAAAAAGTTCTTCGGCCCCGACCCCGAAAGCCTCCCCGATCAGGCCTTCCGGAGCGGAGCGAGCGGGGAAAAAACCGAAAATTTTCCCGCCCCCCGGCCGTAAGCCACGCCAGAGGGGATCCGACCGGAGCGGGGATCGAGCGGGCGCGTCCCCTTCCCGCGCCGCCGGAAGGGAAGGACCTAGGGCCCCTTGTTCCCCGGCGCCGGCGCGGGCCCGAAGACGGATGCAGCATAAATGTATGATAAATATTTCGCTATAAGAGTATTATCGATAGCAATAGTTTAAATTTTAATAAATATACTATAATAAATTATAATTATTTTAAACTAACTATAGGCGCATCCTCAATTATTCGTTTTAAACCGCGATTTATATGAATCCGTTCACGGGATTTTTCATGAATACATCACTATACTTGCCATACTTTTCGCGATTAAGTCCATATATGCCGCGCGACCAGAAAGTCAGAGTCCCGTCCGTCTCAGAATTCAGACAATTTCACCTATATCTTGGGATCATCTTATAGAGTAGCGCTTTTTGTGGTATATAGAATGCCGTGATCGGATACATTTTTATTAATCGACGGACGCCGGACCCCCCGCCCGCGGAGCTTTCCGCCGGACGGCTTCCCTCGAAGGCGTGGGGAAAAAAGGGGAAAAGATCCGGATGAGAGGGTTGATCGGCTGGTGAAAAAATCACCAAAAAAGATTCACCCGCGGGCGAGCCGCGGCTTGTCTGAGAGGGCTTCCGTCACGCCCCTTTTAGGTCCCGGCCGTCCAGTCCGGCGACAGGCTTCCCCATGGCGATAGCGATAAGCGAGAGAAGGGCTTCCGCGCGCTTTATAAAAAATCCGTCGAAGTCGTCTTTTCTTAAATCGTCCACGTCGATTAGATGCGAGGAGACGAAATTATCGACGTCGGATCCGGCGGCCTTTCCTTTTTTCTCTATCTCTTTTAGATAAACGCTCGGGGCGTTTCCTCCTATGATACGGTTGGAAAGGGAGGAAAGAGGCGTCTTGTTGACGATGGAATTGTACTTTTTGGAGTCGTAACCTTTCTTGTCGCAGTATCTTTTGGGAAAAATATGATGAATATCGATGGTTTCATCGGAAAAAAGAGTGAAATCCATCTTCTTTCCGCTGATGAAGTCCCTGGCCCCGGCTTGAAGGATCAAAGCCGTCACCCCTTTATAGGCGGCGCTGTTTCGCGACTGAAGGGAAAGGAGCCTCGCCGGATCGAAATTCGCCCTCTCCACGGTGTCGGGCAGCTCTCTTCCCTTCAGGTAATTCATAAAACCCGTTATATCGTTCGCGTACCTGGTCTCGTTCGCCGCTCCGTACATCTCGCCGAAGACGCCGCACCAGAACCACCTGGAAAGCTTATCTCTGACGGTTTTTTCTTCCGCCCTGTTTTTTAAGACGCAAAACAAGGCGGCCAGGGGTATCAGCTGAGAGGAGTAGGGCAAATTGTGTTTCGAATAAATACAGCGCTCGAGTAAAAAAACGGCCGCCTTGACGAAGGCGTCGGTTAGATCGTCCGCGTATTTCTTATACTCGTCCAAGGTAAGATTTAGAACGTCGTATCTCTTGCAGCTGACGGCGGGAGCTTCGTCTCCTTTGATTATCTTTTGTTCGTAACGGCTGACCAAGGTCAGAGCGACCAAAAAATCCACTTCGGAGACGACGGAAAGAACTCCTTTGACGTCCTCTTTCGCGTTCGTTCTTTGCAAACGTCCCTCGGTGAAAACACCGGAGTCATCGATTTTTCCGAACCAGTCGCGGCGGAGATCGTAGTCGAAAGCGGCGAAAGAGGCGGTCACGAGTTCGAACACGCTCAAAGACACTCCGCCGGTGTTGACGTTTTCGAACATCTGGCAGACCGCCGCCTTGGACGTATCCTTTCCCAGCCTTATGACGGGAATCGAATAGGAGGAAAACGCCGCGAGGATGTTTAGATCGAAAAGCTTCCAAAACTCGAAATCTTCCTCTTTTTGCGGGATGTTTCTTCCAAGGAAACCGTACATCCAGTCGGCTTTAGCGCCTCCGTCGAACACGATGTTCGCCGGAAACATGCGGGCTTCGTATTCGCGCTCCCGGCTGCTCAAATCCAGTTCGTCCCCGCTCTTGGAATTTGGGTTGAGAATCCTCGAGGGCGGCAGCGACACGACCGCGTCCAATCTGTCGAAGGTTTTATCGTCAAGGCTTTTCACGCATTTTTCCATATCGAAATAGTAATAGCGCTCGATTCCCTTCTGTCTGGCGTCGCTAGTCGACACCGGTTCCCGCGAGTACATGGCGTTGTACAGCGCCGTTAGACGCTGCTGCCCGTCAAGAACCAGCTCCTCGGGCTGAATCCCCTTTTCCACCTCCCGGGACGAGAACGGGCGGTACCAGAAACGGCAATCATCTCCGCCGTAGGACAGAAACATCAAGGCCCCCACCGGAAACGAACTCGACACGCTCGAGATGAGCGCTCTGATCCTCAAGTCGTCCCAGACCCAGCCCCGCTGAAAATCGGGAAGCTGAATTTTTCCTTGGCGAATCCTTTCCAGGATGTGTGTAACGGGAGTGTTGTTAGTTTCCAGCGTGACCGTCATGAAAAAATCCTAAACGAGGCCGGGGCCGAACCCGACCGAAAACGCCCGGAGGCCCTCCGGCGTCTTGAAGCGTAACGAATTGAAACCAGACGTGAATAAAAAAAACTGCGGCCTCCCCCGCCAAACCCGGCGGGTAAAAACCCGCCCCGAGGCGGGCGGAATCCAAGCGCTCCGCCTTCCGAAGGGCGAAAAACCCCCCGTGAAGGGATCATGAAAGAGACGCCCCCCGCGAAAGCCTCGAGGATGCCTTTCCGGATCCGATTCAGATCTTGAGCTTCCGCCTCCCGCCCCCCAGGGTGGCCGGATCCACCCGGGGGGCGTCGGCCCAGAGGCCCTCCAGGTCGTAGAGCGCCCGGGCCTCGGGCTGGAAGAGGTGGACGATCACGTCGCCCAGATCGATAAGCGCCCAGCGGACGTCGGCGGCCGAGAGGCCCTCCACGCCCAAGAGCGACCCGCCGGCCTCCTTCACCCTGAGCACGATCTTCTCCGCCACGGATTTCACCTGGCGGGAGCTGTCCAGGGAGGCGATGTAGAAAAAGTCGGCGACCTGGGAGATCCCGGCGAGGTTTATGAGGACCGGGGCCGAGACCTTGTGCTCCAGGGCGGCCCTGGACACCAGGGCGGCCAGGTCCCGGCTCTCGGGGGGCGTCCTGCGGGAGACCCGGGTCTTCCGCGCCGCCCGAACCTCCGGACCCATGCCCGCCTTCAAAGACTCCAGCTCGGCCCGGCGGGCGGCGGAGGACTTGACCTTGGGCGGGTCGGGCTTGGTCTTTTTCTTCGGCGGCCGGGGGGCCGATCCTTTTTCCGGCGTCTCAATCCTCCGGAGCTTTTCCGGCGGGGCGGTTTTTCCCCCGGCGGCCGCGGGGGCCCCGCGGGCGGAAATCCGGCCGCGGGGCCGGACGCTTAAGGACGCATCGTCTCCCTCTATTACGACTTTCGTCATCTACACCTCGGTGAAATGGGTTGGGGAACAAAATCAGGCGGGTCTCTGATACAGACCGTGCCGCAAAAGGTAGCTTAACACGGAATCCGGCACGAGGTACCGCACGGACTCGCCGGCGGCCAGCCGCTCCCTTAGATCGGTGGAGGATATGGCGAGCCTGGAGGACTCGAAATAATACACGGGTTTGAGGCCGCGCGGGAAATAGGCCTCCTCGTGGGAGCTCCAGTGGGGCCTCTCCCCGAAACACTCCTCCAAAACCGATCCGAGGAGCCTCCTCGAACCGGGGTTTTCCGGACGAACGTTCACCACGAAGGAGGCCAGCTGGAAGAGATCGCGGTACCTCTTCCAGAGGTTTATCTTCCGAAACGAGTCGAAGCCCACCAGGAAAAAGAGCTCCTCGTTTTCCCGCAGGCCGTCGTGGAGCTTCATCAGGGTGTTGATGGTGTAGCTGGGGGTGGAGAGCCGGGCCTCCAGATCCGAGGCCTCGAAGCCGCTCCTTCCCCGAATGGCCAGCTCCACCATCTTTAAACGGTCCTGAAAGGAGGCCATCTCCTCGCCGCCCTTGTGGGGGGGGAGGGCCGAGGGTATGAAGAAGACCTTGTCGAGGCCGTAACGCCAGGCTATCTCCTCCGCGGCCCTCAGATGTCCCAGGTGCACGGGGTTGAAGGCGCCCCCCATGACGCCCAGGCGGAAGAGTCCGGGGGAGCTCCTCACAGGCCGCCCCCTTCCAGCACGTCCGGGTGGAACTCCTCTTTGAGACGCCGGGTGAGGAGATCCACCATGCCCTGCTTCAAGGGCTTGCCCTCGTAGAGGACCCGGTAGACCTCCCGGCAGCTGGGCATGCTCACCCCCAGCTTCCGGGCCATGCCCCAGACGGATTTCGCGTTTTTAACCCCCTCGGCCACGTCGCGGCGTCCGGAGAGGATCTCCTCCAAACTCTCCCCCCTTCCCAGGCGCAAGCCCACCTGCCGGTTGCGGGAGAGCTCCCCGGTGGCGGTGAGGATGAGATCGCCCATGCCCGAAAGGCCGGAGAGGGTGAGGGGGCGCGCCCCCAGGACCCGGGCCAGGCGGCCCATCTCGGAGAGGGCCCGGGTGAGGAAGGCGGCCCGGGCGTTCAAACCCAGGGAGAGCCCGTCGCAGATGCCGGCGGCGATGGCGTAGACGTTTTTGAGCGCCCCTCCCAGCTCCACCCCCAGGGTGTCCGGGCTCGTGTAGATGCGGAAGACCGGGGCCGATAAAAGGGCCTGAACCGCCCGGGCGATGTCGGAGTCGCGCATCCCCAGGGAGAGCGCCGTGGGGAGCCCCCGGGAGACCTCGGAGGCGAAACTCGGCCCCGAAAGGGCCCCGATCCGGGTGTTTTTCCCGGGGGGGGCGAGGGACTCCAGGATCCCGGTCATGGTGAGGAAGCTCTCGTCCTCGATTCCCTTGGAGCAGGATATCTGCGCGCAGCCGTCCTCCAAATGGGGGGCCAGGGTTCCGGCCACGGCCCGCAGGCCGTGGCTGGGCACCGCCCAGATGACTAGGAGGGCGTCTTTCAGGGCCTCCTCCGGATCGCTCGTGGCCCGCACTTGGGAGGGGAGGACGACCCCGGGGAGCAGGGAGGAGTTTTCGCGGCTTTCGTTTATCTCCCGGGCGATCTCGGGCCGCCTCGCCCACAGGGACACCTTGAACCCCTGGCGGGCGGCGTGCAGGGCCAGGGTGGTGCCCCAGGCTCCGGCGCCCACGACCGCGGCCTTTTTTCCCTTCGCTTCGAAGGCGGAGAGGAATTCCCCGGATGCTTTGCTTGAAAAAATGAGCGCCCTCCTCAGGGGAGGCCGGCGTCTCCGGCCTCCTCCGGCCCCGACGGCGGGGGGGGAAACCGTTTCCGAAGCCGCGGCCGAGCCTTCTTTAAAAAAAGGCGGAATTTTTTTAAGAATTTAAACATTTCAGGGCGAAGATTGCAACAATGTTTTTAACTTAATCCCCGAGGTCGGACGCGGCCAGGGGGCTTTTCAACTTCCCGCCCACCCTTTCCGTCCGCCTTTCCCAACCCGCCTCCGGCGGGGCCGGCCGGATGTGGGCGGCTCCGCCGGGTGGAAAAGGCCCGGGGGTTTCACCCCATCCCAGGGACCGCGGTTTCCCGCCCCGTCTAACGTTTTTCCCCAAGCCGCCTAAAGTCGGCGCGGCCGCGAAAGGCCCCCGCCGTTTTCAAAATTGGAAACGCTCCACTTTATGAACCATAGTCTATGACGATTCATCCCATATTTTGACGCGGTCGGTAAACGTGTTTCAAACCCGCGCTTTTCGGGCGCGCGTCGAAGTAAGGATTTCAAGCCCCCCCGAGGACCCGGCCCCGTCCGATCCGCCCCGCTCAAGCCCCGGCCAGCCCTCCAGGCTTCGCCCGGTCAGCGGTTTCGAGATGTTCGGGGGCGCCTTCGGCGCCTAATCTTTTAGTTTCCGCCCCGGAGAAAGACCTTCCCGCCGGAAAAACCAAGACGGGAAAAAAGACCGGAAGACGGGGCTGTTTTTTTTCTCCGGCGCTCCGGCGCGAAGCCCCGGCCGCGGGAAGAAGGCCGCCTACGGCCCATCTCGGGTTTTGAGGGCGAATCGGAGCCCGAAAATTGGCGGAGGGGAAAAAATAGAAAAAAAAGTTTTCCCCTTGACAGTAGGACTTGACAACGGTATCATATTATCGCAATTTACTTTCAATAGATTAACTACTTAACCATTATTCACCTTTACTTAATGTGTTTTATTAAAAAAAGCTCAGAAAAATTATAATTTTTGTCTATAGGTTGTGTTTAGCGGAACTTTTAGCACTGTATCTGTAAAGTAGAATTCAAAACGTCATACGCGTCAACATTTTTAAAAAAATATCCACATACAGGGGACCGCCGCCGCGACCGAGTTTCCGGCGGCGCCCGAAGGCGCGCGAAGGCGGCTTTATTTGATATAAATTTTGAAGTTTGAGACGTATTTCGCCGAATTAAAAGGAAGGGAGCGGCAAAGGTCCGATTTTCCATCCATTTTATTCTGAATTCGAAAAAATTTCAAAAGCGCCGGCGGCTTTTCCCGGCTTAGGGACTCCGGTCCGGGGCTCCCCCCTCGGGGGTTCTCCATGGCGCTTTTTTTCGACCCGCCTTCCCGCATAATCTCTCTTAAAGGAGGCCGCCGGCGCCGGGCGCCCGGTAAGCCGGCGGACATACTCATGGCAGCAGCTCGTTTTTTCCTCATCCCCGCGCTGGCCCTGGCCGCGGCGCTGGCCGTGTTGTTCACGGCCTCCGCCGCCCCGGCCCAGGATCCGGGCGTCCCCCAGAGCTACGTGGTGCAGAAGGGGGACACCAAGGAGAGCATAGCCCGCAAGTTCTACGGAAAAAGGTCCCTGGGAACGAAGCTGTGGAACGCCAATAAAAACCTGGTGGCCCACCCCAACCGCCTGACCCCGGGCGACACCATCTACATCTTCCCCGAGTCCGCCCTGGAATTGAACAAGCCGGTGGAGGTGCCGCCCAGGCCGGCGGAGCCCCCGCGGGAGCTCTACCCTAGGGAGCGCCTGCTCCAGACCGCCTTTCCCCAGTACTTCTCCTTCGTGGCGGACCCGAGGGGCCAGGGCGGCACCGGGCTCACCAGGATCCACGTGCGGAAGCTGGAGAGGACCCGGGAGCCGGATCCCCAGACCGGCGAAATGGTGGAAAACCCGGCCGGCCGGTTGCTGGATCGGGTCTACGAGGTCCACGAGGCGGGGGAGATCATCGCCTCCAACGACCGGGGCTTCCCCATGGACGACGACTACTTCAACCGCTCCAATCTGGGAAGGCTGCTCCTTTCCACGGGGGACATCGTGGTGGTGCGCTTCACCGAGGATATCACCAAGTTCCTGGACTCCCAGACCTACGAGGACTTCGACCCCTACTTCTCCCTCTTCCCCATCTACGGCATGGAGAGCGTAATCCAGGGCCCCAACCGCGATCGCCCCGACTACGGGGCCTCCCTGGGGCAGATATTCAAATACCGGGGCAACCTCAACATCGTGGCCCGGGTGGAGGGGCTGGCCCCCAGCACCTCCATGACCTCCAACCGCGCCAAGAGGAGCTCCAAAAACAACCAGGATATCTCCACCTCCAGCTACGTGGCCAAGATAGTCTACTCCGAGGACGCCATGAACATAGGCGACAAGCTCTTCGTCTTCGTGGAAACCGACCCCGGAGTCGAGAGGCGTCTGGACTCGCCCTACACCGAGCCGCCGGACACCTACGTCTCCCCCGGCAAGTAGAAGCCCCCGCTCTCGATCTCCGCGGCCGGGCTTTCAGCCCGGCCGCGGGGGACGATTCGGGAAGGACCCCGCCCGGAGCCGGAGAGACCGGTTTTTTCCCGGCCGGGGCGAAAAGATCGTCCGCCTTTCCCCCCCGCTAAAGCCCGACAGAGGAGGTTACCGACGGCCCGGACCCATCCCGCCGCCCGGAACAATTATGAAATCAGCCCTTCTAACCGCGTTCCTAGCCGCCGCCGCCTTCGCGGTCCTGAATCTCGCCCTCCCCTCCTGCGTGCCCACCGCCAGAAGTCTGCCCAAGCTCGACAAGTTCCCCGTCTGCGAGGGCCGCTCCACCACCAGCGTCTCCAGGCTGGACGGAAAGAGCTTCTCCAGATCCGCCGCCCCGAGCTGCGTGAGGAGCCTGGACCCCTTCGACCTCTCCGCCTGGGTGGAGGCGCCCATTACAGCCCACACCCAGCGCAACCTCCCGAAGGTGGTCCTGGGCTGCGCGAACCTCGTCCCCGACGCGGCCGACTGCAGCTACGCCGGGCTCCCGGGACACGCGGCCACGTTGCACTCCAGCTTCAACTTCGCCCGCTACCCGACTTTGGCCCGGGTGCGGAAGGCCGTCTTCGCCTTCTACGCCGAGGATAACGCCGCCTACCTCGCCCGCGCGGCCGAGGTGCGGGGCAAATTAAACGACGGGGACGTCTACCAGAATCTGGGCGCCTCCCGGGTCGCCC
The DNA here is from genome assembly GCA_031276865.1 of Deltaproteobacteria bacterium. Taxonomy (GTDB): domain Bacteria; phylum Desulfobacterota; class Desulfarculia; order Adiutricales; family Adiutricaceae; genus JAISMF01. Next base: position 7,009 of record JAISMF010000005.1, on the reverse strand, counting down.
CGCCCTTCACCCGCCAGCCCCACGCCGGCTGGGTGGTGGTGGACGTGACGGACTTCGCCGCCCGGGCGATAAACGAGCAGCGCACCGACGCCTCCATCGACATCTCCCTCCCCTGCGGACGCTCGGAAGAGGAGCTGGCCACGGTGAGCGTTTTGCGCCGCGAACCCGTCTTGGTGGTGGAGTACAAGTAAAGCCCGTCCGGAAGGGGGGCCTTCGCGCCCCTAACGGAAAATATCGCAGCACCCGGAAGTGACAAGATGTTTAAAGCAAGCGCAGCGTTAATAGCCCTGCTCCTCTGCGCGGCCCCCGCCGCGGCCCAGAGCCTCCAGTACGAAAACGACCTGGCCCGCCAGCTCACCGCCGAAAGGGGGCTCTTCTTCGCCCTCGCGGAGAACAACATCCCGGCCATGGCGGTCCTACGCGACCAGAAGGCCGACCCCAACGTGACTTTGACCCGGGTGGGCCTCAAACCGGCCGCGGTCTTCGGCAAGAACCTCCCCATCTTCAAGGAGCCCTTAAGCACCGGCGGCTGGCCCATCCTCACCTGGGCGACGTATCTGGACAACGAGGCCGCCCTCAATTTGCTCCTGCGGGCCGGCGCCCGGGTGAACGCCCCGGACGAGTACGGGGCCACCCCCCTCCACTGGGCCGCCTGGGCCGGACGCCACTCGCTCGCGAAGCAGCTTTTAAACAACGGCGCCAACTGCCAGGCCAAGGACTTCAAAGGCCGCACCCCCAAGGACTGGGCGCTCATGACCAGCCAGAGCGACATGATCAGGCTCCTTGACGGCCGCACCTGCCGTGGCCAGAGCGAGGCCGACTCCGACGGCGACGGCGTGCCCGACTCCCGCGACGAGTGCCCCGGAACCCCCCTGGGGGCTCCGGTTGACGAGCGGGGCTGCTGGATAGTGGCCTACGCCGCCTTCTTCGACTTCGACCGGGACAAGATCAAGCGGGAGTTCCTACCCTACATCGAGCAGGCCGCGAAGATCTTAAACGAGAACCCCGACATCAAGGTCTACCTCATCGGCCACACCGACTACAAGGGCACCGACGAGTACAACATGGATCTGGGATACAGAAGGGCCCTGGCCGTGCGAACGGCCCTGGGCCAGTACGGCGTGGACGTGAGCCGCCTGGAAGTTTCCTCCAGGGGCGAGAGCCAGCCCATAGCCGACAACTCCACCGCCAGAGGACGGGCCAGAAACCGCCGGGTGGAGCTGCACGTGGACCAGGCGGGGGACTACAACCCCGACGCCGCGGCGGCGGCGAGGTTTTAACCCACGCTCGCCGCGCTTAATCCGCGCCAGTTTCTCTTAATCCGCGTTTGACGCGCTAAATCCGCGTTTGTTTCGCTTAATTCGCGTTTTTATTACACATTGGTATTCGTTTCGCCTAAGTCTTTCCAGGGAGATCCAGGGGCCCAAGAAGCCCCCGGATCTCCCTTTTTTCACGCCTCCGTTTATTTTGCGAAAACAACCAACGACCGCGGCCCGCGCCCTCGACCCCCGAGAGGGCGGCACCGTCCGGCCCTTCCCCCAGGCTTCCGACAAGCCTCCCCCGCCCGAAAAAAGACGGCGAGGGACGCGCCGGACCCCGCGCTCCGTCCGGCGGCGAACCGCGGCCGGACGACGGATCCGCCCGCTTTTTTTAGCGCCGGAAAAGGCCTCCGGGTCGGGTCCCCCCAGCCCGGGAAGGGGTTGAATGGGATTTAAATACTACAATATACTTTATAACTATAATATGTTTTAATATATATAGAAAAAAAGCGCCGAAACCCGTCTAGCGCCTCGGCCCGCGACCGATCCGCGACACCGACTTCGGGACGGAAAACCTTCCGGAAAATCGGAAACATTGACGAAAATCCTCGGACTTTCAATAAATCGTAAGGCCGGAGTGGAAAAAACCGCCCCGGCGGTTTGAGGCGCCTTAGCGGTCCCGAGGGCGCCGCTCATAAACGGGCGGGTCGGCTGGCGAATCTAGGGAGGCCCCGGCGCCTGAAACGGAAAAGGCTCCGCTCTTCTCCCGCCTTCGCCTTAAGCGAAGGGAAAAGCTCCGGCCAACGGGGGCGTCCGGAGGGGGCTCGGGGCCCCCGCTCGCCCGAGCCCACGTCCAGGGTTAACGGACGTCGCCGTCAAGAAAGTCCGAAGCTTTCCCTTATTGATTTTTTCGGCGGCGCCGCCAGGAAAAATAATTACGAATTTTCGGTCGTCGTTTTCAGCCCCGCCGCCCATATGACCGCGGCCAACGCCGACGGCGGCCGCGAGGCCGCTTTTAACCCTTGACAGAGAGATTTTTTCGACGCATAGTGTTTTTAGAAGATGCGGCCCTAGGCCGCTCTTAAGTCGGGACGCCGGAAAAGAAGCATCAACGATGAGTGAAAAAGTAGTTAAAGAATTTCATCCTTTAAGAGCCAACAACATTTTTATCTACGTTTTTTTCAGCTACCACTCCCTTGCCGCTTTTAAAGATTTTTTCAGAGAAATTTTAACGCATCTCGAATTAAGCCGCGGATTGGACAAAGAAACCGCCAGGAGAACCGTCGATTCCAAAATCAATAATTTAGAATTTCTCGGCCCAAAAATAGGTGGTGAAAAATTTGATGAGAAAATGGTTGACCTTGATGTTCACTGTAAATCAGATCATATGGTCATTGGCGTGGAAATACAACTGAAGGATAATGAACTAAATTTTGTAACCAGATGTCTTCATGATTTGACAAAATTGATTGGCGAGCAATTCACCAAAGGGCAGCCCGCCCCCAAAACGCTTAAGGAGTCGACCTTAATCGCCATAACAAATTTTAATTTTTCCGACACGGATACTAGCTCTTCTTTTTTGACTTCGCACGATTACGAATTCCACGGAGAAGTATTTTCAATCATCACGATTGAGTTACACAAAACGCCTCAATACGAGGATTTGATCCAGGAATACAAGGAAATAGAAAATGTACCTAGGCTGCTTAGATGGTTGCTTTTATTTAAAGCCGACAACATGGAGGAAGTTATGAAAATAGCCGTAGGAGACAAACAACTGGAAGAAGTCGCCGGGATTCTCAAACAAGTAAACGAAGAGGACCTGTTAGAAAATTTTGGTAAAAAGATTAAGATAGAAACCTCGGCCGCTTGGTTGTCAGGTCAGCTGAATGGCAAGCAGGAAGGCTGGAAGGAAGGCAAGCAGGAAGGCTGGAAGGAAGGCAAGCAGGAAGGCTGGAAGGAAGGCAAGCAGGAAGGCCTGCAGGAAGGCAAGCAGGAAGGCCTGCAGGAAGGCAAGCAGGAAGGCCTGCAGGAAGGCATGCGGAAAAAACAGATCGCGGTAGCCGAAGCCATGATCAAAGAAAACTTCGAGCTGGAGATTATCGCCAAAATCAGCGAATTAAGCCTGGATGAAATCACCGCGCTGCGGGGCGGGAAGGATCTGAAATAGGATTTACGACGCCCGCGGATTTGGTTTAATACTGTTTTTTATAACCGGCGGGCGAGGATACGTCTCTTGCGCAGGACACTTAGACGGCGTCCACGTTTTCGCAAACTAGCGTGGAATTTATTTACCGCCAGCCCTCTGAAAAGAGACAGGCGTAAGGCGCTCTCCAGACTAAATTAGCGCTTTAGAGATCATTATGAAGAAACCATCCAGAGACGCGCTTAAATATGAAACGCCGATGATTCATAAAAAATACAGTGATTCGGAACTGGTAGAGAATTTTGGGTACATTATTAAGAAGGAAACGGCGGCCGCCTGGTTGTCAGGTTTTCGGGAAGGCAAGCTGGAAGTCAAGCTGGAAGGCATGCGGGAAGGCAAGCGGAAAATTAAGATCGCGGTAGCCGAAGCCATGATCAAAGAAAACTTCGAACTGGAGACAATCGCCAGAATTAGCGGATTAAACATGAAAGAAATCACCGCGCTGCGGGACGGAAAGGATCTGAAATAGGATTTCCAACGCCCGCGGATTTGGTTTAAGACTGTTTTTAGAACCGCATAGTAAGGCCGCTTATCCTTCGCCGAAGGATGACACGGCATCCACGCTTTCGGAAACTAGCGTGGACTTTCTTTTCCGCCAGCCATTTGAAAAGAGACCGCCGTCAGGCGCTCTCCGGACTAAATTAGCGTTTGAGAGATCATTATGAAATAAGCATCTGGAGACGCACTGAAAGAAACAGCGCCGATGATTAATAAAAAATACAGTGATTCGGAACTGGTAGAGAATTTTTTCGAACATTATTAAGACGGAAACGGCGGCCGCTTTGTTGTCAAATTTGTGGTAAGGCGAGTGGAAATAACAGCTCGCGGCAGCCGAAGCCATGCTCAAGAAAGAATAAGATCTAGAGTAAATAGCCAGTATCAGCGAATTAAGCCTAGGATAAATCACCTCGCCTCAGGGACGAAAAGGCGCTGAAATAGGATTTCAGACGCCCGTTGCCCTGTTTTAGACCGTTTTTTTTTAGAACCGGCGGGCGAGCCCTGGCATCCTCCGGCGGATGTTTACATGGCGTCCTGGCGTCCTGGCGTCCTGGCGTCCGAAGGCTATTTTTTTCTTTCTTTAGCGCCAGCCCTTTTAAAGATTTCGGAGTTTTTTCATATCGGAATCATTTCATAATTTAAGAGTCCGTTATGAAGACGCTTTCAACTCACGTTCCAGTGGAGAATAACATAAGTTTGAAATGATTATAAGTTAGTTCTTAGATATTATTACTAATAGTGATGTAATAAAATAATAAAATAAAGATTTTTTGATATAATTTTGGTTACCTCAAAAATAAACATGAATTTTATACAATAATAGTTATATATAAATAAATCTTAATATAACGAATGTTATATTTTATATTAAAATAGCTAAAAATATATGCCATTCAAAGTTTAGAGACATTGCCTTTGCCTGATAGTTGTGTTAAACTCAGTTAGTTAGGCCGAGTCCGACAGTGTTCAACTTCCTGGATTCTTGTCGTATTTGGATTATGGATCAAAAATCGGCTATGGCCTTAGCCATGTTGAAATGCTAGATTTTTTGGAATTACTCTCTAGGAGTATCGACATGTCTACTATTGACAAAACAATTACAATCCCAGAAATAGGCGTGTAAGCTTAGAGTTAGATGTGTTTGAAAATATGCCTATTGGTGAGGTAAAAATTCAGGAAACAATAACTTCAATGCAACAAAAACGTTCCACATGGAAATACTTAAAATAATTTGAAGGTTGCCTAAAGGATAAACTTTCATTACAAGGAGTCACGTAACATGGATGTACTAAAAACAAATGATGCAATAGTGACATCTACATCTCAGGAACAGATCACATTACCTAAAGAAGCTCTTGATATTCTTAAAGTGTCCGAAGGTGATCGTATTACGATAATTTATGAAAATGATTATATAGTCATTACAAATCCTACTATTTATGCATTTCGAAAATTGCGACAATCAATGGAAGGTGAGTTTGAAAAAGCTGGTATTAACTCTGATGAAGATATATTAGAAATTTGTCTTCAGATCCGTAAGGAGATTGAAGGTTTTTGAAATTAATGGAACCCATTAAAGTTATGCTAGATTCAAACATTCTAATCTCGTCTATTTATACGAGAAATGGAGTCGCATCTCAAGTATTTGAAAAAGCTGCGAAACCTCCATACTCTATCGTATTATGTTCACAGATATTAGCCGAAGTTTATCGTTTTTTTTATTGTAAATTTCCTTCTAAAGTTCATGACATACAGTCAGCTATTGCATCAGCAAATTTTGATTTAGTTCAACTGATTAATAATGACCCAGTACTTGATGATGAGTCTAAAATTCGTGATATCAATGACCGTCCAATCCTTCGAACTGCTAGAAAAGCAAATGTTCAATTATTTATCACTGGTGATAAGGATTTTTTAGAAAGCTTGATAACATATCCTAAGATTTTAACTATTGCTCAATTTTTAAATTTATAAAATCTGTACAAATATTTATGAAATAATTTAAAATTTATCTGCTAAGGAATTGCAGAAATATTTTGTAAACAGTGCATAGGCAGTCATATCCAGAACGCATCTATATCTTTATAATCTGAATATTAATGGAGTAGATGGATGACGGAGAATAAGATTACCATTAAAGATGAGATTGAAGTCATTCGTCTAAATTTTTATGAGAAAACTAAACATATACGCAATGATGAGATTAATGCATTTAATCGTAAATAAACTGATATAATCATAAAAAATTTCTATTAAAAATACACTATTACTCCGGCGGCTAAATATTGGAAACAGTCCCGTATAAGGACAGGGTTTCTGACCAACGTTATTATAACTTTTATCCGCCGGGGTAATATTTTCTGGATCTTGCGGAGTTTCACGTAAAGCTCAAGGGCTTCCGGGGAATTTTTATCTTCTAGGACCTTATAATCGTTAAACGCCGCGAAGGTGTCGTCCATGATGATATTCAGGCTTCCGCCGAAATCCCGAGCCGCTTTGCCGCCGTGGTCCATGCATAATTTCAAATCGCGTCTGAAACGCGCCCAACAGAGCATCCCTGTGGCCCCCGGAGCATCCTTCACGAAACCTACGCACGCGCCATAGGCGTCGCTTACCAGTATGCCCACATACCATTCCCCCAGTACGGAATCCAGGATGAATCTGGACCTGGTCCCGTTTTTAAAGACCATCAGGTCCGGGGACTCGAAAACCCAGGTGTACATCCTTTTTTTCATAATCCTAAACGAGGTCTCGTCAATGTAGAAAAGAGGCTGATGTTTCACGGAATGCGGGGCTTCCAGGCATATGGGCCTTAACATGCTGCCCACGGCCTTGGAGAGGTCAACCAGCCCCCCGGTTGAGATATTCACGCCCAGGAGGTCGCTGTAAATGGCCTGTAGTTTCCTCACCAATATGGTGTTCATGGTTTTGTAGACAAGCAAATCCACTAAAAGAGCGTCGTCTAAGAGACTTTTATCCATGATCTCGGGAGGGGCGTACGCGTGATGGATTTTCCCGCACTTCGGGCACCTGTAGGCGAAAATCT
>JAISMF010000090.1 GCA_031276865.1 Deltaproteobacteria bacterium | reverse complement strand
GGAAGTTATGAAAATAGTCGAGGGAGACCTTACTCTAGAACAAGCCGCGGATATTCTCAAAAATATGACTGTCAACGATATTGATATACTTATGGAGAACAAGATTAAGGCTGAAAAAGTGTTAGCTGAAGAAGAAGGGTTCTGGATAGGGTTCCGAAAAGGGTTCAAGAAAGGGTTCAAGAAAGGGTTCAAGGAAGGCGAAAGAAAGAATCGGATCGCGGTAGCCAAAACCATGCTTGAGGACAACTTCGAGCTTAAAACAATCGCGAAAGTCAGCGGTTTAAGCAAGAAAGAAATCACCACGGCCGCGGGACGGGAAAAATCTGAAATTGGACAATTTACACCAGCGGCCCTCTTTAAGACGGGTTTAAGATAAACAGAGACTCTCAGAATGGTTGCTTTTCTTTAAAGCGAAAAGCGGGGTGGAAGTTTTGAAAATAGTCGAGGGAGACCTTACTCTAGAACAAGCCGCCGATATTCTCAAAAATATGACTGTCAATGATATTGATATACTTATGGAGGACAGGATTCAGGCTGAAAAAGAGGTAGCTAAAGAGGAAGGGTTTCAGAAAGGGTTTCTGAAAGGAGAGAGAAAAAATCGGATCGCGGTAGCAAAACCAGGCTTAAGAACAACTTCGAGCTGAAAATAACCGCGAAAGTCAGCGGTTTAAGCGGGAAAGAAATCACCGCGCCGCGGGACGGGAAAAATCTGAAATTGGACAATCGACACCCGCGGCCCTTTTTAAGACGGGTTTATGACAACCCGCTGGAAAGTCTCGTCTCAATCAACGGAGGCGGACGAGTTTTTAGCGGGTCCAAAAGAGGAGCTATTTTCCACCCCGAAAAAAAGGCGCGGGGAGGGCGTGGTTCGGGGAAGCGTGGGGCGCTCTCGGAAAAAAGGGGCGATACCCTCCGGGCGCTCTGGCTAAGGAGCTTTTTTAGCGAAACCGGCGTCCGGACGACGAAGGGGCCGTCCGCGGCCGCCCCTCCGCCTGACGGAGGAGGCGGCGCCGCGCCTCCCCGATTCATCCCCGCCGGAGCGTCAAAAAATAAGCCGCGCGACGGAGGAGTTGTCCTTGCGATAAAACAACCCAACCACAATATATTGTGGCCAATCAGTAGAAGAAACTATTTTTTAAGAGCGCCCGGCGATTTCCAGGTAAGTTTCCCGCGTTTTCCCCGAAGTTGAAGGCTCCTTTAAAGCGCGAATTGCTGTATATTTGAACATGGGTAACCTAAATACCGCGTTTTATGCTCCAGGTTCTCAAAAAAAGCGTTCGAACGGACCCGCCCCCCCTCATACGGAAAATCCCGGGGCGGGGCGTCAGGGGGAGGCAAGGGTGAAATTCCGGCCGCTTTCAAGGGATCCGGATCTTATCTCCGCGGACTGGAGTCAGCCGGAAGAGGGCTACAGGTTCTCCCGGGACTCGGTCGTCCTAAGCGGCCTCCTCCCGGAGAGAGCGCCCGGTCTCGCGGCGGATCTGGGGGCCGGCTGCGGCGTGGTCTCCCTCGAGGCCCTGGCCTCCGGCCGCTTGAAGGGCCTTGAAGGGCTGTATCTGGTGGAAAGGGAGGAGTACTTCCTGAGCTCGCTCGCGGCCAACGTCCGGAGGGCGGGAAGACTCGTCTCCGATCCTCCGGAAACGAGAATCCTTTTCAAGGACTGGCGGGATCTGGGACCTGGGGATTTCCCCGGCCCCTTGGATCTCCTGTGCGCGAATCCCCCCTACACGCCCCTCGGCCGGGGGAGGATGTCCCCGAAGCCGCGGAACTCGGCCAGGATGGAGCTCCACGGCGATCTATCCTCCCTTCTGGAATGCGCCGGAAGGATTTTGAAAAACGGGGGGCTTTTCTGCCTCTCGCTCCCCCGAATTAGACTTGCGGAACTTCTACGGATCGGGGGAAGGCTCTCCTTCCTTCCGGAGTTTTTCCATTTCCCCGCCGTCAAAAATTCGAGGCTCGCCCTCGTCAGACTTTCCCTCCGCCTCAGGCGGAGACCCAGGTGATCGATGCTTTTCGGCCGCGACGTATCCGAATACCTCCTAATCATACCGCCCCTTCTCTTCTCTTTAACCGTCCACGAGTTCTCCCACGCCCTCGCGGCCTGGCTGTTAGGGGACCAAACGGCCAAGGATCAAGGGAGGCTCTCCCTGAACCCCGTGAGGCACCTGGATCCCTTGGGGACGCTTTTAATCCTCATGAGCTTTTTCATCGGCTGGGCCAAACCCGTGCCCGTGAATCCCCGAAACTTCAAAAGCCCGGGAAGGGACATGGCCATAGTCTCCGCGGCCGGTCCGGCCGCGAACCTTCTCTTGGTCCTTTCCGCCGCGGCGCTCCTCCATTTGGCGGTCTCCGGAAACTTTTTTCTGATCCTTCCGGAGTCCATTTCGACCCCTCTGGGGAGGATGCTCTACCTTTCCTTTTTCCTCAATATCGGCCTCTGCTTCTTCAACCTCATCCCCATCCCCCCGTTGGACGGCTTCGGCGTCATGAGAATCATCCTTCCCGTGAAGGCCCGCTATTTTCTCGACAATAACCGCCTGCTCTTCTTCTTGGCCATCGTGATTTTAGTCTGGAGCGGGGTGGTCTTCAAAATACTCCAACCCATCTTCGAATTGTTCGCGGACAACCTCCTTCCCAGGGAGCTTAGGGGATGAACGGAAAAAGAAAATTAATAGACTTCAGCGTGGACTTCCCCGAGGGCGAGAGCTTCGACGGGCCTTTGGATCTGCTCCTCTTCCTCATCAAGAAAAACGAGGTGGACGTCTACGACCTGCCGGTGAGCCTCATAACCAGCCAGTATCTGGAGTACCTGGCCCACATGGAGAAGCTCAACCTGGACGTGGCCGGAGACTTCCTCGTGATGGCCGCGACCCTGGCCCAGATAAAGTCCAGGATGCTCCTCTTTAAAGAGGAGGATGAGGAGGAAGAACCCGCCGAGGACCCCAGGATGGCCCTGGTGCGCCCCTTGGTGGAGTACGCCCTGGTGCGGGAGGCGGCGGAGGCCTTGGGCTCCCGCTACATCCTGGACCGCGACGTCTTCGCCCGGGGCTCTTCTTTGGAACCCTCCCCGGAGGAGCCGTCAAGCGAGGGCCCCTTGGAGAAGTTCTCCCTCTTCGAGCTGGTGGAGGCCTGGCGCGGCCTGGCCTCGCGGCCCAAAGAAAAGGGCCCGGGCCTGGAGTTCAACTTGGAAACCGTCACCATCGGCGAGAGGCTGGAAACGATTCGGGAGTTCCTCCTGGCCCGGAAGAGCGCCCGCTTCCGGGAGCTGGAGAGCGAGTCCTCCGGCCCCTTGGAAACCGCCCTTAGCTTTCTGGCCGTCCTGGAACTGGCCCGGGTGGGCTTTCTGAAGCTCTACCAGGACACCGAGTCGGATTTGGACGGGCCTAGGCTCTTTTTATACGACTCCGAGGCCCTGGCCTCGAGGTCCTTCGATTACCGCTAAAGGCGCCCTTCGCCGCCCGCCGCCCCCCTTAAACGCTCGATCGCCCGCCATCGTTTCAAGGCCCGCGCGCGTTTTCCGGCCCAGGATCGCTTCGCGGCCCCGCGATTATTCCGAAACTACCCCTCAAGGGAGGTTGAAAAAACAGTTTTGTCCGGCCAAACCTTAAAAACCGTGGTGGAGGGCCTCATCTTCGCGAGCGACTCTCCGGTGAGCGCGGAAAAGCTCCTTCCGGCCTTCATAGAGGATGTCCAGGCGGGCGAAATCCAGGCCGCCATTCTGGAACTCAAAGAGGACTACGAGGAGAGGCGTTCGGCGCTGGAACTGAGGGAGGTGGCCGGAGGCTGGCAGTTTAGGACCCGTCCGGACTTAAGCCTCCACATCCTGCGGCTGGGCCATAAGGCGCCTCCCCGGCTCTCCCGGGCGGCCCTGGAGACCTTGGCGGTGGTGGCCTACCGCCAACCCATCCTTAGGGCCGAAATTGAGAAGATCCGGGGCGTGGACGCCGGCGGCGTCCTCCGCAGCCTCATGGAGAAGGATCTGGTGAAGGTCTCCCAGCGCAACGACCGGCTCCCGGGGCGGCCCATGCTCTACTCCACCACGAAGAGGTTTCTGGAGACCTTCGATCTGCCCTCGCTTTCGGATCTACCCAGCATCCAGGAGATGGACCGGATGTGCCCGCCGGCGCCGGAGATCCGGAACAAGCTCTTCGACTAGGGGGGCCTCCGCCCGACTGGAGGCGGCGTCTCTTCTCAGAAAACCTTCTCCACCGCTATCTCCCTGCAGTCCGGATAGTGGACGCAGTTGAAGCAGACCGACCAGATCTTCTGCGGCAGGCTCTCCAGAGTCACCACCCGGTAGCCCTGCCTCACGAAGAAGTCGGGGACGTAGGTGAGGGCGAAGATCTTCCTCACCCTGAGCTCCCGGGCGTCCTCCTCCACCCTCTCGGTGAGGGCCCGGCCGAGGCCCATGCCCCGAAAGGGGGCGCGCACGGCCAAGGAGCGCACCTCGGCTAGATCCTCCCAGGCCACCTGGAGGGCGGCCGCGCCGCAGATCTCTCCGGATTCGCCCGCCCTCTCGACCACGTAGAAGGTCTGAAGCATCTCGTAGAGGTTCACGTAGCTGCGGGGGAGGAGCAGGCCCTCCCCGGACAGCTGTTTTAAAAGCTCGTAAATAGGGCCCACGTCGGTGACGCGGGCCCTTCTGACCTTGAATTCCATTTTCCGCTCGGCGTGAAGTTTTCCGCCCTCCGGTCCTTCGAAACGATCCCGAAGGGACGCCCGGAGGGCGTTTCTAGAGTTTAGTTTAGAGCGGCCGAAAAGAAAAGCCGTAAAACAGCATAAAAAAGCCCCTCCGGCGCCGATGCCCCGGAGGCCATATTTTCGGTTCCGAGAGGAGTCTTCAAGATGGATAGCGCCGTCGAGCTTGAAAACGTCACCCTGCTGCGAGGGGGGGCCACCCTCCTCGACCGCCTCGACTGGCGGGTGGAGCGGGGGGAGAACTGGGCCGTCCTCGGTCCCAACGGGGCGGGCAAAACCCTCCTTTTGCAGGTGGTGACCGGCTACGTCTGGCCCACGGAAGGGTCGGCGCGGGTTTTGGGCCGCAAACTGGGGAGGGTCGATTTAAGGGAGCTGAGGAAAAAGATCGGCTGGGTCTCGGCCACGGCGGCCGAACTCATCCCCTGGCGGACGACTCTTATAGAAACCATCCTCTCGGGTCCGGCCGCCACCTTGGGCGTCTACGAGGAGCCCGGAGACGAGCTGCGGGCGAAAGCCCTGGAGCTCGCCCTCTCCTTCGGGCTCTCCGAGATAACCGAGAGGCCTTTCCGGCTGCTCTCCTCCGGCGAAAAGCAGCGGACCCTTCTGGCGCGGGCGTCTCTGGCCGAGCCGGAGCTGTTGATCCTGGACGAGCCCATGAGCAACCTCGACATGGGGGGCCGCGAGCTCTTTTTGGAAAAACTAAGGCTCGTAACCGAAAGGGAAAACCCGCCCACGGTCATCCTCACCACGCACAACACCTTGGAGATCGCCCCATTCTTCGGACACGCCCTTTTGGTGAAAAAGGGAAGGGATCTGGCCCGGGGGGCCATATCCGAAATCATGACCGCCAAGAATCTAAGCGAGGCCTTCGATCTCGATTTGTTGGTGGAGGTGAGCGGAACCGGACGCTACCTGGCCACCCTGAACCGGGCTCCCGAAGAATGACGAAACGGCCGCGGGGCCCCCAAAAAAATTCGAAACAAACGGAGATGAATTCCCCGAAACGACGGGGACGCGCCTTTAAAACGCGTCCCAGCTTTTTTGTCAAAAGCGGCGCTTAAATCATTTAGGGGGCTTTGTTTTGAAAAAAGGCCGCGGGAGGGAACGCCATTTCGGTAGTCCCCCAACGCAGATCCCAGCGAGCGCTACTCACGCACCGGGCTCCTCTTTGTGATAACGACGTAATATCAGCCAAGTAAAATAGGATGCGCGCCTCAAAGTGATTTTTTTTCTTGATATTTAGAAAAATCTATGATCAAAATTTATTCCAGCCTCACGAGCGAAAGTCGAGGCTCCATCTCAGACGGCCTTCTTGATGGCTTCCCATAATGCCGCTTTATCAAGCTGTCCTCTTATAAACTCAGGCGCCTCTTTCGTAAAAAGCGTCTTGATGGATAAGCCGTCCTTAATTCCGTTCTTTCCGCATGATTCAATGTAGCCAGTCATCCGGCAAAATCCTTTCACGCTGTTTATCTCCTTGAAGCATCCCGCCGACTTGCCGTGAAGTTTCACCTCGCTCACCGGACGTTCCGCGTCATTATTAGTGAAAGGCGCATCCGCGCTTGTCGTAAAGCGCGAAAGCGGCATCCTCGAGTTTCTCGAGCCTTTCAAGCGGATTTCCGGGTTTGGACTTCGCCATCCCGCCCCTTTCGCCTTTCCGGCCGGGCGGCCTTTTTTTAAACCGCGCCGCCCGTTTCTTCCAACCCCCGGGCGATTATGGCCTCGTATTCCTCTCTGGCCAAGGCTTGGCGCTGTGGAGAAAGAACCACGTTTTGGAGGCGGGTTAAAAGGCTTAGACCTAAAAGGAGCTCTTTCACGTCCCCCGCCCGTTTATGATTCACCCGCAGACCCGCGGAGCCAACTCCAAATTCTCTTAAGAGGCGCGCTCCGCATACAGCGTGTTTGCATTTGGGCAAGTTGAAGTATGGAATCCGACAGTCATGCGTAAGAGCTTCAGAGAACTCCGTGAGGATTCCAATATACTCCATCTCCTCCATTCCCCGTTTCTTGTGAGCGAAAAACCGGGTGAAAAGGCCGTTCACAATGACATGGACCCAATGGTTTTCGCCTCTCACGCTCACGCCGGTCTCATCGGAATGGAAAACGGTGGAGCCCTTGAAGCTTTCGCTGGCGGCATCCTCTAACAGGTCCAGGATCGGGTAGGCATCGGCCTCCTTTACAATGCTCACAAGCGTCGCCTTGCTGATTTTTATTCCGTATCGGGCGTCTAAAAAGTCGGCGATCCGCTAGAAGGACATATGGCTACGCTCTCTTAGGGGCGCAACCATTATCCTGAGATTATTTCCGAACTGAAAGGGGACGTTGACGCCCTCCGGGAACTTCCCGGTAACTTTCTCCCCGGTGACGGAGTTTTCGTAGACTTGAGCCCGAAACGCGGTCGCTTTATACTCGGCGGGAATGTCCAGCTCCTGGCGGACTGTCTCGCCTTTCCGCGCCCACTTAGGATCGTTTTCGAGCCCCTCAATGTCTGGTCTTAAGATCTTGACTTCTTAAGGATTCTCCCCGCGGATGGATTTCCCCTGGGTGGTCGATCCGTCCGCCAAAGGGCTTTTTTTTCCTCGAAACGGACTTGGGGGCGGGTTTAATCTTTTTCGAGGAGGGCGTGTCGCCGTTAGTCGAGTCCTTCAGTGTCTCCAATCCCTTGAAAAGGGACAAAGTTTCGTCAACTTTGGCCGCGACGCCGGAGATGTCGGCCTTTAACGCCGGCCAAGCCTCCTCCAGGCGCCCCAAATCCTCGGCTAGCCTCTCTAGCGCCCCCAAAAAAGCCGGAAACCTTGGCAAACCTGTCAAGATCCTCCAGTACCCCGCGAACCTTTACAAGATTGTCTCTGGTCGTAACGAGCTTCTTGTATGGAGCAACACGGCTCTTATTTTTCATTCGACTCATATAGACATCCGTTGCTTAATAAAAGAGAAATATTAACTGAGTAGGGCTTACAGTGGATCTTAGAGTCTTATTTAATGCTTATAGATGTTAAAATATCCGATATTAGCTCTTTTGTTAAGGGTTTTATTGTGAAATCCCGCTTTATTTATGAGGTTTACCGAAATTCAAAGGTCCGGGGGTCAATTCTGGCTCCGAAGAGCCCTTACAGCCCTCCATGTGATGATAAAATCGAGGTGGGCGCAGCTATACCACCCGAATGGTTACTGAGATTTTTGATTTAATAAAAACCACTACTTTATGTACTATATATTCGTTAACATATATCCCATATTTTGTATAACGCCTCTTTTAGTTTTTCAGTGACAGAATTTTTGCACACGCGCTAAGATTTACATAACAAGGGCCGGATTGACCGACCAACGGTTAAGACGCCGTAGGGTCAATAATCTAAGCCCATATTTAGACCAAATTGATAAATTTATACACATTTTACTGGGGTAAACAGCCAAAAAACGGATACCGTCCCGCACCGTAACCGGGTTATTGACCGCCGCCTGACAAAACAATACAATTTAGACGTATTCCGAACTCTTCTTTCTGTCGCCGGCCGTCAAGTTTGATAAATCAAGGACTCAAACGCTGCAAATGAAATCCCTTCCATTATCCATACAATCTCTCGAAAAGATCATTGACAAAGGGGCTGTTTACGTCGATAAGACAGGGTTATTTACGGATCTTGTTAAGTATGAACAGCTTTTTCTCTCCCGACCCAGGCGGTTCGGCAAATCTCTTCTTCTTGATTCCCTGGAACAATTGTTTCTGGGCAACGCTGAGCTTTTTTCGGGTTTGAAAATAGCTGATTCCGGCTATGAGTTCAAAAAATATCCGATTATTCGCTTGAATATGACGATGCGCTCCAAAAGTCCGGAAAAACTCAACGAAAGACTGATAAAAAATCTTCAGAATATCGCCAACTCCTACAATATAAACCTTAGAGACGATGATCCAGGCGGGGCGTTACAACTTCTTATTAAAGATCTCAGCGAAAAGTGCGGGGAAAAAGTTGTCGCGCTGATCGATGAGTATGACAATCCCGTCAGCAAGTACATGGATAATATTGCGTTAGCTAAGGCCAACACTGACGTTCTCAGTTCTTTTTATGCCGGGTTTAAGGATATGGATAAGTTTTTGCGTTTCGTCATGGTGACTGGGGTAACACGCTACGCCATGATGGGTTTATCCTCCGGGCTCAATCAGTTGGTCGATATCAGTTTCGATCCGAAATTCGCCGCCATCTGCGGCTTCACTCCGGACGAGCTGGATCAATATTTCGGCGACCGTTACAGTTCAACTCTGGAAACTCTGAAATCGACCGGCTACTTGCCGCCGGAGAGCTCGGAATCCGACCTGCGTCAGGAAATACTTTATTGGTACGACGGCTACACTTGGGATGGAAAGACCCGAGTTCTAAACCCGATTTCAATCCTGAATTTTTTTAATTCAAATGAATTTCTTGAATTCTGGAAAGACACCTCACCTTCCGTTACCTTTCTTCGAAATATAATTTCAGCCAATCCTTTATCATTCACGACAAATTATTTACAGGGATTTAAGAGAAGCGATATATCTCTGGCGACTGTCGGGAAAGTCGCTTCAGTTCCTTTATTGTTTCACACAGGATATCTGACCATAGATAAAATCACGCGCGTTGATAAGAAACTACGATATTCCTTTAAAGTTCCCAACTTCGAGTTGCAAGACTCATTCTATGAAATCTTAAATGACTGTTTACACATAAATAATAACGTTGTTGAAGCCGAGGTTTTAATTAAAGCCGTAAGAGAACGGAACAGTGAACTGCTTACCGATATAATTCGCACGCTTTTCAATCGTATTCCCGCAAAACATTATAAAAACAACGAAAATTTGAAAGAGTCTTTCTTCCACATGGCTTTACTGTGCTACTGTTCCGGTTTGCTTGAGGCTAGATCCGAGGAGCCTGGACCTTTAGGGGATCTTGATTTGCTTATTATCACCCCTGACGGCCTCCATACGGTTATCGAGCTCAAATACTCCCGCAATCCGGATCCATCTCAACCGGAGAAAACTTTGGACAAACTAGTCGAGAAGGCTCTCAATGTCATCAAGAAAAAACAATACGGCGCGCGCTATCGGCTGCCGAATCGGGACATTATCCCCGTAGGTCTGGGCGTCATGGGCCGGGGCGAGGCCAAAGCCGTTTTCGGCGACGCTTTGGAAGACCCCGCGTAAAATCGTTTCGGGCGGACCTCCCCTCCGGCCGAAAGCCGCTTGGCCGGTATTTTACCCATAATTATCCTCCCATTATAGGAAATGTTTCACGCCTCCGCGGACGCTTCGAAAAACGAGGCGCCATCCGGCCTCTCCGCCGCGGGCGCTCCATCCCGGAAGGGAGCCTTGTCCGCTCCACCCTCCGCCCGGATGTTTAGCGCCGGCGCGCCAAATCTTTCCGGACATGGTTTTCTTCCCGAGCCTGGAACTCATTTGCAGGGGGGGGATTGGGAGCCGTCTTTCCAGCTGACAAGGTTGGACGCTTTCCCCCGCCGATCCTTTAAGAGGACTTTGGAATCACGGAGATGGCGCGCCAGAGCGCTTTTCGGCATAGGGAAGCGCTTCCACCGCCCGCCTTCGCCGCGACCTTGGAAGGGGCCTTATCGTCTTCCCCTCTCGATTTAAAGACCGAACGAGCTCGCCATTTAACCGTGAAGTATATGCTGATCTTGCTTTTTAGAGCGAAGTAGGATATCTTCCTCAAGAAGCGCTACCATGCAATATATTACCCCGGCGGATATAAGTTAGAAAGGTAAAAGGAAGAGATTCCCTTGAATACGTGACTTTTTTCCAATATTTAATCGCCGGAGTATTACCCCGGCGGATAAATATTAGAAAAAAAATGCAAAAAATTTTTATAAATCATTACTTCTAAAATTAAAAAATTGAAAATTTGTTAATTTGTTAATTGTGTACGACTTCATTCTAA
>JAISMF010000072.1 GCA_031276865.1 Deltaproteobacteria bacterium | reverse complement strand
GGAGGAAGCTTCGGCGGCCGTTTCTCCTTTACGTCCGGGCGAATCCGTATGCGGAGTGGTATGCGCCGCGCCGGCGTTTTTTCGACGGTCAGCGTCCGCGGAAGTCTTTCCGGACGCTTGGCGGGGCGGAAACGCGAAAAAGCTCACGCATGGGGGCGATTGTTATCGGCCCCGCCCTGTGAAAGGTCCCGGGAGTCTTTTGGGAAAACGTTCAGCCGCGGGAAATCCGCGCGGTAAAGGTCCGGCGCGGCTATGAAAATAATAACTTTTACGGAAAAGCGCGCGTTTCTTTGAAAAACATCCGCGCCTGGCGGCGGGCGGAAACCCTCCGCGAGGCCCAGGATCAGCGGGTGGTATGGACGCGGTTTTTCAAAAAAACGACGGCGCGCTCCTTCCCTTTTTTTAGTTTTTCGCCTTCACGCATCTTTAAACGCCGAGTTAATTTTTTTTCGAAAGACTCTTTCTTTTCGGAAGCAGAGTCTTTTCGGAGGCTTTTTCTTTCCGGCTTTTTTCCTTTATCCCGAAGCTTCCCCTTTTACGGCTTCCTGTTTCGGCCCTTAAGGGAGCTTTCCGACGGCCCGGCGGTCATAACGCTTGAGAAGGGGCGGGCGGATGGGGTATAAGGTGGATGCGGGGAGTAACGGCGGATACTTGGGCGGAGGGCGGAGAAACGCGGCCTCCCCCTTTAGATTTCGGATAAGGCGGACGGGTGAGCCCGTCTCAGGCCTTTGACGCCGGGGCTTCGACCCCTGGAAGCGGAGCGGTTTTAGGCCGATGAGAAAAAATCCCACCTGTAATCTATGCGGCCGCCGCTGCGGGGTTCCCCGTTCCGGCCCCCGGGCCCGGGCGGGCTACTGCGGGGCTCTGGAGCTGGTGGGCGTGAGCCAGGCCCTCCTCCATCACGGCGAGGAGCCTCCGCTCTCCGGCAGCCCCCCCGGCGGATCGGGGACCATATTCTTCACCCGCTGCAACCTGTCCTGCGTCTTCTGCCAGAATCACGCCATCTCCCAGACCCCCGGGGCGGGGGAGGACGTCACGGCGGAGGATCTCGCGGCGGTGATGCTGGAGCTCCAGAAGATGGGGGCCTACAACATAAATCTGGTCTCCCCCACGCCCTACGCCGCGCAGATAGCCCTGGCGGTGTTCAAGGCCAAAAACGATGGGCTTTCCATTCCCGTCGTCTACAACACCGGCGGCTACGACTCCCCCGAGGCCCTGGATCTGATGGAGGGGCTGATAGACGTCTACCTCCCCGACGTCAAGCTGGGCTACCAGGAGCCCCTTCGTCCTGGAGGGGCGGATAGGCGTTCGGAGAAGCTCTTCGGCGTGCCCGACTACCCGGCGGTGAACCGCCGGGCGGTGGAGAGGATGCTCAAACAGACGGGGCACCTCCGGGTGGGCCCGGACGGGCTGGCCGTCCGGGGGCTCATCCTCAGGCACCTGGTGCTTCCGGACAATTTGGCCCGCACCGACGGCGTCCTCAAATGGATTAGGGAGGATCTGGGAAAAGAGACCTGTTTGAGCCTCATGGCCCAGTACCATCCGGCCAACAAGGTGGAAACCGGCTATTCCCCGGAGTTCTCCGCCTATCCGGGGCTCTCCCGGCCCTTAAGCGTCAGGGAGTACGACATGTGGGTGGAGAAGGCCTGGGCCCTGGGGCTGGAGAACACCTTCGTGCAGGATCTGGAGGCGGCCGGCACGTACCTCCCCGACTTCTCCAAACCCGGAGTCTTCAGCTAGGGCGCCTCAGGATTCGTCGCGGCCCCGGCTTTTCTCCCGGAAGAATTTTTTCACGTCGGAGAGCCTGGTCGTCACTATCCGGGGCGGGAGATCGAGATTTTTAAGCATTTCCGGGCCGTAGGGTTTGAGGTGGATGCGGGAATCCAGAATGGAGAGGAGGCCCCAGTCGTCTCCGGTCCTTAACAGCCTCCCCAGGCCCTGCTTCAGGCTCAAAGTCGCCTCCGGCGCCAGGTAGCCGTGGAAAAAATTCGCCTTGGCGCGCTCCATGATCTTCTGTCTGGTCTTGTTCACGGGGGTGTGGGGGCGGGGGAAGGGTATCTTGTCAATTATCACCGCGGAAAGGCTTTGGCCCGGAATGTCCACGCCCTGCCAGAAGCTGTGGGTGGCCAGCAACACCGAGTGCGTGTCCCTTTTGAAATCGTCCAATATCCTCCCCTTGGCCGTTCCGGGCTCCTGGTGGAGCAGGCGGTAGGGGCGGCTTTCCCGCGAAAGGGCGTCCCGGGTCATGTTCATCTGCCGAAAGGAGGTGAAGAGCACGAGGGCGCGGCCCTCGGTTATCTCCAGAAGCTCCTCGATCTTGGCGACCAGGGCGCGGTCGTATTTCGGACTCCCGTCCCCCCCCTCGGGGGGGGGCGGCATGTCGTTGGGGATGTAGAAGACGGAGTTTTTTTCGTAGTCGAAGGGGGAGCTTAAAACCAGCTCGGAGGCGTCGCGGCCGATTCCGGTCTTCGCCTTGAAATAGTCGAAGCTTCCCCGGGCGCTCAAGGTGGCCGAGCAGACGACGATGGTGCGGTTTTTATTGAAGAGGTTCTGGGAAAGGAAGGGGGAGACGTCCACCGGAACCGCCGCCAATTCCACGTCCCGGCCGCCCTTCACCTGGTAGACGTAGCTTTCGTCCTCGTTTTCGACTATGAAGCCCAAGGCCTCGGCGTGCGCGGAGAGATCCGAAAGTATCCTTTTGAAGTCGTCGTTTTTGTCCTTCACCTCCTCCAGGAGTCCCGTCATCTCCTCGAGCCTTAAAGAGAGGTTTTCCAAAAGCGTTTTAAAATCCCTATCGTTCTTGCTCCATCCGCGTTCCGGACCCGGGGGCCAGAGGAAGACCTCCTCGCCCAGGCCCTGGTACCGCGAGGAGACGAAGAGGGCGTCCTCCTCGATGGTTTCGGCCAAACCCTTTAAACGCTCGAGGGCTTTCATGTAGCCCTCGGTGTTCTCCTTTTCCTTGTTAAGCTCCCAGCTCACCACCTGCTCCAGGAATTTTCCGGCGTTCAAGAGCTCGAAAGTGGAGCTTTTATAGGAGAAGTACTCGGTGGCCACGTCCAAAAGGAGATGGGCCTCGTCGAAGACTATGGCCTCCCAGTCGGGAAGAAAGCCCGGCGTCCTCCTCCGCAAGGCCAGATCGGCCATGAAGAGGTGGTGGTTCACCAAGACCAGATCCGCGTCCTGGGCCTTCTTGCGGATCTTCGTCACGAAGCAGTCCTCGTGGAAGGGGCAGGCCTGGCCCAGGCAGTTGTCGGAGGTGGTGGAGAGCCTGTCGAAGGGCGGATCCAGATTGAGATCCACCGGGAGCCGCTTAAGCTCGTCCAACTCCCCGCTCTCGCTTTCCCCGGCCCAGCTTTTGATGATTTTGAGGGAAGCGTCAAAGTCGGGATAAAGGAGGCCCGGGCCCCGGTGGCCCAAGGATTCCAAAAGCCTCTTGCAGAGGTAGTTCTGCCTCCCCTTCAAGGCGACGGCCTTGAACTCCTTTTCGAAATGCTCCCTGATGAAGAAAAGATCCTTGGTGAGGATCTGCTCCTGGAGGTTTTTGAGCCCGGTGGAGATGAAGGTCTTTTTCCCGGAGATTAGGGCCGGAAGAAGATAGGCCAGGGTCTTGCCCGTGCCCGTGCCCGCCTCGATGAGGGAAATCTCGCCCTTCCGGAAGGCCCGGGCGGTCTCCAGAAACATCCGCTGCTGCGATTCCCTCGGCTCGAACTCCTTCCAGCCCGAGTCCAGGGGCCCCCCCCTCTGGAGGATGGGCTCCAGCTCTCTCAAGTCGGCGGGGATTTCCCGGGGGAGTTCGTGTTTCGGGGGGGGCATGGGGATCCGTTTCCGCCGGACGGGAACCGGGCGGGGCCGCGGGGCGCCTCCTCCGGCCGGTTCGGTCCGGCACGGAAAATTTATACGTCATCCGCCTTGGAATGTGTAGCTTTTTTTCGCGGACCAAGCCCCGGGCTCGGCGCGTCCGAAGGACGGAGGGGAAAAAGGCGGGGGATGAAAAAGCGAAAAAAAACGGGCGGAAAAACGAAGGGCCCCGGCGCCTGAGGCGCCGGGGCCCTTCCCTAAAGGCGTTTCACCGGAGGGGGATTCCCGTAAGATCCTGGCCGTGGATCGAAGCCGGCCGCCAGGCTTCGTCGATCCCCCCCTAGTCGGCGACCACCACCCTCTTCCCCACCAGGCTGAGGATGCCGAGGGCCACGAGGAGCACTATAACCACGCCGATGGCTATCCCCGCCGCCCCTCCGCCGGGGGCCAGGGTCCGGTCCAGTTCGCCGGCCAGCTGGCTGATCTCGTCCGGGCTGAGCTTGGCCAGGCGGGAGCTCACCTCCTCCCGGCTGTAGCCGAGGTTCGTCAGTATCTCCTGAACCTTTTTGTTTTCCAGATGCTCGCGGATCTGGTCGAGGTCGGCCAGGGCGGCCTCCCCGGGGCTCAGGGTGGGTTGGAATCCGGCGAAGGCGAATCTGGGGCTGAGGCCCAGGGCCAGGCTCAGGGCCAGCATGAGTAAAAGCACCCGCCGGCCGAATCTGCTAGTTAACAGGTCTCTCATAGTACCTCCCTCGAAGAAAAAACGTCTACGGACGCGTTCGGGTTCATGGCGGGCCGGAAGGCTCCGCCGAAGGCGCGGGCGCCTGGACTGGCCCTCGCGGTTTGGAACTTTTATTGCCGCTCGCTTTAAAAGGAGCGGATTAAGACTGATTGAAGCGGAAAGCTCTTCTAAGGGGTCTTCGGGGGAAAAGCTTCCTTTTTCGCCTCGAAGCTGGAGCCTTTTCCGGGAAAATGATTTTTCCGCCTTGATAAAACCGCGGATCCGCCGAAAAGGGCGGAAAACGCCGTGTGAGAAATATACTTTATATTAGATTAAAATACAAGAATTTTCAACACCATTAAGATTATTTTTCCACTTAAAGTTAAAATTTATCGTAGTCGACCCCTATCACTGTATATTGTGGTTAAAAAATTACACGGCGTGATAATCACGTTTCAAATGAAATCGGCTCCGCCCCCTTCCGCCTTCGCGGGGCCGATAGTTTACAGCGGACGCCTTTTTCTCCGCCTTTTGCCGTCAAGCTGCTAAAACCCTCGAGCCCGATCTCGTAAAAATCTAATTTCTCCCGGAAAAAATCTTGATAATCCCGGGGCCCCCCGCCGCGAAAAAACGTCGGGCCCTTTTAAAAGCGAAGAGTTCTTTTCCGGGCGGACGCCCGGGCGGATCCCCAACCTTTTTGGGATTTTTCCCCGAAAGAGTCCGCGTGCCGGAAAAAAGCCTCCGTTAGGCGGAAAAAAGCCTCCGTTAGGCGGAAAAAAGCCTCCGTTAGGCGGAAAAAAGCCTCCGTTAGGCGGAAAAAAGCCTCCGTTAGGCGGAAAAAAGCCT
>JAISMF010000087.1 GCA_031276865.1 Deltaproteobacteria bacterium | reverse complement strand
GGCAGTTAGCCTTTGTATAGTAAAAATTTACCCGTTTTGTATCGGATCATTTGGGATTTTAGGCTGTCAGTATGGCGATCCAGGCTTTCAAAGGCCGGATAAAGAGCGCCTCGAAAAATCAAAAAAGATAACAGCCAGGACGTCCGTGGCTGATTAGTTATGACATATCGTAGCTAAATTTTACCATAAAAGGAAGCTTAATCATATAAGATGGTGGTTGCTGGGACCAAACTGAGAATCGCATCTGCGAATATATGTGTCTATTCACTGAGATTTGACCACAAAAGGCAAGGCCATCTATGATAATAACAACATAATAATGTCAAAACCATTAACATTTTTGACCTAACGAAGCTATAATTTTCTCGCTGACCTCTACATATAGCACTAAATAGATAAAAATGGAGATATATTAACATCAAAATGCAAAAAACCTTTTACGCGTACCCAAAAGAGGAAATTTCTACTGTGGAAAAGAGGGAAATTTCTACTGTGGAATAGAGGGAAATTTCTACTGTGGAATAACAGGCGTAAAAAAACACATCTCTTTATTTAGCGTCGGGAAAAGAGCAGAAATCCAACGGACAGCTTTGACACAAAGGCCGCTGGGACTTGCAGTAAGTCCTTCCGTGGGCGATTCCCTGATGGGAAAACCTGGTCCACGCCTCTTCCGGAGCGAGCGCCTTCAACTCAAGCTCCACTTTGGCGGGATCTTTATGCGCGGTGAGCCCTATTCTCCGGGAGACCCTTCCCAGATGGGTGTCCACGGTGACGGCGGGAAGATTGAAGGCGTTTCCCAAAACGCAGTTGGCGGTCTTGCGCCCCACCCCGGGAAGGCTTGTCAGATCCTCCATATCTTTGGGCACCTCCCCCCCGAAACGTTCCATAAGGGCCAGGGACGCGGCCTTGATGTTTTTCGCCTTCATACGGAAAAAGCCGCAGCTTTTGATCAGCTCCTCCACCTTTTCCAGCGGGGCCTCCGCCATCTCGGCGGGACCCGGATACGCCTTCAGGAGGACCGGCGAGACGCGGTTCACCCTTTGGTCGGTGCACTGGGCGGAAAGAATGGTCGCGACCAAAAGGCCGAAGGGATCCTTCGCCTTCAACCCGCACTCCGGCTCCGGATAAAGCCTGTCGAAGGCCTCGAGGGTTTTGCGCATGAGATCGGTTTTAGCGGGTCTTCCTTCGCTTTTCCCCGCGCCCGGCTTGGTTCGCGAAGGATCCGCTTTTATTTTTCCGGATCCGACCGCCCCGATGGCCGCGCCCCGCTTCCTTTTTCCGCCGCTAGGCGTCGCTTCGGCCGCTCCCGGTTTGAATTTCCCGCGCTCCGTTTCCGCGTCAAGGGATCCGGGCCTTGCTTGTCCGCGGCCCGGCTTCAATTTCCCGGGGGTTACCCCGCTTTCCGCGCCTTTCCCGGCCGCGCCTTTACGATCTTCAAGCTCCCTTTTTCCCGGCGCCTTTTTTCCGGGCGGCTTTTCCGCCCCGTTTTTCCCGGGCGTCACGCGTCTAAAAGGGCTCGAAGATGGGAAACGACGTTTTCCACGGAGAAGCCCAGCTCTTTAAACACCACCTCCGCCGGAGCGGAGAGGCCGAAGCGGTCGACTGAAATGATCCCGCCTTTCGCTCCCAGGTAGCGATCCCAGCCGAAAGACGAGCCCGCCTCCACGACCAGGCGCTTTTCCACGGCCCTGGGGAGCACGCTTTCCCGGTACTCCTCGCTTTGTTCGTTAAAAAGCTCCATGGAGGGAAAGGACACCACCCGCACCCTGGCCCGCTCCGGAAAATCCTCTAGGGCGGCCAAGACCAAAGACACCTCGGAGCCGGTGGCTATCGCGATGATCTCCGGTTTTCCGGAGGAGGCCTCCTTAAGGACGTAGGCCCCCCGGGCGGGGCCGGTTAAAACCTCCGGATACGCGTCCGGATGGAGGACGGGGAGGTTCTGCCGGGAGAGGATCAAG
The DNA here is from genome assembly GCA_031276865.1 of Deltaproteobacteria bacterium. Taxonomy (GTDB): domain Bacteria; phylum Desulfobacterota; class Desulfarculia; order Adiutricales; family Adiutricaceae; genus JAISMF01. The sequence continues at coordinate 14,751 of JAISMF010000087.1, read as the reverse complement.
GCCGCGGGAAGGCCCCTTTTTAAAAGGGCGTGGTAGAGGGTCCGGGTCTCGTAGGCGTCCGCGGGCCTCGCGACGATGACTCCGGGGGTCGCCCTTAAGGCCGCCAGGTGCTCCACCGGCTGATGGGTGGGCCCATCCTCCCCCACCCCCACGCTGTCGTGGGTGAGGATGTAGAGGATAGGAAGCTCCATTAAGGCCGCGAGCCTTATAGCGGGTTTGAGATAGTCCGAGAAGACCAGAAAGGTCCCGCCGAAGGGTCTGAAAGCCCCGGAGAGGGCCAGCCCGTTCAAGACCCCGCCCATGGCGGCCTCCCGCACCCCGAAGTGGATGTTGCGGCCCTCCGGGTTGAGGGGGAGGCAGGAGCCCATCCCCTCCAAATGAGTCTTGTTGGAGGGGGCCAGATCCGCGCTGCCGCCCAACAGCTCGGGGAGCTCGGGGGCCAAAGCGTTCAGCATGATCCCCGAGGCCGCCCGGGTGGAGAGGGGCTTCTCCCGGGGAAACTCGGGGAGGACGCGCCCCTCCAAACCCTTTGGGAGTTTTCCTTCGAGGCGGCGTTTAATTTCCCCGTGCTCCTCCGGAAAAGCCTTCGCGTAGGCGCCGAAAAGAAGATCCCACTCCTGGCGGGCCTTCCGCCCCGCCTGGGTCCGCTCCAGGAAGTTCTGCCGCACCCGGGGGTCCGCGAAAAAGGGCTCCTTGTCCCCGTAGCCGTAGAAGGCCCGGGTCTCGGCCAAGGCCTCCGGGCCCAAAGGCTCGCCGTGGGCCGAGGCTTTTCCGGCCTTGGGGCTGCCCCGGCCCAGGATGGTCCGGCACATGACGAGGGTGGGCCTCTCCCGCTCCTGGCGGGCGTCCTCCAAGGCCTGGTGGAGGGCCGGCAGATCCTCTCCGTTGTTTAAAACCATCACCCGCCAGCCGTAGCTCCGGAAACGCTCCCGCGCGTCCTCGGTGAAGGTAAGATCCGTGGACCCCTCGATGGTGATCCCGTTGTCGTCGTAGAGGTAGATTAGCTTGTTCAAGCCCTGCGCCCCGGCGAAGGAGGCCGCCTCGGAGGCCGCCCCCTCCATCAGATCCCCGTCTGAGACCAGGGCGTAGACATGGTGGTCGAAGAGCGGAAAGCCGGGACGGTTGTAGCGCCGGGCGAGCGACCGCTCGGCCACGGCGAGGCCCACCCCCGCCGCGAAGCCCTGCCCCAAAGGCCCGGTCGTGCACTCCACCCCGGGGGTGACCCCTCTTTCGGGATGCCCCGGGGTCCGGCTTCCCAGGCGCCGGAAGTTTTTCAGATCCTCCAAGCTCAAGCCGTAGCCGGAAAAGTGCAAAAGGGCGTACAAAAGGGCCGAGCCGTGTCCCGGAGACATGACGAAGCGGTCGCGGTCGGGCCAGTCGGGATGCTCGGGGTCGTGCTTTAAAAAGCGGGTCCAGAGGACGTAGAGGAGGGGGGCCGCCCCCAAGGGCAGGCCCGGGTGCCCGCTTTTAGCGGTTTCCACCATGTCGGCGGAGTAGAGCCGCAGGGTGGAAACCGAGGCCTCGTCCTTGCGGTTGTAAAGCGACGCTTTCATAAATCGCGGATCCCGTGGGGAGCGCCCGGGGCCGGGCCCCGGGCGCTCCGGGCTGTGGCCGGTTAGGCCGGCCGGAAGCGGAAAAAAACCCGCTTTTCAGGATTTCACCACCGTCGGCCCCGGGGGGAAGGCCCCCCGGGTGTCGATTAAAAGCCTGGAATGCTTCAAGATGAGATCGTGGTCGAAGGCCTTGTGGTCGGTGAGCATGACCACGGCGTCGTAGGAGGCGAGGTTTTCCGGGGTGAGCTCCACGGATTTCAAGTCGAAACGCCCCTTCCGCACGGGGGGGAGGATGGGGACGTGGGGATCGCTGTAGTCGATGAGCGCTCCGAGCTCGGACAAGAGCCTCAAGACCTCCAGCGACGGGGACTCCCGCATGTCCTCCACGTTCTTTTTGTAGGCCATGCCTAAAAGGAGGACTTTGGAGCCCTTCAAGGGGAGCCCCTGGGCGTTCAAGGCCCGGACCAGCTTGTCGGCCACGTAGCGGGGCATGGAGGAGTTTATCTCGCCCGCGAGCTCGATGAAGCGGGTGTGGACGCCGTAGGCCCGGGCCTTCCAGGTGAGGTAGAAGGGATCGATGGGGATGCAGTGCCCCCCTATGCCCGGACCCGGGTAGAAGGGCGTGAAGCCGAAGGGCTTGGTGGCCGCGGCCCGGATGACCTCGTGGATGTCCAAGCCCATGCCGTCGGCCACCAGCTTGAGCTCGTTTACGAGCCCGATGTTCACGGCCCGGTAGATGTTCTCCAGAAGCTTGGTGAGCTCGGCCGCCTCGGGCGAGCTCACCGGCACCATGCGGGCGACCACCTTGCCGTAGAGGGCGAGTCCGCACCTCGCGCAGGCCGGGGTGCATCCGCCCAGGACCTTGGGTATGGTCTGGGTCTGGAAGTCGGGGTTGGCGGGATCCTCCCTTTCCGGACTGTAGACCAGAAAGAAGTTTTTTCCCATCTGGAATCCCCTCTCCTCCAAGGGGGGCCGCAGGATCTCGTTTGTGGTCCCGGGATAGGTGGTGGATTCCAAACTTAAGAGCTGGCCCTCCCGAAAATACGGCAGAAGGGATGCGAGGGTCCCCTCCACGTAGCTTAGATCCGGCTCCTGGTTTCGGGTCAGGGGCGTGGGCACGCAGATGACGACGGCGTCGGCGTCCTCGGCCAATTGGAAGTCCGTGGTGGCGGAAAAGAGGGCGGCCGAGTCCTTGAGGCGGGTTTTGGAGATGTGCCCGATGTAGCTCTCGCGCCGGGTTATCTTCCTCACCTTCTCGCCGTCCACGTCCAGGCCTATCACCTGGTAGCCGGCCTCGGCGAAGGAGAGGGCCAAAGGCAGCCCCACGTAGCCCAAGCCCGCCACGGCTATGATGGCCTTCTTTCCGTCCACCTTGTCCAGAAACTGGTTTTCGAAGTCGGTCATTTTCCCTCCAGCGCCTCTCTCAAGGCCCCCGCCACCCTGTCCGCGTCCCCCTCCGTCAAATAGGGATGCATGGGAAGCGAGAGGACCTCGAGGGCGAGCCTTTCGGAAACCGGGCAGTCCCCCCGGCGGCCGCCGCAGGCCCGGTAGGCCGGCTGCAGGTGGAGGGGTTTGGGGTAGTACACCATGGAGGGTATCCCCCGGGATTTTAAAAACTCCCTCACCCCGTCCCGCCTTTCCGCCGGGACCTTGACGGTGTACTGGGCCCAGGCCGAATAACATCCCTCCGGAACCCGGGGGATTTCCACCAGACCCCGGAGTCTTTCATGGTAGAGTTCCGCGGCCTTCCGCCGCAGTTCCAGCTCTTCGGGAAATATCTTCAGCTTGGAAAGCAGCACGGCCGCCTGCAGGGTGTCGAGCCTGGAATTCAAGCCGATGCGCAAGTGCTCGTATTTGTCGTCTCCGGCCCCGTGGACGCCCAGGCTTTTCACGACCGCGGCCAAGTTCAAGTCGTTTGTCAACACCGCCCCGCCGTCCCCGTAGCAGCCCAAGGGTTTGGCCGGAAAAAAGGAGGTGGCGGCGGCGTCCCCGAAGTTTCCGGCGGCCGTCCCCCCGATCCTCCCCCCGAAGCCCTGGGCGGCGTCCTCCAACATAAGGAGCCCGTATTTATCCGCCACCCGGCGCAGGGACTGGTAGTCCGCCGGCAGCCCGAAGAGATCCACCGTGATCACCGCCCGGGGCACCCACTCCCCCCGGCGCCGGGTCTCCTGGATCTTTTTGTCCAGATCGGCCGCGTCCATGTTGAAGGTCACGGGGTCCACGTCCACGAAGACCGGCGTCCCGCCGCACAGGGAGATGACCTCCGAGGTGGCGATGAAAGTGAAGGCCGGACAGAAGACCGCGTCCCCGGCCTTGACGTTCCAGGCCATCAAAGGGAGGAGCAAGGCGTCCGTGCCGTTGGCGCAGCAGACGACCCGGGAGACTCCGGCGTGGCGGGCCAGCTCCGCCTCCAGCTCCCTCACCTCGGGGCCCTGGATGAAGGCCGCGGAGCTTAAAACCTTTTCCAGGCGGGGGGCCAGATCGTCTTTCACCCTCTCGTATTGTTTCTTCAAATCTATAAAGGGCAGCTGGGGATACTCCATGGAGCCTCCTGGATTTAGGCGCCGAAAAGATCTTCGCCGTGAAATAAAAATCCCGACCGCGGCCGATGCGGCCGCGTGGGAGGAAGCCTCCAAGGCCTCCGGCGTCCATCATCTATGAAAACCGAAAAGGCGCGGAAAAAAAAACGAAAAGGCGCGAATGAAAGACGAAAAAGCGAAAGCGATGAAAAGACCTGAAACAAAGGAAACCGAAACGAACGAAGGCGCCGGACGATGGAAGGGGACGCTGGGCGCCGGAAAAAAGCGAAAAAATACGGCGTTTTTTTTCCAAAGCGGCCGGCGGCTTACAAAAGCGCCTAAAAGCCCCCAAGGCCTTCGGGCTTGTCTTCGCCGAAAACAAGCTCTTCCGCCGCGCTTGTAATTTTCCGTCAGTCCGCCGCCAAGTTTTTTAACGAAAGACGCGGACGACGCGCGCGGAGTTTTTTTTCGCCATGGGTTTCATAAGGATTTCATAAGGATTTCATAAGGGTTTCATAAGGGTTTCATAAGGATTTCATAAAGGCGCGAGCGTTCCGTCCTTTTCCCGATAGGCGCTTCCGCAGCCGGAGCAGGTGAGGCTTTCCGGAAGCTTCTCCCCGCAGCGGCACATCCAGCCGGCCCGGCGGGCGGGGTTTCCCCGCATCAGGGCGTAGGCCGGAACGTCCTTGGTCACCACCGCGCCGGCGGCTATGAAAGAGTACTCGCCTAAGGTGTGTCCGCAGACTATGGTCGCGTTGGCGCCCACGCTCGCCCCTTTTTTCACCAGCGTGGGCCTAACTTCGCTCATCCTTTTAATGAAGGCCCGGGGATTGAAGACGTTGGTGAAGACCATGCTGGGCCCGCAGAAGACGTCGTCCTCCAAGGTCACGCCCTCGTAGACGGAGACGTTGTTTTGGATCTTGCAGCCGGATCCTATCCGGACCCGGGGGCCTATCACCACGTTCTGGCCGATGTTGGTTCCGCCGCCCACGACCGAGCCCTCGAGGATGTGGCTGAAGTGCCAGACCTTGGAGCCCGGTCCCAGAAAGGCCCCCGAATCCACCAACGCGGTGGGGTGGACGAAAGAGCTTTTTCCGGACCCGGACGGATCCAAGTCGATCCTCCTTCCCTCCCGCGCGGCCCGGTCCAGGGCGCTCAAAAGGGAAAGCGTCGCCAAGGCCTCCCGGGCGCCGCTGTCCGGCGGCTCCTTCCGGCTCTCCACCGCGCGGAGGAAGCTTAGGCACTGCTCCTTTAAAGGCTCGGCCGGAGCGAGTTCGATAAAGGTCGCCTCCCCCTTCTCGGCCTCGGGACGCCCTCCCCGCCAGCGCACCCGGTGGGGGAACAGAGCGAGCTTCTCCGGCCAGGGGGCCTGGTCGTCGAAGACGGCCATCTTGTCCATTCCCACCACCCCCAGCCGCGTCTCCTTTAGCGGATTGAGCCAGGAAACCGAAACGTGGGCCGTGACTCCGCCGGGGAAGAGAAGCTCGGCCTCCGCCGCGTCCGCCACTCCGGGGGTCAAGTAGGAGGCCTTGGAGGCGCTCACGCTTAAGGGGCTGGCGGATAGGAGGTTTAAAAGCATGTAGACGTCGTGGGGGGCGAAGGACCAAAGGCAGTCCTCCTCTTGGCGGATCTTTCCGAAGTTCAAACGCCTGGTCCACACGCGGCACACCCGGCCCAGCTCCCCGGAGCTTATCAACTCTTTTAAGCGGACCACGGCCGGATGGCGGTTCAAGAGGTGATCCGCCATGAGGATGCGGCCCCGCTCCCGGGCGAGATCCGCGAGGGCCGCTCCGTCCTCCGCGGTTAGGGCCAAAGGCTTCTCCACCAACACGTCCAAACCGGCTTTTAAGAGTTCGCTCACGCCGCGGGCGTGCTCGGCGGCCGGGGTGGCCACGGCGACGGCCGCGAACCCCTTCTCTTTCAAGAGGCCTTCCAGGCCGTCCGCGACTTTGACCTCCGGATACTTCTCCCGGGCGTAGGCCCGCGCGGCCGGGTCGGGATCCGCCACCAGCTCCAGGCGGCCCAGCTCGTGAAAATTCCGCACCAGGTTCCTCCCCCAGTAGCCCGCCCCTAAAACCGCCACCCGGACGTCTTTCTCGTCACCGGCCATAAACGACTCACCCGCGTGAAAAAAATTAAAGCCCCAAAAGGACTTTGAAAATAGACAACCCGAGCTTTAGAGCGCCTTCAAAGCCTCCAGGGCCTCTTCCTTTCCCGAAAAGAAGCGGTAGACGGAGTTCACCTGCAAAACTTCGAAGACGCGGAAGAGATCGGGATGGAGCTCCTTGTCCAGGATGAAGGCCAGCCTGTCCCCCCAGCCCGCGTGGAGCTTTTCCAGCACTTTGACCTCCTCCAGGGTGATGAAGCCGATCTCCCGCAAATCGCAGACGAGGCCCGCCGCGGCCCCGCCTTTTTTCAGGCGCTCGGACGCCCGCAAAAGATCCTCCCCGCGCTCGGCCAGGAGTCCGTCGGACAAGGCCAGGAAGGGAAGCGGACCGTCGAGGCCCAAGTCCCCGGCCGCGGTTTCACCGGAGGCGTCCGGAAAAGACGGCGCCCCCTCTTCGGGGGGGAAACCCTCCGGGGCGCCTTCCGCCCTAGGCTCCGGGGTCTTTTCCCCGAGCGGGGAGGCGGAGTCCTCCGGGGAGTCGGACTGGGCGTTTTTGGCGCCTTTTTTACGCCTGGGCTGGACGGTCTTAAGCTCCCCCGGGGCGGCCGGCTTGATGGGCTGGGCCAGGACCCGGGGCGGGGCGGCGGAGGCGCTTCCGCCTTCGGGGTCCCGGGGAGGGGGCGAGGCGGGATCCGGCCCCTTCGCGAGGGACCTGGGGGCGGCGGGATCCGGGGACCCCGTGGCGCCCGCCTGGCCCTTCTCCATTTCGGCCGTCACCCCGCTCAGGATCTCCGTGAGGCTTCCCATCCAGTCCACCTCGTCGTCCTCGCCGTTTTCCAGGCGGCCCATGATGGCCTCCACCGTGTCCAGGACCTGGAAGAGGATCTCTATCACTTTGGCCGGAAGGAAATGATCCGGAGTCTCCCGGGCCGTCTGCAAAAGGCTTTCGGCGGAATGCAGGAGCTCGTAGAGGTGCCTTAGGTTTACGAAACCGCTGTTTCCCTTAATGGTGTGGAGGATGCCCATCAAGGCGTTGACGTTCTCCAGGGAATGGGGATCCTTTTCCAGGGCCATGAGCCTGGCGCCGGCGTTTTCCAGCTGCTCCCTGGAATCGAAAATGAAATCGTCTAAAATCTCGCTCAAAAGCGCTCCTTCCACCGAAGCTCGTTTATCTTACGTAAAATCCCGGAAAGCCTTCCCCGGCCGCGATATATTCCGCCCCCGCCTCGGATCCGGCCCGGGGCGGGGGGTTCCCCTCCGGCCAAACAGCGCTCTTCGCCCGGCGGAAAGAAACGGTCGGATAAAAAGCGTTTCCACCCGCGCCCGTTAAAGCCTCCGCCCCTTCGTTTTCGCGGGCGGAGACGATGAAAAACAGGGCGCCGGGCGGAAAAAAAGAAAAGGGGCTTTCGACCGGGACGAGGGAGGCGGGGTGGGCGCGGGGATGTTGAACGGACGCGCCGCGCCGGAAAAAAACGCCCGCGGTCCGGCAAAAAAAAAGCCGGTTCCGCTTTGGAAACGCTGGTCCGGAGCGCCGGAGGCGCGCGGATTCATTTTAGCATAAAGCCGGAGATTTACCAAAGCCGCGGAAAGCGGGCCGAAACGCGGAAAGCCTCCCTTGGGGAATGGATTTTCACTTTTAAAGGACGCCGTAGGGCCCCGATCCGGCCTCATTCCGGCGCGGGGCTCCGTTCGAGGGCCAGGCTCCCGGCGTATCCCCAGGGAGCGGCTCCGGAGGCCCGCGTCCCCGAATAGTTTTTCAGCGCGGAGGATCCCCCCCCTTTTCGCGCGGGGCTCCTTTGGGAAAATTTGAAAACTTGACGCGATTTGAAGAAACCCGCGAAAATTTTACGGGGTTTGAAAAAACTCGAAGATACTTAGACGTGGTTTGAAGAAACTCGAAGAAACTTAGACGGAGTTTGAAGAAACCCGGGGAAACTTAGACGGGGTTGAAGAAACCCGAAGAAGCCTGAAAAAGTTTAACGAAACCCGCGCCGAATTGAAAAAGTTCGAAGAAACCGGAAGAAGCTGGAAAAAATTTAACGAAACCCGCGCCGAATAGAAAAAAGTTCGAAGAAACCGGAAAAAGCTGGAAAAAGTTCGCTGAAAACCCAAAGAAGCCGTCGAAACGGGGCTTCCCCCGCGGGGGGCGCCCGTCCTCGCCGCGGGCGGCGCCGGCGGGGCGCGCGGGGCGGAGGCGGACGGCCGGGCGGGTTTAACGATATTAAATTTAAATCTATTTTATACTTAAAAACTTAAAAGTCTCAATTAATCATATTTTTCAACTTTTCATCCAAGTTGACTAAGAGAGGCTCCCATACTATAATGCGCGGAGCTGTCGCGGCTCAGTGGAAATGTCCGCTTTTTCCCGATCCGGCCGCCGCCGTTTTCAAAAAAAACGGGCCGAATCCGCCACAGGTGCCCCATGCCTTCAGAACCGCGGCCCATTCCGGCGCCTCCGGAGCGGGAGAGGACGAAACTTTGGTCCAAGACCTTCGTCACCATCCTCTTCGTGAACTTCTGCGTCTTTCTGGGCTTCAACATGATGCTCCCCACCCTCTCCCTGTTTTTAGACCGGGAGGGGCTCACGGAAAGGGAGATCGGCCTGGTTTTCGGCTCCTTCACCCTCTCGGCCATCACCTTCAGGCTTCTGGCCCCCAAGCTTTCCGCGACTTTCGGAACGCTCACGGTGGTGCGCTTCGGGCTCATAACCTGCGGCTGCGGGGCCCTCTGCTACATCCTGGCGCGGCACATGGGCTTCTACATCCTGGCGCGGCTCATGCAGGGGGCCGGCTTCGCCGTGTCCTCCACCCTCCTGGTCTCGGTCGCCGCCGGCATCATCCCCCCCCGGCGCCTGGGGGAGGGCATAGGCTACGTGGGCCTGGGCGCCACCCTCTCCCTGGCCATGGGCCCCATTTTGGGACTCGACATGGTTAAGCGCTTCGGTTTCGAGCCCATGTTCGTGGTCTCGTCTTCCACCTGCTTCGCGGCCGCCCTGGTGAGCCTCCTCGTGAAGGGCCGAAACCTCCCCCCGGCCAAAGCCCCGGCGGGCGAGGCGCGGAGCTGGCTCGAGCGGAGCGCCCTTCCCCCCTCGCTTTTGATCTTCATCTACGCCTGCGGCATCTCGGCCATCACCGCCTTTCTGGCCATCTACTGCGAGGAGCGGGGCCTTCCGTCGGCGGCCAACTTCTTCGTGGCCTCCACCGTGGGGACCATCGTCGCCCGGCTCGGCTCGGGGCGCATCTACGACCGCCGGGGGCACCTCTTCGTCGTCCCCCCGGCCATCCTCATGCTCGTCTTCTCCGTTTTGGCCATCCTCGCCAACCCCCCGGCCTGGATGGTGTATTTCGCTGCCGTGATCTACGGGCTCGGCGCCGGCACCCTCTTTCCGGCGGTGCAGACCCTGACCTTGAGCTCGGTCCCCCCGGAGCGCCACACCGTGGGCTCGGCCTACTTCTTCGTGGCCTTCGATCTGGGGATGGGCCTCGGCACCGTCTTCATGGGCTTCGTGGCCGGCCACTACCACGACTACGGCGCGGCCTTCGTCTGCTCCGCGCTCTTTTTCGCCCTCCTCATGCTGGTCTACCTGGCCCTCTACCTCCGGCGGCCCGGGAGTTTGGGAAGGCGCGGGTGAACTCCGGGGCGAAAAACGTGCTGAAAGCCCACCCCTTCCCCCGAAGGCTGAACCTGCCCTTGGAGGAGGGGCGGGTTTTCAAGGCGGGGCTCAAAAAGGGGCGCCTGGTCTCCCGCGGCGAAACCCTGGCCTCCTCCCCCTCCCCCTTCCTGCCGGATCTGGCGGCGCCGCTGCCGGGAAAGATCTTAAACGTCGGCGGGCGCTCCGTCTCCCTGGAGGTGGATCTGGACATCGGCCTCGAGGCCCCGGCGGTGGACTGGAACATCCTCGATCCGGACGGGGCCCGGGACGCCTTGAAGAAACTGGGCTTGAGGGTCCCCCCGGCCCCCAGGCCGGGGGAACCCCTCCGCGTGTCCGGCTTCGACCCCGAACCCGGGGTGAATTTGGCCCGGGCCCTCTTCGAGGATCAAAGGGGCGCTTTGGAGGCGGGACTCCGGCTTCTCGCGCTCCTTTTCCCCGGAAAGACCATCCTCCAGGCGCTCCCCGGTGATTTCCGGCCCCTGGGGGGCCCCGAGGCGGCCCGAATCTTTCCCGGGCTCAAATACCCCCGCACGCTCCCCGCCTTTTTAAAAAGCGCCCCCCGCCGGGGCGCCTCCTTCGATCCCCAGGCCTCCGGCTTGGTGGAGGCCAGGGAGCTCTACCTCCTGGGAACGGTCTTCCGCTCCGGCGCCGCCCCCGCGGCCCGGCCCCTCTCCTTAAACGGCCAGCCGGTTTTGGCGACCCCGGGCCTCGGGCCCCTGGAGCTTTTCGGCCTCCGGAACCTCACCGTGCGGGACGGGGACCTGGTCATCCTGGGCGGCCTCGCCCGGGGAAGGGCGCTTTCCGATCTATCCGCCGGCCTCGGCCCCGACGCGGCCGCCTTGAACCTGGTGAGGGGGCCCCGCCCCGCGCCCTCCCGCTGCCTCCTTTGCGGGCGCTGCCGGGAGGCCTGCCCGCTGGATCTGCCGGCGCACATCCTGGGCCGGACCCCCTTTCCCCGCTGGCCGGAAGTCTTGAGGCGCCTTCCGGATCTGGCCTTTTGCCCGGCCTGCGGCCTCTGCGCCGCGGCCTGCCCCGCGGGGATCCCCTTGAGCTCGCTGCGGGCCGGAGCCGCTCCGGCCGGAAAAGACCGATGCCGCTTTTAAGCGCGGGACCCGGGCCCTGGCTCCCCGGGGGAACGGCCGCTCCGGCCCGCCGGGAGCTCCTCGGCGCCCTCCTCGCGCTCCCTTTGCTGCTTTACCGCCTCCACCAAGGCGCCCTCCCCCCCTTGGCCCTCCTCCCCCCCCTCCTTTGCGCCTTGTCGGTCCTTTCCGTTCCGGCGCTCCGCGCCAGGGCCGGGGACTGGAGTTTTTTGAGCGCCCCCCTTTCGGCCCTCGCCCTCGGCCCCTTCCTCTTCGCCCCGGAAACTTACGCCCCGCCGGCGCTTCCTGCCCTTCTTTCCGGCCTGGGCGCCCTGGGGGGCGCCCTCCTCGGGCGCTTTCTTCCCGAAATCTTCCGCTTTCCGGCCTTGACGGGAATCATCCTCGCCCAGCTCCCCCGCCTTCTCGCCGCGGGCCCCCTTCCGGCGCCGTTTCCGGCGCCGGAAGGGCTTTCCCTCCTCCTCCTCGCGCCTTACGCGCTCCACCTATTCGCGGCCAAGGAAATCGGGGCCGTCCAGGCCCCGATCCTCTTCCTCTTGTGGGATCTGGGATCCATCCTCCTCTACGGCCCGGAGGCCCGGGTCCCGGGCCTCTGGCTCTGCCTCATCCTGTGCGCCTCGCCCGTCGTCCGCCGCTTCCGCCCGAAACTCCCCTTCCTCCTCCTCTTTTTTCCGGCCGGGCTTTGGGAGGCGTCGGGAGGATCCGCCCTTTTCGGGCTTTCGGCCGGACTGTTTTCCCTCCTCTACGTCATCCTCCTGGGCCCCCTTTCCACCCTCGCCGGACTTTGGGAGCGGCGGAGCCTCCTTCAAGAAACCAAGGACGCCCCCCCTCGAACGGAAAACCCCGGCCTCCGCCCCGGGCTTTTTTGCCGCCGGGGGGAGGGGGGCGTGAGAAAAATCGCCCGGCATCCCCCGAACTTGGGCTGCGCCATTCTGGACTCCTCATGCCCCGGGGGACCCTTCGCCTGCCGGGAGGCCTGCCTGGGCCTGGGGGACTGCGCCGCGCTTTGTCCGGCGGGGGCCATTTCCCTTTCCCTGGGAACGCCCCGGGCGGATTTAAGCCTCTGCCGGGGCTGCGGCGTCTGCGAGCGGAGCTGCCCCAGGGGGCTCTGGCGGCTCATCCCCCGGGAGGCCAAGGCCGCCGTCTTCTGTTCGGGCTCCGCCAGGATGCGGGAAATGGACAGCCTCTGCCGCCTGGGCTGTCTGGGCTGCGGCCTCTGCCGCAAGGCCTGCCCCCTGGGGGCCCTGGGAAAACCCGGACTCCTCGGTCCGCCGCAGGTGGACTACGCCCTTTGCCGGATGGACGCCCCCTGCCGCATGGAGTGCCGGGAGGCCTGCCCGCGGGGTCTTCCCGGACCCGCCTTCCAACCGGAAAACGGGGACGGTTGACGCGGGCGCCCGGCCCTGGGGCGCCCGGACTTCGGAAAGCGAGCCGCTTGGCCTTTCCTCACGCTCCCTGAACGAAAAATCTCCGGCCGCGCCGGACGCCGGAGATTTCCCCCCCCCTTTTGGAAACGGGGGGGTGTTCCCGAAGACGCCGGAGAAGACTCGAGGGGATGGGCCGGGGAAAAAGAAGAGCGTTTTTTCCGCAAAAACCCGGAAAACGGGCGGAAGAGAGAAAAAAAAACCGGGGAAAAGATGAAAAAAATTGAAAATACAGGACGCGGGCGCGGAAAGTCCCGCTGAAAAAATTGAATTGAAAAAAATATGTAATATACGGGATAAATAATAATACCATAAGGATATATCGCGTAGCGCTTTAAAATTTCCCCACAGCGGCGACTTTCCGCCTCCCTGGCGGCGAATGAAATTTCGTTCGGCCGCTTTTCGCGCTTCTCCCTTCCTCTTCGCCGCGGCCCGCCTGAAATCCCCAGGGAGGCGGCGGAAAAATCCTTTGAGTCGGAAAGCCTGGAAACGGACCTCGGGAGGGTCCGAATCCGGTTTCTTACTTCGGAGTTGGCGAAGATTATTTGCTTTAAATTTTAATTTGGTATACCGTCGTTCGGAGAGGGATCGAAGCGTTTGAGCGGCGAAGCCTACGCCGTCTCTTTCCCGCCGTCCGCGGATTTTAAAACGCCCCGGGCCTTCCCGGCCGGACGCCCCCGTCCGGAGTCCAACCCGCCCGCGGGGGGGCGGACCCGTCTTTTAGAAGGCCCCGGCCTTCCGTCCCGCCCCCCGCCTCTCGCGCGCCCGTCGCTCATAAACGGACGGGGCCCGAACGGACCCCTTATGAAAACACGCCCGAAAGACCCAAGCTTTCCGCCGCCCCCCTGGGCGCCAGGCCGCTCCGGCGGGGACGCGCCATGCTTTTAAAGTTCGCGGTCACAAATTTTTTAAGTTTCCAGGCGAGAACCGTCTTTTCCATGACCGCCACCGGCGGCGGCAGGCTCGTGGAAAGGGTGCAGCAGCACCCGAATTTGGGAAAAAAGATTCTTCCCGTGGCCGGAATCTACGGCGCCCCCGGAAGCGGCGCCGAAAACCTGGGCGAGGCGCTTTTGTTTTTTAAAACCCTCGCGACCGGCGGGGAGGATTGCGTCGAGACCCTCAAGCGCCACACGATGGGCGGCGCTCCCGAAGGGAGCTACCTGCCCGTGAAACTCAAGCTGGAAATCCTCGCCCGCGGGAAGATTTACCGCTACGGCTTCGCCGCCCAGAACGGGGAGTTTTTAGAGGAGAGGCTGGAAATACCGGGGAAAAAAAACCGCGCCGTTCTTTTCGAGCGCGGAAAGAAGACGACGTTCATAAACGATGAAAGCGAAAACCTAAAAAGACTGGAAGAAGTCGCCCTCGGGCTTTCCAGAAGCAAACTCTTCCTCCCGCTCACCGTCATGAACGGGATCCCCGACTTTCTAGACGTCTACGACTGGTTCGACGACACTTTGCGGGTGAGCCTGGCCGGTTCGGGGCGGGAATCGGAAAGGATCCATTTCGGCGGGGAAAAAGCTAAAAGCTTCGCCGACTTCATATCCCTCATAGATCGGCAGCCGCACACCGCCAGCGTAAACGGCCTAACCACTCTACCGGACAATCCCGTTCACCTGGAGTGGAATAAAGAAAAGCTCATCGGATCCGGACAACACGTCATGCGCGTAAACGAGGAAACCAACGACATAGAGGTGTTTTACCGCCAGAAGAGCGATAATTCCGAATCGTTTATACAAATCCACCCCTTTGACGAGCGCCAGGAAAAAAAGCGCTGCCCGGTGCACCGTCCCTTCGTAAGCGAGGAGGAGAAAAAAGCCTTCGTAAGCGCCATGATCCTCGTGGACCTCGCTTTCAGCCAGCCGGAAAGAGTCTACGTGAACACGCATCTGTACAAACACATGGAGATCATCAACGCCTACGTGTCGGTATCCGATTATCTGGGAAAATGCGGAAAAGATTCTTTCAAACAGCTGATCATGACCGTGAACTCGGCCCTGGTTCTGGATAAAAGCGTCTTCCGCCCTGACGAGATATGGATAAGCGAGAGGGGATACAAAGGAGAAACGATCCTCCGCTCCATGTCCGACTATAAAAGAGCCTTAAAGCACAGAGACTTCTGGAAGGGCATCGGTAATAAAAAGAGCGGCGGACTGTATCCGGCCCTCCATATCGCCGCTCTGGCGGCGGGGAAAGCGTAATCGCCCGAGTAGGATCTCGTCCGCGCCGGTTTCAACCCTCTCCCGGCGTGAAATCTCCCGACGTCGGCGTCGGACGCGGCGACCGGTCCGGAAGAAAGCGTTTTTGGGAAAAGAGGCCCGACTTCACGGCGAAATCGATTTCACGCGTCAATTAGTCGGAGTGACGATTCTAACCGGTTTGAATTCCCTGAAACTAATTAT
>JAISMF010000103.1 GCA_031276865.1 Deltaproteobacteria bacterium | reverse complement strand
TTTTTATAAATGCTTGATTTTACGGATTTTTTTCAATTTTAAGCATCCAAAACGGGGCAAATAGACCGCTCATGGGACCAAAAATACCCTTGGTGAGTAAATTTTTAATGGAAATCAGGATAAATAATTATCATAAATTATGTTTTTGTCCGGTTTCATGTCTTTGTCGTAATTATTAATTTTCTCAAGTATTATCGCTTTTGGTAAAGGACTCGTACTTTCGGAAAGAGCGCTCAAAAGCGTGACAGGCGAATCTGCCTCGGTAATCATTTTGTAGATGTTAAAAGAATTGCATATATTCGGTGCGCCCATGATGTATTTTTGCGCCGAGACCCATCCAAGTCTTTTGTACTGCGCTCTGAGAGAATACGCCCATACGAAAACAAAGACTATAAATTGGTCTAACATTTCCAAATCTACCTTTGAAGGTCGATCGGGGCAAAACCTATCTACATAAAGCAGAATAGCGGTGTCGAACAGCAAGCGAGTGATTAAGTTCCCGGTGCCACTCTTGTATACGCGTAGGTCGAGCGTTTTTACAATGTGATTATCATTAACAAAATAACCCTCATATTTGTCGTTATTCTGAATGTCCTTAAGAATTTCAAAATAATGCTTCGTATATTCAAAAAATGGTTTACCAGCTATTATCGGTGTAATTAATTGGAACCGCTTAAGATTCTGTATACCTGAAACAAAGGGCATTGTCGATTGGTTCACGGTTTCAGCATAAACAAACGCGCCCTTATAGAACTGAGCGTAAGGATAATTATCCTGTCGAGTTACGCCCTTGAACTTATAAATATTATGCTCATTGAGTTCCCACGGTATATTTCCCTGCGTCCATTCTCTCACTCGATATAGGTAGTCGCTGAATAGTGTTGAAAGTTCATTCTGATTTAAATTCTCCCAGACTTTAACAATCTTCTGGATTTCCGCATCATCCAGATCGCTCATTTCTCGAAGATGATAGGCTTTCAACAAATCGTGGGGATACAGTTTTTTGCCACGCGCGTTTTGCGAATCAAAGAACTGAAAGGCCTCTGATATTTCACTCGTTATAACAACGATGAATTCACAATTATTTTCAACATACTCTAGAAAATCATTTTTGTCGCTATCGCTAATATTTGCGACGCGTCCTTTCAGTGTGCGATAATTGTTAGGTATATTGCGAATAGTATTAGGATTGTTTGAGAGTTCTTGTTGTAAAAATTTAATTTCATCGTTTCCAAGGGCTTTGAGAAGCAATGAGAAAGTTATTATTCGCTGTTGACCGTCAACAATGTTGTACTGATTCTTATTCTCGTTATTATCCTCGTTGATTTCATGATGGAGGATGAGGGTCCCTACTCGATATGTTTCTTTATTGTCATTTTTAGAGTCAATGATGTCATCAAGAAGTTGAATCGCGTTTTTCGCCGTCCATTTGTATGGCCGTTGATAATTGGGTATTACCAAACTAGCGTTGGAAATGGCGTTTTCACCAATAACATGCGTAATTTGATCGCGCAGCAGTAAATCTCCAACACTAGTTATCGCCAATTTCAAATAAGCATCCATATGTTAGTCCGCTCCAAAGCTTTTTGCCCACGATTTATCTAAATGTCTATATGATATACAATATTCATTATATAAAGTGTCAATTTTAAAATTATTATATTAAATGCCATATAAAATAGCAAAAAAAGATGTTCATATATGAATTCTTCATTGACTTTGTCTTAAATATACGCTCTTAGATGGGGGGTAAATATTCCATAATTGGAATAAATTAAGGAAAACTCAAAATGTTCCTTTAAGCAAAAGGGATTATCAAGAAAAAAAATACAGGCGGAAAAGATAGAAATTTTCCAATACGGGGATTATACCATGCTTTTCAAATTTAGGACGTGTAACGCGTTATAATGGGTGTAGACGCAAATATGTGGTATTTCATATTTTTTTTCGCCTTTTAATGACGCGACTTCACCCCCCGCTGTTTTCAAATTATAAACTATATGCCTTATGTCAATAGAGAATCATTATTTATCATATATTTTGTATGCCACATCTAACAAATTTTCATAGCCAGACTTTTTGCGGTTGCTTCTTGAATGCGCGTTTTCTTCGGAGGTATTTTCGTTGACTCCAAAACTCCGAAAATATTGGAAAACCTTCATGGACTCGTTGACGGAAGGGGCCCAGGCCTTCCATGAACGTTCTTCCCAACCTCTAATTATCAAAACCCACGCTCTTCTTCGTCCTTTCCCTAAAGAAAGCTCTTGAAACATACCGCCCTTTTTATCGGCGAAAAAAATCCAAAGGCCAACAATGCTGCAAACCGGAGAAAAATTCCCCGCCTTCGAACTGGAAGGCCGGAACAAAAAGATCCTCTCACTTAAAGATCTTAGCGGCTCCCACGCCGTCATCTATTTCTACCCCAAAGACAACACCGGCGCCTGCTCCCTCGAGGCCACGGAGTTCAGCTCCCTGGAGGGGGAGTTCGAAAAACTGGGGGCGAAGGTGCTGGGCGTGAGCCCGGACGGTCCGGAGAGCCACGAGAAATTCATCGCCAAAAAGTCCTTGAGCGTGGAGCTGCTTTCGGACCTCGGGCATGATCTTTTGGAAAAGGCCGGGGCCTGGCGCCAGAAGAAGCTGTACGGCCGCGAGTTCATGGGGGTGGTGAGAAGCACCTACCTTATCGACCCCGAAGGGAGGATACTTTTCGTCTGGGACAAGGTGAAGGCCCGAGGACACGCCCGGGATGTCTTGGAAAAACTGAAAGAGTTCGCGCAAAAGTGAACCGATCCGGGATCTTATTTATGGAATCGCGTTTTTAACGGTAAATCCCCGGCGCGCGTATTTCACGGCTCCCTAAAAAAAATCTGAACCTCCATTGCGGTCCCTTCTTTTAACGGATCGCCTCATGCGAGCCCTCCCCCCTCCGGCCGGTCCGCCAGGCCATCGGTCCCCCGGGCCCCTCGGCCCTCGGCGTCCTTGAATTTTCCCCCGCCCTGGTCTAAAGTGGGTGGGGGCCGGGACCTTGGTCCGGGCCCCCGCGGCTTCCAGCGAAACGCGACAAACAAAGCAAAGGGCCTAACGACATTATGACTCAAGCGAGCGGAACCCTTTACGGCATCGGCGTGGGACCGGGCGATCCCGATCTCCTCACCATCAAGGCCGTGAAGATCTTAAACCAGGTGGACGTGGTCTTCACCGCGTCCTCCACCAAGAACGAATACAGCCTGGCCAGAAACATCGCCTCCCCCCACCTCAAGGCGGGAACGAATTTGGAGAATTTGGAGTTCCCCATGACGGAGGAGAAGGGCGCCTTAAACGCCGCCTGGAGGGCCAACGCCGAAAAGGTGGCGGACGTCCTCAAAAGCGGACGCAGCGCCGCCTTCCTCACCCTGGGCGACTGCCTCACCTACAGCACCTACTCATATCTCCTAAACAGCCTGGCGGAGGTTTATCCGGAGTTCCAGGCGAAAAGCGTGCCGGGGATAAGCTCCTACCAGCTGGCGGCCTCCAAATTGAACCGCTCCCTCTGCCTGCATCGGGAGGCTCTCACCGTCATCTCGGGCACCGACGACCACGAATCCCTTTCCCGGCTTCTGGATCTCTCCGAAAACGTGGTCATCATGAAGTCCTACCGGGGATCCGAGAGGGTGGCGGAACTCGTCCGCGCGAAGGGCCTGGCCCGAAAGACGGCCGTGTGCTGCAACCTGGGGCTGCCGGACGAGTTCATCATCGACGGAATCGAGGCGCCGCTTCCGGAGAAGATCTCCTACTTCACCCTCTTCCTGGTGAACAAGAACAAGATCTGATCCCACCTTCCCCGAAAGGGATGCCGGCCTTTCCGGACATCCGCCCCGGGGGCCGTCGGGTTTGCGGGCTGGTCTTTTCCGGGCGTCCTTTTCCGGCTTTTCCGGATTTTCGCCGCGTCCCCGGTTTTTTCGGCTTTCAGTGGAGAGCCCTCCCCTCCGGCGGCCGGCCGCGCGAAGGAGAAAGAAATGAAGATCGTGATCGTCGGCGGCGTGGCCGGCGGGGCCACGGCCGCCGCCAGGCTGCGCCGCTTGGACGAGGATGGCGAAATCGTCCTTTTGGAGCGCGGGAGACACATCTCCTACGCCAACTGCGGACTTCCCTACTACGTGGGCGGCGTCGTCTTGAAAAAAGAGAGCTTGACCCCGCAAACCCCGGAAGGCTTCGGGGCCCGCTACCGGGTGGACGTGAGGGTCCGCTCCGAGGCCGTGAGGGTGGATCCGGTCAAAAAAACCGTCACGGTGCGGGATTTGGAGAAGGACCGGATCTACGAGGAGCCCTACGACAGGCTCATCCTCTCCCCGGGGGCGGAGCCTCGGGTCCCGCCCTTTCTGGACGCCGAAAGAGAGCGGATCTTCACCTTGCGGACCGTGCCCGACGCTTTAGCCTTGGACTCCTTTATCAAAGAGAGGAAGCCTAAGAACGCCGTCGTCCTGGGCGCCGGGCCCGTGGGGCTCGAGATGGCGGAAAACCTCAAGCGGAGGGGCTTGGAGGTCTTGGTGATCGAACTCGGGGACCAGGCCCTGGCTTACCTCGACGAGGAAATGGCCGCGGCCGTCCACCTCCGTCTGCGTTCCCAAGGGATCGGCCTCCTTTTGCGAACGAAGGTGGACGCCGTCGAAAGCGTGAGAGACGGGCTGATCGTGAAAAGCTCCCGGGGGAAGATTAAAACGCGGCTGCTTTTCGTCTCGGCGGGCGTCCAGCCGGAGAGCTCCCTCGCGCGCTCGGCCGGGCTACGGCTGGGGGAGCGGGGCCACATCGTGACGGACTCCGCCCTGACCACCTCCGACCCTCGCATCCACGCTCTGGGGGACGCCGCGGAGATAAGGCACTCGGTTTCCGGCCGCCCGACCTGGGTGGCCTTGGCCGGACCCGCGAACAAGCAGGCCCGGGCCGCGGCGGACAACATACGCGGGATAAAAACCCTCTACCGGGGTTCCCAGGGAAGCTCGGTGGTGAAGGTCTTCGATCTCGCCGTCTGCGCCACCGGCCTTTCGGAGAAAAGCGCCCGCGCCTTGGGGATGAAGCACGGCGCCTTACACATCCCGGCCCCCAGCCACGTCGGCTACTATCCAGGGGCGGAGAGCCTTTTAATCAAGGTCGTCTTCGCTCCCGACACGGGGCGGATCCTGGGCGCCCAGGTCGTGGGAGGCGACGGGGCCGACAAGAGGGCGGACGTTTTGGCCGCGGCCGCGGCCTTCCGGGCCACGGCCTTTGATCTGACCCAGCTGGAGCTCTGCTACGCCCCGCCCTACGGCTCCCCCAAGGATCCGGTGAACCTGGCGGGCTGCGCGGTGGAGAACGTCGTGACCGGAAAGGTCAAGCAGTTCCACTGGCGCGAGGTCGCGGGGCTGGACCCCCGGAAGTCCAATCTTTTGGACGTGAGGACGGAAAAGGAATTCCGCGCCGGAGCCGCGCCCGGTTTCCAAAACATCCCCCTGGACGTTCTACGGGAAAACATCGGCCGCCTCGATCCCGAAAAACCCGTCCACGTCATGTGCCAGGTGGGCATGCGGGGCTACGTGGCCTCGCGCCTCCTCTCCCAGAAGGGCTTCGACGTCCGGAACTTGAGCGGCGGCTACGCCGTCTGGGACCAGGCCGTCCGCGGCTCCTCTCCGGACGGCCGTTGAAAGAACCGAGATCCCCAAAAATCCCGAACATCCGGCTTGATCCGGCGCCGAAAGGCCCCGAAGGGGCCTTGAGGCGGACGGCGCTTCCGTTTTCCGACCTCAGTCGGTGTACCTGCGGGAGACGGACTCCTCCATCTTTTTTAAAGAGCCGATGAAAAGATCCGCGTAGAGCCGGGACTCGCACAGCGACTCCTCGCGGGAAACGACCTCCAGGCCCCGGGCCTTCACGGCGGAGAGCCAGGTCCCCTCCTCTTCTCCGAAGATCTCCCGGCGCAGTTCGTCGTCCAGCTCGAAGGCCAGGGAGGCCAGAAACACCGGCGTTTCGGGTTTCAGGGTCTTCCGCATCTCGTCTAAAACATGCGCGCCCGGGCCGGTTTGGCCGGATAGCCCGATGAAGGTCGGCACCGCCGGATACGCGAGGGAGAGGACGTCTTGGAAGCTTTTATAGGCAGGGGTCGCGGCCTCGCCCCGGGAGTCGACGACTAAGAGCGCCGCCCCCTCCCTCTCCTCCGCCTC
Organism: Deltaproteobacteria bacterium; assembly: GCA_031276865.1. GTDB lineage: Bacteria > Desulfobacterota > Desulfarculia > Adiutricales > Adiutricaceae > JAISMF01. Next base: position 2,024 of record JAISMF010000103.1, on the reverse strand, counting down.
CCGGTAAAGGGGGGAGAGCACGCCGGCCATCTGGAAGAGGTTCTCCTTCTGGCCTCCGCCCAGGCCCATGGCCGGAGAGCCCAGGCCGATGTAGGGGAAGGGCGTGTTGTCGCGGTCGAATGACTTTATGCGCCTGAGGTTCTCCACGATGTTCACGAGGTCGTGGTACTCCCGGCCGTCCACCAGCTCCAGGGGCTGAACCAGGATGAGCCTGGGTCCGGCCTCCTGGATCAGGGCCAGGATGGTGATGGTGTTCTTCACGGCGTAGAAGCGCTCGTCCACCCAGGGGAAGTATTTCTTGAAATTGCAATCGCCGCCCCGCTGGTTCCAAAGCTTCCGGGACGCGGCCCGGGTGAAGGCGTAACGGATCTCGTAGCAGGGAAAGGCCTCCTGGACCCGCGCCCCCAAACCGGTCAACGCCTTAAGGTTGTTGGGGTCGACGGGCCCCGGGGTCACGAGGACGATGGCGGGCCTCTGTATCTCCCGCTCGGCGGCGGAAAGCCCCGGTGCGCGGAAGAAAAAGAGGAGGAGGAAGAGGAGAAACGAAAGGGACGGAAGAAGCATGGGCGTCCTTCGAAAACTTCCGGCGGACCCGTCCCCGGGGCCTCCGGCGCTCTACGATAATTTAGGGAGGGGACGGCCGGAAGGAAAGCTCCGGCCGTCCCCTTCATTTTCCCACACAAATTAGGCTTTTTCAAAGAAAAGGCGCCCTTCCGCCCCTCTACAATTTTGAAGCGGGCGCGAAAAGATCGACGCCCGCGCGAAAAGCCTCTCGCTGAAAAACCGAAAGAGGCGTTACGCGTAATATGGGATATATATTAACGAACATACCGTACATAAAGTAGTGGTTTTCACGCGGCCAAAAATATCTGGGGTTTTCACCCGCGTCAAAGTTTCGCCGTCAAAATTTGTCAGAGACAACATACAAAATGTGGGATAAATAATAATACTATATGGAAATAAAGCATATAGATTTTACAATTCAAAACAGCCGGGACTTTTCGCGCGCGCATCGGTTTTACTATTTGGATCGTTTACGCGCGTAAAATATAAAATAACAGGCGGATTTACATACGCGTACGGAATCACTATACTAAATATATCGTATATACGATGTCCCGCCTCTCAATGTCGTCCGGAGTTTCCGATGAAAAGCCCTCCGGGGGTTCCCACGGGGCGGGGTGAGCGAGTCCGCGTCTTTTCATGAAAGTTTTTTCCCGGGCGGTTTTAAATCCCCGTCCCCGACGGCGGGCGTTTCACGCCCCTTTCCCCGGCCGCGGATCCCTCGTTGGTCCCCAATCCGCCGCTTCTTTCGGCTGTTCCCTTAGCCCCTTTCGTGAAAATAGCGAAAGCCGCGGGAAGATCCGCGGCCTTCGCTGTCGGGGAGGCTGTGAAGAAAGGGACGCCCAGCCGCAGGCTACGCTCCGGCGGACGGGGTCTACGGCGAAGCTCCCGAAGTCGGGGGCGATTCCGCGGTTCCAGTCCCCGCAAAATTCGGCCGGGTGGCGGACCGCGTTCTAAAGATCCGCAGGGGAGGGGGCGGTCGCCATCTCGTGGGCGCCGCGAACCAGTCCAAGACCATGGCGCGCGCCTCGGCTTCGCGGCTTACGAGCCTGACCGAGACCTCGAGGGTCCCTTTGGGATCCGTCGGCGTGGGCGGTTGAGACGGACGAAGGAGAGGAGCCTCCGGGCGTAGTCGTTCCAGCGGCCGGCGTCGGGGGGGCGGAACTCCGCGGGGAGGCCGATGTCGCGAGCTTCCAGGGCGAGAGCTTCCACAAGACGCCGAGCCGGAACTGGCCGTCGCGGTCGGGGTGGTTGGCCCCCTCCTCGGTCTTCCTCTTGCCCATGCGGTTGCGGCCGTTTTTCCGGCGGATCCGGGCCGCCTCCTCGTGGCTGACGCGGTGTTTGAGGATGGCGAACTCCTGGGAGAGGCGCCTCGCGGGTGGCGGGGTCGGACGGAAACGCGCGCCGTACGGGTTTAGCTATAGCCTCGCCTGCACGGCCTATTCCTTCCGGGAACCGTC
>JAISMF010000070.1 GCA_031276865.1 Deltaproteobacteria bacterium | reverse complement strand
AAGCTCTCGCCCTGGAAGCTCGCGAACGACATCGGCCTCCCCGCGGAGTTCCGCCGCCCGCCCCGGCGCCGGCCGCTGGAACGACTACGCCCGGAGGCTCCTCTCCTTCGTCTCCGCGGCCCACGCGGACGGACCCCAAAAGGACCCTCGAGGTCTCGGTCAGGCTCGTAAGCCGCTAAGCCGAAGCGCGCTCCATGGCCTTGGACTGGTTCACGGCGCCCACGAGATGGCGACCTCCCCCTCCCCTGCGGATCTTTAGAACGCGGTCCGCCACCCGGCCGAATTCTGCGGGGACTGGAACCGCGGAATCGCCCCCGACTTCGGGAACTTCGCCGTAGACCCCGTCCGCCGGAGCGTCGCCCGCGGCTGGGCGTCCCTTTCTTCACAGCCTCCCCGACAGCGAAGGCCGCGGATCTTCCCGCGGCCTTCGCTGTTTTCACGAAAGGGACGAGGGGAAAAGCCGAAAGAAGCGGCGGGGTGGGAACCAACGGGGGATCCGCGGCCGGGGAAAGGGGCGTGGAACGCCCGCCGTCGGAGGCGGGGATTTAAAGCCGCCCGGGGAAAAACTCTCATGAAAAGCCGCGGGCTCGCTCACCCCGCCCCGTGGGAACCCCCGGAGGGCTTTTCATCGGAAACTCCGGACGATATTGAGAGGCGGGACGCCTTATATACGATATATTTAGTATAATGAATCCGTACGCGTATGTAAATCCGCCTGTTATTTTATTTTAGATTTTACCCGCGTAAACGATCCAAAAAATAAAACCGACGCGCGCACGAAAAGTCCCGGCTGTTTTGAATTGTAAAAACTATATGCTTTATATCTATAAAGTATTATTATTTATCCAACATTTTGTATGCTGTCTCTGACAAATTTTGACGCGGGTGAAAATCCCCGAGATTTTTGGCCGCGTGAAAACCGCTACTTTATGTACGTATGTTAGTTAATATATATCCCATATTACGCGTAACGCCTCTCTCGGGTTTTCAGCGAGAGGCTTTTCGCGCGGGCGTCTAACTTTTCGCGCCCGCGTCAAAATTGTAAAGTCCATCTTGAAAATTTCTTCCATAATTGTTAAATTATGTTGTTTTGTAGAAAAAAAAGAGTTTTTAAGGCGAATTTTCATAAATTTTTTGTTTTATAGCTCTAATTAGCCTTAGCGCCCCTCCCGGAGGCGAAGGCCCCGGAAAAAGGCCTCCGGGCCTTCCGGAGGACGGGGCGTCTCCCGACTCCGGCTCCGGAAGCGGCCCCCGGAACGCTTCCAGGTCTTCCCGGGTCTTTTCCCGGCCATTTCGCCTTTCCTCCGCCCCGGCTTTCCGGACGGCTCCAACCATCCGGTCGCTTCCGCCGCTCCGGAGGGCGCTCTCTTGAGGATTCATGGACTTCGAAACCTTTTTCGGCCTGAGGGAAAGACCTTTCAAAAGCCCCCCCCAGGAGAAGTTCTTCCAGAGTCGGGAATATTTCCCGCGCCTGGTGGAAGCCCTCGTCGGGGAGGGGCCGCCTAAAAACATCCTCCTTTTAGGCCCCCCGGGATCCGGAAGGACCCTTTCCCTAAAATGCCTCCCCTACGCCCTGGGGGAAAGGTTTCGGGTGGCGATCCTTCAAAGGGGTTCTCCCAACCTCAGGGGAATTTTAGGGGAGTGCCTGGCGTCTCTGGGCCTTTCCGGCAGTTTCGGCCCCGGGGATCCGGAGGAGACCCTTTTGGGGATCTTTCAAAGCGCGGTCGCGGGCCTCCTAGACGAGGGGCCGGGCTTCATCCTGGCGGCGGACGACCTCCTCCCCCTCACGGCGGAAAGCGTCTCCGATATGGAGGATCTCCTCCGCCTGGAGCCGGCTTGGGAGGGCCGGGTCGCCCTCATCCTCTGCTCCTCGGAGGAAAAGCTCCCCCTCTTCGCGTCTTTAAAAGAAAAACCCCTAACTCTGCGGATCCCCCCCTTGGGGGTGGAGGAGATCCGGAACTACCTCTCCGGCCGCCTGCGGGCGGCCGGAGCCTCCGAGAGGATCTTCCTTCCGGAATCGGAGAGGCTCGTCTGGAAGCATTCCGGGGGGATCCCCCTCGAGGTGAACCGCCTGGCCGAGCGCTCCTTGATGACGGCCTGGGCGGCGGGGAAAAAGGAGGTGGCGATTCAACACGTGGCCTCCGCCAAGATGTCTTTGGACAATCCGGTTAAAGTCAAGGAAGAGGGCGCCCGAAAGGCCGGAGGGAAAACCCGAAAAAGCCGCCCGGAGGGCCGCTCCCCCTCCCGGGCCCCCTTGCTCGCCCTAGGCGCCGTCCTCACGGCGGCCTTGGTCTGCGCTTTGTTCCCCATCCTTTCCGAAAGGGGTCCGGGTCCGGCCGCGGCCCTTTCAAAGGAGCTTCCGGCGGAAAAACCCAAAGCCGGCCCCGCGGCCATTCCGGCGGCGGCGCCGGAACCCTCCCCGTACGCGCCGGACATAGGCCTCCCCTCGCCTCCGGCGGCCATACTCTCGCTCCCCCGAAACGCCCTGGCCCTGGTGGTGGACCGCGGCTCCGCCATGTCCAGGCTTTGGCAGGGGGGCTTGAACGGCCCGGGTCTAAAGGCCGAGGTGGCCATCCCCGGAATAGAGGCCCCGGGCCTCTATCTCGTGGGCCGGCCCCAGAGCCGCACCCCCCTCATCTTCCAATACCCGCCGGCGAAAGAGATCCCCAAGGAGGCCTCGTTGCGGCTCTGGAAGCAGGTGGAGTCCTTTCTGCCGCAGGACATCCTCCCTTTGGTGGTGGGAAACGGTCCGGATTTGAAAAAGGGCGCCCCGCCGGGGCTCGCTTTGGCCATAAGGGAGCGCCTGAAGATCTGGACCCAGTCCCAGGAGATGAAGCGTCCGGAGGATCTTTCCGCCCTCTACGCCCCCGAGTTTAAATTCTTCGAGCCCGGAAGGAAGGACCGCTCGGTCGTTCGGGAAAACTTCCGCCAGGCTCTGGCCTCCGAAATGCGAAGCTCCGGCGACGTGGAGCTCACCCTCTCCGAACCCCTCATCCTCCTCGATCCAAGAGATCACGACCGGATCTGGGCCGTCTTTTCTTTGAAGTACGACTCCCGGCTCCGCCACGACATCGGGCTCCGCACCCTCGTCTTCGAACGCGGGGGGAACGGCTGGCTCATCGGCGCCGAACTCTGGATCAGGGAGGTCAACCTAAAGACCTGAATTTTGCGAGTACGCGCGCGACCAGTGATCACGAGCCTCGTGATGGGCTTCACCTGCGGAGCGCCCTTCCTGGTGGTGGCCACCCTGTTTCAGGCCTGGCTAAAGGACGGGGGGGTGGATATCGGGATAATCGGCCTCTTCGCCCTGGCCAGGATCCCGTACTCGGTGAAGTTCCTCTGGGCGCCCTTCCTGGACTTCCTCTCCCCCTTCGGGGAGAGGCGCCGCGGTTTCATCCTCTTAAGCCAGGTTTCCCTCATCTTCGCCATCCTCCGCTTCGCCTCCCTGGACCGCGCGGATCTGGGAGCGGTCGCCCTGGCCGCGTGCTGGGTGAGCTTCAGCTCGGCCACTCAAGATATCGCGGTGGACGCCTACCGCCGGGAGGACCTGGAGGATGAGGAGCTCTCGGCCGGAGTTTCGGCCTACATGTGGGGCTACCGCCTGGGCATGGTCGCGGTCTCCGGAGGCGGCCTCGTGCTCGCGGACGCGTTGGGCTGGGAGACGGTCTACCGCCTCGCGGCCCTGATCCTCCTTATCGGACCCGTGTGCCTCCTTTTCAGTCCCGAACCGAAAAGGGGGGCGGAGCCCCCTCCGAGCCTTCTGGAGAGCGTGCGGGGGCCGATCTTGGATTTTCTCAAAAGGGACCGGGCCCTCCTCCTCTTCGCCTTCGTTCTGTTCTACCGCCTGGGAGAGCAGCTCATAATGAGCCTCAACACCGTCTTCTTCCTGGAGGCCGGCTACACTAAAACCCAGATAGGCCTGGTGGTGAAGGCCTTCGGGCTGGCGGCGACTTTGGCCGGGGTCTACCTCGGAAACCTCCACGTCCGGGGAAAGGGCCTGGGGAGCTCTCTATGGCTCTTCGGATGGCTGCAGCTGGGAAACATCGCCGCCTTGGCCGCCCTCTGGTACCTCCCCCCCCGCGCGTCCTACCTGGCCTTCTTTATCAGCCTCGATCATGTTATAGTGGGGGCCTGCGGCCTCGTGTTCGCCACCTATCTCGCCTCCCAGACCAGACTGAACTACACCGCCACCCAGTACGCCATACTTACCAGCGTCATGGCTCTTCCGGCCAACTTCCTGGCCTCGCCCGCGGGTTTTCTGGTGGAGATTCTGGGCTGGCCCGGTTTCTACCTCCTCGGCGCCCTTTTAGTGCTTCCGGGGCTTTGGATCCTCAGGATCCTAACCGGTCCCGCGGGAACCGTCCAGGGCGTTTCCCGATGATTCCCTTTCCTCCAAGGAATCAGCGCTCCTGAACCGAAGCGGGGATCCTGGGCGAAACCGTACGCTTCGTAGATTTCTAATTATTTAAGACGAGTCTTCGCTCCTTTCTGGAACCGTTAATATTTACGCGAAACCTCATCCTTTTCGATGAATCGTTAATCTTCGGATGAAGCGTAAATTTTCAAATGAAGCGTAAAAATACGGACGAATCTTAAATATTCGGATGAACCGCGTTTCTTTGGATGAAGCGTAAATATTTGGATGTTCTTTAATCGTCCGCGAATTTTCGAACTTCACGAAATCTTAATCCCCAGGCCGCGTCCATTTACCCATGAACGATCCCCTTAAAGAAGAACCCAAGTCCGGGGAAGGCTCCAGACCTTCCCCGGACGTAAACCCCGAGTCCCTCGAAATAATCGCCGTGCTCTTCGCCGGCCTTTTAATCATCTCCAATCTGGCCTCCTCCAGGCTCGTGGATCTGGGTCCCTTCAGCTTCGACGCCGGCACCCTGATCTTCCCCCTCACCTACATCCTGGGAGACGTGCTTACCGAGGTTTACGGCTACGCCAGATCCAGGCGCGTCATCTGGGTCTCCTTCTTCTCCCTGCTTTTATGCTTCCTGACCCTGAATCTCGTCTCCCTCATTCCGGGCCCCGGCGGAGCGGACGCGGACGAGGCCTGGAGCCGCGCCATGACGGCGACCCCCCGCATAGCCCTGGGGAGCCTCTTGGCCTTCGCCTCCGGAGAGTTCCTGAACGCCGGCATCCTCTCCAGGATGAAGACCAGAAATCCGAATAAAGGGCCGGCGGGACGCTTCGTGGCCTCCACCCTGGCGGGCGAGGGCCTGGACACCTTGGTCTTCGCGACTGTGGCCTTTTGGGGGACGCTTCCCTGGCCCCTGTTTCTGAGCTTGATTATTTCCAACTACGTCTTTAAATGCCTTATGGAGATTATCCTCCTCCCCCTCACCCTCCTTTCCGCCCGCGCCCTCAAAAAGGCCCGGGGCGCGGACGCGGCCGACGGGGAGATCTCCCTTTCCCCCTTTTCCTGGAGGATCTAAGGAAAGGAAAAAAGATCCGGAACCCTCAAAGGCGCCTTTTAAGCGTCGCCGGGTTCCAAATCAAAGTCCCATAACATTCCGGTCCAAAATAAGGAGGCGGGGCTTCCGCCCCGCCTCCGGCGCGCGCCCCCGGGCGCGTGGAAAAAAACGAAGGATTTAAACATGGAGGAGACGAAAAAGACTCTGCGGGCGCAAATCCTCAACGCCATCGCCCACGAAGTGGAAAAGACGTACCGCAACTTCACCTGGATTTACCGCGAGCACCCCCGTTTTAAAAAGTGCCCCATCATTTTCCGACCCCTTTCCGGAAAGTGGGGGCTCTTCGATCCGGAAAACCGGACCATCGTCTTAAACGAGGATCTTTACTTCAAGGGCGGCTGGGAGCCCTTGAAGGGGGTTCTCATGCACGAGGCCGTCCACCAGCTGGTCTTCCAGCTCCATCCGGAGCGCTACTCCTCGGAACCTCCCCACGGACCCGCCTTTCAAAAGCTCGCGGCCAGGCTGCGGCTGGAGAAGTTCTACGTCCGCGCCTCCATGAAAATCGAATCTCCGGACTCTCTCCCGCCCAACCCTTTGGGGAAGAAGAGCCAAATGGACTCCGAGCATCCGGTTCTAGTCAAGGTGAAGAAACTTTTGGCCCTCGCGGGCTCGGACTCCCCCCACGAGGCCTCCCTCGCCTTGACGGCGGCGGAGAGGCTTTTAGCCAGGCACAATCTGGAGCTTCCGGAAAAGGACCCCGAAAAGGAGCCCTTCGAGCGCTGGCGGATAAGCCTGGGAAAAAAGGCGCGAAACGCGCACAACATCATAGCCTCCATCCTCATGAACCATTTTTTCGTGGAATGCGTCTTCACCCGGACCTACGACCCCCTCGTCCGGGAGCAGGAATCCCAGCTGGAAATCCTGGGAAGGCCGGTGAACCTCTCCATGGCGGAGCACGTCTTCCACTATCTCATGGAGAGATCGGAAAGCCTCTGGCAGGCCTACCGTCCGACGGCCAGGAGACTGGGGGAGAATGGCCAAAGGGCGCGCGCCGCCTTCATCGCGAACCTCCTTTCGGGCTTCGCCGAGAAGCTCGAAAAGGAGAAGAGGACCTCCTCCCCCGAAAGCTCCTATCGGGACGCCATAAAGGAGAAGGCCCTGGTGGAGAGCTCCCGGGAGGAGCTTAAAGGCTTCGTCAAAGACTCCTGGCCCTCGCTCATCAAGGTCAGATACGGCCAACGGGCCTCGTCGCCTCTGGCGGCGGCGGCGGGACGCCGGGCCGGAAACGAGCTCCCGCTGCACCGCCCGGTGCCGGGGGGAGCTTCCGGAATACGGGGAAGACTTGAATCATAAAGACTTCAGGGCCCCCGGACGCGAGGCGCGCCCGGACGATCAGACGCGGCCCAGGGAACGCATGGTGGAAGAGCAGCTCGCCGCCCGGGACATAAGCGATCCCGAGGTGCTCTCCGTCATGCGCCGCACGCCCCGGCACCTCTTCGTGGACGAGTCCTTAAAAGACAGGGCCTACTGGGACGGGCCCCTTCCCATAGGCCACGGGCAGACCATCAGCCAGCCCTACATCGTGGCCCTCATGACCCAGGCCCTCGCTTTGAAAAAAAGCGATCGGGTTCTCGAGGTGGGTTCGGGCTGCGCCTATCAGACGGCCATCCTGGCCGCGCTCTCCGGGGAGGTCTGCGCGGTGGAGAGGATTCCGGCCCTCTTCGAGAAGGGGAGGGCGAACCTTAAACACTTAGGCGTCCGCAACGTGAGGCTCAAATTGGGAGACGGAACCTTAGGCTGGGAGGAGCTCGCCCCCTTCGACGCCATACTGGTCGCGGCCTACAGCGGGGACGTCCCGGAGGCGCTGCGCCGGCAACTGGCCTACGGCGGGAGGCTCGTGATCCCCCTGGGGGACGGATCCTCCCAGCTTCTAGCCCTTTACAGCAAAAGCCCCCAAGGCTCCGTCACCCGCAAAACCATAGCCGCCTGCCGCTTCGTGCCCCTTATCCGGGGCCGAGGAGCCGAAGGGGCCTGAAAACCCCGGATGGCGCCCCGCGAAAAAAAGCGGCCCCGCCGCTTAACAAAAGGAGTGAAAGCCCGTGCGGAAATTTTCCGACACCATCGTAAACGTCTCCCTTAATTTCAACAAGGGACAAAATTTCCACATCTTAATTGGAAATTTCCTGGAGGTGTTTTACACCTTCGCGGACCAAGAGGAGAAATCCTACATGATGAGGGACGCTCCCGTGGATATGACGCGGGTGGAACTGGTGCCGTTTTTAGCCGCCGCCGCTCATAAACTCGCGAACGATTACAAACTTCCCGTTCCCCCGTGGGTGTTCGAAAAAAGGTGCTACCTTCCCGGAGACAAGCCTTATTTCTCCACGGGTTCCAAAAAAGGTCCCTTGTCGATGTGGTTTCTTTTCATGTCGCCTTCGGAATTCAAACACAGAAACCTTTTCGTTGACGAAAACGTGCTGATGAGGGTTTGAAAATGCCCGATAAAAAACAAATATTGGAATATTTCCATCTTATAGACGCCGAACTGAAAAAACGGAATCAGACGGGTGAAATACTCATAGCCGGAGGAGCGCGCCTGTGCCTCGTTCATCACGCTGGAGACTTTACGAAAGATATTGACGGTTTATATGAGCCGAAACACATCATTAACGACATTGTAAATATGATTATTCCCGATAATGAAGATTATCCGCCTAAATGGTTAAACGACTCCATAAAAAGTTACATAGGGGCTAACGCTCCTCGGGAGGAATTTTTATCTTTGAACAATCTAAAAATTTATACGGCGAGCGCCGAATATTTACTCGCCATGAAAATGATATCCGCCAGATTTGATACTTTAGACGATTGCGATTTGAAATATTTGATGAAAAAGCTTAATATCGCCACGGAAGAACAGGCTTTCGACATTCTGCTCCAGTTCTTCAGCGAATCGCAAATACAACCTAAAACCATGTACGCTGTGCGAAATGTTATAGAAATGATTAATGAGGAAAAGGAGGAAATAAGCAATTCTGAAACGGACGACACATCCGCCGGAAACAGGCCTAAACCATAAATTAAATCCCCCGGCGCCGGTGGGGCGCGGGAAGCCACCCTTCTCTCCTCGTCTACGAATACGCAAGAGGCGTATGACTTAAACCTGACTCCAGGACGAAACCCGGGGCGGAAACAGCATCGCCGGAAATCCAGCGTCGATGTTAAAGAGCGTGTTTACGTTATCTTATGACGTTTCAAAACACGGGAAAGCGCTTTTTTATTTTTTCGCGATTTTTCCCGTCCGTTTAAACATGCCGATCTAATTGTTGGAAAAAAGGCCCAAAATATTTTGCAGGTTGCTTTTTCCGTAGTTCACGGTCCTCGACATGATGAAGTTTAGTTTCTTTAAGAGATCGCCCCGCATGTCCTCCGAAAGACCATTGTTCACCACCTCCGTCGCCGACTCCAAGGCCTCGGCCCAGCGTTCCGCCATGGCGAAGGCTGTCACCAGATTCACGCCGGCCGAGCTTTTGAGGTAGCGATATTCCGGATCCGAGAAATCGGGCATGGCGAGATAAAGGTCCCTCCCCTTTCGGGGCTGACCCAGCTTTCCGTAGAGCCCCACCAGGGTCACGGCGGCCTTGGCCTTTTCCCGGGAAAAGGCGGGCAGATCCTCCGCGTATTTCAAAGAGTCGTATATGGCCTGGGCCTTTTTCGCGTCCCCGGCCGCCTCGCAGGCCGCGACGAGGTTCACCGCCGCCTTGGCCTGCAAAAGCTCCAGCTCCCTGGTGCGGGAGAAGCTCTCCATGGTGTTGTAGACGTAGCGGGCCTGCCTGAGTTTTCCCGCCTTCCCCAATTCGAGGATGAGGTTCACCGCGAGGCGCCCCCTTTCCAGATCCAGCCTCTCGTTTACCTCCCGCGGCGAAAGGGAGCGGTAGACCTCGACCGCGCTCCGGAAATCCCCCGCGGAAAGATGGAGGTTCACAAGCGAGCGGGCCGCCACCGCCCGGTTTATATCCTCCTCCAGGTACCCCTTCTTCCAGCGCATGGATGAGAACAGCTCCGCCGCCGCCCTCAGCTCCCCCCTTTTTTCCAAAATCTCGATGAAATAAACGGCCGCCCGGCTTTTCAAGACCCAGCGCTCGTCCTCCCCCCCCCACAAGTCGATGGATCGAAAAAGCTTCCAGGCCTCCTCCAAATCCCCCGCCAGGCCGTAGTAGTGGACGAGGCACCGCAAGGCCTTGAGGCGCACGAGCTTGTCCTCCCAGGCGCTCCCCCAGTCGGGGACGGATTGGTAGACCTCCCCGGCCTCCACGGCCCGGCCCTTGGAGGCCAGGGCGGTCACGAGATTCAAGGCGGCCTTGGCGTAGAGCGAGGGATCGCCTAGGGAATCCCGCATGGACGAAAGCTCGGCGAAGTAGCCGGAGGCGGCCTCGATGTCGCCCGAGGCCCCGCTGGAAAACACCAGATTGATGGCGCAGCGGGCCTTTTCCAGGCTTATCCGGGGATCGGAGGCGTTTTCCCCGGACCCGAAGACCTTTCGATAGATCGCCTCCGCCGCGCGGTAATCCGGACCCAGATAGAAGATGAGGTAGGTGGCCGACCGCGCCCTCTCCAGGGCCGGAACTCCGCTTCGGCCCCAGAGGACTATGGAGTCGAAACGCTTCAGGGCCTCCTCCATGCTCCGGTGCTCCCCGTGCCAGACGGTTAAAAGGGTGCCCACGCGGGAGATTATGTCCGCCGCCGACTCTTCGGGGAGGGGGGCCTGGAGCTCGTGAAAATGGAAGAAGGATAAAAACTTCTCTCCCTTGGAACTCATCCCCAGGGGGAAATCCTCCTCCGACGGCGGGCGCTCCGGAAGCGGACGGCGGTTCAGGGAAAGCTCCCTTTCCAGTTTCGCCGCGAGAGAAATCTCCCGGATCCCTCGCGCGGGGGAGCTTAAGACGCTTTCCCGGTTCTCCAGAAACGACGAATAGAGATCCTCCGCCGTGGAAAGCGCGGACTCCTTTAACGCGGCCGCGCACAAAAAGAAGGCGGCCTCCGCCAGAGCCCGCCACATTTCAGGCCTGTCCCCCAGACGCCGGAGGTTTTCGCATTGCTCCAAGGCCCCGAGGAAGTCCCCCCGGGGGAGGGCCAGGAGGACCAAATTGAGCCTGTTTAAAAGCTTGGGGAGGATGGCCTCCTCCATTGGGAAAGCCTCCTCCAAAAGCTCCGTCGCCTGGAGCGCCTCAAGGGTCATGCCGGAGCGAGCCAGACAGTCGGAGAGGTTGAAGGCCGCCCGGGAAAGGATTCCGGCGGAAAGCCCCGCCTCCTGAAGGGATCCCGGATTCTTCCCTTTGGCCCGGACGAGTTCCCCGAACAGCTCCAAAGCGCCGGCGAGCCCCTTTTTCATCCCCTCCCCCGTCTCCCACGGCGGAGCGTCCTCCGGCCCGAGGCGGGACCCCGGGCCAAGGAGGCTCAGCGCGGCCTCCTCCAAGGCGGTCCTTAAACGCGCGGCCGTGTCCAATAGAAGTGACATGGTTCTCCACCGGTTTCCCAAGGCCGACCCCCCGGGGGGGCCGCGCCCTCAAAGAGCGCCGGAAGGGAGGCCCGGGGCGGGGCCTCCGGTAGGATGGTTCGCGGTAAAAACGAGGGGTAGGGCTTTCCCGTGTCCGGAAGCCCCGGGGGAGTTCGGCGAAAAATCCCTTTCCGGCGGCGAAACGCCGCCGAATCCGGGGGAAGCTCGATGTTTTCCGGATTGAAGTTCGGACGCCTGGGGGAGATCCGCCGGAAGGCGGCCCGAGGGAAAAGGGAGCCCGAAAAAAAACCGCTCCGTTTTTTTTCCGGGCTCCCTTTATTGATAGCATATCCCGGGCTTATAAGCTAGATCCTCAAAAAAACGCCCCCTTCGCCCGTCCGCGTTTTTGGCCCCGCCCTTTTCCTCTCCGTACCGCGGGGGAAAAGTTTCCCCCCCGGCCTTTTTTCAGGAAAAGCGCTCCCGGGCGGGTCTCGGACGCTTCCCGTTTAATGGCGTGGCCACCCCCCGCCTCCAAAGCCGACACGCCCTTCCGCCGGAAAACAGGTTCAAAAAAATGGAAGGCTCCCGGCAAAAGTCCTTCTTTTCCGGAAACGCGCGGGGAAAAGCCGCCCGAAAACGCCGCGAAAGACGATTCCGGACGTTTTCCCAAAAAAAAGAAACCCGGATCAACTTCGCGAAGCTTCGCCCTTTTTTTCGTAAAAGCGCCTTAGCCCGAATAAACAAATCGGATCGAAAGCCTTGGCCCGCGCCGGTAATTACGCCGGAGGACGGGCGGACGCCCAAAGACGCGCGCGAAGGGAGCGGCGCTTGGAGGCCGCCGAAAAAATCTTTCACTTTTAAACGGGCGCCCCGCGCCCGGCCGAAAACGTTTGGGGAAAATCCAGGGGACGCGGGGGATTGCCGCGGCCGAATCAAGCTCCCCGCCGCCCCCACGCCGGAGCGGAAATTCCGGCTGATTTGCTAAGTTAGGGAAAGACTTTTCTATATTTTGGGCTATTCCTACTGAAATCCGCTCATATTTAGTATTAAATAATTAAGAAAATAAATTTATTAAAGTCCTTTAATTTTCTATTGATTTTTTTCTTATTATCTTATATAAATTTAATATTGTTTGACGTCTTTTAAGATGATTATAAGAAACTACATCCTCCGGGACTTGGGATTCCCCTTTCAGGGGGGCCCAGGGAACAGACGCGGGCGGGGAAATCTGGGAACACCGGCAGGTCCCCGACCCTTCCCCGGAGAAAAGATTCCGCCTTTAAAAAGGGCCCCGGCGGCTTCGGAAGAGAATCCTCGCGAACGATCCCTCCCCAACCCTTGCTCCGTAACGGAAAATTTCATCGTCGTCCCGGCATGCCTGAAAGAACAGCGCCTTTAAAATTACGGAAACGCTTTCCGGCCGCTCCTCTTAAAGAGGGCGCGGGTAAACATCTCCGGCCCCCGCCGCGCGGGCGGGAAGACAGATTCCCCCGGCTCCCGGCGGAAATTTTCCAGCCTCCGGGCCGCTCCGCCTTCTTTTCCGCCTTTTAGCGAAATTTTCAAGCGAAACGCCTCCGCCCGTCCGTCCGGCGCGAAAACGTCCGGCCCGGCGCGTTCAAGGGGGGCTGTTTCTTCTTTCAGGTTAAAAAATCCCTATATCTTGAGGAGTTTTTTTTATGTTGAAGAAAGCTAAAATCTTTCTGAACCCCGAAGAACAAGCCATGCTCTCCGCCTATCTCAGCGACGGCTCTCTCTCGCCGTCCAGGTACCGCCGGGCCCTGGTGGTGTCTCTCATCAACCAGGGATTGACCGACCTGGAATGCTCCAGGCAGTCCGCCATGTCGCCCAGCGGAGTGAAGAAGATCAGGAACCGCTTCCAGACCCTGGGTTTGGCGAACACCATCATCGGCGAGCCCAAGGGGCACAGGCCCAGGGCCTTGAGCGCGGAGAGCGAGGCCAAGCTCTACTCCCTCACCAAGGAGACCAAGCACAACGGCCGCAAGGCCTGGACCCTCAAGGCGCTGCGGTCCTACGTCTTGGAAGTCGAGGGGATCTTTCTGACCCTCGAGTCCATCCGGCGGATCATCAAAAGGGAGGGGGAGAGGCAGTCTCCGGAAACCGTCTGGCTGGACGAGTCCGAAATGGAGGGAATGACGGGGACCCGCTAGAAAGCCCCCTCCGACCATCGGGAAGAAAGGACCCTTCGCCTTTCTGAAGAAAGCCGCGTCTTCGGCTCTTTCACTTTTGAAAATATTTCTTTTCAAAATTCCCGCCGATTCACGATCGCCAGGGACGCTTACGGAGAAGCGAAAGGCCCGGGTTCCCCTTGGAACCCGGGCCTTTCGTCTTCAACGCCCGTCAAACCCGCCAAAACTTCCGTCCGCGAAAAAAACTTCACATCCCTCGGGAAATTCGTCTTGATCCCCCGCCGCGACGCCGGAAATGGTTGAAAACCGCGCCCGGCGCCGCTTGAACCGCGGCTATCGCCGAAGCGTCTTAGGCGGATTTCAGCCAAAGCCCGACTTTCAGCCGTGGCGCCGCTTGTAAAAAAACGAAGGAAAAGCGTGGAGAGCGTCCGCCTGAAATTCCCCAGCCGCCTCGAAGGGGACGAGTCCGTTCGCCCTTTTCCGGTAAAGAGGCCGACCCTGAACAGGGAGCTCGCGGATAATTCCGGCGGCTCACCCGGGCGAACACCCGGCGCCAATCCGTCCGGAGAACACCTTTAAAGCGACCTCTCCTCCAAAAACCCATAAATGGTTTTCCACCTGAACTTTCTTCCCGGGCGCCTCAGGGGCGCGCCGCTTTTATTTCAAGAAAATAAGCTCGGAAGCCCTGACGCTTTTAACCCTGGGCCTCTTCGCGGCGGTATTTTACCGGTTTCCCGAGGGACGCTTCCGGCTGGGTGGGTCGTGACGATTTCAGCCTGAATCTTTTTCCCCCGGATCCCGGCGGACTTTTTAATTTCGCATTTCGGAGACTACCGAAATTTTCGGGGCCGTCGTATCGAAAAAAGCGATGACAAAGGGATGGCGGCGGTTTTAATTGCCGCGGCGGTTAACGCGGGTCCGCGTCTACAAAAAACCCAACGGAAAAGCCTCATGAACTTCCGCGCGGAAAAGCCGGAGCCGATCGAAGGAGACGAACCCGGCGAACCATTCAGCGGACACCCGCCAAACTTGATCCGTGATGTCCCTGATAATTTTTCCGCCTCTCCCTACGGGGGAAAAGGCGCGGATCCGGCCGGCGAACCCAGCTCGGACGCCGTCCCTCCCCCAAAAAAGTTAGCTTGTTAGACCGCTAAGAGAAGGTTTTATCCAGCGGATCGCCGCCCCCATCCGCCGCTTAAGGACTCGAGGGCGCCGGAGACCGCGAAAAAGCCGCGCCTGGGAAGGACATGGAACGCTCCTTCGAAATCACGGGGCTTGAAACCCAAGACTACGTGAAAAAAGACGCCCGGACGTAAGGCCGGGCGTCTTTTCGTAGACAGCTGACTTTTTTGGGGAAAGCCCCTTGGAAGGATCATCCTTTAGAAGAAGTAGCGCCCCCCGAGGAAGACGTCATGCGAGACGATCTTCTTGTGGGAGGAGACGACGGGCACCACGATCGCGTTGCCTGTGCCGCCGCCTTGAGCGATGGTGGGAGTATTCAGGACGTCCACCTTGCCGGCCCAGACAAAACGGTAGCCTAAATCCAGAGTGAAATTATCAGTAACCGCGTAGGCTATCCCTCCGCCGATGTCGAAGGCGAAATTGGTCTTGGTCTTAGAATTGTAAGTCTCTATTGGTTCGAAATCTGTTAAATTGGGGTCGAAATTCGTCGCATTCTCGACCCTGATGATCCCGAGGCCCACTCCGCCGCCGACATAGGGGATGATCTTGGAGCCCGTGGGTATGTCGTACCAAAAATTCAAAAGAATCGTCTGGAGTTCGATTTCAGACTTCACATCGAAATCAAGATCGACAGGACCAACTTGCGGAACTGTTAAAGTCATGCCGCCGTTCCACCGCGAATCCGCGCCCCAACGGTACGTGTAGTCCAGCTACAGCCTGACGGGCGCGTCGAAGGCCCTCTTAAAATCGTAGCCGATGTTAAGTCCGGCCAGAAAACCCATCTCGTTATTCGAACCCAGACCAATGGTTTCAGACACAGGGAAAGGAATTCCCGCCCAAATCGGGCCAACACCGTGAGCCCCATTGGTGCTGAGACTCGTGTCGGAGTGGACGACGCCGCCTCCAACCTTGAAGCCCAGGTAAAGACCATCGGCCATGACCGGAACGGCCGCGAAAAGAATAAACGCCAACGCTAGCGGTAAAGCCGCTTTCCTCATGCGCGCACCTCCATTTGTAAATGAAAAGGAATCGTCCCGCCCTTCACGCCGGCGCCCGAAAAAGAGCGGGCGAAAAAGTTAAAAGCGCCGCGAATCACGTCCTTTTAGCGACACCTCTCCACCACGTCGGTTAAGAGACGCCGCCTGTCGGATGATTTTCACGTTCAAGAGTATTATAAATTTAAAATCACTTATTTGTGAACCGTAAAAAATTTTTACAATTTTGACGCGGGCGCAAAAACCCCCCTGAGATTTTTGGATAAGTGAAAACTACTATTTTATATGGTAAATGATCATTAATGAATATCCCATATATTGTATAACGCCGTTCTCAGTTTTTCAGTGTCAGACTTTTCGCGCATGCGTCAATTTTTTGAAAATATCTCAAATCCATTTGAGTGTCAACAACCCCCGTCCTTTCGTCCTTTTGTCCTTTATTTGGCTCGCTTTGACAAATAGCCGCCTTATTTCTTTAACGCTATATTCCGTTTTCCCTCGAAATGAAAAACCCCGCGGCCGCTCAAGGCGCCGGAAAAACGGGACGCGGAACGACAAATTCCGCGCGCGGAAAGCTTTTTCCCTGAAACACCCATCCGTTCCGTTCCGTTCCGGACGGGAAGATCGTGAAGCCGAAGGAGGCGCCGCCGGAAGACGGGCTTCGAAGGGGGCGCCCCAAATTTTTCCGCGGGCTCGCGCGGAACCGATTTTCCTCCGCAGAGAAAGGCGCCCAACCCGAAAGTCCCCTTCCGGCTTTCTAAAAAGGCGTTTAGGCGCCGGAACCTAAAAGACGAGTCCGGGCGGCTTGAAAGCGCCGAAAAAGCCTTCGCCTTGAAGAAACGCGGACGACCTCCCCGATGGAGGTTTTTGAGGATCCCCTCCCAAAGTCCCCGGGATTTCCCCTCCGCCGGGCGGCCGGAAGAAGGCGGGAAAGCGCTAAAAATACGGCGGCGCGGCCGGCCGACTTCGAAGGACCGCGCGGCCGCGGGGAACCCGGTTTATTTTCCCCCCCCATCCGTCACGCCCCCGTCGAGCCCCCCATAAGGAAAACCCCCGTGAAACGGGCGTTTCACGGGGGGAAGATAAAAAAAGACAAGCGTCGACAAAGGCGAACTGGAGCCGTCGATGGGAATCGAACCCGCAACCTGCTGATTACAAATCAGCTGCTCTACCGTTGAGCTACGACGGCCGGAAGATTGGTTTTTCAACGCGGCCGCCCCCCTTTCTTTTGG
>JAISMF010000067.1 GCA_031276865.1 Deltaproteobacteria bacterium | reverse complement strand
AAGCGTCCGGAAAGACTTCCGCGGACGCTGACCGTCGAAAAAACGCCGGCGCGGCGCATACCACTCCGCATACGGATTCGCCCGGACGTAAAGGAGAAACGGCCGCCGAAGCTTCCTCCGGACGGCTATTTATTTTAAAATAATTATAGACTATATGATATTATAGCTATTTAATTTAATAATTTAAACATAAATATAAGAATAATAAAAAATGCTCATTACCCTCTTATCCTTTCACGGCGCTTTGACCACTAAAGACATGGTAAATAATTAAAATATCAACCTAATGTTGAATAACATTTGAATAATTTCGCGCCATATATAGTAATTCGAGCTCCGCTTTCTCGTCATTTTTAAAAGGAAGCCATTATCGACAATCCGCATTTTGTCGCCAATACTTTTTGGTAACAGGATACGAAATTATAATATGAAATGCGGGATTCAATAACGGATTTGTCAAATTATTCCAGTATTATAACGCTAGTGGAAAAATTTTCAATGAAATAAAATCAAGTGACGGGTCTGGAGCTTTATGGTTTACCAGTTTTAAAGGATTTTAAAATTTAAGAAATTTTTTCTTTATCTACGCCGGTTGCTTCGCAAATATTGGTTAAATCCTGTCCACTTTTAGCTAGATATCGCACGAAACTGATTAACATATTGTCGGCTCTGGCTTTATCTTCGGAGGATACGTCAACGGCCGCGTCGGCTCTGGCTTTCTCTTCAGCGGTTGCGGCATCGGCCGCGTCGGCTCTGGCATCGGCCGCGTCGGCTCTGGCTTTCTCTTCGGCGGTTGCGGCAATGGCCGCTTGCAGATACTCATCTCTACGAGCCGCTAAATCATGCTGAAAATCCATCTTCCTTCTTAGAGCATACAGGTCTTGAATTCTTTCAAATTGTTCCATCCGAACTTTTTTAAAAACTTCTTGGCCCATTTCAAATTCCTCCCATCTATCTGCTATCTTGGCGATAAGCTCTTGTTTTGTTGGATCTCCCACATATTTGATAAAAAACGAAATGACCTCAATAATTGATAAATCATCGATATTATTAAGTATTTTGTTAGACAGTTTTTTGAAAATGCCGTTAAGCTTGCAAGTTCAATAAAAGTTATTGAAATAGCATCGGTAATTTGAAAACCTCCCTCAAGGCGAAACTCGGCGCGATGAACAAAATTGTCATTCTTAAAAGCATTATCACCAACATCAGAATAGTTTTTGTCGTGCGGAAAAAGAATGAAATCACAAAATACAATACACATCGCTTTTGATAATTTGCTATACAATTTCCCAGATGATTTTTCTCCAGTCCGATCGTGAAAGGCGTACATTCTACAAACTTGATGAACCATACGATTAAATAGATTTCTATGTCCGAAGATTTGGCTATCATAGTGCATCGGAGTTGATTGCATTTCAATCCCTACTTCATCGCCATTATTTAAAAGGCAGTGAAGATCAACAATCTGCGTTTTGTCGAAAATACTTTATGGATACAGAAAAGAATCTACTAGCGTGACCGGCGGCCTAATTTTTGTATTTTGTGATTCCAAAAAAGCTTCCAGAGATTTATATTTTTCCTTGAGTTGAAATTCAACAAAATCTATGGATTTATCAACAGTTGGGAAGCTGTTAGAAAATATGATTTCTTTGATATCCAATTCAGGGTGTAAACCATAGATTAACATGTTTAGAATAGGATTGGCATTCTGGTTTGAAAAGACGATTCTGAAGATAAGATCGTCAGTTAGATAAGTGGCGGGGAGAAGGTGTCATTTTATAATATACCATATATAGGCATAATATTTATATTTTATCTAAAAATTGAATGTTTTTTGCACCCTCTTTTTCTTTTCGTGCTTCCTAGCGAATTTTCAAGCGCCCGGCGAATAAGAGTCCGACAAAAAAACTATCCGACGCATTTCATGCCCGTGAAAACTAATTAACCCGAAAAGAGAGCGGAAGAAAAAGGAGGGGCGGAAAATAAAACTTGACCCCCGCAAGAAAAGACTAGTGTTGGAAATATTTTAATATTTAAATATATATATGTGCAATTTATTATTAATATATCACTAGCGTCCTAAATACGGGAATAACTTGTCACGGCTTCAGCTGGTCGCGGTAGGGAACGCCCTTTCGGGCGCCCCCCAGGCGGATCCCAGCGGGCGCTTCCAACGCGCTGGGCTCCTCTTTGGATGACGACACGATATCGACCGAGTAAAACAGGAGGCGCGCTTCAGAGAACGTCCCGTCTCTTTCCGCCTGTACGCTCTGGATGCTTCATCAACTACATAGAGTATGGATATCTCCTTGACTCCCACATCTAGCCATCAGCAACTTGCTAGCCCGCGCTATCGCTTCCTTACTCCCGTCGCGGCGGGGAACGCCCTTTCGGCCCCCCCCAGGCGGATCCCAGCGGGCACGACTAACGCGCTGGGCTCCTCTTTGGATGACGACATGATATCGACCGAGTAAAACAGGAGGCGCGCTTCAGAGAACTTCCCGTCTCTTTCCGCCTGTACGCTCCGGATGCTTCGTCAACTAATAGAGCATGGATAACTCATTGACACCCACATCTAGCCATCAGCAACTTGCCAGCCCGCGCTACCGCTTCCTCACTCCCGCGCCCGCGCGCCATTCGAACGCGGTGCCCGTCAAGTGACGACTTTCAGGGTTAATAAAACAGACTACGTCCACCTACATAACTATATCTTCCCAGCCAATTCACGCACGCGCCACGGTCCAGTTCGCATGGTAACTCCGGCGCTGAGTCCGAACCATGTGTCCCCGCGGCTTTCTCCAGAGTAACCGCCTTCCCTCCACATCCTCCGCGGGCCCGAAGGCGGCCCTTGTTCGAACGCTTCATCGGCGCTATGGGATTATCCGACATCTATATTCCGCGCATACGAAGATTACGCCCCCGCTTCCTCCGCCGTCCCCGGGCTCCATACCCTAGGGAGGAGTAGAGATCTCTCAGTTCTCGTCTACCTCGCTTGGATAACATAACCAGGTTCTAAGACGCCGTGGGACTACGAATCGGCTCGCCAAAACGCCTAACGGATGCTGCCTTCCGCCGGGGACAAAGCATGGTCGTCCACAGACCGCGCCTTTCGGCGCTCAATAGCTGGGCTGCTATCCGCCCTGTTAACGCTTCGAGTCCGTCCTCACGGGCGAACGCACAAAACTCGGGACTGGCATCCTAGTTAGCTACTAGCTACAGAGATTCGCCTCTCCCACAAAGGCGGCGGTTTATCCTGACGCTATCAAAACCGCGTATATTCAAGCTTTCAGAGTTCCCGCACCCAAACTGCCCGGAAAGACCCTACCTGAGAGTTAGGCAGAAATATAATATATTACATATAATTTATCGATATTTATGAAACTAACTATTCATATATTGCGCTATAATAAATATAAAATTTTATTTAGGAATATAGAAATAAACTATGTATTAATTATGTTTATAATATTTATATATACGTATTAATATGTTAACAACAGACTTTTCGCGCTCGAATCATAATACATGGATTTTACCGGCGACCTTCCCTCCCCCCGCAAATCCGTAAATTCGGCGATACGGGTCGTAAAAGGAAAAACCTAGCCGCCGAAGTTTTTTTTCCCGGACGGCTCTTTTTCGCCATACGGGCCGGACGCGAAAGCGGAGGCCCGGCCGGACGCTCTATGAAGCGTTTCTTTAGATGGAGACACGATATACAGCCAATCCATATGGAAAGAGGTAAAATATCCGAAAAATAACGAAAATCCGCAAGCTCTCCTTCCGCCGGAGGTAAAGCGCGCCCAGCCAAAAAAAACTTGACCCCGGGCCGGAAAATGGGCAAAATTAAACTTCGTTCCGCCGCCTTCAAGCCTTTTCCCGAATCAAACGGCCGTAAACCCCCGAAAAAATCAGCATCCATCGCGCCGGCGCTTGACAATCAGGGCTGAAAGCTATATTTATTCAAAGACGGCGCCTCCGGAAAAGGGCCCATCGGCCTCCGGCGGTTCCGTTTTCCGGCTCCGGGATTCTTTCCGGATCCCGCCCGTACTTGAAGTTCCGTGAAGAGATTTTCACGCCGGCCCCCCCTTGGATAAAACCGTCCGTGGAACGCCGCCGGTTATCCGCCACCCCATAGCGCCTTTTCCCTCCGTCACAGTTCCGCTTCCTTATCGAAGATTTTCCCTTTCAGAACCGCGGCGTTTAAAAAACACCGTTTTTGAAACTAAAAAACAACGAAACCCGCGTGAAACGTTCCGTTTTTTTCGCCGCCCGGAAACATGTTCCGCCGGCGGAACGGTTCCGAAGCGCTTCCCCGCCACGGAAGACGGGTTTCGCCCTTTACCGGAACAAAACGCCCCGGATTGAACGGGGCGGCGCCGTTTAAAGACCCCGTGACTTTCCGCCCTACGGAATCGGCGCTCCCAAGTGTGAAAAACGCCGCGAAACGTTTTCCCGACCCCGAAGCGCGGTACGGGCGGCTTGAATCAAAAAACGCGCCATAAGGATTGATCATTCAAAAGCACGTCTCTTGAATCGTGAAACTTCTAAAGTTTTATATTTATGGTTCCGCGTGAAAGGCCCCTTGAGGGGCCTTAACTTAAAGGATCGAATCTAATTTGATCAAGCAAGGAAGGATTTTTTAACATGACTAAAGCCGAATTGGTGGCGAAAATCGCTGAAGAAGCGCAGATCAACAACGCTCAGGCCAGCAGGGCCCTTCAGAGTCTCATCGCCATCGTAACCGAAGAAGTCAAAAAGAACGGCAACATCGCCATCGCGGGCCTGGGCAGCTTCGTCGTCTCCAAGAGACAGGCCAGGAGCGGCATCAACCCCAGGACCAAGGAGCCCATCAAGATACCGGCCTCCAACACCGTCCGTTTCAAGGTCTCCAAGGCCATCAAAGACGTTTTAAACGACTGACGCGCCCTCCGGCCAAAGGTCGCCCTCTTTGGGAAAGGGAACCGTCCCTTTCCGGATTCCCCCTTTTTTTCAAGTTTCCGAGCCCCCGAGGCCCGGCTCTTTCCGCCGCCCCGGCCTTTCAGGTTCGGGACGCCCCTTACGCTGGAAAGGAAAAAAAAATGGCCAGAGTCACCATAGACGACTGCCTCGAACACGTTGACAACAGGTTCTCCCTCATCCACCTGGCCTCCGAGCGGGCCAGGCAGTTAAAGGAGGGCGCCAAGCCTTTGGTGGCCAAGAAAAACAAGGACATAGTCCTGGCGCTTCGGGAAATCGCCGAGGGTCTCATCACCTACGACAATATCAAGAATTTCGAACCCGCCAACGCCCCCGACGATTTGGAGGTGACCTACAGCACCCCCGAGGGCTACAGCGGCGGCGGCGGCGGAGAGGATTAGAACCCAAAAACCCCTTCGAGTCCGGAATTAAGCGGCCGGATCCGCCCCCCGGGGGCCGATCCGGCCGCTTTTTTCTTCTCCGGCGGAAGTCTGGAAAAATCATGCCCCCGAAATAGGGATGACGGCCCCTATATCTTGATTCAAGCTAGATTTTATCTTTCGACGTCTTTCAATCGAGCCTGAAAAGTGCTAAACTGGGCGATAATTTCAGTTTTTTCCGCCCCCTCCCCCGGGATGAGGGGAAAGACGCCGGACGCGAAAAATCCGCTCCTCCTAAAGGTGATCCATGGGCCGCTTCAATATCTGGGAAATCGTCATCGTCCTCGTCCTTATCGTGATCATCTTCGGGGGCCGCAAGCTGCCCGAGCTGGGACGCAGCCTGGGAAGAGGCATCACCAATTTCAGAAACGCCCTGAAGAGCAACGGGGACGCCGCCTCCGGAGAGGATAAGCCCGGCGACGACGCCTCCAAGGAGACCAAGAAATCCGGCGAAGGCTGAGAACGCCCCTGACTCGCCCCCCTCTTCCGCCTAATTCGCTCCTTTTCTCCCGTAATAATCTTAAATTTAGCGCCTAAAATTACGCTGTTTTTTACATATTTTTGTAATTTTCAGCTATAAATTACTTTAAAAGTACATTATGCATTTTGATTAATTCTAAAATTTTCGGAAACGTGCGGCATAAATATAATATTAAATTCCCACATATTTCACCATCATTCAAGTCTTAAATTAACGCTTTAAATATTTGTTTATTTTTTTTACATCCTTTATTAAGTATTATTAAGTATTATTAAATAATTTTAAGATATTTTAAGTAATTTTAAGATATTATATACAATTTTAAATGATTTTAAATAGTTTAAGAAGTTTTGATAAGCTTATGTAATTTTACATATTTTTATGTAATTATAAGCTTTCTATAGCCGTTTTTTATTTTTTTTACAATTATTTTAATAATATTTATTCTTTTTTTTAATATTTTTTATTTTTTTGTCTTCCACGCTAAATTCACTCTGCTTTATATTTCATTATAGTCTATTCAGCTAAAAACCGTCCCGTTCCCTTCGGCAACTTTTAGACGCCGGAAAATTTCCGGAAGCGTCCGGCCCGCGGCCGGATATCCACCCCCCCCTCTCACTCCGCGATTTTCCAGGGCTTCGATGGAAAAATGGCGCCCCGCCCGGGACGCCCCCCCCTTTCCCAGCCCCCTCCCCCCCACCTCCTCCGGAGCCCCCCGCCCGCGGCGGGGGAATCTCCGCCCCCCCACTTATGAAAAGAGACGAATATGCCCGCGATCATGGTACAGGGATGCACTTCCGATTCAGGTAAAAGCACCATAGCCACCGGCGTCTGCCGCTGGCTGGTGAACAAGGGTTATTCCGTGGCCCCTTTCAAGCCGCAGAACATGGCCTTGAACAGCGCGGTCACCGTCGACTCGGGCGAGATCGGCCGGGCCCAGGCGGTGCAGGCCCAGGCCGCCAAGGTGAAACCGGTGAGCGACATGAACCCGGTGCTCCTCAAACCCAACTCCGACACGGGCTCCCAGGTGATAATCCAGGGTCGGGCCCTCACCGACATGGAGGCCAAGGCCTACCACGGCTACAAGCCCACGGCCATGAAGTACGTTTTGGAGTCCTACGGCCGCCTGGCGGAAAAATACGAGTACATGGTGATCGAGGGGGCGGGATCCCCGGCCGAAATCAACCTCCGCGACGGCGACATCGCCAACATGGGCTTCGCGGAGGAGATAGACTGCCCGGTCATCCTGGTCGCGGACATCGATCGGGGCGGAGTCTTCGCCCACCTGGCCGGCACCTGCATGGTCTTAAGCCAAAGCGAGCAGAACCGCATCAAAGGCTTCGTTGTCAACAAGTTCCGGGGGGACGTGGACATATTGGTTCCGGGGCTCAAATGGCTGGAAAACTACACCGGCAAACCCGTCCTGGGGGTGCTTCCGTATCTCACGGGCTTTCATCTGGAAGCCGAGGACGCCATCGACCGCCGCCAGGGGGAGAAGGCGGGAAAGACCTTGAAGGTGGTCATACCCGTGACCCCCAGGATCAGCAACCACACCGACTTCGATCCCCTGCGCATGCATCCCCAGGCCGACGTGACCTTCGTGCGGAAGGGAGAGGCGATCCCTCCGGCCGACCTCGTGATTCTTCCCGGCTCCAAATCCGTGCGCACGGATTTGAAATACCTCCAAGAAGAGGGCTGGGACGAGGTTTTAAAGACCCACCTGCGCTACGGCGGCAAAGTCCTGGGCATCTGCGGCGGCTACCAGATGCTGGGAAAGGTGGTGCACGATCCCCTGGGCTACGAGTCCACGCCCGGCTCGAGTCCGGCTTTGGGCCTTCTGAACCTGGAGACCACCCTGGAGCCCGAAAAGCAGCTCCTGAACGTGGAGGCGCGGCTGACTTTGGAGGACGCCCCGGTGAAGGGCTACGAGATCCACGCCGGAGTCACCTCCGGCGCGGGTCTGGAGCGGCCCTTCCTGCAGAAGAAAAACGGCGAAAAGGACGGGGCCATTTCATCGGACGACCGGGTGGCCGGCTCCTACCTGCACGGGGTCTTCGAAAGCCAGGAGGGTCTCGCGGCCATCCTGCGGTGGGCCGGCCTCAAGGACGTGAACGCCCTGGACTACTGGAAACTTAGGGAGGAGGACATTGAGACCCTGGCCGAGATGATCGAGACCCGTCTGGACTCCCGGCGCCTCCTGGAAATCATTCAGGCGGGAAACACCTTGGACGACTTCCAGGACACCCCTTTGGGGAAGCTGGCCTCGGCCGCGCGGAGCCTCTAAAAGAACGTGCCGGAAGGCTCCTCCCTCTTAAAATCCCTGAAAGCCATGCGGGCCCGGGGCCTGAATCTTCAGGCGGACTGGCTGGAAAAGGCCTCCGCCGGAAAAGTCACGGAGATAAGGACGCTCAAGGCGGAGGACGGCTCGGACCTCTTCGTGGTGGACGGCCGTTCCCAGGATTCAAGGCGCTCTCCCTTGAGCGAGGCCTTGAAAATCCTGGAGACGCTGGAGCCTCTCTCCGAAAACGTCTTTCTTTACGGCCTCTCCGGCCCGGCCCTGGTCCGGGCCCTCTTGGAGCGTTTTCGGACCATCACCGCCCTGGAACCCTCCCCGGAGGTGGCCAGGGCTTTTTTCAGCCTGGAAGGCTCCGAAAAGCTCGCCCTCTCCCCCTCCTTTCGGCTCCTTATCCCCGGGGAGCTTTCCGGAAAAGCCCCCGAAACGGGGGGAACGCCCTCCCTCGCGGCCCATCCGGGCGCCGTGCGGCGGAACCCCCAACTCTTCCGCGCCTTCAAAGACTTCGTTCTGGGAGGAAAAAACAAAAGGCCCGGGGATTTCCAGGAGGCGCGCCTAGTCATCATCCCCCCCCTCTCCGGCGGGCCCGCCTCCATGGGGGGGTTCCTGCGAAAGGCCGCTAAAAGGCTCGCTTTGGTCCCGCTCCTTATGGAATGGCCCCAATCCCTCGTCCGCCTGGAGGCCTCCCTCAAAGGCCCCGGAAATCCGGAGGACGCCCGCGGGCTTTTTCGGGAGGCCTTCGGGCTCCTCAAGGAAAGCGCCCAGGCCTTCGCGCCGGATTTGATCCTCTCCCTGGCCCAGGCCCCCCTGGACCCCGGAACTCTTTCGCGCCTCAAAGACGCCTTTCCCGAAACCATCCACGCCTTCTGGTTCGCGGAGGATCTGGATCGCTTCGGCTACGCTTTGGAGACGGCCCCCCTCTACGATCTCTTCCTCCACATCCAGGGTCCGGAGACGGAAAAGAAGCTTAGGGAGGCGGGCTGCCGGAAACCCCGCTACCTCCCCCTCTGCGCCGACGCGGACTTTTTCCACCCCCGGGAGGTTCCGCCGCCCTACCAGGCGGAAATATCCTTCATGGGGGCGGGATATCCCAACCGGCGGAGCGTCTTCCGCCGGCTTTTAAAGGACCTGGAAAAGGGAAAAAGGGCCGTTCCGGTTTTTAAAATCTTCGGCTCGGGATGGGAGGGCGCCGGAACGGAGCTGGAGAGCCGCCTGTTTGAAGGCGGCCGCCGGGTGACGGCGGAGGAGACGGCCCTGATCTACGCCGGAGCGGAGGCGCAGCTGAACATCCATTCCGGCGGCGGCTCCGGCTACTCCCCCCGATCCGCCTTCGTGAACCCCCGGGCCTTCGAGATCGCCGCGAGCGGCGCTTTTCAGATAACGGACTCCCGCCCCCTCCTGTCGGGCCTTTTCACGGAAAGGGAGCTCGCGGTCTCAAGCGAACCGGACGATCTCCCGGAACTCGTCTTGAAATTCCTGGAAAACCCCGAGGAAAGGCGGGCCCGGGGCGCCGCCGCCAGGGAAAGGGTGCTAAAGGCGCACCTTTACCGGCACCGCTTGGAAAAGATTCTGGAACTGGCCTTCTCCTGAAGCGGGGGCGCTCCTTTTCCGCCGCGCGCGCCAACGACATCCGCGCCTTCAAAGTTAGAATCACGAGTAAAACGCGCCCCGCGCGGCGCGGACGGCTTTCTTCCGTCCCGTAGCCGGAAACGATCCCCCTTTTCGGCTTGGAGGATTTCCCGGCGCTCCGGAAGTTTAAGCCCGGACGCTTCAACCCGGCCGCCCTTCCCCGCCTTGGAGGCGCCGGGCCTTGAAAATAAGGAATTTGGCGACCGGATCCCAAGGGGGAAAGGCCGAAAAAGGCCGTCCGCGGCGGATTTCATTTTTAAAAGGGCCCACGACGCTTAAGCGACGGGGACTTTAGGGGGCGATAAAAAAACTTGACAAGCGGAAGAAAACGCCTATAATATCCCTTCAGTTGACGCGGGGTGGAGCAGTCTGGTAGCTCGTCGGGCTCATAACCCGAAGGACATTGGTTCAAATCCAATCCCCGCTACCAAATTTTTTTTTACCACTGTTTGTACAGTGGTTTCTTTTACCCGAAACTGTTTACCGGGGCCGCTTAAAGAAGTTTTTTAATTTTTTTTGGTCGTTTCCGGTTGTTTCTTTTCTCTTGCTTTTCCGAACATTTTGGATACAAAAAGGGATACAAGACCGTTTTTTTCGGTTTTGTATCCCTTTTTTATTAAAGGTCGTATTTATGCCGCTTTCGGAAAATCAGATAAAAACAACCCTTCCCGGGGACAAAATATCCCGTCTTTCCGACGGCCGAGGGCTTTATTTAGAAGTACATCCCGGAGGCGCTAAATATTGGAAGTTGAAATATTATAATAAATTTAAAAGGGCGAACACGAAGGGCCTGGGCAAGTATCCTGATTTATCCCTCAAGGAGGCATCGTGGCGGTTGAAATATTATACCCGCGGAAAAGCTTCGATTAAGACCTTCGGCCACTGGCCTATGATTAATATTGCCAGCGCCAGAAATTTAGCCCTGGAATTCAGGACGAAATCGCAAAACAATAACGGTGTGAATTTACAGCGGACGCCGCAAACTTTTAAGGAATTAGCTGACGAATGGGGAGAAAAATTCCTTATACCTTTATCACAAAAAGAAATAAAAACAAAAAAAGTTTTCTAAATCGGTTAATTTTGCATGAATTATGCGATATTGGTTTACAAGCTATCGCACCTAGGCTTATTTTAGAAAAAGCGCTAAGGCCTGTTGAAGAAAGAGGGACGTTACAGACTGTCAGGAAGATAAAAACCTCGCTTGCTCAAATTTGCGGATATGGCTTAGCCAACGGGGTGATGGAAAGGGATTACACCTTAGACTTAAAAGGGGCGTCAATGCCTCCTCAGGCAACTCACCCGCGCGACTATTATTAATCCCGACGAGATGGGTAAATTGTTATCATTAATAAAAGAGTGTAACGGGCACCATTCTGTAAAATTCGTTTTACAAATCCCGCCTTTATTAAACGAAAACCCTTTACCGGACGCTACGTATAGTTTTTTTTTATCGCCCGGGAAATTTTTTGGAAAATTTTCCGCCGCTCTTTCGCGGCTTTCCGTTTCACGAAAACAAAAGCGGAAAAATCAACGGATTCCCCCAAAAACCGCTATCCGCGATCGTCCCGCAACCGGAACGGACGCGTCCGGCGTCGCCGACGCTTTTCCCCGCCCGGAAACATCGCCTATTCCAATCCGCTTTTTTCCAATCCTCACGCGAACGAAAGGAACGGCGCTCGGACGCCCATCGGACGGCGTCCAAAAATTTTAAAAGCGGCGTTTTCAAAACGAAAAACGAGAGGACGCGTCCAAGGATGATTTTTTCCGCCCGAAAAAATTTTTCCAGTCGCCGCCTCCCGCCTGTTCCCGAAGCGTTTTAAAACGAAGAAGGAAGGGAGAGATTCCGCCCATGGGTCGCCGCGGACGGGTTTAAAAAAACCCGCGAAAAAAGAGTTTGGCGTCGTCGCTACATTTTTCCCGCGCGGATGAGTTCGTTCTTTTTTTCATCTAGACTAACTAATTTTCGCAATTTATCGTCGTAGTCATGGTCGTATCGGGTGTCGCTCCGGCGCCAGCGTCTGTGTATCGGACGCGCGGCGGCCCACTCGCCGGATTTTTTCATTTTGAGAATGTAGGAAGGGTCGGGAAACCATGCGCCGCCGCGATAACTACCGTACCGATAGTCTCGGTCATCATCGTACTTAGGTACTTCTCCCGGTCGGGGTCGGTGAACATCGGATCTCTCGGTTCGGGTATCCAAGCGTTTTAGTCGAGGTACGGCGTGACGAATCTCCTACCCCGCCTTGACCGGAAGCGTTTCCGCCGCCCGCGCCATGAGGAGGCGCGGCTTCGGGCGTTTTCCGCATTCCGGCCGGAGCGCTGGAAGGCTTCGCGGCCCCATAAGCCGCGTCCGTCAGGTCCCCTTGAAGATCGGCGGGCGTTCCAAAAGTCGGCGCCTTTAAAAAATCTCCCCCCGCGGCCGATCCTCCGCTAAGAAAACGAGGGGAAACCCGGCGGCGGAAAAATCTACGGGCGGGGTCCCGTCGGAACCGCCCGGACGGCCTTGGGGAAAAAAACCCGCAAAAGCGGCCCCGCTCCTTTCCGCGCCCGAGTCCGGCGTCTCTTGATTCGACACGGTCCTTAAAAAAAGTGAAAAACGGCGGAGCCGTCGAATTTCAGGGTCCGGGCTTTTCAAAGGCCGCGTAGGCGCGTCCGCCTGGCGAATTGATGGACGGCGGAAGGGAGATCCGATCGCGTGCTAGTCCCGATCGGAAAAATCGGGGGGGGGTCCGCCCTCCTCCGGGAGCTCGGCGAAGGGGTCTTCCCCTTTCGCGTCAGCTTCCGGCGGGGACGCGGGAAGGGAGCTCGGGTCCGCGACGTTGTTCGCCACGGCGGCCGCGGCGGTTTCAACGCCGGGCGACTTTTCCGCCTGGGGGCCGCGGGCTTTTTTTTTCCTGGTCTTCTGCAGGGCGAGCTTCTTCTTGAATTTATTGTCCTTCTTTTTTTTCGCCACCACCATCCGCCACCTTTCGGCGAAGATGAAGTCCTTCTTCCGGAGGCGGTAGAAGGTGGTCAAGTCCTTGCCGGAGGCCTTGGCGGCGTCGTTAACCTTGGCCCCACCCTCGATTTGGGAGAGGAAGATGTCGATCTCCTCGTCCACCTTCCGGTTCTTGTTCCGGCCCTTCCGGTAGGCCTCGTCCCAGGCCTTTTCCAGCTCGGGATCCTTTTTGCTCCGCTTGTAGACGCTGGCCAGGGTCACCCCGGCCTTCTCCGCGGAGTCCTTCACCGTCATGCCGGCCGCGATATTCTCCAGAAAGAGGGCCAAAGTCTCGTCGGTGAGGGTGCGGGGCGGGGTGATGACGCGGCCGCTCGCGGCCATGGCCTCGTCCCAGGCCGCGCGGAACTCCGCGTTGGAGTTCTTGAAGGCGTAGAGGGTCTTCCAGTTGAGGGCGGCGTCCAACATGGCGGCGTTGATGGTCTTCCCCAGCTTGAGTCCGCCCAGGAAGACCTCGTAGCGGGGATCCTTGAACTCGGAGCGGATGTCGTGGTCGCGGGCGATCTTCTGACAGGCCTCCTGGAACTTCCGGTTCCGCTGCTTGTAGTCGTAGAGCGTCTTGCAGTCCAGTCCGGAGGCGGCCAGGGCGCCGGTGAAGCTCCTCCTCTCCGCCAAGGCCTTCAGAAAAACCCCGAAACGGGGATCCGTCGTCTCCTCCACCTGCCTTCCGCCGGCCACCATGGCGGCGTCCCAGGCCACCATGAACTCGGGGTCGTCGTGCTTGTGCTGGTAGAGGCGCCTCCAGTAGAGCCCCGCCTCGCTCATGGCGTGGGCCACGGTTTTCCCGTCCCGAAGCTTTTCCAGAAAGACGTCGAAGCGCGGATCGTTGTCCGTCGGAAACTTGCGTCCGCCCTGGATGAGGGCCTCGTCCCAGGCCTCGCGGAAAGTCTCGTTGCTTTTCCGCATCTTGTAGAGGCTGTTCCAGTTGAGAGTCGCCTCCCGTCTGGACTGATCCACCGTCTTCCCTTCCTTGAGACCCTGAATGAAACGATCGTACCTTTGGTCGGACCTGTAAGCCTCGCTCATAATAATCCCCATTTTTTCTTAAGCGTCCTGGGACGCTTATGCGTGGGACGGAAGCTCGCGACTCCAATCGCGGAACCTAGTGAAAATTTCCTTCGTTTTTCACGATAAAGACAGCTTGCGTCCACACGATAAGGCGTGGTCGGGAAATTGGTTTCCATATTTAGCCCGCGGCCGTCGGGGGAAGGATCCTTCGTTCTCCGCCGGGGGTTTTTTCCCGGAGAACGGAAGCTTTTTTTCCGTCCGGCTCCTCCGGCTTTCCGCCGGAGGGCGGCCGCGAAGCGGCGCCAGCCCCCGCCCGTCAGGCGCGGAGGGCCGATGACGGGACAAAACGAAAACGCCCCTTATATTTCAGGAATTTCCGGAAAAAGGCCTTTCCCGCCTCTCAAGGTCTTCCCGGGGGGAAAAATATTTCAAGACGGACGAGGGGCTCCGCGCCATCGTCGCCGCTTTTTCGTACCTGGCTCTTTTTATTCGCTCTCACTCCGCCCTGGCTCTTTTTATTCGCTCTCACTCCGCGTTTTTCCCGAGGCGGGCGCATAAATTAGCTCCTTACTTCCGCTCTCTGAAACTCTATTCTACTCCTTTTTCCGGGAAAGAGGGAAAATTTATTTCCAATTTTTTCCCCGAAAACGGCTTTTTCGGAGGGAGGGAAACAATCCGCCCGCGCCCCGCCCTCTGGGCGGAAAAAAAACGGCGGGAAACTTCGGCGTTGTTTAGTTCAAACAATTATGCCGATATTTCTAATATTTCAAATAAAATATTTTAAAATATTCTTAAACAGACGAAAAAAATATTAACAATATCGCATAAGGGAAAAAGCGGGATCCGGGCCGGAAAAGCTCCGAAGCCCCAAAGGCTTGAAACGCTTTCGCCAAAAAAAATTCGTAACGCGCTTATAAGGCTTTTTGCATTTTCGCACTTTCTTAGAATTTTTCCAGATGTTTTTTTTTGATTTTCGTTTTTTTTTAAGCGATTCGAGATTTTGATACGTTATTAACCTGAATTATTTAAAATTTGTTCCCATAGCGTAATTTTTTTTCACGCCCCGCCCGGACGGGGACCTGAACTATCCACTTGGCACGGGCCTTGCTTTTTACCGGGGCGGAAGAATAAAAATCGGCCGCGCCTCCCTAGGGGAGATATCCGGAGCCCGGGACGGATCCTCCCGCGGCGTCCAAACGCCCCGCGGCCGCCAGGGCTTCGGGGAGGGGGATTTCGGAAAAACATCTTCGAGACCCCGCCGGAGAAAAAAAACGCCTTTTTTGTGGATATCGCCAAAATTTTTTTTACAGAAAAGGCGCGAAATCCCAGAGACGGATCCACCGTCCGCGGGGTGTCCGCGTCCGGAAGGCGGTCCGGGGACCGGGGCGGAGGAAAATTAGGCCGCGCCGGAGGGAGAGCGGTTTCGGGGGGGCGCCCCGCGGCGGCGGGGGGCCGCTCCGCGGATTTTCGGACGCTTCCGGATGGGCGGACAAAGAAGACTCCGACCGGGACGATCTTCCGGGCGGCTTAAAGCGGCGGAGAAAAAACATGCGTCACGGGGAGCGCGGGTGAAAAACGAGAGCAGCTTAAACGACCTGGGGACCTCCGCGGCCTCCAAGGCCGCGGACGAGACCCCCTTCTCCCTCCTGGGGCTCCGGGGCGGAGGCGAGAGGCTCATCTCCCTTTTCATGACCGTGGAGCGGCTGCTTTCGGAAAAGCGCGACATGAACGCGGCCCTGGACACCCTGCTCTACTACATGAAGAAGGACCTGGGCGTCGTCAAGGGCCTCATAAGCCTCATCCACACGGATTCGGGAAAGCTCCTCCTTTCCCGCTCCCTGGGCTTCGGCTACGAAGAGGAGGAGAGGCTCCTGGACTCGATCCTGCGCCTGGACGATCAGGGGCCGCTGAAAAAGGAAAACCACCTTTTAAGCCGCCGCTCCTGGGGGGGCTTCGCCAAGACGGAGGAAACGCCCGCCATTCCGGAGCCCTCCGATCTCGCCTTGGTCACGGTTCCCATCATAAGGGAGGGGAAAATCCTAGGCAACCTTTCCACCCTTTCCCGTTTTCCGGACTTCACGGCCCGAAAAAGGCACGAGACGCACCTCTCCGTCATGGCCAGCCTCTTTTCCAGCGAGGCCGGGCTCTACATCTTCGAAAACGTCGACCGCCTGGTTTTGGAGAAGAAGGTGAGAACCTTAAGTTCCGAAATCTACGAGCTCAAGGAACGCTACTCCCCCTCGAATCTCGTATCCTCCTCCAGCGCCATGCAGGAGGTCTACTTCCTCCTGCGCAAGGTGGCCTCGAGACGCACCATCGTCTTAATCCTGGGGGAGAAGGGCGTGGAAAAGGAGACCGTGGCCCAGTCCATCCACTACGACGGCCTCAAGGCCATGGGCCCCTTCGTGAAGATAAACTGCCTGGACTTCCCCTCCAACCTCCTCGAAGACGAGCTCTTCGGCCCGGAGGGGGACGGGGAGCGGGGGCTCAAACGCGGCCTCTTCGAGGCCGCGGACGGCGGCTCCATCTTCATAGACGAGATAGATCGCTGCCCTTTGAGCCTCCAGGCCAGGATCCTGGAATTTTTAAAAGAGCGCTCCCCGAGGTCGCCGGCCTCCGCTCCGGCCCTGGACGCGCGGATAATCGCCGGCGCGAGCCGGGATCTAAGGGAGCTCGCGGGGAAGGGTCTTTTTTTAGAGGAGCTCTTCTACCGCTTGAACGTCTTCCCCATAAACATCCCCCCCCTGCGGAAACGGGAGGAGGATATAGACAGGCTGGCCAGGCATTTCCTGGCGCGCTTCGGCGCCGAGACGGGCAAAAACCAGCGGGGCCTCTCCCCCGCCGCCCTGGAGATCCTCCGTGGCTACGATTGGCCGGGAAACGTGGAGGAGCTGGAGGCGGCGATCCACCTGGCGGCCATCGCCGCGGAAAGGAACGGAGGCGTCATCGAACCCGGGGATCTTCCCCGGGAGATAAGGCTTTCCGCCGCGCCCAGGACCCAGGAGCCTTTAAGCCTCGAGGAGAGGCTCTCCTCCATCGAAGAGGAGATGATATCCGAGGCTCTGAAGCGCCACCGGGGGAACATCTCCCAGGCCGCGCGGGAGCTGCGGCTCACCCGCAGATCCATGGGGCTGCGCATGAAGCGCCTGAAGCTTAACTACAAAGACTTTCGAGCCTGAAGGCCCCATACCCTCCAGTTTCCTCCCGCCTTCTCCCCCCCGACCGCGTCAAGATCCCCCGCCGTTTCCCTCCCTTTTTCCATTTCCGTTTTATTCCCATCTCTTATCCCATCTTATTTTCCATCTCCCTTCCCAGCTCTTTCTCCATCTTTTTTTCCCCCTCTTTTTTCCCACTTTTTTCCATCTTTTTTTTCCATCTTTTTTTCATCTCTTTTTTTCATCTTTTTTCCCTCTATTTTCCTCCCCCTTCGCTCGCTGTTTTCCCCGCCGAAAAAGGCCGCGGTTTCGTCCAGGCGTTTCGGAAATATTTTTAGGCCGCTTTCCGGAAGAACCCGCGTGAAAAAAAACAAGAAAAAAAATTGTAAACCGCCGAAAATTTCGCCTCGCGAAAAAAATCCGTTGAATCATCTCCAAGCGAGTCCGAAAGGCGCGTCTTTACGCCCGCGTTAAACTCATGGCCGGAAGGTCTTTAAAAAACGAAAAACCCCCGTAAAGGGAGCCATCCCTTCCGGGGGTTCGTTTTTCGCGGACGGAAAATTAAAGCGGAGCCTGGTTTTTCAGTCGGCGCCTTTCTCGGAAGGCTCCTTTTGGCATTTCTCGCAGAGGCCGGTCACCTCCACGGACGCCATCCGGGCGGAAAAGCCCAGGCGGTTCAAGCGGGAAAAGATGCTGTAGTTCAAGGCCTCGTCGTTTATCTCGGTTATGGCCTGGCAGTCGGGGCAGACCAGGAGCACGGGATTGTGGAGGGACCCGCCGTCGGCGCAGGCCACGTAGGAGTTCAAGGAGCTCACCCGGTGCACCAGGCCCTTCCGGATGAAAAACTCCAAGGTGCGGTAAACGGAGGAGGGAGTGAGCCGCCGCCCCTTCTCCTTGAGGCTTTCCAAAAGGTCGTAGGCTTTGACGGGCCCGGGGGACCGGGCCAGGGTCTCCAGAATCAGGCGCCTCAGCCTGGTGAACTGGGTGCCTTCCCGGCGACAGACGGCCTCGGCCTCGCTTAAAAGCGCTTCCACCTGTTTCTGAACGTCGTCCATGAGACACCCCGTTTACAGTCGGTGAAAAGAGCCCGGAAAGCCCGGATGGGAAAAAAATTACAAAGAGGATCCACGTGGTTTAGGGGCGGGCGTAAGCGTTTCCGGGGGACTTAAAAGCAAGAAAAAGAGCGGGTTTAGGTGAAAACCCCCCTTATTAGGAATCGTTGCGGTAGATCTCGACGCGGTCCGCCGGGAGCGTGTAGCCGGCGGAGCCCAGATCTGTTTGGAACTTCTCCGCCTTGATTGTACCATAAACCCAGACGACTTCCATAGCCTCGATGCCCTTCAAGCCCTTTCCCGACACCACGTAAATTATCTGGTTGGGCGGCGGAGGCGGCACGTGGATGCAGGCGCCGAAGAAGGGCACCAGGAAAAACTCCCGCATCTCGGCGTCCTCGTAGTCGAGGGGAACCACGAAACCGGGGATCTTCACGGCCTTTCCGTTCATGGCGGCGTTCACCGGGGCGTTGTTCCAGCGTTCCAGAAACTCGTTTAAAACCGCCTCCGCCCGAGGGTCGTCGTCCTGGAGCTGATCCACGCCCAGCTCCTTGAAAATCGCCTCGGGATCCCAGGAGGGATCCACCAGATCGTTCCAGATGAGCCAGTTTTTATCCAGATAGGCGCCGTCGTCCGCGCCTTTGGCCGCGGACGGCGTTAAAAGGAGAAAAAGGAGGAGGGGAAGGCCCCAAAAAAGAGGGGACGAGGCTTTTTCAAGCGTATTCATGACGCGCTCCCGGACAGGCGCCCTCCTCCCGGACGTCCGCCCCTCCGGAAACAATCCGGAAGGGCCGGGGCCGGAGGCCCCGGCCCCAAGGAAAACCCCCTTCACAAAGAGGGGCTGAGTCCGTCGGAGAGACTGAGGAAATAGGCCCTGAGGGCCGGAACGAGGCTGGTTAAGACCCCCAGGACCAATATCCCGGAAAGGATCAGCCACTCGTTTCCGGTGGGGGCCGAAAGGCTGATTAAGAGGCCGTAGTTGTTTAAAAGCCAGGGGGCGGCCGCGAGGATCAGAACCACCAGGACCAAAAGGCCCGCCGCCATGCCGCAAAAGGTGAGAAGGACGCCCTCCGCGGCCATGACGACCA
This sequence comes from Deltaproteobacteria bacterium, assembly GCA_031276865.1. Lineage (GTDB taxonomy): Bacteria > Desulfobacterota > Desulfarculia > Adiutricales > Adiutricaceae > JAISMF01. The sequence continues at coordinate 46,405 of JAISMF010000067.1, read as the reverse complement.
CGATGTCCCAGGGACTCGCCCCGGTGGAGCGCAAAATGGCGAGCTCCCTCCGCCTTTCCCCCAGGCCCGCGAGGATGGTGGAGGAGAGACCGGCCAGGCCCGTGAAGGTCACGAGCAGGGAAACCAGGATGAGGACCCTCTCCCAGCCGCCGACGAGGCTCCAGAGCTGATCCATGGCGACCCCGGGGAGGACGGCGCTCAGGGCCTCGCTTTGCGAGGCCTGGATCTCCCGCTGCAGGGTGAAAACCGCCCGGCGGTTTTTCAGCCCCACCAGCATGGCGGTTATCACCTTGGGATTCAGATCGAAGGCCCGCACCCGGTCCTTGGGGACGACGAAGCCCCGAACGGGCGCCCCGCCCCGCCAGTCCACGTGAATGGCCTCCATGGACTCCAGGCTTATGTAGAGGGAGCGGTCCACGGGGGAACCCGTGGGCTGCAGGATCCCCACCACGGCGAAGGGCTTGTCGGCGTGCTCGATCCCTCTAACGTCCCCGCCGTGGGTGAGGACCACCGGATCGCCCTCCCGGTAGCCCAGGCGCGAGGCCACCTCGGAACCCAAAACCACCTCGAAGACGTCCGCGAACGCCCGACCGGAGGAAAACTCCAAAGAGGCGTCCCGGCGGTGGCGGAAATATTTGAAAAAATCGCCGTTGGTGGCCACCACCGGGTAGCCCCGGTGGGAGTCCCCCATGGAAAGGGGGATGGTCCAGGCCACCTCGGGGCGGGAGGCGATCTCTTCCGCGGACTTCCAGCTCATGTTGTTGGTGGCCCCGCCCATGTGGAAGACGGCGTAGAGGATGAGCTGCACCGGGCTCCCCCGGGCCCCCACCACCAGATCGGTTCCGGAGACCGCCTGGGTGAAACCCGCCCGCACCTGGGCGCGGATCCTCTCCAGGCCCACCAGAAGGACGGTGGACAAACTGATGGAGAGCGTCACCAAAAGCAGGGTGAAGCGGCGGTTCCAGGCGCTTTTACGGGCCAGAAAAAAAAGGCTGGGAATACGGGCGAAGAAGTCCCTGACGGCCGCCATAAAAAACCTTAAAAAGGGTTCCCCCCCCGGCGCCAGCGGGCCGAAAGCTTCCCCGCCCGGTTAAGTCGTTTAAAGGGCAGGTTAAACATCCAAGACGAGACGGGGAAAAGCCGCCGGCCGCGCCGGCGCGGGAAAGGGAAATTTAAACGGCCCGAAAGGCCGAAAGCGAATCGGAACCGCCCGGGGCTTTGTAAGCCCCGGGCGGGGCGGGAAAAAATAACGAAGGGCGACTCTCGCTAAGAGGTTTCCCGCCCGGAAATATCCGGAGGGGAAAGGGTCAGACGTTGGGAAAAGTAGGGCGCCAGGCTCTCGTCATGGCTCACGAAGAGAAGACCGGACCCCGCCTCCCCGCACTCCTTTAAGAGCAGCTCTAAAAAGAGCCGCCCCGACTCGCGGTCCAAAGCCGAGGTGGGCTCGTCGGCGATCAAGATCCCGGGCCTTCCCATCAAGGCCCTGGCCGCGGCCACCCTCTGCTGCTGTCCGACCGAGAGCCTCACCGAGGGCTTGGTCCACAGCCCCGCGGGAATGCCCAGCCGCGACAGCAGTCCGGAGGCCGCGTCCTTAAGGCTCTTCACCCCCAGCAGGGCCCTTTTCCGCCGGGAAGAGGAGAAGCGGCAGGGGAGGATCACGTTTTCCAAGGGAGTGAGGTAGGGCACCAGGTTGAACTGCTGGAAGACGTAGCCCACGCTCTCGCCCCTGAGCCTGTCTCTCCGGGGGCCGGAGAGATCCCTAAGGGATCGTCCGGAAAGCCGCACCTCCCCCTCCTGGGGGATGAGCACGCCCGCCGCGAGGGAGAGGAGGGTACTTTTGCCGCAGCCGCTGGGTCCGGAGATGAAGAGCCTGCCGCCTCCGGGCACGCTCAGGCTGAGGTTTTTTATCACCGGCCTCTCCCCGGGCCAAGCGTAGGTGACGTCCGCGAACTCCGCCGCCGGGGGATCCTCTTTCAAGGCCGCGGGTTCCGCCGCCATTTGGCTCACCACTTTAAAACGGTGGAGCCGGGCGCTAGCTCCCTAGCGTTCTGGCCATTGGGGGTGACGATCTGGACTTCGAGCTTCGTTAAGAGGGGGAAGGACTTGAACAGGCCGCTAAGATCCGCCTCTCCGCTCTCCGGCGGCTTGGAGCAGGCGTAGACGTAGGAGGCGTCGGCGTCGCGGTGCACATCGCCATCGTGATGTTCGGACTCGGCGTCGTCGTGATCATGGTGGTCGCCGTCGTCGTGATCGTGGTGGTCGCCGTCGTGATCATGGTGATCCCCGTCGTCGTGATCGTGGTGATCCCCGTCGTCGTGATGACCGAAGGCGACCTCGGCCTTTTTAAGAGAGCAGCCGTAAGCCGCGGGGAAGCTTATTAGCTTGTCCGGAGCCTTCAAGAGGGAGTCCATGTTTTCGAACTCCTTTCGCTGCTCGGGCGTGGAAGGCTCGTGCTCGAAACTTATGAAGCTCGCGAGCGGCGACTCCAGATCCAGCTCGATTCCGTCCGTCCCGACGGAAACGTTTAAGTGGGCGACGCCATGAACGTGGGGTTCATGGGTTTCACCCTGGGCGGAAAGCCGCCCGGAAGCGAGGAAGAGGAAAAATAGGGGACACAGGGCTAGAAGGAACAGTCCTTTTTTCATAAAACGGAACTCCTTAAATTTTAGGCGCAGAAATTCATCCATTGGCGGGATGACCAGACAATATATTATAGCACTTTTCCGGAATAACAAAACAATATATTATTCTATTATCCGCCCTCTTATAGAATTTTCTAATTTTATCCCCGACCCGGAGAAAGACCATTCGTTCCCGGCGGACGCCATGGCGGGCGCTTCCCCGCCCCCGATCCGGACATCTGGCCGCGGCCCCAGGGCGGCTCTGTCGGAAAAAAGTTTTACCGCGGGCGCCGGGCGGGACGGGAACGTCTCACACGTCCACGTCCATCTCTTTCGGAAATAACGCCGCTTTTTCCTTGAAAAACTCACCCGCCTTCAGGTGCGAACCCGCTTTCGACTCCTTTTCCGCCCGAAACTTTTTCCTCGCAAAAAAAGCCCCGCTCGAAGCGGAACCAAGCTGAAACGGAAAGCGCGCGCGGCGGAAATATCCGGCACGAAACTATATATATAATGAGCGCTTCCGGGGGGATCTCCGAAGACTCGGCCCGCTTCCGTAAAACGCCTCCTACCCCGGGAATCCGGAGCCGTCCGCCGGACTCGGGAACCTGCGAGACCCGGCCGGCGGAAGCCCTGGACTTGAGGCGGAGGCGGAGGCGGAGGCGTTCGTGAATCGTGAAGCGCGGAAAATTTTAAAAAATACGCGAAAACAGGAGAGCGTCACGGAAAGATCTCCGGAAAAATCGGCCGTGGAGCGCGATTCGGCGCCGCTTGAACAAACGGCCGGCCCGCCGGAAACGCTCTTTAAGGATTCGGCGGGTAATGAAATGATATATTATTGCAAATAACCGTCGGCGTCAAGAGATTTTTTTGATCGGATGTCTCTCTAAATAACAATAATATTAAAAAATATTACTTAATAAGATTAAAATATATTAAATTAATAAATTTATTCTGCCTTAATTTCCCGGCATCCTCCGAAACGCGGCCTAGATTCGCGAATAAACCGCCGAGCTTCACATAGGGTCGCGGACTCCGTGCAAGGGGTTTCAGGGCGGCCTTGGCCTTCTCCGGCTGTTCGCCTCTCGTTCGCGCCTTCCGGCCGCGGATAAACGCCTAAACCCTGATGTATTGAACTCTGACTCCTTGAAATACCCTCCAAAATGGCCTATAAGTAATTAAGCGAAAGCGCGATTCACAAGAATGCGGCGCCGGGTCAAATCCCACCCGCTCTCGGGATCCGGAATCCGGAATCCGGAATCCGGAATCCGTATTTTTCCGCGCGATTTCTTCAAACAGCTAAAAGAAAACAACACCCGCAACTCATAAGTAATGGAGCAGCGATGTCACTGTGTCAAAAATGCGGCAAACAGATTCCCGATAACTCCCCCGTTTGCCAGTTCTGCGGCGCCGCCCAGACGCCCGGGACTTCCCAGCCGGGGGTCCCCAACCTCCTTAAACCCGACTCCGCCCCACGGCCGGAAGGACCGAGGGCACCGCAGACCTTCGGCGGACCCCAGCCGCCCCAGGGGGGACCCCGTCCTCCCCAGGGCGGACCCCAGCCGCCCTTCGGGGGACCCCAGCCGCCCTTCGGCGGACCCCAGCCGCCCCGCGGGGGCCCCCAGCCGCCCTTCGGGGGACCCCAGCCGCCCCGCGGCGGACCTCAGCCGCCCTTCGGGGGCCCTCAGCCGCCCTTCGGCGGACCCCAGCACCCTCAAGGGCAGTACGGCTATCCCAACAGCCCCTATCCCATGTATCCCCCCGGCACCATTTCCCCCAGGAACCGGGACGTGGTCATTCTTCTGAACTTTTTCGCCGGCGCGCTGGGGGCCCACCGCTTCTACCTCGGGAAATACGTCTCGGCGGTGTTCATGGCCCTCACTTTCGGAGGCCTGGGTATCTGGGCCATAATCGACTGCTTCATCTCCGTTTTTGGCAACTACACCGATGGAGAGGGACGTTCGGTTGACAAACGCTATACCAAGGGGGTGGTCATCTTCGTCTTCGTGCTTATGGGCGTGTGGATACTTTTCGCCGGCCTGTATGTCATCGGAATGTTGGCGCTTGGAATGAGCGGAAGGTATTAACGGAGCCGTAAAACTTTATAGGGCTTCCCGCGGAAAAAGCCCGAACCCCCCTCTCTATCATACCAAAACGCTAATCATCTACGGTTTTACCGTTCGAAAAAAGCGGTTAACCGCGAAAGCCGGAACTTAAAGATTAAATTAAGAGACTTCAGTTCTTTGACTGAAGTCTCTTTTTTTTTCCTACGAATACGGGAAATATCACAGCTAGGGGGAAGAGAAAAATAATGTAGTCAGTTATCTAAAATTATCCCTCGGAGACGCGATTAGGCGATTGCTTCCCTTTCTATGTGTTTTTTTAACGGCCTCCATGGTAAAGAATCGTCAGAGACGCGCATCTACTAACGGAGCGACTCGGTTTCAAGCTCGCGCATACGGAAATTAGAATTGATAGAACACGCTCCCGATTAATTATTATCATGAAATTACGTGCCAAGAATTTGTAGAGAATTATTTTATCTGGAGTTTAAAAAATGTTGCGTGTATAATGGTGCCTGTTCTATCTTTAGACTAATCCGCGCCTATCAGAGATATATCAAATGAACAATAACATTTTAAAATATCATATTTTAAAATATAATAATATATATCATGAATAATTCCAAACAAAATACAAAAACGCTTGCCGACGTAAATGGAATATACCAGCTTGATCTGACCAGCGTGGCCTCATACGCCGTCTACCAGTATCTTCCGGTTATAAAACGTCTGACCGTCAACAACACCTTAGGCGGATTCTCGCTCAGGGTGAATGGATCGCCGGCGTTTGAAAGCCTGGACGTTAAAATCCCAGGACTTTCCCCTGGTAAAGCTTTTCAGGCTCCGGGAGACATCCTCGAACCAACCATCAACTGGAAGTATCTGGAATCCCTGGCGAGTGAAGAAAATCTGGAGGTTGTAATATCAAGTGGAGGCCAAGTACTGGAGAAAAGAGGACTGAAAGCGTATCCCCAATGGATATGGCCGGGTAAAGCTTATCCAGAAAGTATCGCTTTTTTTATCGAAAAAAGTCCGCCTTTCGCGGCAAAATTAGAATCATTTCTGGAAAAAAATTTTCCTCTAATATCCCAAACAAATATCTACGATCATGATTTTGAAGACATATGGAGCGTCTTCAAGACAATCATTGAAATCGTCAGATTTGAGGGATTAATCATCGAGAGTTCCCGAAATGCTGATTTTCTCGATCTCGACCCACAGATCGTATATATTCCAAGCGAACTACTGATCCGCGGGAGCGGAACTCAGTTGGAAATTTCGCTTTTGCTGTGTTCGGCGTTCGAAGCCCGCGGTTTGAAACCGTTAATACTGTTTACGCAGAAAAACATCTTGGCTGGAATATGGCTACAAGCAAGACGCTTCAACTCGGTATGGACGGAGGATCAAGGGGCCGTGATGAATCTTGCCGCTGGTTCAAAAAATTTACCAGAGTTTTATGAACAGGCTGTTGTTTTCATCGATACGGCTAAAGCCTTGAATCCCGAGTTCAAATTAGATTTAAATATTATAAATAAGAGAGCAAAATTTATTATTGAGAGCCCAGGATTTCTAGGATGCCTGGATATCAGCAGGGCCAGAGAGGAAAGAAGCAATAGGAATTACTTTCATGATATACCTAAGATTGTATATCCGCAGAAAATTGTTACGCTTAAAAAGACACTCATCGATGAAAATAAAGATGGAAAACTCTTATTTCAACATGATGACGCGGTTGATGATAAAATAGACGATCATAAAAAAGAAATTTTTGCCAAAACACCGCTTGTAAGTGGTGAATTACCGCCTAATTCAACTCAACAGCGCATAGTGAAATATAAAAAATCATCACAATCGGATATTTTATTTGAAGACAGGAATTATTATCAGTCATCCATCGGGAAAGAGTTCAATTATACAGAACTCAAACCACCGACACAGCTATCTAAGATTGAAATATGGAAAAGAAAATTACTTGACCTCACTCTTAAAAATAATTTTTTAAAATTTCAATCAAACAGACTAAGAGTTGAGTTCATATCATCCGATATTAACGAACTATGTAATAAAATCATCAACGGGATAAAATTTCAAATCTCTTCCGCTCCGAGTATTCTAGAAAAAGAGGATGATCTCGGAAATAAAAAAGAAACCGACTACTTCAAAGATTCTATCGCATTAGAAATATCTGAAAAAAAAATTAATGAAGGAATTTTATTATCCTCTTTAACTAAAGATCGTCTAGATAAAACTTTAACCTCTCTTTACAGGGCAAATAATACTAATATCCAAGAATCAGGATCCAACACGCTGTATCTTATATTTGGTTTCCTTTCATGGATCACCAAGCTTCGTAAAGAAGCGGCTAAAGCTCCTCTTGTGCTCATCCCTGTGAATATGAAACGCTCGAAAGCCGGAGATTTCACACTTCAGGCGACGGATGAAGAATCACGTTTCAACCTCACTTTAATTGAATTGCTTCGAAAAGACTATAAGATCGATTCTCTAGATTTTATGGCGAATAATTTACCTAAGTATAAAGACACCATCAATTTGCCTGAAATATTCAAACATGTTAAATATGCGGTGAAAGACAGAGACGGCTGGATTTTAAAAGAAAACGCATGTCTAGGAATACTGTCGTTTTCAAAATACCTTATGTGGAAAGATCTGGAAATTTTAGAAAAAAATGGAGAACTAGCTGAGAGAGGTCAATCAAATATAAATCCAATTATAGAATCTCTTCTTAACTATACGGAGCATAAAACGCTATCCGTATCAAGCGAGCAGAATGGTCCGGAAATACAAAACCTCGATTATGAACTGAATCCGAAGGATATATACACCCCTCTCCTCGCAGATTCATCTCAGCTCTCAGCCATCGTAAAAAGCGATACAAATTCAAGCTTTGTTCTCGTGGGTCCGCCAGGAACTGGAAAAAGTCAGACTATCACCAATATGATAGCCCATAACATAAGCCGGGGAAAGACAGTCCTTTTTGTCGCTGAAAAAAACGCCGCTTTGAATGTGGTCCACAATCGTTTAAAAAATCTAGGGCTTGATCAGTTATGTCTGGAACTTCATTCCGACAAAACAGGCAAAATCGATGTGATAAAAAAATTAACGCATGCTTTAGAAAATATGCAAAAACAGGTAAATCAGTACCCCATGTGGGAGCATTCAGCATCCAAACTTGTAAAACTTATAAACGTCCTTAATAATTTCGTGATTGAGCATCACAGTCCATATCAGTCGGGAATAACTCCGTATCAGGCGGTAGGGGAAAATTTGCTGTTGAAAGAAACTGAAAATACCAAAATAATTAAAAATATCGCATTAGATGTGAATAATATTGATGATAAGGCGATAAGCGACATTGAAGATGATCTGGACAAGTTAAATAAATACGCTCTTAAAGTTCTTCCACTTAAAAACACGGGATTAAGCTTCATTAAGACTCAAAAATGGAATTTTTTATTTGAAATGTCTCTTTTGGAATTGTCTGAACAGTTTGTCGAAATATTTCGAGAAATCAGTAGTGATTGCGGCAAAATTTTTAATAAAACTGGATTGTTTAAACTCGAATATTTTTCCATAAAGGAACTGAATATTTTCGTTGAATTTTTGAAAGCCGTTGAGACAGCGTCCAAAATTAATTTACTTTATCTTTTTAAAGATGATCCGGAATCGGTTTTCAAAGAATACGTTTCCGTTATCTCCTGTATCGAAGAGGCTCTCGATATTTCTTCAATTTTAAATGAAAATCTAGACACGGTAAATCCATATCTCTTAAAATCAAAACTCGAGATGTTAAAAAAAATAATCAATAAGTTTGAATCATGTCAGAAGACGTATAACGACGAATACTTTCTTAATTTTTCATATATTCCCTATAAATCATTAAAGCGGATAATAGAAATGGCGGAACAAAGAGAAGATATTTTCACCTCCGCCTGGGAGACAGCTAAAGTTGAGAAAAATAAAAACATATTGAATGAAATATTCGAAGTAATCGAAATTTTAGAAAAATATGAAAATAAATGTTCAATCGTTGAAGCGAAATACGACTATAAAAATATTGTAAATATTGATTTAAACGATCTTAAAAATTTATATGAAATTAATAAAGAAAAATTTTTTATTATCCGATATTTTACTTTCAGAAAAATAAAATCTGTTCTTAAACGATTCAGTCTCACCGGTAAGATAGACAATATCTTGGAAGATTTAACAGATTTAATTGAGATCAAGGAAATATCGGACAGTCTGAAATACTACGATGAGCTGGTACTGACATCGAGAAGTATTTTTAAATTCTGCGATACCTCTCTTCCTGATTTGAAACTGTATTCCGCATACATAGACGAGATAAATAATTCATGCTTGAAAAAAACAGTGGAATCAACCTGTGATGATTTGTCAATCATTCTGAAAACGGCGACTAGGATTAAAGAAAACTCCGAATGGTTTTTAAAATTTTATAACGATATCAGGCAAAAAGAAGATCCCAATTTTGTTAAAATCATTGAGAACCTTGGAAAATATTTATTAGGTGAAACAAACATCCACTCATTAGATGAAGCCGGACTTACATCATTAACACGTTTGCTTAAAAAACAAACGCCTGTTTTAGAAAAACTATCCACGGCTATATCGGAAAAAATTTCAAACACTAGCGCGTTCAACGGGTTACAACTTAAAAATATTTATGAAATTATTTCAGATTTTATAAAACATAAAAGTAAAATTCATTCATATATCGAATATTCTAGATACAGACGGATTATAATAAATCATAATTTGAAAGGACTTGTGGAAGACCTGGAAAAAAACAATATAACACCTGATGAACTTATAAACAATTTCCGTTATAATATAACACGTCTTATAGTACTAGAACCCTCCAATGTTAGAGAGAATGTAGGAAATTTTTCCGCTGATTCTCGTGAAAATGATATTAAGGATTTCATTGCAACGGATAATTTAATGCGAAAGAAAACCGTGAATGAAATCAAATCTAGAATAGCATCTGTCTTCAGGCCGAATTTATTCACCCGGGAAATAACCACGCTGAACCGTGAAAAGGGGAAAAAGAAGGGACACAAGCCGATCAGAAAACTTCTGTCGGAAATTAAATTTTTTCTCCCAGCGGTAACGCCATGCCTTCTTATGAGTCCTTTATCAATAGCTCAGTTTTTACCGCCCGATGGCCAAAAATTCGATCTGGTCATATTTGACGAGGCCTCGCAGATACCCGTCTGGGACGCCATTGGAGCCCTCGCACGTGGAAAATGCGCTGTGATCGTGGGCGACCCTCGTCAGCTTCCTCCGACTAATTTTTTTAAGAGGACATCAAGCGATGAAGATTATGATCAGAGTGAAGACGATACTATGGAAAGCATCCTAGACGAGTGTCAGGCGATCACTAGCATTCCAACCTTGAAATTACACTGGCATTACCGTTCCCGCTCGGAGTCCCTTATAAGTTTTTCCAACCAGAAATATTACGACTCGGAACTTATCACCTTTCCTTCTCCTGACGCCGATGATATGTACGTATCGTTTCATTACGTAGAAAATGGAATTTACGATCGAGCTAATACCCGCACAAATGAAAGAGAAGCTCGGGCTGTAGTGGCCGATATCGTTGAAACATTAAAAAGCCCCTGGTTCGGTCCAGGCCGCTTTTCTCTCGGCGTAGTCACCTTCAACCATGACCAGGAATCGCTTATTCAAGATTTACTAGATCAAGAAAGGCGGAACGATCCGGATCTTGACGGATATTTCCACGATTCACTTGAAGAGCCTGTGCTTGTAAAGAATATAGAAAATATTCAGGGAGACGAAAGGGATATCATATATTTCTCCATCTGCTACGGTATCGACGCCAGCGGAAAAATAAGCAGCAATTTCGGACCCATAAACAAGTCCGGTGGAGAACGCCGCCTGAACGTCGCCATAACCAGAGCGAGACGCCGTGTCAAGGTTTTCGCCTCTTTTCGTCCGTATATCTTTAAAGACCAAATTATCCATTCCAGAGGCGCTTCAGACCTCTTGGCCTTCATGGAGTACGCGGACTCAAATCCACGCAGGGAGCGTATCGATTTGGATTTTGGCGTTTCAGACGATCCGGATTTCTTTTTTCCTGAATTCGTAGCACGCCTCCTAGAAAAAAAAGGTTGGACGGTACACCGCAACGTTGGAGTTTCCTCGCTCAGAGTGGATCTCGCCGTTGTTAACAAAAACAATAACGATAAATACATCCTCGGGGTGGAATGCGATGGAAAATCCTATAAAAACGCTAAAACAGCTCTGGACAGGGAATATTTACGCGGAGAAACCTTAAAGAGACTTGGATGGCGGGTGATCCGCGTCTGGTCTTTAGAATGGTTCAGAGAAACCAAAAGTTCACTTGAAAAACTCGACGCCTTTCTCAGACATCTCCAAAACGAGGACGCCACAACCTCCCATTACGACCCCTTTAAACCGGAAAAAGTCTCCAACGAGATATTTATCGAAATTCCGCCTCATCCCCCTGAAAGCGAAAAAGCGACGGAAGAACTAGAGGAAGATCCACCTCCCAAGCCTCCCGCTCCGTCAGACGAGCCCCTCTTTTTTCCGTACGGCTCGGACAAACCACTTATAGAAATCCATCCCCCGCTCTCTAAGGACGCTCAGGAACAGCCAGACGCCAACGAAGTACCTTCCATCCACCGTGATACCGTCCAGGAAATTTTATCAAACTACTCACCCATAACCCACGAGAAACTAATTTCCCTCCTTAAGGATGATTTCGGCAAGGAACACTTTCCCGTCAAAGACCGTGATTCTTTCAGAAATCTCGCCAGGATGATGTCATACACCATTATCGAGCACCCTCTCGAAAACAGCGCATCGGCGAGGAAAAAAATCTTTTATTCTCAGACCATTCTCGCTTTCGAAAAAATATCTCCGGGTCTCCTCATCCAATTTAGTAACGAGGATATTGATGATATTCCACTTATTGTTATAATTAATCTCGCTTATGAGCTTGATAAAGAAATCCGGGAGGTTCTTTTAAACGATATCGCCTTAAAACTGAAGTTAAAAATCTATTTCCCAAGAATTAAAAATCGAATCGAACGCGCTCTGGATATCTACTATCTGGACAAAGAACGGAAAAACCAGGCTTAATCTATCCAGAGGTGGCTTTTTTCCGCCCCAGCTCGCGGAGCCGACAGATCTATTCCATCCTTGATTTCTTTATTTAAGTCCGTTATCATATTCGAGCTTACTAAAGAAATGTATTTTAAATTTTTTAATTACATAATAGCACTACAAAGACGTAGTGTAAATCCGCGTATATTCAGGCTTTCATGGAGCCCGCCCGTAACTGCTCAACATACTATTCTAAGAATCAGATAGTAAAATTATTTTTTTGCATACATATAAGTCAACTTCATCTTATTTTAATAAAAGATCTAATATTTACATTTATTTATATTTTTTTGTTATAAATATAAATTTTCCTATTATTTTAAATATTACCCAGGCGCTTAAATATTGAAAATAAAACCATTAAATCAAGGGAAACGCTTCATTTTACCGTTCTAACATTTATCCGCTGAGATAATATTCTAGACGAAACCTCGATTTTTTTAACTACTCTGAATAAACTATCAACAAAAAACATACGAATTGGCATAACCATTTCGTGGACAACCAAAACCATCCCCGCCTTCATCTTTACGATAACCATTAGGAACATATGACTAATCAAGTTATTAAGGAATTTAACACTACCGGACCGTGCGTTCCGTCACAACATTACATGATTCCGGTATTACAGCGCCTGCCTGATGTTGAAGACATGATTCAGGATGAACGTTATTTTATCATCAGCGCTCCAAGACAATCAGGAAAGACGACATATTTATTAGCTTTAACCGAACAAATCAACCTATCCGGTAGGTTTCACGCTTTAAACTGTTCTTTAGAAACGTTAGACGGCATAGTTGAAAGAGAGGCCGGCATTGAAGCGATACTTTCTCAAATTCACTATTCTATATCTCGTTCCCATATCAAAAAACTAATTTCATTTAGCGAAAATTACACACCTTTACCTCATCTTAACTATACTTCCACTGTTAAAAGTCTACTTAACCACATATGCGATAATCTTGATAAAGAAGTTATTATTTTTTTTGATGAAGCCGATTGCCTGTCGGTAGATCCTCTGATCACTTTTTTAAGACAGATACGTTTAGGGTATAACACTAGATGCGGAAAGAATAGATTAACATTTCCGAGATCTCTGGCATTGAGCGGAATGCGCGATATAAGGGATCATCTTAGAAACATACATCCGGATTCAATATCCAGTGGCGTCGCCAGTATTTTTAATTTCAAAACAGAGGCTTTAACACTATCCAATTTCACTCGGCATGAAATAAACACGCTCTATAATCAACATACTGAGGCCTGCGGGCAAATTTTTGAACCGGAAGCCGTGGAACGCGCTTACTACTGGTCTGAAGGGCAGCCGTGGCTGGTCAACGCTTTGGCCTATGAAATTGTTGTTAAGATCCTAAAAAATAACTACACCGCACCTGTCACTAAAGACTTGATGGATCAAGCCGCGGAAGCCATCATTAAAAATCGACAGACGCACATAGACTCACTTATGGAACGCCTTCAGGATCCTAGAGTCGTAACAATTATGGACTCTGTCTTTGCTGGAACTCTCTGTAAAGTTCTGAAAAATTCCGATGATTATCGATACTGTCTGGATCTTGGATTGGTGGTTGAGGATGAAAACCGCAACCTTCGTCCGGCTAATGCGATTTACAGGGAAGTTATGTCGAGATCGGCCTCTGATGAATTCCAATCAGCTATAGACAATAAAATTAGTGAAATTTAATGGCATGATGAAAAAATTGTTTTCATGAGCGATATATTAAAGCGTTTTCAATTATTCTGGCGACAGATCGGTTTAAAATTTATTCTGGGGATAAACGATTTTGATTCTAAAAAATATCAATATATTAAGATGGAGTCCGATTCGCATCCTCAAACTTATGAATTTAGTGATTCGGATTCACTTACTTTTATCTACATGGTAAAAGAAACGATAGCGAGTAGATATGATGAAGCTGTATATTCATTGTTTACGGCTTTTCCGCGAAAAATTGTTAACAAACACGCTGTTGTTCATCATGAATTCGAGCATGGACGAGGAGCCGTTGATCTTTGCGTTAAATTTAAAGGCCGCCAATACTTGGTTGAAGTCAAATTGCATGGCCAAAAATATCGTGAAGATAGTTTAGAACATCTGGCTGGATATTTAGACGTCAACGGCGAAAATGAAGGATGGCTGGTGGTTTTTAATAGAAATAAAACATGGGATGAAAAAATTACATGGGAGACAGTTCAATTTAATAAAAACACTATTCATATCGTTTGTTGCTAAAATTATGGAATTGAATTTCGTGTTTCATTCAAAATAGTGCCATATATAAGAAATATTCACTAATTTGACAAACTGATTTGCTTGGTTTATAGTTGGCGATGTTTCGACATTTTCCCATTGTTGGTATTTATCAAGAGAAATAATATCTAACTTCTAGGCTACGAAATCATTAGACATCGATGGTAGTTCTCTCTCCCAAACAATAATTTTTGACGTTATTGGGGTCTGTCATGACCCATAAATATTCCTCTTTTTATCATTTTAACATTTTTGAATATATTACATATAGTAAAAATATATAACTCCTTTAAATTAATTTCCAAAAAATTTAATTGCCAACCACTTTAAAATCGAATCGTTTGTAAAATGTATGCCACTAAAAATTGTGAAGTCATGACACACAAAATGTTGTAAAATAATAACGTATTACTTAATATATAGTTTGCTATTAAAAAAATTTTAAAATTGTCGTTACTTCACACAGGAGTCCATATTTGAATTTAATCATGTCGTCAGCCATAGATATGGAGCAGATTGAAATGAGGGAAAAAAATGGAAGATATCAAAAAACTCCTGCTAAAATAGCGGTATGTTACATAGTATGTTTAAAGTTTTGACAACATTATGTTTAACGCGCGTCCATAATCCAAAACCACTTCGACATATATATCGACACGTCATTCTTCACGCTCAAGATCTTCAAAAAGTTCCTCTAGAGTGTTGAACTTTGCTGATTCTCCATTTTAAAACTCCTTTATAGATTTCAAAGTTTCGGCGTTAGGGGTGAATAAATCAAGATTAATATTTATATCCTCAGGAATTTTCATCAAAAAAAAGCGGCAAGCTTCAGGAATAGATAGTCCAATCCTAGCCAAAGCTTTAGAAGCTCCATAATGAATATCTTTGTTAATATCCATTTGGTTAGAAATGTTATCAGTCATGATTTTATGCCCCTCCACCATAATGTCGCGTGAAATAGCGGGGCCATACATATTATTACCACGGCGGTTAATTATTGGAAACAAATCGCGTATTTAAGTGAATCTCTTCCTTTTACCTTTCTAACTATTATCCGCCGGCGTAATATTTAAGATTATGACACGTAAAATCCAAGGTTGATCGTTTCCCTCTAACCCTTGAAGTTTTTTTTCGTTCCGGATCAGTTCCTTCCCTGAATTCTTTATCAAACTGTATAATAACAAAAAAAATTATTAATAATATTAAAAAATTTTTAATTTTTATTTTTAAATATAAATTCTAATATTAGATACTAATTTATAACCCGAAGCGGCTCGCTCCACGGGAGCCGCCCGGCCCGCCCCAGCCTTAGCGTTTCAAAAATATAAGCCGTTCCCAGCTTTCCCGCCTCCGAAATACCGTCCGGCCAGGGCTCTGATATTCACGATATTTCCGCCTCCAGCCGACACGCGCGGCTACTTCGCCCGGAGGAGGCCTTGACAGAGCCGCCTGGGCTGCTTATATTTTAAATTGACGGCGTTGAAGCGCTTTTCAGGCTTCAGGAAAGGCCCCTCGAAAAAAATTCCGTAACACGTTCGAAAGCGCCTAAACACGCGCGGAGCCGCGTAGCCGGCTCTTTCATGACAAATTTTTTTATCTTCGAACAGTTTCCCAACCGGGCGTCCTTGAGTCATCCGCCCGCTTGATACGAGAGCGCTTTTCATCAAAGCGTCTTTTTTGTGTCCGTCCGAATTTACCATACCGGAGCCGAGGCGCGTTAGACCGGCCAGGCTTCCGGCGAGAGGAACATTATTATATGACCGCCCTAAAAGAAGTTAAGAAATCCGTCCGCGGCTCTAAAACCATAGACGGCGCCGGGGTGCATCTGGTGAGGGTTTTAGGCGTCTCCACGGTTAAGGATTTCGACCCTTTCCTGATGCTGGACTCCTTCGATTCCGAAAACCCGGAAGACTACATGCGGGGGTTCCCCTTCCACCCCCACCGGGGTATCGAGACCATCACCTACCTCATCCACGGAGAGATGGAGCATATGGACAGCTTGGGAAACAAGGGAGTCATCGGCAACGGCGAGAGCCAGTGGATGACCGCCGGAAGCGGAATCATGCACCAGGAGATGCCGGTGTCCTCACCCCGCATGCTGGGCGTCCAGATCTGGCTGAACCTGCCCCGGGACGACAAGATGACCCACCCCCATTACTTCGACATAAACAAGGACATGATCCCCGTGGTTAAAACGGACTTCGGCGAGGTGAGGCCCATCTCCGGAAAATACGAAAACGCCGAAGGAGTGAAGCCGAAATTCATCCAGGCCACCCTCCTGGACGTCTTGGTGGAGAAGGGCAAGTCCGTGACCATTCCCACCATCCCCGGGGAAAACGTCTTCGTCTTCCTAATCGAGGGCGACGCCGTCATCAACGGCGACGCCTACGACGAGAAGACGGCCGTGCTCTTCAAAGACGAGGGCGACGCGATTGAGGTCCTGGCCACGAAGAAAAAGCCCGTCCGCTTCATCTTCTTCGAGGGAAAACCCCTCCGCGAGCCCGTCGCCTGGGGCGGCCCCATCGTCATGAATACCGAAGAGGAGCTCAGGGACACCTTCCTGGAGCTGCAGTCCAACACCTTCATCAAGCACAACGCCAAAAACTAAGCCTCCCTCTTCTTTCTTCCGGCCGGGCGCCCCGCGCCCGGCCTTTTTTCCTCCCTCCTTTTTCATCTTTCCCTTCCCCCCCCTCTCTTCCAGACGCGTCTCCATCCTCTTTTCCGCCGTCTTCCTATTTCACGCCGGTTTTTTTTCGCTCTTTGGCGGCTTTTCTAGATCCCGCTCTTTCAACGCGGAAAACTCTCTCCGCCCTCGCTCCCCAAAACACCGCCCGGTCTTGAAAAAGGACCACCCCTCCCCGGGGCTTTTCCCCCGACGGGTGGACGGGAGGCCCGCGGCGGCCCCTTGTCGCAAATTCTTGACAACGTCCCCCTTCCCGGCGATAATAAGCGCGTTCCATGAAGGAGCGCCGCCGTCACGAAGACGCCTTCCGCCCGCGGACGGTCTTTTCAAGTTATCCTCAGCATAATTAGAAAAGCCGGCATATCGCCCTAAAACACGCCCGGCGGAGGCTACGGATAAAGAAGTTGGACGAAAAATCCGATATTTCCGCCCTAAGCGCGCGAAAAATCGTCGGACGTCCGATGTAACGAAACGGTCATGAAGGCCCCGCCGCTTTTTTTAAAGCGGACGGGGCTTTTTTTATATTTTCCACTCCGGTCGAGTTTCCGGAACCAATTTTTCTTTTCGCAAGTTGAAGACAGAATTTTAAATTTTTGAGGTTTAAGCATGAAATTTTTCCCGTCCCTCGCCCTTTCCCTACTATTGACGCTGGGAGTCGCGCTTCCCGCCGCCGCCCACTTCGGCATGGTCATCCCCTCCGAACCCGTGGTCATGGACGCCGACGCCAACACCGTCACGCTGGAGATAAAATTCTGGCATCCCTTCGAGAACCAGGGCATGAACCTGGTGAAACCCAAATCCTTCACCGTGTACGCGGGCGGCAAGGCGGAAAACGTCCTGGACAAGCTCCGGGAGGAGAAAGTGGGCGATTTCGGCACCTGGAAGCTCGACTACAAGATAGCTAAACCCGGCCTCTACGCCTTCGTCATGGAGCCGCGACCCTACTGGGAGCCGGCCGAGGATAAGTTCATCATCCACTACACCAAGGCCTACGTGAACGGCTACGGCGACGACGAGGGCTGGAATCTGCCCATCTCGGAGTTGCCGACGGAGATCGTTCCCCGCTCCAAGCCCGACGCCCTCTACGCCGGAAACGTCTTCACCGGCAGGGTTCTCCTGGGTGGAAAACCGGTCGCCAACGGAGAGGTGGAGGTGGAATGGTATCCGGGTCCGAACAGGTCCGGCGTGGCCCCCTACGAGAGCATCGTCACCCAGGTGGTCCTGACGGACGAGAACGGCGACTTCGCGTTCGCGCCGACGGCTCCCGGCTGGTGGGGTTTCGCGGCCTTGAACGACGCCGACTACAAACTGCCGCAAGACGGAACCGAGAAGGACGTGGAGCTGGG
Source organism: Deltaproteobacteria bacterium (assembly GCA_031276865.1). Lineage (GTDB taxonomy): Bacteria > Desulfobacterota > Desulfarculia > Adiutricales > Adiutricaceae > JAISMF01. Next base: position 28,232 of record JAISMF010000067.1, on the reverse strand, counting down.
CGGCGTCCTCTGGGTCTACTTCAACGAGTTCCAGGGGGCCACTCCCGCTCCGTGACGGGCGCCATCATGAACAAATCAACCGCCCTCCCCCTTTCCGCTTTTTCATTTCTCCTTCTTCTCCTCATCCTGGAGCTCAATCCGGCGCCTTTAAGCGCCCACGCGGTCTACACCTTCGCCTACGCCGAAGGCGATCAAATCTGCACCATGAGCTACTTCTCCTCCCAGAAGGACCGGGTGAGAAACGGCGAGATCTCCATGCACGCGTCCGACAAGACCTTGATCGAGAGCGCCCGGACCGACTCCGAGGGAAACCACTGCTTCGATTCCCCCGCGGAGCCGGGCGATCTCTACTTCGTCATCGAGGCCGGCCAGGGGCACCGGGCCGAATTCAAGCTCCCCGCGGCCGAGAGGCCGGACGCCAAGCCCCCCTCCGGGCAAACCGCGGCCGAAACAAAGCCCCGGGAAAGCGGCGACCCCCCCTCTTCAGCCTCCTCCTCCTCATCGTCGTCCGCCTCCCCAGCCTCCGGCCTGGCCGCCTCCGCGGCCGCCGGAGCCGACGCCCAGGAGATCAGGACGATTGTGCGGGAGGAGGTGAGAAGCCAGGTGGCTCCGCTCGCGCGGCTTTTGACCGAAAAATTCAACGACCAAAGCCCCACCCTTAGGGACGTCGTGGGGGGGTTGGGCTGGATCCTGGGACTCTTCGGCGTCATCATCATCGCCAGGGGGGGACGTGGCGCCCCCCCGAAAGAATAGGTTTCGACATGCACATATCCGAAGGAGTGCTCGCGGCTCCGGTCCTTTTGAGCGGAGCCGTTCTCAGCCTGGGCGGCCTGGCCTTGGGTTTCAGGCGCGTGCGCGGGGAGGACACCCCCAGGGCGGCCATTCTGGCGGCCGTCTTCTTCGTGGCCTCCCTCATTCACGTGAACGTGGGGCCCAGCTCCACCCATTTGGTCTTAAGCGGGGTGATCGGCCTCATGATGGGCTGGGCCGCCTTCCCGGTGATATTCTTCGGGCTTTCGCTGCAGGGGGTGCTTTTCGGATTCGGCGGCGTCAGCACCCTGGGGGTCAACACCTTCACCATGGCCGCCCCCGCGGTCTTGTTTGGGCTTTTATTCCGCCCCGGGGTGAACGGCAAAAGCCTTCCCCGGGCCTCGGTTTCCGGCTTCCTCTGCGGCTCCCTTCCCATCCTGGCCTCGGCCGTCCTGGTGGGAGCGGCCCTCCGCCTCACCGGCGAGGCCTTCCTCCCCAGCGCCAAGGCGGTGGTGCTCATGAACCTGCCCGTCGTTTTAATCGAGGGCTTCGTGACCATGTTCTGCGTGCAGTTTTTACGGAAGGTGCGCCCGGAACTCCTGGAGGACTACGCTTTAAACTCCGGCAAGGACTACCGGGTGCCGATCTGAAAAAAAGCCCCCCGCCCCGGTTTTTTTTAAAAGCCCGCCGCCGGGGCTTAGCCACCCAATCCCTTAAACGAAAGGCCCTCCGGATTTTCCGGAGGGCCTTTCGTTGTTTTCCGAGGGGAGGCCGGTTTTCACTCGGAGGGAGCCTCGGAGGGATCGCTCACGCGGCCCATGAACACGATGTTCTCGCTTTCCCGGTGGATTATCATAAACAGGAAGGGGTGATCGGCCAGAAAGACCGGCGGCGGATCCAGGGGAAGGGCGGTGGCCCTGACCATGCCGCCGGTCGCGGCCGCGGCCTCGGTACCCTCCTCGTTTACCTCCACGAAGGCCTTGTGCACCACGTCGCTTAAAAAGAAGCCCTTATCCCCGCTGATCCCGCTTAGATCGGCTTCGTGGGTGAAGACCCGCTTCAGACCCAGATCCTTCAAGGGCCCCAAAATGGAGCGGGACCCCCAGACGATCTGGAATTTGGGGAGGTAGACCTGGACGCTTCGCGATTTGAGGCCCTCCCGCCAGCGCGCGAAGGTCTCCGGGGAAAGCTCCTTTTCGAGCGCCTCCAGGCTTCCCGCCGCGTCGGGGGGGAGGACGACCATCATGGAGAAGGCCCCTCCCTCGTAGGGGAGCTCGAGCGCCTGAAGCTTGTCCGTCTCCAGATAATTGTAGCGCCCCTCCCTGAACATGGCCCGGGCCTGGACCACCCCCCGGGGGGAGTAAAAATCCATATCCTTCGTGTCGCCGAACTCGAAGGCGTCCTTCCACTTTCCCTTGAAATAGACGGCGTTCACCAAAATGAGCTTCGTATCCGGCGAAGGCGGACCCTCCAGGAAGTTTAAGATTTTATCCCGGGTGTTTTCCGCCACCCAGTCGTTTACGGCCTTCCTGGCGCCCCGCGGGTCGTTTTTAAAATCGAGGGGCGTGACCACCGATCCGAAGTAGGCGTCCAAAAGCCCGCGAAAGGAGTCCGACACGCCGCTCTCCTTGTCCGGCCACAGGGAGTTGGCCAGGGAGAACTCGACCCCGCCTCCGGCGGGGGGGGCGAGAGAGAGGGTGAAGTCCTTGTCCAGCTTCAGGAAATCCTCCCCCCGGGCGGGATATTTCAGCGCCGTCTCGAACTCCTTGGCCGTGTCTCCGGCGGAGCCGGCGTAGACCATGGCCAGGGCGGTGGAGACGCTCAAGGGGGAAAAGAATAGATTTCCGCCGTCGCGGGAGAGGCTTTTATAGAGATCCAGGGCCCGGCCGTTGAAGGAGGCGGAAAGGGAGCCCGGGTCCGGAGCGGAGGGGTCCGGGGGCGGGGAGGCCTCGACGGCTCCCGCGGCGGCCGGAGCGGCCGTTTCGGGGGCGGCGGGATCGCCGGATCCGGAAGAGGCCGGGGTTTCCGGCCCTCCCGGGGAAGAGCCCGGGCCGGAAGAGTCCGGCGCCCCCGGGGCGGGGGCGCCGGGGCTTCCGGAAGCGTCGGATAATCCGTCCTTCGGGGCGTTTCGCGCGGGATCCGAAGATTCGGGGCTGGGCGCCAGGGCCAAGGACGGCGCGGCCTGGGCCAGAAAAAGGGCGAGCGCGAGCGTGAAAATGAGGCGCATTGTTTTTCTCCTTGATTTTAAGGCGGCGAAAGGGGGCCTGAAGGGGGGCGCCGGAAAGGCCCTTCCCCCCGGGCGGGGTCCTTCCCCGCCAGGCGCGGGGGATAAACGCTTCCGCGCCTTTTTTCCGCCCGGCCGGCGCTTTTCGCGGCCCGGGCGGGCGGACGCCGTTTTCGTCTCAGTTTCCCAGTTTTTCCCGGACGATTTCCCCAAGTTTAGGGAGGTTCACCTTCCCCAGGGGGGTGAGGGGCAGCTCGGGGAGCGAAAGAACGCTTTTGGGAACGGAGAGTTCGCTCAAGCCTTGGGACAGAATCGCCCCGCGCAGGGCTTCCCGCTCCGGAGCCTCCCCCCGGAACGCCAAAAGGAGCTTTTCACCGCGGGTTTCGTCCGGAACGCTTAAAACGGCGAAAAGCGATCCGGGAAAGCTTTGGGCGAGGGCATCCTCCACGGCCGCGAGCGAGAGCATCTCGCCCGCGATCTTGGCGAAGCGTTTGTAGCGGCCCTTTATCCAGAGGAAGCCGTCGGCGTCCACTTCCGCCACGTCCCCGGTGTCGTGCCAGCCCTCCGGGGGCGGAATCAGGACCCCGGGCGCTTCCGCGGAAAGGTAGCCCAGCATGACGTTGGGGCCCTTGATGAAAAGCCGGCCGCCCTTTTCCACGCCCGGGACCGGCTCCAGACGCCAATCCATTCCGGGGAGCGGGACGCCGACGGAGCCGTCCCTCGCCCTCATTTTGGAGTTCACCGCGGCGATGGGGGAGGCCTCGCTCACGCCGTAGCCCTCGAAGAGCCGCAACGAGAGCTTCCGGCGGTAGAGCTCCATGGTCTCCTCCCGGACCTTCTCCGCGCCCAGGATCATGTAGCGCACGCTGTGGAAATCGTAGGGATGGGCGTTCAGGCCCCAGGCCCGGGCGAAGGTGTCGGTCGCGATGACCACCGTGGCCTCGTAGTCGTAGATGAGTTCCGGAATGGTCTTCACGTGGAGCGGCGTGGGGTAGTTGAAAGAGGAGAGGCCCGCGAGGGGCGGAAGGAGCATGCCGATGTTGAGCCCGAAGGCGTGGAAGGCCGGCATGGCGTTGAACAAGCGGTCGTCCCGGTTGATCTCGATTAGGCACATGGCCTGGTGGATGTCGGAGAGGATGTTCCGGTGCGAGAGCGCCACCCCCTTGGGCTTCCCTTCGGATCCGGAGGTGAAGACCACCGCCGCGGGCGCCGACGCCTCCAAAGGTTCCGGCCGAAAGAAGAGGGAGGATACCCTCTTTGCAAACGAGCGGTCCAGATCCTCCAAAAAAAGGATCCGCGCGGAAAGCCCCAGGATCATCTCTTTGCGGCCGATAGCCTCCAAAAAGGCCCGGGAGGTGACGACGGTTTTCACCCGGGCGGCGGTCAGGGCCGTCTCCAGGGCGGCCCGGCCCTGGCTGTGATTGAGCATGACGCAGACGGCGCCCCGGGCCCAGATACCGAAGAGGAGGGCGAGGGCGGCGTTGGAGTTGGGAAGGAGCACCCCGACCATCTCCCCTTTTTGGGTGGCGTTTTTCAGAGCGCCGCCGAAAAACCGGGCCGTTTTGACAAGCCCGCCGTAGTCCAAGGCGGATCCGGCGGCGTCCTGGACCATGACCCGGCCCCTCTTCTCGGTTTTTTTCCGCTCCAGCAAAACCTGGAAGAGGTTTTTGTCCGTGTTTCGGGTTTGAAAGCGCTTTTCCGCCATCAAAGAGTGGAGCCGGACGCCCCAGCGCGCCCTTTGGGCGCGGCGGGACTCCCCGGGGCGGGGTTCCCAATCCTCTTCCACCGGCGGAAAGAAGGTCATCCTCACTTTAAAGCGCCGGGGCGGGTTCCGCAGCCTTTTCCGCAAACGCCCGAAGACGGTGAACTCGGCCCCGTCTATGGCCACCGGCGCCAGGGGCGCTCCGGAAAGCTTGGCCACCAGGGCCGCCCCGTCGTAGATCTTCATGAGAGAGCCCGTGGTGGTGACGCGGCCTTCGGGAAAGAGAACCAGAAGACCCCCCTCCTTTAAAATATCCGCCAAGATCCTGACGGAACGGGGGCTGGAGAACTTCACCGGCACCGCGCGGAAGAACCTTAAAAAAGGCCTCACCCACCAGGCCCGGGCCCAGTCGGCGTTGATGGCGAAGGAGAGCTTCTCCGGGACGTGGCAGACTAAAAGGGCCACGTCCAGAAAGGAGGCGTGGTTGGGGACGATGAGGGCGCCCCGGCCTTCCAAAAGCTTGAGGTTTTCCACTCCCCGGATCTCCGGGCGGTAGAGGAGGAAGATCAAGACTTTGGCGAGCTGCCGCAGGCTCTCGTCCGGCAGGAAATAGAGGGTGAGGATGGAAACCACCCCCGCGCTTCCGGCTAAAAAGAAAAAGACGGCGGCGAGGGACAGGCCGCACGCGGTCATGACGAGAACCAAAACGGCCCCCCCGACCATAAAAAGGGAGTTCATGACGTTCAAGCCGGCCACGGCCCGGGATCGCTCGTGAAAACTCGAGCGGTGCTGCACCAAAGCGTTCAAGGGCACGACGAAGAGCCCGGCCGCGAAGCTCACCAGGAAGGCGGAAAAAAGGAGCCGCAAATAAACCCAGCGGGAGAGGAAAACGTTTAAAGTCACCGTCCCCTCCCCGGCCCGGGGGAGGGCGGAAACCGAAAAGGCGAAGGCGAAGAGGAGGAGCGTTAGAAAAAGAGAGGAGGCCGGAACCAACCGCGCCGAGACCTCGCCTTTGGTCAACAGCTGGGTGGAGAGAGACCCCGCCGCCACCCCCAGGGCGAAGGTTGAGACCATCAAGGTCGCGACCTCGCTTTCGGCCCCCAGAACGGAGGAGCACAACACGGGCATCTGGGTTAAAAGGACGCTTCCCAGCATCCAAAACCAGCTCACCGCCAAAACCGAGAGCCAGACGTCCCCTCTTTTCCGGCAGACGGCCAAAATCTCCCCGGTCGAGCGCCAGGGGTTCAGCTGCATGGGCACGAACTGCTCGATCTTCTCCGAGGGAGGCTGCCTTAGAGCCGCGAGGAGCCCCAGGGCGGCGGCCGAAACCAAGACGAGGGGCGAAAGGATCCGTCCGCTCTCGAGCCCCGCCAGAAAGGATCCCAAGGCGGCGCCCAAAACGATCATGACGAAGGTCAGGCCCTCCACCACGCCGTTTCCCAAAACCAGGCTCCTCTCCTCCAGGATCTCGGGGAGGATGCTGTACTTCACCGGCCCGAAGAAGGCGCTCTGGACGCCCATGAGGAAGAGGACGCCCAGGAGGGCGTACAGGTAGCCGTGGTAGAAGAGGGCGGCCGCCAAAAGCATCAAGAAGAGCTCGGCCGCCTTCGCGTACTTCACCACCGTGGATTTCCGAAAGGAGTCCGCGAGGGCGCCGGCCACCCCGGAGAAGAGGAAGAAGGGGACGACCAAAAGGGCCGAGCCCAGGGCCCCGAAGACGCTCATCTCCTTTTGGCTGAAGCCGTAGCCGCCGAAGGCCACCAGGGCGATTAAAGCCTGGCGGAAAAAGTTGTCGTTGAAGGCCCCGAAGGACATGGCCCCCAGAAAGGGCCAGAAGCTGCGGCGCCTCAATATCTTGAGAATTTGACTCACGGCGGGTGTTGATCCTTGAATTCCCTTGGTTCATAATATCCGCCCGGACCCTTTAAAACGGCGCTTTCCGAAACGCGGAAGGGGCCTCCGGATGAAAGCCCGCCCCGGGGCGGAACCGGGGGAAGGCCGCCCATTTTTTTCCAAACGAGGGGCCCCGGCCTGGCGGAATTCCGGTCATTATATACCATTTTCGGCCCCCGGCGGGCCCCGGGTTCCGGCCCCTTCCGGGAGGCCCAGCCACGCCAGGGGAAGGCCCCGCGTCAGGCCGCCTCCCCGGCGGACCCAACCACACCGTTAGAAGACTCCCTTGCCGGCCGCTTCCCAAAAATACTACCGCTCGCTTAAACCCTTAGTCCCCTTGAGTTCGCTTCCGCGGCCCTTGAATTTGGAGGAGCTTTTCGGGCGAAAGGCCCCGGTGGAATTGGAGATAGGCTTCGGGAACGGGGAGTTTTTACACCGCCGCTCCCTGGAAACGCCGGAGCGGGACTTTCTGGGGATAGAGATAGCCTGGCCCTCGGTGAAGAGGGCCTTGAGAAGGCTGGGAAACCCGCCCAGATCCAACGCGCGGTTGATCTGCCAGCCGGCTAGAAGCGTCCTCGAGCGCTCCATCCCCCCCGGCTCCCTCGCCCGCGTTTCGGCCTTGTTTCCCGTGCCCTGGCCGAAAAACGAAAAAAAACGCCTCTTTTCGCGCGACTTCCTCGATCTCTTATCCTCGCGGCTCGGGGACGGGGGGCTCTTCATTTTAGTGACGGACCACCTCCCCCTCGCGGAATGGATCCTGGAGGAGTCCCGGGGCACCGCGCTGCCGCTCTCCCTGGAAAACAAGAGCCAGGCCCCGGACACCAAATACCAACGCAAATGGCTGGAATCCGGCGCCGCCCTCTTCCACCACCTCAAAGGCGAAAAGAGACCAGATCCGGCCGCTTCGGCGGCCCCGGAGGTCTTCGTGCGACCCCTCTACGTGGAAAACCTCGACCCCTCCTCCTTTTCCCCCCGGGGAGTGACCGGAGAGACGACCGTCGTCTTTAAGGAGTTCGTCTTCGACCCGCTTTTAAACGAGGGGCTCTTAAACGCCAAGGTGGTGGAGGACTCCTTCGTCCAGGAGTTCTTCATCCGCGTGAGGAAAACGAAGGATAACGGCCCCTGGAAGCTCTATCCCGCCCACTCCGAGCGCGTCTTTCCCACCCAGGGCGTGCAGCTGGCCCTGACCCTCGCGGCCGAAGGCGGAAAGACGGGGCCCTGATGGAAAAGATCCCCGCCGTGATCGAGCGCTCCCTAACGGCCGACGGAATCACCGGCTTCCGCCTTCTTTTCGTCCGGCTGCCTTCGGGCCTCCGCCTGCTGGAGGGACTCTTCGCCCTTCCCCTTCCCGGGGAACTGTTCGATCCGCCGGAAGGCTTGGAAAGGGGAGGGGATCCGTCGGATCCCCTCCCCTGCCCCGGCCTTTTAAAAACCCGCCCCCCTGAAAGGCCCGCGGAAATCATCCTCCTCCTCTCCTGTGGAATCTTCCCCGGCCTCGACCGCTTCGGGGCGGCGAAGATCGTGGAGCGCTTCGGGGAGCGGACCCTTTCCGTCATCGATGAAAGCCCGGAAAAGCTGGCCTTGACGCCGGGGCTTTCGGAGGATTCGCGGGAGAGGATAATCGAGGGACGCCAGGGCTTTCTGCGGGAAAGGGAGCTCGCCCTGTTTCTTTTGGAAAATTACCGCCTGGGCCCCCTCTTCGCCTCCCAGCTTTTACAAAGCCTGGGCCCCCAAGCCAAAAGCCGCGTCGAAAAAGACCCCTCCCTTCTTTTGGAAAGCCCGCTGTTGCGAAGCCGGGAAAGCCTCGTGGCCCTGGCCCTGAAAACGCCGAATCCCCCCGCGGCGCTCCTTTCGGCCCTGGTCCTGGCCGAAGAGCGTGAAGGGCGGAGCTTCGTCGAAAGGCGGAGGCTCATGTGGCGGGCGGCGGAGCTTCTAGCGCGGGCCGAAGCCGGAAAAGGGCCAGGCTCCCCTCCCGAATCCCCTCCGGACGCCCCTGTCGAGACCGCCCCCGGCCCCCTTCCCGGGGCCGCCTCCCGGGCGGCCGCGAAAGAGACCCGGGAAAAACTGGGGGCGGTTCTGGGCGCCCTCTCCCTCGGTTCCAAAATCTCCCCCCTCCAGGGCTCCTTTCCGGAGGAGGACTACGTCCAGAGCGCCCGCGTCGGGGATCTGGAGCGAAGGGCGGCCAGGGCCCTTTTAAACATCCGGAAAAGCGGCCGCCGGATCCCCCCGGAGGGGATCAAGGCCGCCCTCCGGAGCCTGGAACGGGCCCCGGGCCTTTCCGAACGGGACCGCTGGCTCATCGGACTCACGCTGGAGCGGAAGGTCCTTTTGATAGACTCGGGCCCCGGTTCGCAGTCGACCCTCGCGGCCGAGCTCGCGCGCGGCTTCCACCGCTCCATCGGGCTCGCGGCGGAAATCTGCTCCCCGGAGGCGGGAGCCTCCGGGGAGCCTCTCCCGGCGGAGGCCGGCGGCCTTAAAAGCCTCCCCGCCCTCCTGGAATACTCCCCCATCTCCCGCGCCCCCGCCCGGGGGAGCCTCAACCCCCTGGAAACGGATCTCCTGGTGATCCTGGACGCCCATCTCCTGGAGCTGGAAAGCCTGGTCCGGCTGCTTTCCGCCCTTCCGGCCACCTGCGGGCTCGTGATCGCGGGCGACCGCTTCCTTCCGGAAAACTCCCGCCCCGGAGAGGTCTTCGAAAACATGTTGCGATCCGGACTCTTTCCGGCCCTCAGGCTCACGGAAAGCCCCGGGGAGGCGGCCTCCCCGGGCCTCCGGAGCCTCCTCGCCCTCAGGCGGGGCGAACTCCCGCCCGGGGCCGGAAACGGCGACCCGGACTTCCATTTCGTCTCCGGCGGCCGGGAAGAGCTCCTGGAAAAGGCCCTGGAGCTGATTTTGGAGACCTATCCCAAAAGGCTCGGACTCCCCCCGGAGGAGGCCGCGCTCCTTATCTGCCCCGCCAAGGAGGGCCCCTTGGGGAGCGCCAGCCTCAACAAAATAATCAGCGCCCGCCACCGGGAGCTTTTTTTTAAAGGCGCCCCCCGCCCGGCGGGGCTCGGAGGCCCAAGGCCGGAGGCCCACGCCCGGGTGACTCTCGGAGAGGGTTGGGAGTACTCCCCCGGACAGCGGGTGACTCTTTTAAGGGACAGGGAGGATCTCGCCCTCTTCGCCGGGACCTCCCTCCTTTTAACCGCGGTTAATCCGGACCTCCTGGAGGCGGAGGGGATCCGCGGGGAAAAAAGCCTCCGCCTGGGCCGCGGGGAACTCTTCGACTTCGCGCCCTCCTGGGCGCTCTCCCTGGAGGACTGCCGCCGGGTCCGCGCCCCCGCGGCCATCTTCCTGGCGGATCCGGAAAACATGAACGGTGTGGACCGAAACACCCTGGCCCTGGCTTTAAGCCGCGGCCGGAACAGGGCGGCCTTATTGGGCGCCCGGGCCGCGACGGCCCGGGCGCTCTCCCGGGAGAGGGCGAGGGATTCTCGCCGCGGGTCTCTGGAAATCATCCTTCGAGAGGAGGGGGCGGCCGGGTAAGCGAATCCGCGTCCTTTTCCGGAAGGCCGCGGAAAGGCCCGCCCGCCCCCCTCGTTTTTAAATTTCAGCGGATTTTTAAATGTTAGCGTCTGATAATATTTTAATAATTAACCTATAAATACGACTGTTTATATCATAGTCGTAACGCATTAAAAAAAACGCGGATTAAAATCAACGAAAAACGCGTTCAACAATATCGGAACGATATGGAACTTTTCCGCGAATATTAAACCGGAGTGGAATTTCGGGAAAAAAAACAAAAAAAATCGAAAATTTTTTCCCCGCCGGAAAAAACCCTTGACAGGGCTGGATAATTCCCCTATTCTTACATCGTTATCACCTCACAGCGAAACATAACTATTTTTCCATCTCACTCCCAGTTCCCGAGGTCAATCCCCGCGGAATTCCCGTTCGCCCCGAGCCGCGGCGAAACCTGACCAGGTTCCGGATGCTCTTCCGGCCGCGGATTCCCCAAAAAGGCTCCCCAGGCGCCTGGCGCCGGGACGGAGGCTTTTTCAGGAGCTGAGGGTGTTTTAGGGATCTTCCGTCCGGCGTCCTCCGGAATAATCGGGCGCGGGCCCCGCCAAGGGCGCGTGTAAATTCTCCCGGGGAAAAGGAGGCGGAGCGTTTCCGCGATTAATGGTTTCCAGCGCGGGAATTAGCGAAAAGTTAAAGCGTTTTGGAGGAAAGTTGCATTTTTTCTTGAGCTTTATCTAAAGCGGGCCGCCAGGGTTGGGAAACATTTAAAACCCCGGCGCTTTCGTCGAGGTCGACCATCGGGTCCGCCGGTTTCCCTTGAGGCGCGATATTCGAAATTTCGTAAGAAAGAGATTTTATTTCAGCTTATTATCCAAAAATCAACAAACCAAAATACCGCCTAAATTATTCCGGCCGGGTTCGAAAGATTGAAGATCAGGGTCGCGCGGCTTTCGCCGATCTTGAAAGACGATCTCAAGGACGTTTCCGGAAAATCCCGAAGTCTCTTTCTTTCAGCGATCCGTTTGGACGAGGGTTTAATAAGCGCCCGTGTCCTTGGGACCGCGCCCGTTTAGGTCCGGTTTGTAAAAGATCCGGACTCCTCCGGCCCGCAAGGCCGGAAGCGTCCGGATCTTTTCGGCCGGACCCGACGCGAAACCGGATCGGGGCGCCAACCGTTCCGTCCGGTACCGTTTCCCATCGTTTTATTCTTTTCAGGATCGATTTCTTTTTTTAATCGATTTTTCTTTTCGGGAACTGTTTTTCTCTTTTCAGGAAAGGTTTGAAAGCTTATCACCCCAAATCTCCACCATCTTAAATACTTCCAAAATCCTTTTTAAATAGTTCCAAGTCCTCCCTTTAATTGGTGCCCCCCATCATAAGGCTTTACTTGGACGGCTTCTAAAATACTTCAGCGACCTTTCCTCAGGCGGTCCGGGCTCAGGGTAAATAAGCGCCCCGTGTCCCGGACCGCCTATTTTACGTGAACGCGTCGGATCCGCGTGAACGGTCGCTAAGGCTCAAGGATATCCGCCCCGCCGGCGGCACACCCCTGATCCCCGGCCCAGCGCTCCATAAAAACGGCCCCTTAGGTTTCCAACGCTAAAGTCCGGACGCCCTAATCTCTTCCTCGACATCGCTCCGTTTTATTCCCGCCTTTTCCCGTCTCATCCTACCAACCCTTAGCCTAAATCTCCTCTTCGATCAACTTCTGCGTTTCGCCGTCTTCCCTCTTCCGGAAACGACCGTCCTTTTCGCCCGGGCTCAAAGAGAACGTCCCGGGGCTCGTCCGGCGCGGCGCCGGAAATGCAACGCCGTTGTTTTCACGAACGGACAAATTTATAGCGCAATATATGAATAGTTAGTTTCATAAATTTCGATAGGTAGTATGGAACAGATTATCTTACTGCCCAACCCTCAGATAGGGTCTTTCTGGGCAGTTTGGGTGCGGGAACTCTGAAAGCTTGATTATATGCGCTTTTCACCAAATTCTTTAAAGAGTTGAGCCAGTATTTAGGATGCTAGTGATTTATATTAATAATATTAGAATAAAATTGATTGTGTTATTCAATAAATATTACCGAAAAAATTACTTTTTCTGCAATATACTTTTAACTATTGTTCTAAATCATGTTTATTTATATAATTATATTATATAGTATTAAAACATATATTTCAAATTTTACTATTAATTTTTATATATTACATTTTATTTAAATATAATTTGAATAATAATCATAATATATCTAAATACGTGCCTGTTTCCAACATTTAATCGCCGGAGTAATAACTTGACTTTAGAGGTTAAATAGATTGATTTTAAAGGTTAAACAACTTGATATTAAAGGTTAAACAACTTGATATTAAAGGTTAAACAACTTGATATTAAAGATTAAACAACTTGATATTAAAGATTAAACAACTTGATATTAAAGGTTAAATAACTTGATATTAAAGATTAAACAACTTGATATTAAAGGTTAAACAACTTGATATTAAAGGTTAAACAACTTGATATTAAAGGTTAAACAACTTGATTGTATATGATATTGAAGGAGTGTTTGCATGCCAACTAGCGAAAAAATAATCACCATACCAGCTAATGGTCGTGTTCGCTTAGACATGGAATTGGTTTTTCCTAAAGAGTTGGCCCTAAGCGACGCTAAACTTCGCATCGCTATATCGTCTGTCCCAACTTTATCAGACGACGACACGCCTCTTTCGGCTTTTTATGGCTGCTTAAAAAATGAAGACGTTTTTTTAGAGGACTCGGTTGAAAACCAGAGAAAGACGCGTGATGAGTGGTAACTTGTCAATTCCCGTAAAAATTGCGACCACGAAAAAATACAGGCGAAAAATTATAATTAAAATTTTCATTTCAAACGATCAGTTATGATATATTTCATAACTTAAGCGTCGGTCACGGTTTCCGCTCTTTGTGGAATATCACGCGACCGATTCCTAAACATGGCGCGATGTGAAAAGCGTCCAGCCGGTGGCCGACAGCCCGACCTCTCCCGTCGTCAGCCGTAGGGGAAGCTCCGCGGGTTCCACCCGGACTGATCGCCCCGTAAACGGGCGCGTCACCAAAGGAGCCCCTAAACCTGTTTCCCAAAGGTCGCCCGTTCTGCTAACATGGACGGCGGCGCACGCTAAAAGCCGGAGTCCCGCCTTTTCCGGCTTTCATCTTAAAGCCGGAAACCGTGGAGCCCCCCTATGCTATTTTACTCCTGGAACGTGAACGGACTGAGAGCCGCCGCGGGAAAGCCGGATTTTTTTCCCTGGTTTTCCAAAACCGGGGCCGATTTCATCGCCCTTCAGGAAACCAAGGCCGATCCCGGGCAGCTCTCCCCCGAACTTTTAAACCCGGAGAACTACTTGAGCTACTGGGCCAGCTCCAAGGTCCGGAAAGGCTACTCGGGAGTGGTCACCTACTCTCGGAAGAAACCCCAGGACGTCTCCTACGAGCTGCCGGACCCGAAATGGGACAAGGAGGGCCGGCTGGTGCAGCTGGAGCACCAGGCTTTTTATTTTTTAAACGTCTACTTCCCCAACGGTCAGAAGGACGAGGAGCGCCTCTCCTACAAACTGGGCTACTACGACGCCTTTCTCCGGCACGCCGAGAAATTGAGGAAAAAGAAGCCCGTCGTCGTCTGCGGGGACTTCAACACCGCCCATCGCCCCATAGACCTGGCCCGCCCCAAGGAAAACGAGGGCACGTCGGGATTTCTCCCCATCGAGCGGAAATGGATGGACAAATTCGTGAAACACGGCTACGTGGACGCCTTCCGCCGGACGCGTGGCGACACCGAAGGCGACTACACCTGGTGGTCCTATCGGGCCGGGGCGCGGAGAAACAACGTGGGGTGGCGGATCGACTACTTTTTCGTCTCGGACGAGCTCGAGGGGAAAATCAAGAGGAGCTTCATAGACTCCGGCGTCCTCGGCTCCGACCACTGCCCCGTCGGGCTGGAACTGGACGTCTAACCGCCCGCCCTTTGTTCACGCGTCGCGTTTTCCCCCTTCCGGCCGAGGACCGCGCGTAATCCGCCCCCGCCACGAAGCGTCCGGGGCGCTTTTTTCACTCCGCTTGGATATTTTCCCCGCTCTCCCGCTCTCTTATTCTCTCAATTCCTCCCCTTCACCCTTCCCCGCCTTCCTCCCATTCACCCTTCCCCCACTTCCCTATCTCCTTTCCCCCCCCACCCCCAAAAGCCCGCCAGCCGGCCGTGGAGGCGGAATTTGTCAATAAAATAGCTTGTTTTTCTTCGGGCCCTCTGCTACAGTTGGATGACATTTTGGAGCCGTCTTACCTCCGGTCCCGAGACAGCGCTGAAAATCAAAGGAACGCCGAAGGGTCATCCGGCGTCATGAGTAATCCGGCCGCCTGGCCGTTTTGAGGCGTTTTCGAGATCCTCACCCGCGAATCCCGACCGATTGGCGGCTCCCCAACCCCCAACCCCTTAAGGGAGCAAATATATGTTTTATCCGGAAGCGAAAAAACTTTCCTCCCGGGAACCCGTCAACATGAATCAGGCCGACCTCAAGTTCGCCCGTAAAATCGGGGAAATAGCCGGCACCGATCTCAACACCTGCCTCACCTGCATGAGCTGTTCCGGAGGCTGCCCCATGTACGCCTACATGGATTACGGCCCCCACGGCATCATGCGACTCGCGGTTCTCGGACTCAAACAGGAGGCCCTCACCTCCTCAACCATCTGGCGTTGCGTGGGCTGCCACACCTGCGCCGCCGTCTGCCCCATGGCCATCAACATCGCCGGGGTCATGGACTATCTCAGGCAGGAGTGCGTCGACCTCCGGCTCCCGGTGGGGGATCGGCCCCTCCTGGAGTTCCACCGGGCCTTCCTTTCCTCGGTGCGCCGCCACGGCCGCAGCAGCAAAGTCGAGCTGATGGGCCATCATAAGCTTCTCACCCTCGGCTCCGGCCCCAAGGCCTGGTTCCAGGACGCCATCCTGGGCACCAAGATGATCCTGATGGGTAAACTTCACCTCATGCCCTCGCGGCTCATGAGCGGCGGTCTGGGGCAGGTCAGAAAAATCGTGACCGGCTCCTGGCTGGACTGGTAGGAGGAGCGGCATGACCGAGACGTACAATTTCGAAGCTTCTTATTTTCCCGGCTGCACCATGAAGACCGGAGCGGACGAGTCCAACCGGCCCATGAACATCGCCTTGAAAAAGCTCAAGGTCAAACTCACCGAGATCGACGACTGGAACTGTTGCGGCTCCTCTTCCGGGCACGCCCTGAATCACGACATCCCCGCCGGCATGGGCGCCAGGAACTTCTCCAGGATCCCCAAGGACCTCCCCGTCGTCATCCCCTGCCCCAACTGCTACCGGAACTGGGCCATGGCCCAGTACCAGTTAAAGGAGGATCCCGCCCTCAGGAAGACCTACGAGGACAAGTTCGGACGCCTGCACCTGGAAAACCCCATAATCAACATCTACGACGTCTACGACACGGTCCTCACGGAGACCAAGGCCAGGGGGGAAACCTTCGAAAACGCCACCCCCCTCAAAGGGCTCAAGGTGGCGGTCTACTACGGTTGCGGCGCGATGTACCCCAAAAACATCCGACCTGAGTACCCCCGCGACTCGGTGGAGAAGGTGGTAAAGGAGATCGGCGCCGAAAGCGTCGTCTGGCCTTGGCCCAACAAGTGCTGCAGCGCCTTCATCTCGGCCGTCTACGCCGACATAGCCGAGGATCTCGTAACCCAGATAGTCGCCGGAGCGGTGGACTCGGGGGCCGAGGCCATCGTCACCACCTGCGCCATGTGCCAGATGAACCTGGAGATGCGCTCCGTCTCCGCCAAGCTGCTAAACAAGCTGCCGATTTTCCACCTGAACCAGCTTATGGCCATCTACCTGGGGGAAAAACCATCCGCCCACAATGACTGGTGGAAGTTCCACCTCATCGATCCCAAACCCGTCTTGGAAAAGGCCGGCCTCTGGGATTAGCCAGGGACAAACCCTTTCTTAATAACGCCGGGAGGCGTCTCCGCTGGGAAAAAACCAGCGGGGACGTTTCCCGGCGTTTTCTTTACAAAAAAGCGAACAGTGTGGATGGAATCAAAAAAAAACCGATATTTTTTTAAATTAAGGTTGAATAAAATAACTCGTATTTAACCGCCTCGTTTAAATAAAAAGTCGTGAAGGGACCATCTTACGGTTGTTATAAATTCTGTAACCGCTTTATAATCCAGTTGAAACCTATCGACTAATATTTTTTGTTCGGATACAGTTGACATATTGAAAATTTCTATTAGCATATGGTATTCATCCCATACCTCAACCCTCTTCATGCAAAGACGCTGAGAATTCAGGTTTAACGCATCTATCGTGGTTTTTACCAAATTTACACTTATATTGTTGGCGGAACAGGCTCCTTCATCCGGAATCAACTCTAAACCCCATGCGCTAACTTTACCTTTAAAAAGAAGAGCATCCGGCATGGTATACGGGTTTAAACAGATACCAGTCGCGCTGTTTGGATCAATATTTCCCTTGCTTTGACCGCAAGTTACAATACCTTTCTTTTCCGTTACAACAAAACAATAAATTTGTATATATAAAAGTATGATCTGAACTCTGATTGGACGTACTTTTCGGTATGAAACGCTCAATTTGATACTCTTCGTTTTCTAAAATTTTTCTTTCAAAATACGCTCATAAATTATTTTGACTATTTCGTAAAATATCAACAATATTTTTATACGCTCTTGTAGAACGAAACTATTCCATTTGTTCGTATAATCTTCAGGATAGTAATCCTTATTCTCTCAACCTCTTCATCGAAACATGACGGCTTATCTGGCAAGCGCAATATACGCATTATCTGATGCCTTTCAGTATCCGTTGCCTTTTCATTAACATATCGGAGCGTGTCAGAATTACATCACCTGGTAAATATTTTTCAATTTCTCTACGCAGTTTTAAAGCTTCCTCTCCCTCGCCCTGTTCGTCATTTACGAGTTCTAAATATTCGTCAATCATCTGTGTTACTTTATTAACAGGTATTGGAGAAACCCCGAAAATGGATTGAAGGACATCTGAGCTTTGGGCTCCAAAAGTTGGATGTTCGGCTTTTTCACAGCTGTTGCCGTCTAAAATGCGAATATTTTCAGGTTTAACAGAAGTTATCACCTGTGGGATATTCGTGGTGACGACAAATTGAGTTTCCGGAAAAGTGGAAAGGAGAAAGGGAAGAACATGCTGCCGCCATGAAGGATGAATATGCAAATCTATCTCGTCAATTATTACTATAGCCGGAACGTTTAACGCTGATTCCGGTGTAAAATTTTCTATTCCTTTGTTGGATTCAATTTGCGCCATTCGTCTTGATAAGTCTAAAACTATCATAAGTAGTTTTTGAAATCATGTACTTAATTGTGAAAAATAAAATACTACATTTTTTTCTTTTTCACGAAAAGTTATTTCATTTTGAAAAGCGTCAAAACTTGGCTCATCGTATTTCTCTAATAATTGAAATTTAGTCATCGCCGACCGGAAAACTTCAAGTTCCGGAAGGATGTAGCTTAAGTCCTGTTTGGTCTTAACGATCATAGCTTCAGTGACAACAGCTTTTGTAAGCCATGACGTAGTCTGTCTAAAAATAGATTGAAACGAGGTAGGATAAAAATATGGATTTATCTTATCAGTATTTATATTGTAGTCAATCTCGAATCTATAAGGAAGAGTGTTGATATCAACAAAAGAATAATTCATTATTAAAGTTTTTAATTTTGGTTTAACCTTATCTTGAAAAATATGAAATAGCGGATCAAAAATCACAAGATCTTTTTCCGGAGCAAACATTGTACCAGCAACATTGGACACTAGAGAGCTTTTCCGGTTAGGCTCAACCTTTATTTTCTAAAGATAATTATCAATTATTAATTCATAATTCATAAACTCTTTACCATAATAGTAAGATATGTCAGATTCTGAAAATAACTGTAAATTAAATTTAAAATTTAAATCAAAATTAACAATCATGTTAATTGTTTCTAAATATGTCGAAAGAGCGTCCATAACAGCAGATTTGCCAGACGCGTTATTGCCGACAAAAATAGTTAGACGTTCGTCAAAATCAATTTCAACGCTTTGAAAACAGCGGTAATTTTCCAAGAGCATTGATTTTAATTTCATTACCCGCGCCTCAAACTTGAAATAACAAGAATAAAACGGTTGAAAACATAAAAGTTAATATTGACGCGAGAGCGAAAACCCCTGATATTTTCAGATATGTGAAAACAGCTACTTTATGTACGGTATGTTTATGGAATATGTCGCATATATTTTATAACGTTTCCATCAGTTTTTCAAGGACAGACTTTTCGCACCCGCGTCAAGCGTAAGAACACCGACCGGCGTTAATCCAACTTTCATCCACCGGGTAATAAAAACAACATATCTCGGCTTTACTATAAGCCGGCGGAGGGAGGAGCGCTAGGGCGAAACGGGTCAAATGACGACATGATGACGGAAAGATTTAAGGAAAAAATAAATTTATCGACATTGCGGAAGCTACGGCGCATCCTCGAAACCGAAATCACCCGCCAAGTCCCCTGAGCGCCCGGAAGCGGCCGTATCCCAAGACCCCGGCCCCGCGCGACAGCCAGCTTAGGAGACTGAAGCGGCGCGGGCGGAGCGAAGGCCTGCCGCTTCCATCGAACTTCTCCGGATTCAGGGTCCGTTTTAGGGCGCTTATCGACCGGAGCCGGAAGGACGCCACCCGGGCCTCCGGAAAATGTAAACCGCTGGCTTTGAAGCGGGTTCGGGAAGCGCGAGCCGGTTCTCGGACCACTCGGCCGGCGGGCGGAGCGACGCGGACGGATAGCCCCAAAAGTATCGCAAAAACTCATCGGTCGACATTTTTTTATCGGCGACGGAGGATATGTACGGAAAAAAAGGCTCTTTCTTGAAGCGAAACGGCGTGAAAGTGTAACACGGCGCCTTTTCCGAGCGGAGCGAAATTTCATCCGCGTCCGCGGGCTTCTCGTCTTCTACGAACAGATGCCTTCCGATCTTGAACCCGAAGCGCTTCCGCGGGCGGCGGGGGGCCGCGTTCAACGAACGGGAGCGAGGGTCTTCCGCCTTCGGACTGTTGGAAACTCCCCGACTATTACCGTTGGTTCCGGCGTCCTCCGCCGGATCTTTGTCGGCCATGCGAAACCTCCGTAAAGTCAATCGCCGTTTTTTTAACCGGACGTCCGGTTAAGATGAAAGCGCCGAGCCTTGGATTTTACAGTTTACCCCAAAAAAAACTTTCAAAAGATCTCCAAGCTGAAACGAAGCTAAGTCGAGTTTGAAGAGGGGGGCCTACCATCTTTCCCTGGCGCCGGAAAGGCGCGCCGAGGCTTAAACGCCGACGGGCGTTTAGGCGGATCCGCCGGTTCCCCCCGCCCGAAACCACAAGGCGGACTCCCTTCGCCGGGAAAAGGCCTTCCCCGTTTTTGAGCGGCCGTGTCTACCTCGTCTTCAACTTCTGTCCGGGCGTGATGTTGTCGGAGGCGAGCCCGTTCAAGGCCTTCAAATCGGCGGTCTTCATGCCGACCTTCTCCGCTATGGTCGAAATGGTGTCCCCGGGCCGCACCACGTACACCCCGCCGGAACTCGAGGCCGCCCCGCCGCCGGAAGAGCCGGAGGCGGAGGGGCTTCCCTTTTCCGCGGCGCTGGAAGGCAGAACCAGGGGAAGCGAGGTCGGCTGCGTCAGGGAACGCGGATCCACCTGGGCCGGAGCCGCCGGGGCCTGTCTTGGCGCCGCCGGAGCGGCGGGAGCGGCCGGCGGGGACTGGGCCGCGGACGCCGCCGGGGCGGCGGGAGCGGGCTGGGCCGGAGGAAGCGGAGGAGCCGCCGGAGCGGCGGCGGGCGCCGGAGCGGAGGCGGCCGCGGGCGCCTGGGAAGCGGGCCGGGCGGGAGCCGCCGCGGGCGGCGCCTGGGGAGCGGAGGCCGCCGGCCTGGAGGGCGCGGCGGGCGCGGTCCCGGCCGAAGGCTGAGTCCGGCTCTCCGTCCGCGGGGCCGAAGCGGGCTCGCTTCGGGCCGCGGGAGCGGCCGCGGCGGGCGTCTTTCCGGAGGTCTTAAGCTTCTGGCCCGGGCGGATGTTGTCGGACGCGAGTCCGTTCAAGGCCTTGAGGTCGGCCGTTTTCATGCCCACCTTCTCGGCGATGACGGAGACGGTGTCCCCGGGCTGGACCACGTAGACCCCTCCCTGGCTCCCGGAGGGAGCGGACGGAGCCTTGTCCGGAGACGCCCCGGGGGCGGCGGAACCGGAGAGCCTAAGCCTCTGCCCGACTCGGATGTTGTCGGAGGAGAGCCCGTTCCATGCCTTTAGATCGGCCGTCTTCACGCCGGCCTTCTCGGCGATGACGGAGACAGTGTCCCCGGGCTCCACCACGTAATATTCCGCCGACGAGGCGCCGCGGGCCGAAGCGGCCGGAGCGGACGGAGCGGACGGAGCGGACGGAGCCGAGGTCGTCCGGACGGGGACGGCGGAGGTGCCTTCGGCCCCTCCGGAGCTCCCCTGGGCCCGGGCGCGAACCTTAAGCTCCTGGCCGGGGCGGATGTTGTCCGAGGTCAGGTTGTTCAAGGCCTTGAAATCGGCCGTGAGCATGCCGTGTTTGTTGGCGATGACGGAGACGGTGTCCCCGGGTTGAACCACGTAGGGCGAGGTCCCGGGCTCCCTCCCCGAGCGCGCCTCGGCCCGGGCCGGGGCTTCGGACGGAGCCGGAGCCTCTTCCGGAGCCTCCGTTCGGGCCGGCGCCCGAGGCGCCGGTGCCTCGGCTTGGGCCGCCTCGCCCAGGGAGCGGAACTTCAGGGTCTGGCCGGGCTTTATGTCGTCCGAGGTCAAGCCGTTCAAGGCCTTGAAATCGGCCGTCTTCATGCCGTGGTCGTTCGCGATCTGGGAGACGGTGTCCCCGGCCTTGACCACGTAGGAGCCGGAGAGCGGGGACGGGGCGGCGCCCCCGGGGCCCTCCGCCGGAGCGGAAGGGGCCTCCGGAACGGCGGCCCGGGCCTCGCCCCGGACGGGTACTTTAAGCACCTGGCCGGGTTTGATGTCGTCGGACTTCAAATTGTTGAGCTTCTTGAAATCGGCCGTGAGCATGTCGTGGCTGTTGGCTATGACGGAGACGGTGTCCCCGGCCTTGACCACGTAGGTGCCCGTGGCGCCGGAGGCCGCCCGCGGAGCGGCGGCGGCGGCCCTGAGCTTCAAGGTCTGGCCCTCGCGGATGTCGTTTCCCTGGAGCTTGTTCAAGGCCCTTAGGGACTCCACGCTCACCCTCTGGCGCCTGGCGATGGCGCCCAAGGTGTCTCCGGCCTTGACCACGTAGGTGTCGGCGCCGCCGGCGCCGCCGGAGGCGATTGGCGCCGGACCGGTGCCCACCCTCAGCTTCTGGCCGGCCCGAATGGCGTTTCCGGAGAGGTTGTTAAGCTCCCGCAGCTGGGCCTGGGTCACGTTGTAGCGCTCGGCTATGCCCGAGACCGTCTCCCCCCGGCTAACCGTGTGGACGAGGGGCACGCCCTCGCCCTCCTCCACCCAGGACGAGCGCCGGGAGCCGCTGGGGCGGCTCTGGGCCTGGAGGGGCACGTTGGAGCGCACGGTTAGAATCTGCCCCACGTAGAGGTTGGAGCCCCGAAGGCTGTTGTCGGCCCTGAGCTTGTCGGCGTCCACCCCGTAGAGGCTGGCCAAGCCCGTGAGGGTGTCGCCCTTGCGCACCACGTGGCTGATGGTCTGGATGACCGGACCCCTGGAGGCGGAGGCCGAGCGGGTGGCGGCCGGGGCGGGTTCGCTCCGCGGGGTCTCGACCGGAGGCGGCGGCGTCCTTCTCACCGGCGGCGGGAGCTCCACCTCCGCCCTGGCCTCCGCGCGGCCGGGACGCTCCGCCGGAACGGAGAGGGCGGCCGCGGTCTGGGTGTAACCCACTCCCACCGGAATCACCAGCTCCTGGCCGGCCCTGAGCCGCTGGCCGCCGGCGAGGTTGTTCACCTCGCGGACCAGATTCTCGTCCGCCCCGTACGCGGCGGCCAGGGTCTCCAAGGAGTCTCCCCTTTCAACCTGGTGGATGGCCAGGCGGCCGTTTCCGCCCTTCCCGGGGAGGCGGGCGTACTGCTGGTAGAAGGCGGCCTTGCTGCCGGCGGGCACCCTCAAGATGAAGTCGGGAAGGTTGGGCGGGGTGGTGAGCTTTTTCAGGTGGGGGTTCAGCTCCTGGATCCGATCCAGGGTGGTGTCGGCCAGCTGGGCGGCGGTGAGGAGCTGCAAAGGCTCGAAGACCACCACCTCGTCCCAGGTGTCGGGGGGCGACCACTCGATCTCCAAACCGTAGGCCCCGGGGTCCCGGGCGATGATGGCGGCGGCCAGGTAGCTGGGCACGTAGCGCTTGGTCTCGTCGGCCAGAAAACCGCGCTCCTGGGTCATGTCCCAGTAGTTGTCCACGTCGGGGCGCTGCAGGCCCCGGCTGATCTTGTATTCGCCGGAGTTGTAGGCGGCTATGGCCAGGGGCCAGGAGCCGAACATGTCGTGGAGGGCGGTGAGGTAGTCCGCGGCCGCGTAGGTGGACTTCACGGGATCCCGCCTCTCGTCCACCCATTCGTCTATGGTGAGCCCGAAGCGCCTCCCCGTCGCAGCGATGAACTGCCAGGGGCCCACGGCGTTGGCGTGGGAGACGGCGTCGTTTCTGAAGCCCGATTCGATCAAGGCCAGATAGACCAAATTCTCGGGCAGCCCCTTCTGGCGCAGGATGGCCTTCATCAGGGGGATGTACCGCTGTCCGCGGGAAAGGGAGCGGGTCATGAAGCCGCGGCGGTCGTTTAGAAAGCTGTTGATGTTTATGAGGACCTCGCGGTTCACCTCGATGGGGATGTCCTCCTTGGCGGCGGCCAGCGAGCTGAACTCGGTGTCCACCATGGATCCCAGCTGATCCTCGAACTGGGGCCCCAGACGGTAGTACCTCAGCCCGCCGCCGTTGGCCCCCATGGCCACGTCGGCCGCCACCCTCCCCATGGAGGATTCGTCCCGGGAGGCGCAGGAGCCCGAAAGGGCCGCGGCCAGGATTATGGCCGGGATGATGTGAATGACGCTCGCTTTGTGCATGAAGTTCCTGCTTCAGCCGTCCGTTTCAAGGCGCCGGCGGCCCGCTTTCGTGGGAAATGAGAGTATTTTAGTGAAAAAGAGGCCCCTAGGCAAGAAAAAAAGCCTAAACGGCCTAGCGGCGGAAGGGGGCGGCGGGGCCGAGGACCCGCCGCCCCCCCCGCGGGGCTCCGAAACTCCCTTTCCGGACGGAACGGGGCTTTTTTTCCGCCCCCTCCCCCCGGCTTCAGCGAGGTTTCGGAAGGATTTCCGGGCGCCGTTTCCGCCTGTTGTTTTCAGGGCGGAAATTAACTATAATCGAAACCGACGTCCAGGCGGCTGATCCCCCTAACAACACAAATTTAAAACGAGTTTCGGAGGCGGTTTTTATGCAGCGCGTACCCGGTTTCAAAACAAAGCTCCTGACCCTGCTCTTTGCGCCGACCCTGATTTCCCTCGCCCTCCCCTTCACGGCCGCGGCCAGCGAGGCGGATCTCATCCTGCCTAAATTCGACGGCTCTCAGAGGCTCACCCTCACGGTGGGGATAGTCATCTGCGTTTTGGGCTTCCTCTTCGGAGTCTACCAATACTTCAGCATTAAAAAAGTCAAGTCCCACCCCTCCATGCTGGACGTGGCCGCCACCATCTACGAGACCTGTAAGACGTACATGTTCCAGCAGGCCAAGCTCCTGGTCATCCTCTTCGTCTTCGTGGGCGTCTGCATCACCTTCTACTTCGCCTTCCTCCAGGAAACCCCGCTCTTGAACGTCCTTTGGATACTCTTCTGGACGGTGGTGGGCATCCTGGGCTCCTACAGCGTGGCCTTCTACGGCATGAGGGTGAACACCCTGGCCAACAGCCGCATGGCCTACGCCTCGCTTTTCAAAAAGCCTTTGCAGTTCTGCTACATACCCATGAACTCGGGCATGAGCATCGGGGTCTTCCTCATCTCCCTGGAGCTCTTCCTCATGCTGATCATACTCCTGGTGATGGGCGATCTGGCCGGCCCCTGCTTCATCGGCTTCGCCATCGGAGAGTCCCTGGGGGCGAGCGCTTTGAGGATCGCGGGCGGCATTTTCACGAAGATCGCGGACATCGGATCGGATCTGATGAAGATAGTCTTCAAGATAAAAGAGGACGATCCCAGAAACCCCGGAGTCATAGCCGACTGCACGGGGGACAACGCGGGCGACTCGGTGGGGCCGACGGCCGACGGCTTCGAGACCTACGGAGTGACGGGCGTGGCCCTGGTCACCTTCATCACGCTCGCCGTGGGCGAGACCGCGGCGCAGAGCTCCCTTCTGGCCTGGATCTTCACCATGGGCGTGCTCATGGTCGTATCCTCGGTGGTGTCCTTCAACATCAACAAGATCTGGTGCGGGTTGCGCTTCGGAAAGCTTTTGAAGTTCGACTTCGAGGCCCCCTTGAGCAGCCTGGTCTGGATAGGATCGGTCTTTTTCATCATCTGCAACTTCATCGCCACCTACGTTATCCTGGGTCCGGGATCCGATCTTTACCAGACCTCCCCCAGACTCTGGTGGATACTTTCGGGTATTTTAAGCTGCGGCACCCTGGGGGCGGCCCTCATACCCGAGTTCACGAAAATCTTCACCTCGGGTAAATCGGGGCACGTTTTGGAGGCCGTGGAGGCCGCGAAGGAGGGCGGGGCCTCGCTAAACATTCTCGCGGGCTTCATCGCCGGAAACTTCTCGGCCTTCTGGATGGGCCTGGTCTTCTGCTTTTTAATGTTTCTGGCCTACTGCTTCGCTATTTCCGGCCTCGATCAGATAATGATCTACCCCTCGGTCTTCGCCTTCGGCCTGGTCGCCTTCGGTTTTCTCAGCATGGGCCCCATCACCATCGCGGTGGACTCCTACGGGCCGGTGACGGACAACGCCCAGTCGGTCTACGAGCTAAGCCTCTTCGAGGAGATCCCCGGGATAGCCGACGAGCTGGAAAAGGAGCTGGGCGAGAAACCCGACTTCGAGCTGGCCCACTACTACCTGGAGGCCAACGACGGCGCCGGAAACACCTTCAAGGCCACGGCCAAGCCGGTTTTAATCGGCACCGCGGTGGTGGGCTCCACCATCATGATCTTCTCCATCATCCTGGTCTTGAAGGACGTCTTGCACATCCCGGACATCACGAGCGTCTTGAACCTTCTAAACCCCTTCACCCTCATGGGCTTCCTCTGCGGCGGGGCGGTCATCTACTGGTTTTCCGGCGCCGCCACCCAGGCCGTCTCCACCGGCGCCTACCGGGCGGTGGCCTTCATTAAAAACCACATAGACCTGGACCCCGACGCCTCCAAGAGCGCCGCCTTGGAGAACTCCAAAGAGGTGGTGCGCATCTGCACCCTCTACGCGCAGAAGGGCATGTTCAACATCTTCGTGGCGGTCTTCTCCTTCGCCCTGGGCTTCGCCTTCATCTCCAGCCCCTCCACCGGCGGCTCCAACGAGTCCGCCAGCTTCTTCGTCTCGTATTTGATCTCCATCGCCTTCTTCGGCCTCTTCCAGGCCATCTTCATGGCCAACGCCGGCGGCTGCTGGGACAACGCCAAAAAGGTGGTGGAGGTGGATCTGCAGCAGAAGGGCACCCCCCTCCACGACGCCGCCATCATAGGCGACACCGTGGGGGACCCCTTCAAGGACACCTCGTCCGTGGCCCTCAACCCCATCATCAAGTTCACCACCCTTTTCGGCATGCTGGCCTTGGAGATAGCCATCACCGATAACATCCGGGACGTTTCCATCTTCTTCGGGGCGGCCTTCCTGGTGGTGGCCCTGATCTTCGTCTACCGCTCCTTCTACTCCATGCGCATCTCGTCTTTGACCGGCTCCGCCGAGGACACCTCCGCGCCCGATTCCGGCGGCGACCCGCCGAAAAAAGAAGGGAAGGATCCAAGCGCCCCCGCGGGAAATCCCATCGAAGATCTCGAAGTCAAGTGAGCCGCGCCCTAGAGAAGCCGGCGAAGCCTTCCCGAAGATAATTTTCCGCATATCCAAAAAAAAGCCCGCGGGCCCCGCTCCGCGGGCTTTTTCCCGGCGGGAGAGGAGAGCGATGCCACCAAAAATCAGAGCCGACGAGCTCGTCATGCGGCTGGGGCTGGCCCCCACCCGCTCCCAGGCCCAGGCGCTCATCATGGCCGGCCGCGTCCTCAAGGGCCCGGACTCCCCGGTCGGGAAGGCCGGGGAGCTTTTGGGCGCGGATCTGGCCCTCACCTTAAGCCCCGGAAGGGTCTTCGTCTCCCGGGGCGGGGAAAAGCTCTCCGGAGCCCTGGACGATCTGGGAGTCGATCCCCGCGGCC
Source organism: Deltaproteobacteria bacterium (assembly GCA_031276865.1). Taxonomy (GTDB): domain Bacteria; phylum Desulfobacterota; class Desulfarculia; order Adiutricales; family Adiutricaceae; genus JAISMF01. Next base: position 1,767 of record JAISMF010000067.1, on the reverse strand, counting down.
TCGTCTGCCTGGATCTGGGGGCCTCCACCGGGGGCTTCACGGACTGCCTGTTAAAAAGGGGGGCGGAAAGGGTCACGGCCCTGGACGTGGGGAAGGGGCTCCTCCATCCAAGCCTCCGAGACGATCCGCGGGTGACCGTGATCGAGGAGGTAAACGCCCGCCACCTGGACCGGCTGGACCCGAAAAGGGATCTGAAAGGGCCCTTCGGCCTGGCCGTCCTGGATCTGTCGTTCATCTCCCTGGAGCTGGTTTTGCCGCTCGCGGCCCCGCTCATGAAAGAGGGCTCCCTCATCATCCCCATGGTGAAACCCCAGTTCGAGGTGGGAAGGAGGGACGTGGGAAAAGGAGGGGTGGTGCGCGACCCCGCTCTGGTGGAAAAAGCCGTGGAAAAAATAAAAGCCCTGGCGCCGGGTCTCTCTCCGCCCTTCAGGGCGCTTAAATCAGCGCCCTCCCGGCTCAAGGGTCCCAAGGGCAACAGGGAGGTTTTCGTGCTCTTTGAAAAGGCGTGAAAATTTTCAGCCCGAGGAGTCGCGCTTTCAAGCGCCCGCCCGAACCCGTATGTTGGTCTTAATTTTTAGACGAAGCGGTATACGCTCCCCTTAAAGCGCCCCGGCTTTATATGGTGGTAATTTTTTTTATAACGCCAATCACCGCGCTAGGGCTGGCGTTCACAACCATAATTCCCTGTTGTTTTTCGCGGGAGGAGACGCCCTTTCGGGCGCCACACGCGCAGATCCAGGCTCGCGCGATTAACGCGCGGGTTTGTCCGCGATATGATGAGATAGAAAAAATTCAATATTGAAATTCATGTTTTAACCTATATATCACATAAGACTAAATGTTTAATCAATACGATCTAAAGACTAAAATTTCGCTAATATAAGCACGCAATATTAAAAAATTTATTTACCTTTTAAATATTACCCCGGCGGTTAAATATTGGAAAAAAAATCACGTATTCAAGGTAATCTCTTCCTTTTACCTTTCTAATTATTATCCGCCGGGGTAATAAGAAGATTTCGCATAAAGTATCCTACATCATATCGCGGAGAAACCCTAACGCGCCGAGCTCCTCTTTGAATGTTTGACGTAAAATCGGGTAGAAGGATACGTTTGCACTGCTCGAGACTCGAGGCTCGAGGCTCGAGAATAGGCAAATTAGCGCGCGTTATACGCGTATGAGACAGAGAAAAGAAGAGAAATAAGAAAATAATATGTGTCGCCAAAAATTATTGAACATTAAATCTGACGCTTGCTCGAAAAGTCCCATATGTTTTAAAACTTTTAAATAACATATTTTATAAGGTATATAATATTTTTCACTTATTACATATGGTATATGGTATATGTTTTTTCAATAAATAAAAAAAACAGGTTTCTCGCAGTCGCTTCAAATCTAAAATAAAAAAAAGGAAAAAAAGCGAATATCTGATATTCCGCTGGAGTAAATGCTGACGAGTGACTTTTTTATATTACTATAAATTATATTAAATATACTAAATTTAATATAATAAATGTTTAATATATTGTATTTTTAAAGAATAAAGATATACCGATCAAAATTTTCGTTAAGCAGATATATCATTAATTATAACCTAGTGAATTACTAGATGTCAAGTTTTTTTTGTCTCCTTCATAAAAAAATTGATTTTTTATTGCATATTTTCCAATTAATATGTTGATATCTTCTTAGATAAATAATATAATCTCTTACATCTCTACTTGGCCACCATATCTTTCTAATGGAGGTGAAATAATGGATGTAAG
>JAISMF010000111.1 GCA_031276865.1 Deltaproteobacteria bacterium | reverse complement strand
CTTTGGGTTCGTCCGCGATACTATGTAGTCGAAAAGACGCGGTTTGATTTCAAGTTTTAACCTAATTTCGCGCGGGACGCTAAATATTTTATTAATACATTCTAAAGATTATAATTCATTTATAAATAGAATCGCGCGTTATTAAAAATGTATTTACCTTATAAACAACAAGATTTTGTTTAAATTATCCTACATCATATCGCGGACAAACCCTCATAAACTCCCCGGGGAAACGATTCGCCGGGGCGCGGTTTCAGGGAGAAACGCTTGAATAACGTTTCTTAGAGTGAAATCCGCCCGGAAAAAAGCGCGTTTTCCCGTTGGAATAAAAAAGCGCCCTCCGGTCGAGCCGGAAGGCGCCCGCGCTTGGTTTTCGCGCGTTTGTGAAAAAAGAAACCCGGGGTTTCCAACCTATATGTTTAAGGCGGCCTTCGACGGCGCCCGTTCCGTTTTAAAACTAGCATCCCCTTCCCCGGGCGTCCTTGATCTCTTTAAAAAACAAGATTTTCCGGCTGTGTTTTTCCGCCCCCGCTTGAAAGGGTGGAAAGGCCTCCGGTGTTTCCAACGAGAGCTTCCCGGGCGGCTTACACGTCTCCGGTCAATGGGGAAGGCCGTTTATATAGGCCGCGAGCCCGTCCACGACGCCGTCGGTTAGAAGATCCAGGTATTCGTCGTCGGCGAGTCTCAGGGCCTCGCCTTTGTTGGAGAGGAAGCCGATTTCAATTAAAACCGAAGGCACGTCGGTGTTTAAAAGGACCACGAAGACGGCCTCCTTCACGCCCAGATCCCGCACCTTGTAAGTGGGCCGCAGAGCGCCCAAGGCGCCCTGGTGCACGCTTTTGGCGAGAACCCTGGATTCCGCGACCTTGGTGTTTTTGGCCAAGGTGTCCAAGACCCCCCCCAGCTCGGACATGGATTTGTCGTAGGAGGCGTTTTCCCGGGCCGCGACGGTCATGGCCGAGGGATCGGTCGCGAAGTTTAAGACGTAGGTCTCCAGCCCCTCCACCGACGAGAGGGTGTTGGAGTTGGCGTGAATGGAGATGAAGAGATCCCCCTTGTTGTCCTTGACTATCCTCCCGCGGCGGTCCAGGGTCACGAACTTGTCCGAGTCCCGGGTCATGATCACCTCCAGGTTGAGGCGGCTTTTTATCTTCCCGGAAAGAAGCCGGGCGGTTTTCAGGGCCACGTCCTTTTCCAGATTCCCGAAGCCCGAGGCGCCGGAGTCCTTCCCGCCGTGACCGGGGTCTATCACCACCCGTTTGATCTTGAGCCCCAGCTGCCTCGCCATGGAGTCGGCCGGCCCCCGCGCCGCGGCTCTTTCGGGGCGGCTTTTCGCTTTGGGCGGCGGCGGCTGGGCGTCCGCCTCCCGCGGGGGCATGAGGGCGGCCTCCTCCGCCACCAGGAGTTCCAGGCGGGGGGGATCGTCTAGAAAGACGGGCGCGTAGGGGTGGGGAGCCGACAAGTCCGCGACCAGACGCACGGTGCGGGAGTCGAACTGGTTCACCTTCACGAGGCGCACCAAGGGGGTGGAGTTTTTCAGCCTGGGAGGCAGCGACGGGGCCTGCCTGGCCTCCCGGAAGTCCACGTAGACCCGGTAGAGCCCCCCGCTGGAAGCGGGGGGCACCAGGTTGTAGACGTAGCTCGTCACCTTGTCCAGATAACAGGTGACGAGCGTCCGGGAACCCAGATCGCTTATGGAGTAGGCGTAGACCTGGGCCAGTCCGTCCGCCCGGGGAGGGGGGGCTTTGACGGGGGGCTTGACTTCCCCCGGTCCGGGGAGATCCCTAACGGGGGTTTCCCTCCCCCGCGCCTCCCCGGCGGGAGGCTTCGGGGAAGGGGGGCTGGGTGGGGCGGAGGGGGGCGAGGCGGAGGCGGAGGCGGAGGCTTTGGCCGGGGCCGCCTCGCCGTCCAAAGGCCTGTCCGTCGGGTAGGGGGGTATCCCTCCCCCGGGGGCGCCGGCTCTTAGGGCGCTCATGAGGGATTTGGCCTCCTCCACCGAGGCGCTCGCGGGATAGCTCAGCTCCACCTTCATGAGCTCCCGGTAGGCGTCGTCCGGGGAACCTTTCCCGGCCAAGGCCCTTCCCAAAACCAAAAGGGCCTCCGGGGCGGCCTCGCAGCGGGGGCAGTTTTTTAATACGGAGCGGGCGAGCCTCTCCGCGCGGGCGAGGTCTTCCCGGTTTTTAAAGCGGTGCCAGCACTGCATAGAGAGCCTGGCCGCCTCCAAATTGGCGTAGGCCCGGTGATGCTCCCCGGGCTGGGCCTTCGCGGCGGCCTCGAACTTCCCCACCAGCTTCACCCATTCCTGGCGGTTTTTAACCATCTCCCCTAAAAAAAAGGAGCTCCGCTCCCTTCTGGCTGCGGCCAGCTCGCCCGCGGCCTCCAGGGGGAGGGGGGCGGCCAGCGCGAGGGCGAGATAAAGGAGGATGCACGGGGCGAAAAGGAATTTCGCGGCGGGGACGGAGAAGAGGTTCGGAAGGGGGGGCGGATGGATTTTGGCGAAGGGACGGCGGAGAAAGCCGTTTCGCTGAACGCCGCGGCCGGGTTCCCAAGAGGCGCGGCCGGGCGCGGGCGGGGCGGATCTACTCAAAGGCCGAGCCCCCCGGCCCTTTCGGCGTAGAGGCTTAAGAGCCGCAATGCCTCCATGGGGCTGATGGTATCGGGCTTAATTTCGGAGAGCTCTTTTACGAGCCTCAAGGCCTCCCGGAGCTCCGCGGAGGGGCTCTTCTCCTCATCCGGGGTTCCGCGGTCTCGAGAAAGCCCGGGCTTAAGGGCGTCTTGGTCCGGATTCGAGTCCGAAAAGAGCTCCCTAGGCGTTTGATCGGGCCGGACGCGGGCTTGGTTTCCGCGGGTGAGGTCTTTCAACACCATGGTGGCGCGGGTCACCACCCGGCGGGGGAGTCCGGCCAGGGCGGCCACGGCCACGCCGTAGGAGCGGCTGGTGCCGCCCGGGACCAGCTTTCTTAAAAAGATCACCCTCCCCTCCCACTTCATCACCTGGACGTTGTAGTTCACGGCCAGGGGTTTGAAGCGGGGAAGCTCCACCAGCTCGTGGTAGTGGGTCGCGAAAAGGGTGGGGACGCCCCGGCCCTGGAGGTCGTGGAGGTACTCGGCCACGGCCCAGGCTATGGCCACGCCGTCGTAGGTGGAGGTGCCGCGGCCCACCTCGTCTAGGATGACGAGGCTTTTGGGGGTGGCCTTTTTCAAAATCCGCGCGGTCTCGCTCATCTCCGTCATGAAGGTGGAGCGGCCCCGGCTCAGATCGTCCGAGGCCCCCACCCGGGTGAAGACCTGATCCCGCATGGAGAGCCGGGCGCTTTTGGCCGGCACGAAGCAGCCCGTCTGGCAGAGGATGACGATCAACGCCGTCTGGCGGAGGATGGTGGATTTTCCGCTCATGTTGGGACCGGTGATGATGAGGAGGCGTTCCTTGCCGCTTAAGCGCACGTCGTTTTCCACGAAGGACTCGCCTTTGGCTAAAAAGGCCTCCACCACGGGGTGCCGGCCGCCTTTGATGTCTATCAGATCGTCGCGGGTGATAACCGGCCGGGTCCAGCCGTTTTTCTGCGATACCAGGCTGAAAGAGGCGAGGGCGTCCAGGGCGGCCAGGGCCCCGGAGAGGGCCCTGGCCGCGGGGGCGCTCTTTAAAATCCTGTTTTTGAGGTTTTGGAGGATCCTGTTTTCCAATTCCTCGCGGCTCTCCCGGCTGTTTAAGACGCTCTCCTCCCACTCGGAGAGCTCGGGCGTGGCGTAGCGCTCGCAGTTGGCCAGGGTCTGCTTGCGGCGCCAGCTCTCCGGCACGTTTTGGATTTGTCCGCGGCTCACCTCCAGGTAGTAGCCGAAGACTCGGGTGTAGCCCACCTTGAGGCGGCTGATGCCGGTGCGCTCCCTTTCCCGGGCCTCGATTTCGGAGATTCGGCGCCTCCCTCCGGACTCCATGTCCCGGTGCTCGTCTAGCTTGGGGGAGAAGCCGCTTTTAATGAAGGCCCCCTCCGGGGAGCCCGCCGGGAGATCGCCTGGATCCAAAAGGGCCCTGTCCAATTCCCCGGAGATCCCTCCCGCCGCAAAAAGCGGCGGGACGAGGCTCCGCAAAAGGGCGGACTCGGCCTCTTTCAGGGCGTCCGCGAGCCGGGGCGCGAGGCGGCAGGCCTGGCGGAGGCTCTGGAGGTCTTTGAGGGTCCCTCTTTTCAAAGACAGCCTGGCCAGGGCCCTTTCCAAATCGCGGGTCTGTTTGAGGATGTCCCTTAAGGAGTCTCGTAAAAGGCTTTTCCGGACGAGCTCGTCTACGGCGTCGTGGCGCTCGGACACCTTCCCCCCGTCCGTCAGGGGGAAGAGCAGCCACTTTTTCAACAGCCTGGATCCCATGGGGGTGGCGCTTTCGTCCAGGATCTGAAAGAGGCTTCCCTCCGGTCCGCCCCGGGAGAGCGAGCGGAAGAGCTCCAGGTTGCGCGCCGCGGTCTCGTCCAAGCCCATATGCGGCCTCGTCCACAAAAGCCTGGGGAAGTTCAAATGAGCGAGACCGGCGCCCGGAGTCAGCTCCTTTAAACGCCGGATGAGGGTTCCGGCGTTTAAAAGGGCGCCGGCATCCTCGTAGAGGGCCTCCCCCCCGTCCTCCGGGTCGTCGCCGAAAACCGAGAGGATTTCCAAGCGGGGGTCCGGGGCGGGATCCACCCGCCCGAGGAGGACGCGCCTCTTTTCGGCAAGGGAGGATAGCTCCTCCGGCGGCTCGCCTAGGCATAATAGCTCCCCCGGCTCCAAGCGCTGAAGCTCGGAGAGGAGATCTTGGAGATCGTCGAAGCGGAAAAGGGAGAAGTCCCCGGTGGAGATGTCCACGGCCGAGAGGTGGAAGATCCCCCCCGCGGGGGCCTTTCCGGCCCCCGCGGGGGGGGCGGGCGCTGTCGGAGGGTTCAAGGGCGGGGACGGCTTGGGGCTTCGGGTTTCAGCGGCGCCTAATGAGGGGGGGGGCGGGTCCGCCGTGACGGATCTTGGACTCACGAGGCAGAGAAGGGTCCCCCCGGGACCGTCCTCCTCCGAGGAGAGGATGGTCCCGGGGGTGATTATCCGGCTGAGACGGCGCTTCGCCACTTTTTCCCCGGGGGCGGGGAGAGACTCCTGCTCGCAGACCGAGACCTTGTGCCCCATCGCGGCCAGGCGGTTGAAGTAGAGCTCCCCCGCGGCCAGGGGCACCCCGCACATGGGGACCGGGACGCCGTCAATCTTCTGGCGGCTGGTTAAGGTCAGATCCAGAAGGCGGCTCGCCTCCACGGCGTCGTCGAAAAACATCTCGAAAAAGTCCCCCACCTGGAAGAAGAGGAAGCTGTCCGGGCAGAGGGCCTTTGTCTCCATGTACTGCCTCAAAGCCGGCGTCAGGGAGTCCGGGCTTATTTCCCGGGGGGGCTCGTTCAAGAGAAGAGCTCCAGGAGTTTTTCGTAGGTCTTCGCCAGATGCTCGGGGATGACCCTGGTCTCGCCCAGGACGGTCATGTAGTTGGTGTCGCCGTTGTAGCGGGGGGTTATGTGCATGTGCAGATGCTCCGAGATCCCGGCCCCCGCCACCTTGCCCTGGTTCACGCCCATGTTGAAGCCGTCGGGTTTCATGAAGGCGCTTAAAAGGGAGGTGGTCCGGGCCGCGAGCTCTATCACGGCCGACCTCTCCTCGGCCGTCGCCTCCGCCAGGGTGGCCACGTGGCGCCTGGGCGCCACCAGGAGATGGGCGTTGTTGTAGGGGTAGCGGTTCATCATGACTAAGGCCGTCTGGTCGGAGTAGAGCACCAGGCGTTCGGGAAGCGGTCCCAGGTGGTCCTCCGGAAGGCAGAAGACGCAGCCTTCTTCGTCTTTCGGTTCCCGCAGGATATATTCCATGCGCCAGGGCGCCCATAAGATTTCGGTCACGAAAAAACTCCAGAAAACGCCAAATCGCCGATTATGGTAGCTGGTTAAGAGGCTCCCGCATTATACCCCAGAAAAGCCTCCGGGCGGAAGTTCGGGCTTGACGGTTCGGAGACGGCGCGCCGGAAGGGGAGGGGGAGAGGGAGGAGGAGGGGGAAGACCTTGATTATCCGGAAGGCGGGAAAGCGGATGGGCGGACTCCGGCGGAGGGCCGGGTTCCGCCTTTAGGGCGGGCGTAAACGGGCGGCGCCTGGAATAGGCGGCGCCGGTAAACGGGAGGCCCGGTGAAGAAGAGTCGACCGTAAGAAGAGTCGACCGTAAAGAAGAGGCTTCGGGGGGCGGAGAGCCCCGGGGGGGCGGAAAAGGCGTCCCGGCCCCGCGGGGGGCCCTGAAAAGGGCGCCCTCTTTAAAGATCCGAAGTCCCGAAAGGCGCTCTTGACACGGCGGGTATCTTTTTGTAATCTCCGGGGCTTATGAAAGCGCCGGCGGCGGAGACGTTCCGCTTCCCGTCGCCAGGGGGTCCGGAAGGCCTCCGGAAGGCTCCGAAGATCTTTCCGAACCCCGCCCTCCCGTCTTTTTTTCCGGAGACTTCCGATTTTTTTTGGGAGAGGGCCGCCCGTTGGCCGCCTTTCGGGAGGCCGGCGGGCGGGGCTTGAAAAGAGGCTTGAAAACGCCCTAAGCGGAGGTTCGGGCGTTTTTGGAGAAAACGATATCCGTATTACCGATAAATGACAATAAAGGGATAGATTCGCGGTTCGGGAAATTCAAGCTACTTTAAAAGACGCCGAAAAAAGCGTCTCGAAAACGCTTCAAAAAACCGCCGCGGAACGGAAAAAATGACCGCCATGAAAAAACCCAGCGGAAAGCCTGAAAGCCTGAAAGCCTGAAAGCCGGAAAGCCGGAAAGCCTGAAAGCCGGAAAGCCTGAAAGCCGGATTTTTTTAGAAGACGGTCCATCAAATCCGGAAGGATATCGTTTACCCGCGGCGATTGGATAAACGCCTTGATAATTACGTAATGGAAAGCGTTTTTGTGGAAAGGATATGTTTTTGAAACGGTTGGTTGTGAAAAAGTATTCACTGGTAAAGTAAAGCCAGCTTAGGCGTTTTTTCCGGACGATTTAAAAATACGCCAAAGGGAAAAGCGTTTTTTTAATCCGCGGAAACTTACGATTCCGCGAATATCCTAAAAGGGCTAAGGAGAAAAAATAACGCGTTATTGTCAGCGCGGCTAAAAAAAGCGGCTTTAAATACTCTTTTTAAATAAAGCTCTCTAAACGTTCGAAGCCGCTTTTCAAGGTTTCCGCGCGACTTTTGACGAATCTGGTTTGTCTTACGGCTGTTTATAAAATTAACGGCGCCAAAACCCCTAGGCCGGAAATAATGGAGGCTTATGAAACAAGGCGGCCGCTAAAAAGAACGCTCCCTAGGATGGTTCCCCGGAGAGGGGGAAAAATTCGGAAAAAATCCAACGACGCGTTTTATTCCGTATGAAAACGCGGCGCCTTCGGAGGTGAGGCGGGGTTTTGAAAATTTCCGGCTTGAAGTTTTAAAAATTTACCCGCGAGCTCCCGCCCCCGCGGGGGTTGGAAGGGTGCGGGCGGGCTATTTCCAGAGGGCGCTTATCGGTTTTCGGGGAGGTTTTAATTTATGGGGTGATTTTTCCCGTCCGGGGCGCTCCGGCGCGGACTTTCCCCGCCCATCCGCCCGGCGCCGCCCGCGGGCGGCGGGCGGCCGGGCGGTTTTTTTATTTTATACAAAAAATGTTTACCGGGTAAACAATCGGGCGGGCGCTAAAAAAAGGCTTGATTTTTTGAATGGTTTATGAGAAATATTCCAGAGGTTAAACGACAATCGAACGAAAATTGCCGCCACTAGACGCGTCTTCCCCTCGATTGAGCTTCCTCCCTCCGTTTTCCAGGCCATGCTCACGGCCGCTCTTCCGGGAGCGCTTTCCATGGCGGGGAACGGCGGGGCGCCAATTATACTTACCCACGAGACTATGAGCAAACTCAGCAAATACACCCTCTTCGTTTTAGAGTACATGAAAAAGATCCCGGACAAACGCACCGGGAAGAACACCATGTACACTGTCCCCCAGCTGGGGATGACGGCTCTGGCGGCCTTTTTTTCCCGTTCCAACTCTTTGAGGAAATTCCTGCTCTCTCTTCCGGGTTTCAAGGACGACGACATGAACACCTTCTTCGTCTCCCTGACCTACGGAGACAAGCCGGACGGGCTTCCCCGGAAGATTCCCACGGACAACCACATCCGCAGCCAGCTGGACGGGGTGTCGCCCAGGATCTTCTTCGACGCCCTCTGGGAGATGGTGAGGGACCTCGTCGCGGAGGATAAGGATAAGGACAAGTTCAAGATCTCCGACCGCACCGTAATAATACCATATATGGCTAGGCACTACTCTTCGGAGAGCATATCCTGCCCCTGCTGCCTTTCCAAGAGCTACGAGACGGTGCGCCGGAAGGCCTTCAAGGTGGAGTACTTCCACTCCCTCGCCGGCTTCTCCCTCTACGGGGAACCCAGGATGATCCCCCAGCTGCCCCCGGAGTTCCTGAAGGCCGGTGACTATCCGGGCATGACCCAAGGCGTGACATTCCGGGGTTCGGCCGGCGACGAGAGCCCCGAGCCCGCCTTCAACGAGGTGCTCTCCCGCTGGAACTCCTACAACGCCCAGAAGCTCGAAGCCCTCAACCCGCTGTTCATTCTCCGGCAGGGCTTGGGGAACTTCAAGGCCATCTCCTCGCTTTCGCCCGGCCAGGACTTCATCCTCCTCTTGAACGGGGAAACCCGGGATCTCCTGAAAAGAAAGGTCCCCGAAATCTTCGACCTCTCCGCCGGCAAAGACGGCTCCTTCGCGGACAAGGCCCCGGGCGACAAAGAGAAGGCCGACCGGGACTACCACGACGTGGGCCGCAAGCTCCTGGAGAAGGGCTTTTCCGGAATCGGTAGGAAGATTTGGCTCTTGCCCAACCATAGGCTGGAAAAAAACATGGCCCCCCTGATGCGGCCGGAGAAGTACCAGCGCCTGGTGGTGACCAGCATCCCCCCCGAAGAGTGGGACATGGATAAGATGTCCCGCGCGGTGAACGCGCTTTCCGGTTTCAACTTTCAGCAGGAACTGAAAAACCAGGGCTTCGGGCTCACCCGCAACTTCGGGCACGGCCGGGAAACCCTCTGCGAGGTCATGGCGGTTTTAAACTTCCTGGCCTTGAATCTGTACTATCTAACCAAGTACTGATCCCCCCCCCGCCTTTTTTCCAGGCCGGGGCGCCGGGAAAGGCCCCCCGGCCCCTCCGAAACCCGTCCCCGGCCGGATTTCGCCCTTTCTCTCTCATTTTTTTTCTCCCCTCCGAGTTCACCGCCCCGGTTTGCCGCCCCCGGACACGTCCCTCCTCGGTCCGGTCTCCCTCCGGCGCGTCCTTCCCTCCGTTCAACCTCCCCCCCCTCAGTCTTTCCTCCGTTCAGCCGTCCACCGGTTCAGTCTTCCCTCCGTTCAACCATCCACCGTTCAGTCTTCCCTCCGCTCAGCCTTCCCTCCGCTTAGCCCAGCCGTCCGCTCAGACCGGCCTCAGCTAGTCTTCAATCGGAACAGCTCCCGCGGCTTTTCCGCCGAGAACTCCATAATTCTTTCCGCCCTCTATTTTAGTGGGCCGGAGGTAGGCGCTCCCGGTCGGTCTTTAGCGCCGTAAGGCGATCGTAATGGATATTTTTTGGAAAATTTTCCCTTAACCATGTGGAAAATTTCTCCGGAAAGGCCTGAAATTATCCGGCTATAGTCCGTTAGCTCCGAAAAAAAAGCTCCGGGAGGGCCACCGCCGTTTTCCCTAAGGCCTTTCGGGCCCGAAAAGCGGCTTATAACCATGCTTTCGAGGAGCGTTTCTGAATTTTTCCTTTTTTGGGCATCTCTAATCTGTTATAATTAGCTCCGTTTGAGGACTCCCGTCCTTGACAGGCTCATCCATAAAATTAAATAAATAACAGTCGAGGTGCTTTATGCTTTGGAATAAGACCCTGGAGACGGGCGTCGCCAAGATAGACGAGCAGCACAAAGAACTCTTCGTCCAGGCCGAGAAGCTGCTGGACCGCAGCCAGCAGCAGAGGATACCGGAGACTTTGGATTTTCTGAAAAACTACGTGGTGAGGCATTTCACCGACGAGGAGGCCCTCCAGCGGAGGGTGCAGTACCCCAAATCCGCCTTCCACCACAATTTGCACGTGGATTTCGTGGGCAAGTTTAAGAAACTCTACGAGGAGTACAAAAACAACGGGGAGAAGCTCTCGGTGATTCTCGCCATAAACTCCCTGGTGGTGAACTGGCTGAAGGATCACATAATGGTCCACGATAAGGAGTTCTGCCAGTTCTACCTTAAGCAGTCCCAGAAGAGTTGAGCTTTCGCCCGGAAAATCCCTTTCCGCCGGATTGAAGGCCCCGGGAAAAGATCCTAAAAGTGTCCGATATTGTCACCCTGAAGCTCCCCCTGGGGAGGGATCCGGAAGCCCTCAAGGTCCTCCGGAGCCTTGAAAGCGGCATGGAGACTGAACTGGAAGGCGTCCTCATAGCGGCCCGGGACCAGGCCCACCGGAGGCTCGTCGACATGCTGGAGGAGGGGCGCGAGCTTCCCTTCGACCCCGAGGGCCAGGCGCTGTACTACATGGGGCCGTCTCCGGCGGCCCCGGGAAGGGTCATCGGGGCCGCCGGACCCACCACGGCCGGGAGGATGGATCCCTTCACTTTACCCCTCTTGGAAAAAGGGGTAAAATTTTTCGTGGGTAAGGGCCGCCGCGCCCCCTACGTGAAGGAGGCCCTTTTAAGGCATGGGGCCCTGTACCTGGCCGCCGTCGGGGGGGCCGGGGCCTTCTACAGCCTAAAAATAGTGAAACAGGAGACTCTCGCCTTCCCCGAACTGGGTCCGGAGGCCCTCCTGCGCCTCGAGGTGAGGGGCTTTCCGGCGGTGGTCATCCACGATCTCAAGGGCGGAGACTGGTACGAGAGCTCTCCGGCTAAGTACCGGAGCCAGGCGTAAAAAAATGGTTATAAGTTTCGGACCGAAAAAACCCGAGCGCGTGAAATGGGAGAAGAACACCCTTTCCCGGCTGGAGAAGATAGCGAAATCGCTGGGGGTGCGCGTCTCCACCGGAAAGCTCTTCTACGCCGGCCTTAAGCTCGCCCCGGGAAAATGCCGCCTCCGGGGCGAGACCTGGCTCATTTTGGACACCCACCAACCCTTCGACGAGCAGGTGGATCTCTACCGCGAGGTCTTCTCCCAGATGGAGTTCGACCACTCCGTGATACCAGAAGACTTAAGAGACCTCATTCTCTCCGAGGATGTGAACCCCTTCACCTACCCCATCGGAACGCCCCCGCCCGGCGTCTACGTCCCGCCCTCTCCGGAACCCGAAGACTCCCAAGATTCATGAAAACTCCCCCGCCCTTGAAATTTCCCCCCTTTATATAATCCCGCCTTGATAATCCGCTCCCGTGAAAATTCGCGGCCGTAATTTCCCCGGCCAAGACATCCTGAATTTACATTTTCAGGCTTTTAACGACCTTTTTTTAAACGCCGGTCTCGCGCGACGGCTTTAGGGCGTTTTTAGAAAAACCGCCGCGGAAAAACCAAATGGAGCTGTAAAATACTCAGGCCGCCCCCGGCCGATGCTTCTTTCCGGAGCCGGCCGATGCTTCTTTCCGGAGCCGGGTGAAGGCTATTGAGTTATTTCCCCGAATATTTAGCCTTCAGAAACATGGTTTCGGATAATTTATTGAGCGTTAATCTTGCTGAAAAAAATCAGTCGCTGCTAATTAATTATCGCTAAAATTTTATAACTTAAGCGCTGTTTTTACTTTGCGCCGGTAAATATTAGGCGCGAGTCGAGCAGAGCCTTAGGTGAAATCGAGCGTGAAAAGCCAACGTCCTGACGGAAGCGTCCGCGGAAGATAAATACGTTTTAAATAGGAAGCCTATGGGGAGACAGGGGAGGGTATGACGTCCGTTCGCTCGGGTGGAAGAAAAGAACCTTGTGGTGGAGGCTTATGAGGCGGGATTCATCAAAAATCGCATGAACCCTAAAAATGTTTGGTCGCTCTTTCAGCTGATATCGTTTTAGGGTGAATAAAAAAAATTAAAATATGACCCCTCTCAGCGGGCGGTTTTCCCGTCTCTTATGATCACTCCGACTTTTGAGCGGCCAAAAATTCCTAAACCGAGTTCAATTATCTTTTTCGCCTGCATTGCATAATGATTGGAGTACTCTTTTTCAGTAATTTGTTCTAGGGCTTTTTGGGCTAAGCTACGGGACTTTCCGCGCTTATCCTCGATTGTCAAATTAGAGGAATTCAAAGGTTCTTTTTCGAATTTAACTTCAATAATTACATAAACATTATCGGAAAAAACTAAATCAAGATCCGATTTACCCATGAATGATGAAATTTGAGATCTAGCATCGATACCCATTCCGCCAATAAAAGCTTGAATGACGGAATGATAGTATTTTTCCATTGGAATATGTTGTTCGGAGGATAATTTAGCCAGGGCGGTTTCAAGGATGATCTCAATTGCGGCTGCATCGCGGTTAAGGACGGCGGTCTTAAATAATTTCCATTTTGAAAATAATTGAATAATAACATAACAACCGAAATACGCCTGACATAAAACCCTTTGGTAGCCGTACTCCACTTCCATATTCGGGATTTTAAGGGAATATGGCTCATCCTGATTATTCCAGGATACGCCGTTAAAAGTCAGATAGCCGGTTTGAAATAATATAGGAATAGGCGATAAATCGTTGATGGCGAATGATCTTAAGATTTGTTTTGAAGATGTGGGCGGTGTTTGATAAATTAAAGGGTCTGGGTAGTTTGCGATGATATTCGCCAGAAAAGCGGCCGGGCCGGTCTGGAGCCAGATGTCGTCAAATGATTTTTCTTCGAAAATAGAACAATGGAAAAAGGGTTTCAAACTCTGATTGGTTTGTTCGAGGTGGTTTCATCAACCGTGGTCTCGCCATCGAAAACATAGCCATCGTACCAATGAAATATTTTGTTTCTAAGGTCGGAGACTGTGGATCCTGTCTTCATCTGTTCTATCGCTATGAGATCGTTAAGAGTTTCTTCATAACGATCGGCGAAGAGGGAGTCCAGATCATCAATAGTGAAACCGCAAATTCCGGCGTAATAAGGTTTAAGGGATATGTCGACAATACCATTGCCGCTTTGCTCCAGAGCCGATCTTCCCGCATGCGTGATACCTATCGCAAAGAAATAACTAATAAATTGTTCAAGTTTATTAAACCTGAGGTAAAACTCGTGGAGTGTTTCATGGTTGGCCCAGGCCACCTTAGAGTTGTCAATATTATCCATGATGGGGGCGTCATACTCGTCAATTAAAATGACAACTTTCCGAACTGTTTATCGTCTCCCCTGGTCTTTCGCCGCGGGTGAATGAAAATTATTGTATTTATCGAACAGACCTTCAACAAGATCGCTAAGTGCGACGTCTAAAGTCGAATCCGAAATAGAAATACCTTCAGACTTACCTATTTTGTGAAGATTATGTAATATATTTTTTGTGCGCCGTGTAAAGGTGCGCCTACCTAGCGGGCTGAGACGCCCGCCCGGCAACTGGGCTGGTCCGGCCGGTAGTAATCTTGAAAGCCATGGAGGTGACGAAATGACTTAAGCTCAAGGCCTAAAGTCCTCTATAGGGGGCCGCGCATGAGCGGGTTGTAACGCGAGTGAACACTAAGCAGGCTTCGAAAGAAAGTTGTGGGAGACGACCCGCCATGATCACGGGGAAGTCCGAAGTTTGGGAAGGAAAGCTAGAGGTAACGGCCACCTAAACCGCGTTTGGGTGAGATATCCCCCGGGAGAAAATCGTGATTCATGACCATTCTTTTAAATTCTTCCAGATTCCACCGGAGTAATGGTGACGACATGCTCGTAAATGGCACATGTGGCGACACGGGAAGCCCCGCATGACCGTCCTGTGGATGACAACACAGGTTGTATAAACCGATGTCAGGTGACGGACTGAATCGGGTCTGAAGGGTATGGCGAGCTGGACTGCCGCGATACCCGCCCCCGCGGGGTGGCGGATGAGCCCGTATTACCGAAAAGTGGACGCGGACGGACAGCAAACATCGGCGCTAGGGTCGGGTAATTCCGGCTTAGGGAAAGGGCTCGGACCATGACATGCGTTGGGAGGCGGTATCGTCGGGGCGGCATATTGGGAACCCTAGCAGTTCCCGGTAAAAACGGAACCAAATCGCTCCGCTAGTATGATGAGTAAAGAGGAAACTTAGCTCCGCGTTTGTACCCAGGCGTAGGACGTGAAGACTCTTCAGTCCTCAGAAGAGCCGAACATGGCGACAGTGTCGGCTGGGGTAACTCGAAGGCGAAATCATGAAGTCATGGTTAGGAAGCCGAGCGCGGTAAATCCTCTTGCCCGGAATTGGCGGGAGCCGACTTGAAACAGGCTTTGATAAGAAGTACTGCGCCAGTCGGCTACCCTACGAGGTGTCGGTGAAATCCATACTGACGTGGATGACCGTATGCTTTTGAAACGTGTAATCCGATGAATAAATACATAAATCCATAACCTTTTTAAAAAGTTCCCTTTCACCGGAAAACAGAGACTCAATAGCGCTAAGAAGGATAGATTTACCGAAACGCCTGGGACGACAAAGATAACAAGCTTTATAATTATTAACTAAATTGTATATACACTCGGTTTTATCGGCGTAAAGCATGTTTTCGCTGATAAATCTAAAATACTTTGGGAAATTTTTGAAATGTTTATACGCATGTTTAACTACCGGAGGGAGAAATCGCGAGGGTTAACTAGGACAAACACCTTTGATTTTTCGACCAGAGGCTATACGGGCTTGTGCTAATAGTATTTTACTCGATATGTTCATAAATTTCAAATTTAAGTCTGTTTAGTTTTAAGGTTAATTTTGAAAAACTACGCCTCTTCTATTTTTAATCAGTTCGGGAAAATCGTCTGATTGTTTTATCTGATTTACCGTTTATTCTAAACAGAGGATGTTTTGTTCTTAAATTTAACTATGTTCCTGTACCCAAAGAATCTATCAACGCTGTCTTCGTTATAAAAGGACGGGATTATAATCCCTCGACCGAATTCCCGCCAGTTTAGTCGGAAAAACCATGGCGCCCGAGGCGGCGAAAGGATTTAGCAAGGCTAAGTTTTTTTCCCGCTCCGCCGGTACTTGTTATAACGCATTATATCGCGAAAATTTCTTTGTTCCCGGTAGGGGGAAAGTAGGTTAAATATTCGTTCCGCCTTCGCTTAGGTGGAAACATGTCGTCCTGGAGCGCGTCCGCCTGGCGCCGGGTGTGTTTATTTCCTCTTCGATATTTTGTCCGCCGCCCATTGAAACGTTTCAAGCCGTCCGCCGTTTTTCGCGTTCTAAGGTCTTTTTTAAAATCCGACACCGCCATTTCCGATTGAAAATTGGGCGGAAACCGGCCGGAAGGGTTTTTCGGGGGTGGAACGCCTTTAAGGGAGCGTCCTTAATCCAACGGGCGGAAAGGGAGCCTTATTCAGGCGCGGGCTTTAAAAGACCTTTAGCGGTTCAACGGAAACGGATATGTTCGTTCTGGGTTCCTAATCACTTATCAGCCGATCCGTTATCAGCCGATCCGTCGTCGTCCGGTTCCTTATCGCCGGATCCCTCCTCTTCCGCTCCCCGATCCTCGTAACCCCGTTCTCCCGCTCCCTCTTCGCCGTAACCCCGTTCCTCCTCATCGCCGTACCCGTAAGCTTTTAGTCTCTCCTCTTCCGTGTCGTATTGCTTATAATTGTAGTTATAAAATCCGAAGTTATCCATCATAGGATAAAGACAGAGGCGGTAAAAACCGGCGATGCCCACCAGGGGATAGAGCATGCCCAGAAGGAAGACGAACTGGACTACGAACTGGCCGGCGATGGGGACGGGAATGAACAGCGCCGGAAGCGCCAGAATACCCGATAGCAACATCATACCCAACAAAGTCAGGAAGGTGTAGAGGCTCATGTAGTTCAAATGCGAGGGAAAGAATTTCAGATAACGGTAGACGCGGAGGACGTCTTGAAAAAAACGAGTCCTTTTCGGGTTGTCGGATACGCGGAAATAGATAAGAAACTGGATGAAAAGAACCCGCCTCGCCTCGGGCCAGAGGTAGCGGCACCAGAAAAAGACGCTCACCACCAAGAGGAAACCCACCAGGAAGAAGCCCCCGGTTCCGGCGAGCCTTCCGGCTATCAAAGTGGGGAGGAGAAACAGGAAGGTGGCGAAGGAGAGGATGAAGGCCAGAAGGATGCTTAAAAGGAAGGTTAAAAGACATACGGGATAGCAGCCGAGGGCCGTCCCCCCGTCCTTAGGGGAGGGCTCGAAGCCGTCCCAGAGCGACAGCGCCCCCCTCGCGAGCAGGAAGCTGATAAGGGGGGTGAACAGGAAGGGAACCAGGCAGCTTAAAAACAGCCTGAAGACGCCAATGTCTCTAAAGGCCTGGAGCATGGCCCCGAGGGTCCGCTCCTGATCCTCCGGCGGAGCCTCGGTGAAACGCAGAAAATCCGCCATGTAGGGCTGAAAGAGCCAGTTGGATATCTGATCGCCCACGAGCTGGACCACGGTCACGAAGAGGACGAATAAAAGGAGGACCTTGGGTTTTTCCCAGAGCACGGGCCAGGCGTGGCGTAAAATGTCCGTGTACCCCGGGTAGGGCGCCTCCGGCTCTCTTCCGTTTTCTTCGGGAAAAAGGTCTTTCAGGTAGGATCCTTTCACTGGGGGCGATCCCCCCTACGGCGGGGAGGGGTTCTCACGATTCCTCCGCCGTTCCCGCCGGCTTTTTTCCGGAGGCTTTTTCGGCCACGACCCTTCCGTACTCTTTCAGCTCCAGGAGCACCTGCCGGAAGCCGTTGTAGAGCTCCACCAGCTGCTCCGTCTTCCTGTGATCCTCGATTGTGAGCAAAACCACCGGAATCCTCGCGGTCAGGTTGTAGAAGCCGTAAACCGCCCCGAAGGCCAGGCGCTCCTCGGGGCCTAGGCCCCCCGGGGGGTTCGAGGCCAGGATGCGCCTTAGATCCGGAACGTACCCGGCCATGGCCTTGGCGTCGCGGAAGGCCATTTCCTGGATTTCGCCGTCCGCGGGAGCGCTCTCCGGCGGGTTGAGCCGGGACAGAACATCCTCCCAGAGCCCGCCGCCCAGGTGACCGGCGAGTCCGGAGAGTCTTAAAAAGAGTTCGGAAAAGGTTTTCATGGTTTACCGACGAGAAGCCTTAAGTAGCCCCCCCCCGCGGGGTGGAGCCCCGTTTAGGGGGCCGATCGTCCCTTTCAGCCCCACAAGGGCCGGGAGGGGGGCTGAAAAAAAAACATTTTAGCAGAAAACCCGAAACCCCGCTTCCCCGCCGTTACCCGCCGCCACCCCCGGGCCTCGGTGCCCGGGCGTCCTTTCCCTTCCCGGCGGCGCCGGCGCTTCGGCGCCCGGGCGTTCGGCTTAGTCCATATTATTCGTAGTTTCCGTGGTGTTAAGGAGACTCCGGAGGAATCCGGCGCTAACGGCGCCGCTTGCGGAAAAGGGTTTAGGCCGATTTTAGTAGCGCAGGAGATTGGGATGCTGGAAGTTGTCCCGGCCGGAGGTTTGGGTGAGGGTTTTAAGGCGGAGGGCGAGGGCCTCGTCTAGGGCTTTCAAATCGTCCAGGCGCCAGGTCCAGTTGCCGGAGGGGGTGCCGGGGACGTTTAGGCGGGCCTCCGATCCGAGGCCTAAAAGATCCTGGACGGTGGCGAGCGCCAGGGCGGCGGGGGAGAACCAGGCGAGGCGGATCATGGTCCAGGAAACGTTATCCTCATCGGCCTTCTGGCCCGTGAGAATCTCCAAAGCCTTTTTCCCCTCCTTCGTCAGCTCCCGGGAAAACCAGCCCCGGGCGGTGTCGGTGTCGTGGGTGGAGCTGTAGACGGCGTTGTCCGGCTCGACGCGGAAGGGGCAGTGGATGGAGAGACCGGTGGGGTCGCCCACCCCGAACTGCAAAACCCTCATGCCGGGAAAGTCCAGGGATTTCCTCAGCTCGGTCACGTCCGGGGTGATGATCCCCAGATCCTCGCTTATGATGTTCAAAGGGCCGCCGTCTTTGAGGACGGCGCGGAAGAGATCCGCCCCCGGTCCGGGGCGCCAGGCGCCCCGGACCGCGTCCACCTCGCCTTTGGGGACCGACCAGAAGGCCGCGAAGGCCCTGAAGTGATCGAGGCGCACCCAGTCGTAGCAGCCCAGGTTGTGGCGCACGCGGGATGTCCACCAGCCGTAGGCGTCGGCGCGGTGATTCTCCCACAGGTAAACCGGGTTCCCCCACAGCTGTCCGGTCTTGGAGTAGTAGTCGGGCTGCACGCCGGCCAGAACGGCGCTTTCCCCCTCCCGGTCCAGGGCGAAGAGCGCCGGATTGGCCCAGACGTCGGCCGAGTCGTGGTTCACGTAAAAGGCCAGATCGCCGATTAAGCCTATCCCCAGCTTTCCGAGCTCGTCTTTCAGGCGTCCCAGCTGCTTGAAGAAGCGGTGCTGGCCGAATTTGAGCCTGAGGATTTCCGCGGAAAGCTTCTCTCCGTAATAGGTGAGCGCCCCGGGGCGCCGGAATTTGATATCTTCCGGCCACTGCGTCCAGGGCTTCCCGTCGAAAAAGCCGTGGAGGGCCATGAACAGGCTGTAGTCGTTAAGCCAGGCGCCATTGGAATCGAGAAAGCCGGTGAATTCCGGATCCTGGAGGAGGCCGTCCTTGACTTTGGCGAAGGCCAGATCCAGAAGGGCCGTCTTTTTTCGGGTCACGGCCTCGTAGTCCACTCCGCCTCCCCGGGGGAGGCGGAAATCTTTTAGATCGGATTCCTTGAGGAGCCCTTCCGCCGCGAGCTCCTCCGGACTCACCAAAAGCTCCGAACCGGCGAAGGCCGAAAAGCTGGAGTAGGGGGAGTTTCCGAGACCCGGGGAGCTGGGACCCAAGGGGAGGACCTGCCAGAAAGAGAGGGCCGCCTCGTGGATGAAGAGGGCGAAATCCCTGGCGGCGGGTCCGAGATCCCCGATACCGAAATCCGTGGGAAGGGAGCTTACGGGAAAAAGCAGGCCGCCGGCCCGCCAGCCCTGACTGAATCGAGACATCTGGAATCCTTCTTAAGAGGTTTGGAGCGAAAGGGTTTTCCCGCCTCTTTCCGGCATCGGAAAACGCCCGCCTCCGGGCGGAAAACGGCCTAGGCTCCGGATCCCCGCCTTCGTTTCGGAGGAAAGCCTCCGCCGGAACGAAGGCGGAAAAGCGGAAACCTGGACAAAGCCGCCCGCGGTCATGGACGCTCCCCTGGATCCTCGGACGCCTTGGATAAGGGGCCTCCGGAGGAAAAAACCGAGGGCGTCCGCGGCGGAAAATCCTCCGGAGGGATAAGAGGAAAGCCAGGCGGGTCTTCAAGGGCTGTTTTCAGCGCGCCTGGGGGGTTGAATTTTAAATACAGGATAGGAGGCGGAGGAAAAATGGTTTCGAGTAGGAATAAGCGGCTTATGAATATGGATTTTTAATTTCAGTCATATACGGGAAAGAAGCGGAAAGAAGCGGAAAGAAGCGGGAAGAAGCGGGAAGAACTATTTCACCAACCGCAGGGAGGGTTTGCCCCGAGGGGAAGTCGAGACCCTTCGGGAAGGCGCGGCGGCGACCCGGGGGGCGGGCTTGCCGTTAAGTTTCCGGATTTTGTCGGGAAGCTGGATGTTTTTTATCCGGAGGCCGTTAATCATGAAAAACATCACGGTGGCCTCCTCCCATTCGGTGATGCTTTGGAAGTCGTCCAGGCGGCGGTGGTAGACGGGTAAAAGCTTGATGATCTCGTTTTCATCGAGGGTGAGCAGTTCGCGGCAGATGGATTTAAGCTTTTCTTCACTTGTGGTCATTACGCTTCCCTCGTGGCAGGTATGGGGGTATGGTCGGAACCTTAAAGTATTATAGCCGCAAGGCGGACTTGGAAGCCAGACAAATTTTGACACTACGAAAAGGCGTTTCCCGGCTTCGCTAAGGCTCTTTGAGGCTCTTTTAAGTCCGGCGTCAAGTCGGGGAAAAAGGATTATCCCCTTTTCCCGAGACCCGACTTTTCCAAAACTTTGGGAAAAAGGGAGACGGCGGGAGCGGCGAAGCGGGAAGGCCGGGAAAGGCCGGAAAGCCGGAAAAGACCGAAAAGCTCTTTTAACAGTTTTTTTTATAATCACTGACGCGATATATGGGGCGCTTTCCCCCTTTCCGCGGGGTGGGCGGGGAAGGGTCCGAAAGAGGGGGCTTCCCCGCCGACGCTTGGGAAACAAGGGCGCGAGGGCGCCGCTTTGGGGGGGCGTCCTTGATTTTTTGGGGGATTGAGCTATACTTTTTCCGGCAGCAGGCAGATTATTTCCGTTTCCGGAACCCGGGGCGGCGTTTCGGCGGCTTTTCCGGATCCCGGCCTTCTCCGCGCGGGAAACGGTTCGGCTCCGGCCGGAGCTCCTAAGCCGTTTTCACCCCCCTTCGGCGGCTTAGCCGCCGTGAGAAAGTCTCTGCGGGACGCAGACGAGGACAAAATGCCCGACAAAGTTAAAAAAACCCCCAAAGAGGAATCCGACGAGCTCCTGACTCTGGACTACAACAACCTCACCGAGGAGGCTCTGGGAAACGGAAAAGGTCTTTCGGCCGACGATTTCGCCCGGATGAAGCAGCTTCTAACCGACGCCCATAAGGAGGTGGAGGCCCGCTATAAAAACGGGGAGCTCCCCTTCATGGATCTCCCCCGGGATCAGGAGATATTGAAATCCGTCCGGAAGCTCGCAGACATGGCGCGCAAGAAGTTCGAGAACGTGGTGGTTCTGGGAATCGGCGGTTCGGCTTTGGGCACCTCGGCCGTCTTCCAGGCCTTAAGGCCTTTGAATCACAACGACCTGCAGTCCCAAAAACGCGCCTGGCCCAGGCTCACCGTCTGCGAGAACGTGGATCCGGAAGGCTTCGGGGCCCTTCTGGAGGGCCTCGATTTGAAGACCACCTACTTCAACGTCATCTCCAAAAGCGGGGCCACGGCCGAGACCATGAGCCAGTTCATGATCATCTACGATCAGCTGCAGCGCACCCTGGGCCGCTCCTCCATCAAGGATCACCTCCTTGTGACGACGGATCCGGAAAAGGGCGTCTTAAGGAAGATAGCCGTCGACATGGGCTTCCAGACCCTGCCCGTCCCTCCCGGGGTGGGGGGGCGTTTTTCGGTTTTAACCGCCGTGGGGCTCGCGCCCCTGGCCATGGTGGGGGTGAACGTCACGGAGCTTTTATTGGGCGCCCAGAAGGCCCAGGATGACGCCCGCAGGCAGCCGCAGCAGAACAAGGCCTACGTCTTCGCGGCCCTCAACCACCTCATGACCCGGGAAAAAAAGCGCAACATCCTGGTTTTCATGCCCTACGCCGACTCCTTGGCCCGGGTGGCGGATTGGTTCGGGCAGCTCTGGAACGAGTCTTTGGGGAAAAACGTCCGCCTGGACGGACAGCCCAACCTCTTGGCGCAGACCGCGGTGAAAGCCCTGGGGGCGACCGATCAGCACTCCCAGCTCCAAATGTACATGGAGGGCACGGAGGAGAAGACCGTCTGTTTTCTGGGGGTGGAGAACTTCCGCCACGTCGTCCCCATCCCCTCCATATTTAAAGAGCACGGCGAGCTCGCCTACCTGGGCGGCCACAACCTGGGAGAGCTCTTGAACTTCGAGCGCCGGGGCACCGCCCGGGCGCTCGCGGAAAACGGCCGTCCCAACCTCTCTTTGCTCCTTTCCCGGGTCTCGCCCATGTCGATTGGTTATCTGCTCCACACCCTGGAGGTGGCGACCGTGGTTTCCGGACACCTCTACGGGATAGATCCCCTAAACCAGCCCGGGGTGGAGCTGAGCAAGAACTTCACTTACGGTCTTTTAGGCCGGGACGGCTACTCCGCCTTCAACGAGCGCTTCAACAAGGGCCTTTCGCAAAAAAAGAAATACATCCTGAAATGAGAAGGCGGCCTTAAGTTCGGGAAAAAACCGAAGGCCGCGGATTCGGAAGCCGAAAAAAAACGGGTATGAAACGCGTCGCTTTAAAGGCGGAAACCTAAAGCCCCCCGGCTAAAAGCGGAGCCAAAAACGGAGCCGTTTAAGGACGCCCCGCGGCCGAAAACCCGTTAGCCGGAGTCTTTCCGCCCCTCCGGCCGGACGATAGTCCGGCCGTCTTGAAGCCTAGCCGTCCGAAAGCTTCCTCTTTACGGCGTCCGGAGAGACGTTTATAAAACGCGGCGGACCGGATCGAAGGACGCCGCCCGCGCCGCGCGCCCCGTTATTCCGCCCGCGCCCCATACCCCGTTATTTTGCCCGCGCTCCATTTCTGATCAACCAACCCCGCCCCATATCCGATTATCCCGCCCGCGGCCGTAGGCCGCGGGCGGGAGGAAGCCGAAGTTGTCCCCGAAAAACCCAGGAACCGCCCCCGACCCCGTTCGGCCCCCGGACTCCGCTCCGGAAGCCGACATCGCCCCGGATCAGGAAAAGCAGTTCAGGCTGGCCAAGTACTTCTCCTCCATAGCCATCGCCGTCATCTTCTCCTCGTGTTTGGTCCTCGCCGCGGTCATGAGCGGGCAGGTGGAGGACACCGTCTATGAAAGGGTGGTGGAGGACACCATCATGATCATGGACAACTTGAACTACCAGCTCTACACCCGCTTTTTAAGCCCCCTCTACAATTCGGAAGCCGATTCCAGACTGTCCCAGCCCGAGCCCTACGCCTTTCTGGGAGACGTCATAGACGACACCATCTACGGCTTCGACATCTCCCAGGTGGCCCTCTACGACGGGAGCTACGGCATGAAGGTCTACAGCTCGGACTCCCCCGTGCCGGTGGTCATCTACCGACCCAATCCCAACACCGGCGAACTCATTCCCTATGGGGAGTTCGCCGAACCTTTGGGCACCTACCTGGAGGCCGTGATGCGGGCCTACCTTCCGGGGCCGCCTAAAGAGGAGGACCTCTTCACCGGCGGCTACCCCTTCACCCGGCGCTTCTGGCGGCCGCCTGGAACCCAGGATCGGGAATCCTACGTAAGCTACTTAAAAGAACGCACGGTCATAGTGCGTCAGAACGGCTCCTTTCTTTTGGGAGGATTTTTTCCCAGGGGGAGCTTTTCCATCCGCTGCTTCAAGGCCATGGAGGATTATTCCAGCTACGGCATCTCCGGGGTCTTGGAGATCACCCGGGATCTAACCGAGGAGTACCGCCAGATAGCCAGGATGCAGTACACCGCCCTGGCCGTGGCCGCCGGCGCCACCATCTTCCTCACCTTCGTCCTGCGGCTGGTGGTGGCCAGGGGAGAGGCCATCATAAATCAAAAGAACGCCGAGCAGGCCGCTTTAAACGAGCGGCTGCACCGGGTGGAGAGGCTCGTGAATTTGGGAAGGATGGTCGCGACCGTCTCCCACGAGATAAGAAACCCTTTGGGGATCATAAACTCCTCCGCGGACTTCCTCTCCGCCAGCCTCAAGGAGAGTCCCAAACTGAAAAGGCTCGCCGGAGCCATAGTGGACGAATCCGAACGCCTTTCCCGGATCGTGACCGATTTTTTGGACTTCGCCCGGCCCCAGGAGCCCAGGTTCGCTCCGGTGGTTCCGGAGGACATCTTAGAGGAGATATTCGTCCTTTTGGAGGCCGACATGGCCCGAAACGGGGTGGAGCTGAAATCGGACTTGAGGGAGGACCCGGACCCCATCATGGCGGACGCCGCCCTCCTTCACCGGGCCTTCATGAACATTTTGGTGAACGCCGTCCAGGCCATGCCCGATGGAGGCCTCCTCACCGTCAAAACCGAACTGGATCCGGTGAAAGAGCCCTCCGGCGACGCGGCCCGGGTGCTGGTGGTTATCAGCGATACCGGTCCCGGGATTCTTCCGGACAGCCTCCCCAACCTCTTCAAACCCTTCTTCACCACCAAAACCAAGGGAACCGGCCTGGGGCTGGTCTTGGTTAGGAACATCGTGGAGAGCCACGGGGGGAGTTTGAAACTCCAGAATATCGAGGGAGTTCCGGAGGAAACAGGACTGAAGGTCACGATCTCGCTTCCCCTGGCCTCCACCATTATCACTCCGGAGGCGGCATTTACGGAAAAGGAGGAGTCGGAAGCTTCCGGTAAAGACCCGGAAAAAGATTCGGAAAAGAAGTAGTGGAAGAGATCGACAAAGATATTGAAATAGAGGCCGTTAAAGAAGTAGTTAAGGAGACTGGCGAAGAGATGGAAAAAGAGACCGCTAAAGAAGTAGTGAAAGAGACTGGCGAAAAAACGGAAAAAGAGGGCGTAAAGAAGTAGTGAAGGAGATTGAAAAAAGAATCTGAAAAAGTTAAAACCAAGACGTTCTGGGCGTTCGTTAAATAAATTTTTAACTACGTAATTTTGACTATAGCCAAACGCGTCAATGTGTTTTATGATGATTTTAGAAAGGCCGCAAAACCTCCCCATCGCTTTCTAGACGTTCCGGAGCGTTGAAAAGCTCTCCGGCGACGTCAGGGGACGGCGTTGGATAAAAAAAACACATGACGGAACTAAAGAGTAAAAAATTCAACATTTCCGGCCCCCGCGATCCCACCCTACATTACATGCTGCCCGCCGTTCCCAGACTTCAGGGCGTGCGGGATCTGATAAAATCCGGGCTGTTCTTCGTCATCCACGCTCTCCGCCAAAGCGGGAAGACGACGTCTGTAAAGGCATATGCGGACCATCTGAACGAAGAGGGCGGCTGTCACGCCATGTATCATTCCCTGGAAACGATTCGGGGCGTAGCCGATGTCAGCGAGACTATGGATGCGATCGTTCGCGGTTTTATCGTGTCTTTAAAAATATCCAATGTGGAAGATCTTGAAAACATCGCCGATAGCGTTTGGAATGAATTGAAAGAGACTTGCTACTACTCTTCCTTTCCTGTTTTGACATGTCTGAGCGCTCTATGCGGGAGACTCGATAAAGAATTGGTTCTTTTTTTCGATGACGTTGACGCGCTCGAGGGGGAAACGTTTATTCAATTTTTCTCACAGCTGAGAGTGGGATACGTGGAAAGATCATTTTCTCCTTTTCCCCTCTCAATCGCCATCGTCGGCGTGCGGGACATCAAGGCGCGTTTAATCGAAAAAAGCCCTGACTCCGGTATTTCGAGCGCGTCCGGCTTGCTTAACATGTTAGCGAAATCTCTGAGGCTCCAGGATTTCACGCCCGCGGATATAGCCTCGCTTTACGCCCAACACGCCAAGGCCACCGGTTAGGTTTTTCAGAAAAAGGCGGTTCAAAGAGTCTGGTTTTGGACCGAAGGTCAGCCGTGGCTCGTAAACGCTTTGGCTCATGAAGCGGTGGAAAATATTTTACGAAATGACTATACCAAGCCGGTAAGGCCGTCTCACATAGATTCGGCCGCGGAAAACCTGATGAGAAGAGGGGACGCGCATATCGACTCCCTTATGGTAACTCTCGCTGAGCCGCGAGTGCAAAGTGTCGTGGAATCCATGCTCTCTTTTTTGAAATTTCCCGATTTGATGTTATCATCGGAAAATTTTAAGTCGTATTATAAAAATGTTCATTATTGTATCGATATTGGACTTGTCAAACGGGACGAATACCTCCGTCCGGCCAATCGATTATGCGCCGGCGTCATTATAAGGCGTCTTAATGAAGGAGTTCGACAATTGTTTCCGGAGGATGCGGCCGGGAAGTGGATGGACGGGAAAAAAATCGATATGAACGGCCTTTTGAAGGAATTCAAAAAATTTTGGACCCAAAATTCGGAAAGGTATCTGAAGGCGGTGGATTATATTAACGCGGCGCCCCTTCTTATATTTTCAGCCTTTCTCTAGATGGTTGTAAACCGCGAAGCGACTATTGGTTTTGAATACGTTGAAGGGTCCGGATACGCCGACATTGTGGTGGAATACAAAAAAGGCAAGTATTTGATAGAGATGAGGCTTAAGGATGACACGAGAAGTATGGCGAATGGAATGGCCAAGCTTCTCAGTCGTGTGGATGACTTGCTTGTTAAAGAGGGATGGCTGGTGGTGGCGGATCTTAAATCCCAAAAAAGCGGAAAAGGTGAAATCACCTGGGAGACGCGCGGGACGCCTGAAGACAG